>JAIXKK010000020.1 GCA_026954325.1 Bryobacterales bacterium | reverse complement strand
TATCTCGACGGCGGACAGCGAGGGCAACCTGGTGGCGGTGACCATCTCGCACGGAGGCGATTTCGGATCGTGTGTCACGGTGCCTGGCACGGGTATCATGCTCGGACACGGAATGTGCCGTTTTGATCCGCGTCCCGGCCGCCCGAACTCCATTGGCCCAGGCAAGCGCCCTCTCAACAACACCTGCCCCACCATCCTGCGATTGCCCGGCCGCGATGTGGCCCTGGGCCTTCGCGGAGGCCGCCGGATCGTCAGCGTCGTCACCGAAATGTGCCGCCGGATCGTCGACCTGCAGGCCTCGGGATACGAGGCTGTGTCCGCTCCCCGCATCCACCTCGAGGGCCAGGAACCCATTCTCGCACTTCCGTTGCTCGACCCAGCGGCGGTTGAGGCGCTGAGAACTCTCGGCCACGACCTGACTGTGCAATCGGGTATCGGCGGTAATGCCGGTGTCGCGGAGCGCCTTGCCGGGGGCGCCCTGCGGGCCGGCAGTAATGTCTGGGCGGTTGGCGTCAGCTAAAGCTCAATTCTGGCTGCTGACAACTAACCGCGCCGCCGGCGGCGATGAGAAGGGGACGGCGGTCTACTCTTTCAGGGTGCACCGCAGTGGTTGGCGTCCTGTATAAGTCGACAGGCGTTATCATGCGCTGCCACATCTGTTCCTTCGAGATGCCGGAGAACGCCGGCTATTGCGGCGGATGTGGCGCTCCGGTGTTGGCGCGGCGAGAGTAAGCCCGCGAGAGAGACCGGCTCCCACGCCCACCGCGGGCCGGTTCGCTGTTGGCCAGGTGTCGGCGGGCCGGCGCCGGATTCTGGGATTCGCGGGTGCGGGCGGTATGGGAGAGGTGTATCGCGCGGGACACCAAACCCGGCCATGTGGCGGCGCTGAAACTCCTGCCCGAGTCATTGCGGGAGAACGCGGGGGCCGTGGCGCGGCTACACAACGAAGCGCGGCAGGTTCCCACCCCAATGTGCGTTGAGAACCTCGCGCATTTGTTGAAGCGCATTGGCCGATTTCCGCGGGACAAGGGAATCGAGATCGCCCGCAAGCTCTGCGAGGCGTTCTCAGCCGCGCACATCCGCGGCATCCTGCATCGCGATCGGAAGCCCGCCGATATCATGCTCAATGCGGCCGGCCAAGTTCTGATTACCGATTTCGGATTTGCCTTGGCCATCGGGCGACTCCGCGCACGGGAAGCAGTGTGCGGAGGGACACAAGGTGGCCGAGCGCAGCGGCATCTACGCACTCGGGCTCGTGCTGTTCGAGCTTTTCGCCGGCAAGTATGCGTTTGAAGGCAAGAACCGCCGCGATCTGGTGAACCCGTTTGCGGTAACGGACAGTCGATCCGGCGGTGGAGCGGGCGATCCTACTCTGCCTGGAGCAAGATCCGGGTGACCGCCCATCAAGCGCGCTGGCCGTCGCAAAGGCGCTCCCTTGGCGGCGATCCGTTGGAGGCCGCGTTGGCGGCGGGAGAAACACCCTCACCGGAAATGGTGGCCCGTGCGGAAACGGATGCGGGGATCAGTGTACGCGGCGTTCCCTGTCTGCTCGCCCGGTCGCCAGCCCCTGCCTCCCCGGTTCGAAATGCTCATGCAACACCCGCCGGTCTCCGGCCGTGAACCCGAACACCGCCGTGCGGCCGATCCGCCCGCCGCGCCTTGCCATCAGTCTACTTCGTCAGCGCCAGCGCCAATCGCTCCATCACGATCCGGTCATCCGGGCTTCGGTCCCGCAGCGCTTTGTCCGCGCGGTAAAGCTCCACTATCGCCTGCTCCAGCTTCTGCCTCGAAAACGCGTTCACCGTCTGCATCACCTGCTGCGCCCGTGACGGCCACATCGCCACCCCCAGCTTGCCGAAGTGTCCCTGCACCTGCTGCGCCGAACGCAGACCTTCTTCCTTCGCCGCCAGCGCAAACCGGAATTGCGCCGCTAGAAACGTGATCGCCAGCGGCAGGTATTCCCCCTCCCGCACCAGCGTCTCCAGCAGATCCAGACTCACCGCGCGGTTCCCCTGGCTCAACGCGTTCACTAACGCGAAAATCGTCGTCGACCGGGCGTCGGGAGCCATCCTCAGGATGTCTTCTTCCGTCACCTCCCGTTTCCCTCCCGTAAACAGCGCTAGTTTCTCGATCTCGCTCGCCAACCGCGCCGCGTCGTTCCCGAGCGATTCCACCAGCGTCTCGAGCGCTGCCGGGTGAATTTCCAGCCCGCTCCGCGCTGCCATCTCCCCAGCCACTTTCCGCGCTTCCTCCGCTGTGTACGGCGCAAACTCCACTACGTCCGGAATCACCGCATAAAACTTCCGCAGGCGGTCCAGTTTCGCCTTGTCTTCGTTGTCGAACGTGAATCGCTGGCTATCGAACACTACGACCGTGTCCGCCGCCGGATTCCGCACGTACGCCGCCAGCGCCGCATGCCCCGGATTGTCCTCATCCTTGGCCGTCCCCCGCGGTACCGCCGCCTCCGCGCCCGATACCCAGATCACTCGTTTCGACGCAAACAGCGAAAACGAACTCGCGTCATCCAGCACGTCCCGCAGCGTCGCCTCTTCAAGGTCATGCCGCGACACGCCTTCCTCCCGCATCTCCGCAGGCAGAAACTTCTCGATCAGCATCCGCCGGCTCACCCGCCGCCGGTACATCTCCGGTCCCACAAACAGATACACCGCTCCCGGCTTCGTCTTGATCTGTCCCAGAAATTGTTGCGGCGTCATCAGAACGTCTCGAGTACCCGCGACACTACCGATCCGGCCACTTCCTTGCTCAACCGGTCCAGCGCCGTTTCGCTCTCTTCAAAGTATGCCAGCGGATCGATGCTGATTTCATAGCGCTCGCGCACTTCCATGTTCGGGTTCGAATACAGCACCTTCCCTGTCGCCCGTTCCGTCAGGTTCAGATTCAGGTAGACGTTGATCTGCACGCCCGCCGCGCGCCCCGTCCGCGTGTCGAATGTCGTCGGAAACGAAAGCACATTCACCACCGACCCTTGCAGAATCGCGTCCGCGCGGTTCACGTCCGCAACCACCTGGTAGCGCGTCCGCGAAATGAACTCCCGCGTGATCGCCTGCGGCAGACGGTCGGAAAGCCGGTACCGCGTCGTGTTGTTCCCGAACGCCGGCACCGCAATCGTCTTGATGCTCTTCGGCAGCGCATCCGCATGGCCGGAAACATGATACCCGCACGAAACCAGCGTCATGGCGCACAGCGCCGCCGGCAGCGTCACACGGCGCATATCTGCTTCACCAGTTCCACTGCGTTCCCCGCGCTCAGGCGCAGGTTGTCCGTCACAATCCAAAACCAGAACGCGCGCCGAACGTTGCGGTCGCGCCGCACGTTCCCCACGATGATCCCATCCGTCCCCGCCGCTCCCACGTTCGTCGGGGCGTCCTCCGCCGCCGCTCGAATATCGATCCGCTCCGCCGCCAGTGCTCCCAGCACCGCCTCCTCCTCGGCTTCCTCCTCCAGTTCCGCCCAGACCGATATGCTATACCCGTGGAATACCGGCGCCTGCACCAGCCGCAACGACGGCATGGGAGTCCGGCTCGCCCGCCCCGCCAGCAGTGACGCAAGATGCCGCTCCACTGACGTCTCCATCAATTCCAGGCTGTGCGGCGACTCTACACCAAACCGCGCCAGAAGCGCGAACGCCAGTTGCGCGTCGAAAATCTCCTTCGGCAGGCTCTGAAAGGAAAACAGCCGCACTGTCTGCTGATGCAGTTCGTCAATCCCCTGCTGCCCTCGTTCGCTCGCCGGCTCAAAGATCTCCACCAGCGATCGCCGCACGCCGAACTTGCCCTCCAACTGCCCGAAAAACATCGCCAGCGCCACCGCCGCCGGATGGGCCACAATCAGCGGAAACCCTCCTCCCTCAACCACTCCCCGCTCTGCGTACGGAGCCCGAATCCGGGCCGATGGCAGATCGTCCAAGGTCCGTGTCACGTCCACTACCGGAGCCGTTCCCGCCCCCGCCAGTTCCCACGCCTTTCGACTGCTCGCCGCGCTCCCCGTCAGCAGGACAATATCCGCCGACGCCAGATTCGTTTTGTCCAACGGCGTGATCACCACCGCCTCATCGCCTTCCCCGGTGATCTTTCCCGTCTCCTCTTCATCGGAGCCGATCAGTTGCACGCGCACATCGAGCCCGCGCTCCCGGATCAGTTCCCGCACGTCTTTGCCAGGCAGCGATTCGCTCCCCACGATTGCCACGGATGGTGAATGCATGTCTTTTCGTTCAACCCGGAAGCTCGTGCGGGCGCGGCGGTGCATGATGCTTCCGCAACAGCCGCCGGATGATCCCCCCGATTCGCACCGCGATGCCGCTCCCCACATACGTCGTCGCCATCGCCAGCAGCACAGGCTGAGAATAATTCCACACCAGAAAGATCAGGCTCCCCAGCAGCACCACCGTCAGAGTCGATCTCGGCCGCGCAAGGTTCAGATCCTTGAAACTGCGGTACCGCCACGTGCAAACCATTAGAAACGAAAGCAATCCCATCAGCGCCAGCCACAGCGCCGCCACCGGCCAACCGCGAATCGGCGCGCAATCGGCCGCATAGATCACCGCCGCCACCATCCCCGCCGATGCCGGCGTCGGCAGCCCCACAAAATACTTCCGCCCCGGCCGCCCCGGATTCTTCGGCACCGGGTTCGTCTGAATGTTGAACCGCGCCAACCGCGAGGCGCTGCACAGCAGAAACAGGAAGCACAGGAAAACTCCCGCGCGCACCAGCATGTCGCGGATCGTTGGATCAGATGTAAAATCCACAAACTGCACGCCAAATGCGTACGCCAGCACCGCCGGCGCAAGCCCGAACGAGATCACGTCCGCCAGCGAATCCATCTCTCGCCCGAACTCGCTCTCCGTTCCCGTCAGCCTTGCGATGCGCCCATCCAGCCCGTCCAGCAGTACCGCGATCCCTATTGCTTTGGCCGCCACCTCGAATTGTGGAACGCTCCCTGCCAGTCCGCCCTGCACCGCCAGCGTTCCCTCGAAACTCTTGAGAATCGCGAGGAATCCCAGATAAAGGTTTCCAGCCGTGAACAGCGTCGGTAATGCGTATGCCGCCCGGCGCGGGCGCCGGCTTTGCTGATCAATCAGTTGCTCGGGTAGGTTGATCTTGCCCACGTCAATGCTCTTTCTTCGCCAGGATCGAGGAGCCGCCCTGCACACGCTCCCCCGGACGCACGGCGATCGTCCATTCGGGTCCCAACCAAATATCGACACGCGAGCCGAATTTGATAAGCCCGATCCGCTCCCCAAGCCCCACATTGTCCCCCGTTTTCTTCCAACACACGATCCGCCGCGCAATCAATCCCGCGATCTGCTTGAAAATTACCTTCGACCCGGCGCCTTCCACGGTGATCGTATTCATTTCGTTCTCCGCCGAGGCCTGCTCCTTGCTCGCCACCAGAAATTTTCCCTTGTGATACTCCACGCCGGTGACCAGCCCGGCAATCGGCGACCGGTTCACGTGAACGTCAAACACGTTCAGGAAAATAGAGATGCGCGTACCCCCGTTCTCCTGTTTGACCGCTACCACCTTCCCGTCAGCCGGCGAAACCGCGTAAGGCCCCGCCGGCGCCACCCGTTCCGGGTCCCGGAAGAAATACAGGCAGAAAAGAGCCAGAATGAAAAGAGGGAGACCGTAGACTGGCCGGCTGAGATAGGATACCAGCAGACCTCCAGCAGTCAGTCCAAGGGCGTAGTAGATGCCGTCAACAACCATCGCGGGATTGGGCCTTCGACCCTATTTTCGCAAACTGTTGCTGTTTGCGCTCCCCGCCCTCCTCTCGGCCGCCTCCTCGTCTGACCGCAAGAGCTTCGTGATCGAGGGCTGGCTAAACCCGCCTCCCCGCTTCTCCTCCGTCGCCGTATCCGCCGCGGCAACCTCTTTCCGGACCGAGGTCCCCGTCTATTGGGACGGAAAGTTCAAGTTCAAGAACCTCGCCCCCGGCGCCTACCAGATCGCTGTCTTCGTTCCCCGCCTCGGCGAGTTCCGCCAAACCTACAGCATCGGTCCCGCCACTTGCGACGAGAAGGGCCGCGTGAAGATAACCGTCCTCATCCATCCCTCCCGCGCCTCCAGGCTCTACACTCCGAAAGACCGGTTCACCGTGTCCGCCGCCCGGCTCGCCATCTCCGGCAAAGCCCGCCGGGAGTATGCCGAAGCTCTCGGAAAACTCCGTAAGAGCGATGAAGATGGCGCCGTCCGCCACCTCCGGAAAGCCTTGGAATTCTCCCCTCGGTTCGCCGCCGCCTGGAACACTCTTGGCACGATTGCCTACCAGCGGCAGCAATATGACCAGGCGGAAGCCCATTTCCGCGAGGCCACCCTCCACGACCCCGAACTCTACGAACCCGTCGTCAACCTCGGCGGCGTGCTCCTCAATCTCGGAAAATTCCAGGAGTCCCTACCCTTCAATCAGAAAGCCGCCGAGTGGCGCCCCAGGGATGCCCTCGCCAACGCCCAACTCGGAACCAACTATCTCGCCCTCGGCAATACCTCTCTCGCCCTCAAACACCTGAAGGAGGCCAAGAGACTCGACCCCGGCCACTTCGCCAATCCGCAGTTGCTGCTCTCGGAAATCTGCCTCCGCCAGGGCGACGCCAAAGCTGCCGCCGCGGAGTTGGAGAACTTCCTTCGCTACCACCCCGGCACTTCCAGAACCGGGCAATTGCAAGCCTTGATCCGCAAACTCCGCGAGCAATCCGCCGCCCGCCCCTGATGCCCTCTACCACCGCCCGCGCCTGTGCGGCGAGCGCGCTCGCTAAGCCATCCGTACCCCCAGTGGCAGCCTCGGGAAAAATCGCCGTAATCCGCCGGTATCTCCATCCGGGCGTCACCTCCAATGCCCCCCTGTCGAGCCCCGCGAGCGAGCGCCGCGCCACTCCTCTGATTTCATCCATGGAAACCGCGCAATCCTTTCTTGCGAAGCGCCCATCGCATCGTGAAATTCGGGGTGAAGGTGCAAGCGCCGTGCCCGGGGTTCACCTACATCCACGTCTTCGTCGCGCAATAATTCGTCACCGAAGCCACGTTGATGACGCCGCCTCGCCCCTGCTCACCAGGTTTCCCAAGGATGCATGCGTCAACTCCACCGTCGCCATCACATGCACCTGGCGCATGCGCATCTACCCCTCCGGTTCCTCCTCCCAGAACCGGTTCGTTGTCGCGAATCCCCCGTTATTTACCAGCAGCCTCAGCCGCTCCTCGCCTCGCGGCCGCGCCGCCAGCCTTTCGCGGCCCTCACGCAAACTCAAATCCGCCGTCAGCACGCTCCGATGCCGGACGAGGCCCCGGTGATCATCGCCACGAGTCTAGGCGAAGGCGACAGACTGCCGCGCCTCGACTGGCTCCACCCAAACCTTGCTTGCCGCCGATTGCCCCAATTGCACTCTCCGTCCGTCAATCAGCAGCGTCACCGTGTCATCGTAGTTCTGGCTCATTATTCGCAACGAGGCGCCCGGACAGATCCCCAGGCTGTCGAAATACTCAAGCAACTGCCGGTCCCGCTCGAACACGCTCACCACCGATGCGTCCTGCTCTGCAGCCAGATCCGGCAGCGGCATCCACCCTCGTTTCCTCCGCTCTTCCGGAGTGTCGCGGCCGATAAAATTGCCGTGCGGACAGGCCCCTCCCGGACCAAGCCTCTCCATCAGCTTCCGCTCGAAGTCCGACGATACCGCGTGCTCCAGTTGCTCTGCCTCCTCGTGTACCTTGTACCACTCCATCCCGAAGATCTCCGTCAGCATTCGCTCGATCAGATGATGACGATTGAGCAGTCGCGTCGCGATGTCTCTCCCCGTACCGGTGAGGCTCAGTTGGCCATCCTTCCCCACTTGAAGCAGGCCATCGCGCTTCAACCGCTTGATCGCCATCGTGACCGCCGGGGGCGATACGTTCAACCACCGCGCAAGCGTGGCTGCAATCACCGTTTGCCCTTCGCTCTCCGCCTCGGCAATCGCTTTGAGATAGTTCTCCTTGGAGATTGTGATCCGCACGCCTTTCTTGATTCTAGCCGTTTGTGATTCGTTTTCTGATGCGGTGCTATTCTGGCCATCAAATGCATTACCGGCTCCGTCTTTTCATGCTCGCTTCCGCTGCCGCCCTGTGGCTCCCCGCCGAAGAACAGCCGGACTTGGCCATCGTTCACCGCATTCGCACCGAAGCCTTCGAGAACTCCAAGGTGATGGATCACATGTTCCACCTCACGGATGTCAACGTCCAGCGGATACCGGAAAGCTGCGGATTGGGTCGCCGGCAAGGCCCGGGAGTATGGATTGTCTAATCCCCACCTCGAGAAGTGGGGGCGCTTCGGGCGCTCCCCCCTCATCGGCCTCCCTCTCGACCGGTCCTCCGGCACAAACGCACCGCTGACCGGACAACCCTCCGCCGCCGTCATCCAGGCGTCAAGGGATCTCGAAAAATTCAGGGCAAACCGAAGGGTAAGATCGTGATGGCGGACCCCGTCCGCGAAACCCCGCTGCTCACGATTCTTGGGCGGAGCGCTACGGACCCGCTCCCCGGTAGCTCCCCGGAGATTTTCGATGCCCTGAAGAAGGCGTCCGCGCGGTGGTTTTCGAAGGAGCAACCGCCGCCGGAGGCGCCGTCTTTGCCTCCGGAGGTGGATCGAATCACCTGAAAGTCCCAGTGCCGCCTCCCATGGTTGCTCTCACCCCCGAACACTGCAACCGCATCGTCAGGCTGGTAGAAAAGAAGATCCCCGTTCGCATCGAACTGGACATCGATGCCCGCACCCTCGAAGAGAACCAGGATTCCTCGAACGTCGTTGCCGAGATCTCCGGCACCCGGAAAAAACAGCACCTTGTCCTCATCGGCGCGCACCTCGACTCCTGGCGGGGTGGAACCGGAGCCACGGACAACGCCGCCGCCCTCGAAGTCATGCGCATCCTCAAATGGCTCCGACTCCCCATGAATACCGTACTGTTCGCCTCGCCCTCTGGAGCGGCGAGGAACAGGGATTGCTCGGCTCGACGGCCTACGTCAAACAACATTTCGCCGATCCCGCCAAAAATGGAACTCAAACTCGATCATGCCCTCCTCTCCGCCTACTTCAACCTCGACAACGGGACAGAACACATTCGCGGCGCCTACCTCCTGGGCAACGACATGATGCGGCCTGTCTTTTCTGCCTGGTTTTCACCTTTCAAGGATCTGGGAGCCTCCGCCATCAGTATTCGCGATGCCGGAGGCACGGACGTTGCCTCGCAAACCTTTACCGAAACCTAAACCCGAAAGCTCGGACCGCCCGCCCTCTCCCACAACCGGCGGATCTCGGTAATCCCCCTTCTTCCACATCGCCGCCGCCGCCAGAAATACTACCCACAGCGACACCCCCGGCCGTTGCAGCGGATAATCCGCAAGTGCGTGTATGCACACCGCCGGCAGCCCGATGGCCCAAGGCAGCCGGACGCTCCCCGGCAAGGTGCAGGCGCCAAACCCCAGAATCAACACGAGAAACGGAACCCCGCCTTCCGAAGCCCACTCCGCCCAATCATTGTGCGCGTGATTGACGAAATAGCCGCTGTCAAACAGCGCGTAGGCCGGATAGACCCCCGGAAACGTCCCCAAACCGTGCCCAAACAGCGGCTTGTCCTTCAGCATCTCAAGTGCGGATAACAGCATCTCGCGCCGGTACCTCATCGGGTCCGTATCTCTCAATTTCGGCCCTAGCGCATCCCATCCCATAACGAGCGTCGCCGCTGTGGCCAACCCTACCGTCAACAACACGAGCACGGCAGTCCGCCGCCTCTCGGTCCACAGGAACACCGGCACTTCAAGCACAACCAGCAAGCTCCCCGCCCGCGATCCGGAAGCAATTGCCGAAGCCATCATCAGTGCGCCCGGCATCAGCCAAAGCCAGTTGATGCGGTCCCTTTCCACCGCGTTCCACAGCACCAGCGGAAGCATCAACAGCACGAACGAAGCGTAGTTGTTCCTGCTCTGAAACGGCCCGAATACTTGCGGCTGCCCGCTCGGCCATATCCAGAAGTAGCGCCCTTCGGAAGTGAAGAACTGAAGCGTCGCCGCCGTGCACAAAACCACCGCGAAAATCGACGTCCACCTCAGGAACCGCCGCATCTCGTGCTTGTCTTGAAATAGAGCCGCCGCACAGCAAAACGCCGCTCCAAGAACCGTCCATCCCAGGCAAGCCCGCAGCGTGAGGCCGACAATCGAACTCGTCCCCAGCGCCAGTTGCAGCAGTCCCCACCCCGGCAGCGCGGCCAGGAAAACCACAGCCGGCTTGTGCCGCCCGGCAAACTGCCTCTGCGCCCACGTCAGCAACCCCGCGGCGTACAGCAGAATCGCGGCGCCAAACAACCCGGGCCACCACAACTTCTCCAGCCACGTCGTCGCCGTCACCATCACCGCCAGCGCGAACAGCGCTCCGGCCCACCTCGTCTCACAGCCGCGCATGGATGGGCGCCAGTCCGTTTTGATGGTTCTCCAGGGTCAACGCAAACGCCGCCATCACCTGAGCATCTATCTCCTCCTTGGATGTCAGCCGGCCCGCCGCTTTCAGGAACCGTTGATTGTGATACAGCGAGTCTGTGTAATCCCCGATCTTCTTCGTCACTAACGCCGCCCTCAGGTCCTCGACCCCCTCCTCGAGCGTCACCCTGCATTCAAATCCCAACTCCCTGCGGATCTTGTCAAAACACACGCGATAATTCCTCCTGTCCGGGTTCTCAACGTGCTCCACCCTTGTTCCGGGAGCCAACTTCTGAATCGTCCCGGCCACCTCAGTCAACGTGTAATTCAGCCGCGAGTCCCCAAGATTGAAGATCTCGCCGCTCACCAGCGCCGCCGGAGCATCAAGAGCGCAAATCAGCCCTTCGGCCACATCCGAGACGTGAATAAACGGACGCCACTGGTCTCCGTTGTAAATCGTGATGATTCCGTTCTGTAACGCCTTGGCCGTAAGCAGATTCACTACCAGGTCGAATCTCGGCCGGTAGGAGTTCCCGAACACAGTGGCCAGCCTCAGGATCACGGGATGAAAGCTCTCCGTACGCGCCTTCAGCAGCGCTCTTTCGCTGTCCACCTTTGTCTGCGCGTATACCGAAATCGGACCGGTGGCCGACCTCTCATCCACGATCTCCTCGGTCTCTCCATAAACGCTGCACGAAGAGGCGAACACGAATCGCTTCACTCCGTATCCCTTGGCAACCTCCGTCATCATTCGCGTAGCCGCATAGTTGATCTCGAGCGCCGCGTGTCGGTCCTGTTCGCATGCCGGATCTCCCACAACCGCCGCCAGATGGATGACGGAATCCACTCCTTTCATCGCGGAAACCACACTCTGAATGTTCCGGCAATCCCCGATACAAAGTTCCAGATGCGGGTGTCCGAAAAGCTCCCGCACTGCCTCGTTGCCATAGACAAAGCTGTCGAGCAGGCGCACAGTCTTCCCTCTCGCCAACAGTTTGCGGCAGAGAATCGATCCGATATAACCGGCGCCTCCCACCACAAGCACCGGACTCGCCCCGTCGCCGCCCCCCGCGGAAACAACCTGGACATTCCGCGCCTTTGAAACACCCCCAGGCTGGGAAATCAGAGATTTGATCACGCGCGCTCCCACTGCCATTCCATTCACCAAAACGATGAACACCACAATGGCGCTCCGTGGAAGTGCTTCCGCCCGGCTTACCAGAAACGCCGCAAACAGAAAAATCAGCGTCGCCAGCGTGATACCCCTTGCCAGCACCGTCCACTTGTAACTCGTGAAGTAGCTCCGCGACCGCGTGTAGAAACCACTGGCGAAAAAGACGGCCGGGAATACCACCGACAACGGCAGGAAGCAGTGCAGGTACCACCCGCGGAGTTCGCGCATCAACTGTGCGGTGCGGACTCCTCCCCCTCCCGTCGACTGCCATAAAACCACCGCCGCCAGCGAGGCGAGAGCCGAAAGATGCACCATCGCCGTGTCGGCCGCCATGCGTGGTAACGCCTCCTTCCAGATCACATCTTTGTATGTACGCCTCATCGCGGCATTCTCCCTCCCCTAATTAGCTGTTCCAAGCGCCGGATAGTTCGCAAGCGGTACGGTCCTCAAGGGCACGCGGTGCTCCGCGATTATGTCCTTCACTGCCGCAATCACGTCATCTACATCCTCGTCCGTCATCCGCGGATACAATGGAAGTGAGACATAACCTTCGTATAACTCCTCGGCCATCGGAAACTCCCGCGCGCAATATCCGAAACGCGCTTCGTAGTATGGATGTCTATGGAGAGGGATGAAGTGCACGCTTGCGCCGATCTGCCGCCGTTTTAGTTCTTCGATGAATTCTGACCGGCTGATCCGCAGCGCGCTTCGCCGCAACCGGACCGGATAGAGGTGGTAAACGTGCACGCGCTCCGGCAATTCCACCGGCAGTTCCAACTCCTCAAACCGCCCGAACGCCGCCTCATAGCGTCCTGCTATCTCCCTGCGCCGGGCAATGAACGAATCCAGCCTTCTCAACTGGTGAAGTCCGAGCGACGCCTGCACATCGGTCATGTTGTCCTTGTAGCCTGCCTCCTGAATCTCGTAGTACCAGGATCCGGATTCCGCATAGCGCCTCCACGCGTCACGGCTCATCCCGTGTAACGCAAGCCTTCGCAGCAAAGTGGCCGTATCATCGTCCGAGGTCGTTATCATTCCCCCCTCGCCTGTCGTCATGTTCTTGGTGGCATAGAAACTGAACGCCGTGCATCTGCCGTGCGTGCCGATCTTTTTGCCCCTGTAAACCGCCCCCACCGCGTGCGCCGCATCCTCGATCAATGCGATCCCATGCCTGCCCGCGACATCCTCCAAACCTCGCAGGTCGCACGCTTGCCCCGCAAAGTGCACCGGAAGGATTGCCTTCGTCGCGGGCCCAATAGCTTGCGCGGCGATGCCGGGATTCATGAGCCCTTGTGCGTCCACGTCCACCAGTACGGGCCGCGCCCCGAGATGGATGACAACATTTGCCGTCGCGCAGAACGTGAGCGTGGGAACCACCACTTCGTCCCCCGGCCCTACACCCAGCGCCGCCAGCGACAGATGCAGCGCCGCCGTACACGAATTGACGGCAATCGCATGCCGCGCTCCCGTGTATCGGGCAAACTCCTCCTCGAATCGTTTCACCTTGGGTCCCGTCGTTACCCACCCGGACCGGAGGCTGTCGACAACCTCTCCGATCTCTTCTTCACCGATCTGCGGAAGACAGTACGGGAGAAATTGTTTGCGCACTGGACAACTCCTTGAGTGATTCGAGATACAACTTGTGATATCCCGCAAGCATTCGCTCTTGCGTGTAGCGTTGTTCGTAAATGCGGCGGGCCGACATTCCCAATCGCCCCCGCAAAGCCTCGTCGTCTACCAGTTTCCTCATCGCGGCCGCCAGTTGTGACGGTTGCCTTGGCGCCACCAACAAGGCGCCCTCCCCCTCATTGGTCGCCTCACGGTTCGATCCAATCGCCGTTGTAATGATCGCGCAACCCTGGCACATCGCCTCCAGCAAAGCGATGGATAGACCTTCCCTCCATGTCGGAAACACAACGATGTCACTCGCCGCCAGCAACTCCGGAATGTCTCCCTGAAAACCGGTGAAACGCACTTGTTTGCTGAGGCCGGCATCCTCAGCCATCCGCTCGAGGTTCGGCCTCAGTTCACCCTCCCCCACAATCAACAGCGCCAGGCGCTGCCGGAGTTCGGGCGGTAATTGCCCCAGGGCATTCAGAAGATCCTCCAACCCCTTCTCCGGCGCAAGCCGGCCAGGCGTCAACAGGACGGTCTGCCCCTCCCGGACATTCCACCTGTCGCGTACTCTCTGCCTGTCCTCACAAACGGAAACCCTGCTGTCCGGGATACCGTTTGGAATTGCCCGGATTTTTTCACCGGACGCAATGCCCAACCGCCTTCCCCACTGCTCGTGAAAGTGGCTTACCGCAACCACCTTTTGGCAGCACCAAGAGGCCATACGTTCGAGAACCGTGTAAGAAAAAATTTTCACGCGGGGCGAACTCTCATGAAATGCCAACCCGTGAACCGTATGAATCACGACTGGAACACTTGCCATCCGGGCTGCTATCCGTCCCACAAAACCTGCTTTCGTCGTGTGCGTGTGAACCACCGTATACCGATGGCGTCTCAGGAACCTGTAGAGCTTCCATAGTCCCTTCAGATCAGCCCAGGGCCTTATCTTCCGCCTGATCACGTCCACGGGAATAACCGGAATCCCCGCCGCCGCCGCCATGCCGCAAAATTGCGAATCGGTGGCGAGAATGTCCACCTCCCAGTTGAGGGTTTGCCAGAATCGCGCCAGACGGATGATTCCAAGTGAGGCGCCGCCAAGTTTGGAATCTCCCACGACATGAAGAATTCTGACTCTCACTGTCACTCCCTCCACTAAAGAAGTTTTCGAAACGTCCAAACCACTCCCCATCAAACGAAACTCGCGGTCTGCGGGCCACCCAGCGAAGTGCGAACCTCGTAATCGCCTTCCAATACCTCTGCCGCGGGCGGCTTCTGCCGTGCTACATGCACGATGACCGCCAAACGGACTCCGGTTAGCCGCTCCCATCTGGGAATCGGTCTTAACTGTCACAAATCCGGGAACTTTTTTTCCCGTGCAGCCGTGATCGTTGTGCCGGCCACTCCCCCCTTGCGGGGACTTCCAGGCCATTCTTCTTGAATCCGGTCAGCCACTCCCGTCCTCAGTGCCGAATCGGTACGAAAACGGTTGAATTGGTACGTCAATATCCCGCCAACCACCTCGTACCCGGCTTCTTCGGTCGCATGAGCGCCGCTCTTGCCCGAAGAGCCCAGGCTTCAGCATCGCCCGCCGGGCGTAGTCCTCTCCTGACAGCAGCCCTGCCTGGCCGGAATGCAAGTCTTCCACCGGCAACCTGCCCCTAGCAGCGCTCGATGCCACCGGCATGATGTGTCCCCTCGTGAATGCCTCTCCTCAGCGCAACGTAAGGGATGGTCCGCATGAGAATGGAAAGATCCTGCGCAAGCGACCATTTCCTGACATACTCTGCGTCCAGACGCTTCCGCTCTTGCCAGTTGATCTGGTTGCGCCCGCTGATCTGGGCCAGTCCCGTAATGCCGGGCCTTACCTGGAGTTTGATCATTTCATCGTCCGAGTAATACTGCAGCTGATCGGCCTGATCCGGCCTGGGACCCACCAGGCTCATATCTCCACTCAACACATTCCACAATTGTGGTAACTCGTCGAGGCTCGTTTTTCTCAGCAATCGCCCGAGTGGAGTGACCCTCGCGTCCTCTTCCCCGCAAAAGGCCGACCCGTCCGGGTTCCGAAGATCTTCCGCCTTGTCATGCATCGTGCGGAACTTGGCAATCAGGAACGGCCGCCCCAACCTTCCAAGCCGGACCTGGCGAAACAGGATCGGACCCGGCGAACTGACTCGCACCAGCGCCGCGAGCAGCAGGAATAGCGGCAACATAAGCACCAGCGCGATCGATGACAACACCATATCGATGCACCGTTTGACAAATCGCTTCATTACCGGAACCTTTCTCCCGCAAGCATGCGCGAAACCGCCGTCCGTGAACTTGTCTGCATCATCTGTTCGTAAATGTTTTCCCACTTGTCCACAATCTTCTCGTGGCTGAATGTGCTCTCTACACGCTTTCTCGCGGCAATGCCCATCGCCGCCCGCTCACCCTGCGGCAACGCCATCAATTTCAACATTGCATCCCTCAGCGCCCCTGAATTCCGCGGATCAATGAGAAACCCCGATACACCGTCCTCCACCACGTCCGGATTTCCACCCACCCTCGTGGCCACAACGGGAACTCCACACCCGCAGGCTTCCAGCAACGCCATCGGTGTCCCTTCCCACGCGGACGAAAGAACATAGCCGTCAACCGCCTGCAACAGTTCACGCACGTCTTCCCGTGCCCCGAGAAACCGTACACTTCTGTCAATCGCCAGTTCAGCGGCCAATGATTCCAATGATGCGCGGAGAGGCCCTGATCCCGCTATCACCAACAGGGCTCGCGGCGCCCGCGTCGCCACGAGCACAAAGGCCCGCAAGAGGTTCGGATAGTCCTTCGGAGCCCGCAAATTCCCCACGGCCAGCCAGACGAAATCCTTCCAACCCATCTGTGCCCGAATCTGCTCGCCTGCTGCCTTATCCGGAGCAAAGCGGAACGTATCCACGCCATTCGGCACCCAGGCGGACTTCCCCGCGGCCGTCAACCTCCCGCCGACGTACCGCGACAAACCCGCTTTGCTCACGTTTGTCGTGAGGTCGGAAAGCGGATCGGTCACCCGGTACGCCCAATCGCGCCACCTCCCTCCTTCCCAGACGCTGTGCGCCGTACAAATCACCGCCGGAATGTGGACGAAGAGCCTGCTCACCCGCCCAAGCAGATTGGCGTGAACCATGTGGCAGTGCACCACGTGCGGCTTGAAGCTTCGAAACTGCCTCACTAGTCGAAGAATCGCCAGGGGATTCGCGACCCCTCGGCACGAGCTCTCCACTTGATCCCGTTTCCCTGCAATTCCTCGACAAAGGCTGTGGGACGCAGCATCGAATACACCCGCACGGCCCAGCCTCGACGGCTCAGCGTTCCGGCCAGAAGTGTCACTTGGGCTTCCGCCCCTCCTCTGGCGAGACCCGTAGTCAGGATGGCTAGTCTTGGTGGTGGCATCGTTCCTCCCCCCGCGGCATTAGGTCGTCCTCGCGTCGCTCGGCCGGTAGTATTTTCCGTAATGCCCGTAGTAGTAATAGCTGTCACTCATCTCCTGATGAACTTGGTTCAGAATGATGCCCATTACGTTTGCGCGAAGACGCGATAGTGTCCCCAATACCGCCGCTACCGCCTTGCGGTTCGTTTCCCCCGCGCGCGTCACCACCACCACTCCATCTACCGCCGTCGCCATTTGCAGCGGCTCGGCGAAACCGAGCAGGGGTGGAGCATCCAGAATCACCAGGTCGTATTCCGGCCCGGCCTCTTCGAGCAGTTCCATCAGTCCTCGCCCTATCAGGTCGGCCGCGCGCCGCGAAGGTGGACCGGCCGGGAGCACGTCCAAATCCGGAATCCCCTCCGGTTTAATCACGGCGTCCTTCCAGCCCATATCTCCCACCAGCACATTCGAAAGCCCGGTCGCGGCCGGGATTCCGAATCTCTTGTGCACACTCGGACGGCGCAGGTCGCCGTCAATCAGCAGCGTCTTGTGATGTTGCTGGGCGTGCGTCGCGGCGAGATGCGCGGCGATTGTCGACTTCCCCTCTCCCGGCGACGCGCTCGTCACCAGCAAAGACCTCAGCCTCCGGTCGAAGTCGCTCAACAGAATCGAATTTCGCAACGTCCGGATTGCTTCGGCGTATCCGTCCGCGTGGCCTGTTGCATTGCTCAGCGCCACCAGAGCCGTCGTCGTGGCGCTGTTCTGCGCCACCGCTCCCAACCGCCCCCTCCAACTCTTCACCACCGGCAGACTACCAACCACCTCCGTCTTCAGAGTCCGCGAAACCTGTTCTGGATCGCGAATCGTGTTGTCCAGCGCGTCGCTTACGATGGCCGTCCCAAAAGCCAGCAGCGTGGAGAATACCAGCGCCAGCGCGATGTTCATTTTGACATTCGGAAAAACCGGCTTGATCGCCGGCCGCGCAGGGTCTGCTATGCGGATCGATGAATTCTGAAAGCTGGCGTTGATCCCGGCCTCTTTGATCTTCCTAACCAGTTCCTCATACAGTTTCTTATCGGCCTCGGCCTCCCGCTTCAGCGCCTGGTACTCAAAAGAGCGCGTGTTCAGACGGTCGAATTCCCCTTTTGTTTCTTGAACTGCTTTCTGCAGCATTGCTTCGCGCTCCCTCGACTCCTGGTATTCAATCTCTACCCGTTGCATGATGTTGTTCCTCGTCTTGTCATGCTGCCGCTGAACCTCCGCCAGATACGCCGCGGCCTTGCGAAATTCCGGATGGGCGGCCCCGTACTGTGCCTTGACCTGGCTGAACCGTTCCTGCCCCTCGTTGAGCTTCTCTGTCAACCGGCGCAGAGGCTCTCCCTGGCCCGACACTTGCGCCGCCTCGATCGAACCGCTCCGCACCGACAGAAAGGCCGCTTCCTTGCGCACACGGTCTGCCTGCGCATTGGTGTATTCCGTGTTCAGTTGCAGCAGTCGCGAAGAGAGGATGTTGGTCTTCTCCTCCGGGCTGATGACGTTCAGTTCGCGCTCAAACTGAACCAATGCCGCGCCGGAGCGCTCCATTTTGGCGCGCAGTTCCTCGAGTTGCTTCTCCATGAAGCTTGTGAGGCTGGCCGAAGCCCGGTAGCGAATGTTGTAGGTATGCTCCAGGTACGATTGCGCGATCGCATTCGCAACATCGGCAGCCAGTTGTGGTTCAGGCGAGCGGTAGCTGATCAATAGAAGGTACGTATTGCCCGGACGATTCACCTTCAGCCGCTTCAGAAACACCGGAGCCTGCGCCGCATTCGGATATCTTTCCGTCTCTTCCCTGTCCGTGTTTTCCAGCGCCAGCAGGTTGAACTTCTGCGCCACCGGCCGCAGGACACTATCTGACTGCACCAGTTTGATCTGCGTCGCCAGAAACTGGTCGGAATCCATTGCCGTCGGAGACCGCATTGCCTCCTGCCCCACCACCGCGCTTGGACTTTGGCGATCGATATCCACGGTCGCCGTCGACTCGAAAATCGGCGTGATGCGGCTCGATACCACGGCCGTCGCCAGTACTGAGGCCATCACAAAAGCAACAATCCTCCAGCGATGGCGCTTGAAAACCCACAGATAATGGGAGAGGGGAACCCCGGCATCTTCCTGCTCCATCTCCGGGATGGCATTCACCGGGACATATGGCGAAGGGGTGTAGGCCGCCAAGTGTATGCCTTCGCCCGGCACAACTATTTCTTTGTCTGTTCTCTCGTATGACATGGAACAAATCCTTAACCGTTTGTGGTCGCGCCCTCTTAGCGGCGCCAGATGAGAATTCCGCTTGCCGTGGAACTCCCGAAGCCTGCCAGCCTCTCTAGCGTTGTGACAGTGAGCCTTCTCCCCTTGTTGTCCGGTATGTAGAGAATGTCGTTAGCCTGCAAGGGAACGTCCGCTGCCTTGCGATCGATGATCTTCTGAATCTCAATCGGAATTTCGTTCTTCCCATTTCCCCCTGCTTCCCTACGGTAGATGTAGCCCACCTTCGCCGAAAACGGCATTAGCCCCTCGGAAAGCGCAAGGATCTTTAGTACGCTGCTCCCTGCCGCATCATGCACCGGAAACGCGCCCGGGCGCCTGACATTGCCGGCCACAAACACTTTGCCCACTTCCGGAACTCGAATCTGTTCCCCTCCAAACAGCCGGACATTCAACTCCGGGTCGGCATCGTCGATCAGTCCGCTCACCACAATTCGCTGCGTCAACGTCGTCTGTCCCCCCGCGTCCGCCGGCTGTGCCCGGCTCACCAGGATCTCGGGCCCCGCGTCCGGCGCCAGTCCCTCGGCCTTCGCAATCGCGTCTAACAGGGTTGTCGGCCCCACTGCTTGAAACGTAATCGGCTTGCGTACCGCTCCCGCGACATTGATCGGGCGGCTGTGATACTCCACCATCGTCACCGTCACGATCGGTTCCACCAGGATCTGCTCTTCGCGTAATGAGTCAGCGATGGCCGTCTCCAGTTCCGAAGGCATCAACCCATCCGCCTTCAAACGTTGCCTCACCATCGGAAGCCGGACCATGCCGTCCCCGCTTACCCGGATCGTGCGTGTCAATTCAGGTGCGTCGTAGACGGAAACTGCAATGAGATCGTTTGGCCCGATCTTCTGCGCTGGCAGATTGGCTCCGCCCACTTCCGCCGCCGGGTAATTACGCACCGCCGTCGTCTGCCCCGCGCTTGTCAATGTCCACAGCACCAGCAGAGTGAAGCCTTTCATGACCGGGCCACCCCGGCGCCTGTGTCCCGCGTCGAATGCGCGTCCCCGGTTCCGCCGTCCCGCCGCAACGCCTGAATCATGTGCATCAGTTCTCCAACCCGCGATTCCAGGTCGTACACCTTTTGATCAATCCGGGTCGCCCCTATCTGCCCGCCCCTTTCTCCTGTTGCGTTCGAATCAGGTCCGGCGCCGACGCTGCGCATCACCGCGGCTCGGGCGAAATCGGATAGGCTGCGGGCCCCTGTCAGAGCGCAGCTCGCACGGAGTTTTTCAAACTCCTCTTCGCTCAATCGGAAATTGACAAGTCGGTTTCTCGGTTTGAATACTGGCATCGTTCTTACACCCGCCGCTTGGATTCGCAAGCCCCGTTTCAGCGGGGACCCGCCTGCTTCCTTGCACGACCTGCTCCAAACCCTCATCGAGACCGAAAAATCTCACAACATATTCAAAACAAACAAATTTTGATCCAACTAACGGGGTGACAAACCGCTGCTCCGGAACTCCCCTTTCCGCTTTGGGACCCTCATTGAAACAAACAGCCCAGCCGCCGTATCGAGTTGGTCACCGCTCCCCGTCCGGAGCGCCGAGTCGCCCTCCCGGAGCATTTTTTCTACCCGCGCCCTCTCGCTGCGCTATAATGAGTTTGTACTTTGGATAGGAGCAAGTGGGCGCAAGCCCACTTTTTTGTTCTCAAAAGCATGCCCTCGATCGCTAAACAGACTGTCCAGGCGAAGGTTGCTGAAATCGCGGACCGCGTTGGTGCGTCTGAGGGTATCGAGATAGTAGAAGTGGAAATCCTGGGAGGCGGAAACAGTCGAGTGGTTCGCATCTATATTGATAGACCTGCCGGTGTCTCGCACGCCGATTGCGAACTTGTCTCCCAGCAGGTAGGAACCATTCTCGACGTCGAGGATATCATCCCCGGCGGAAGGTATACGCTCGAGGTTTCCTCTCCCGGCGTCGAACGCAAGTTGAAGTCAATCAAAGATTTTGAGCGATTCGCCGGCAAGAAAATCAAAGTCCTGCTGCGCTCGCCGGTCGAAAACCAGCGCAGATGGGAGGGAATGCTCACAGGCGTGTCCGGGGGCGTAATCAGCATCGAGCCTTCCCCGGGCAAACTCATCCAGTTCGCCCTCGATCAGTTGGAAAAAGCCAACCTGAAATTCGAGTGGTAACCTCCCGCTCCCGCGAATAATCCTAAGAGGGACCAGAAAAGAAGGAGTCACGGTTTGGATACGATCTTTCAGTCTATCGAGCTGTTGAGCAAGGAAAAGGGCATCGATCCGCAAATTGTCTTTGACGCGGTGAAGGACGCCATGCTGGTGGCCGCCCGCAAGCACTACCGCACCAGTGAAGACCTGATCGCCGAATTCGACGAAAAGAGCCAGGGCGTTCAGATCTTTGCTGTCTACAAAGCCGTCGAAGAGATTCAGGATCCCATCCGCGAAATGACCGTCGATCAAGCCCGCCGCCTCGACCCCGCCGCCGAACCGGGCTCGGAAATCCGCGTCTACAAATCCACCGAATCCCTCGGACGTATCTCCGCCCAGACCGCCAAGCAAGTCATCCTCCAAAAGGTCCGCGAGGCGGAGCGCGAGACTGTCTACTCCGAATACGCCAACCGCGTCGGCGAACTGGTCAACTGCGTCGTCAAGCGCATCGAGGGCCAGGACCTCGTCTGCGACCTCGGCAAGACCGAAGCCCGCCTTGCCAGAAAAGAACAATCCCGCCTGGAAAACTTCAGCATCGGCGACCGCATCCGCTGCATTATCAAGTCCGTTGAAAAAACCGGCAAGAATGCCGGAGTCGTCATCTCGCGCGCCGCCGCTGAACTTGTCGAGCGCCTCTTTGAACAGGAAGTGCCCGAAATCTACGACGGAACCGTGCAGATCAAAGGCTGCGCCCGCGAAGCCGGAGAGCGTACGAAAATTGCCGTCTTCAGCCGCGACCGCGACGTCGATAGCGTCGGAGCCTGCGTCGGCATGAAGGGCATGCGCGTCCAGTCCATCATCCGGGAATTGCGTGGCGAGAAGATCGACATCATTGAATTCTCTGAAGATCCGGTCGTCTTCGCCACCCACGCCTTGAGCCCCGCCAAGATCACCCGTGTCTCCATTCTCAGCGGAGCTGACAAGCACATGGAAGTCATCGTCGACGATACCCAACTCTCTCTCGCCATCGGCAAGAAAGGCCAGAACGTCCGCCTCGCCTCCAAGCTCCTCGGTTGGCGCATTGACATCAAGAGCGAGGAGGAAAAACGGCAGGAGGTCGAATCCGCCATGGCTGCCCTCACCATCCCAGGTGCGCCGGTCTCCGTCCTCATCGACCACGGCCTCGAGGAGCGGATTGTCGAAAAACTCCTCGAAGGTGGCGTTCCCACCGTCGAAAAACTGACAAACGTGACTCAGGAAGAACTCGACGCAGCCGGCATCACCATGGAAATGATCGAAAAGATTCAAGCCGCCGTGAACGGCTACTACGGACAGTTCGAAACCGTCGCGGACGCCGCCGATCCTTCAGCGGAGGCGGACCTCATCGAATCCACCGCCGCCCCGCTCGAAAATGACGCCGTGGAAACCTCTCCGGCCCTTCCGCCCCTGAACTCGGATGCCGCCCTTGAAGCCGCCGGGCCCACCCACCAGCATCTCGCAGGCGAGGAGCCTTCCTCCGCCTTGGCCGCTCCTCCTCCGGCTGCCGAAAACCAAGAGAGCGAATCTGATACGATGAAAGGCGCGGATTGAGGAAAACCATCATTACACGGGCCGGAAGATTTTCTTGCCTCCAAATTGGACAACCTGCGGCGGTGTACGCTGAAATGGAGGTAAGCTCGCCATTCTTAGTATGAGTAAGATTCGAATCAATGAGCTAGCTCGGGAGTTGGAAGTAAAGCCCAATCGTATTCTCGACCTGCTCCCGGACTTCGGCGTTGCCGAAAAAAAGACTCATTCGAGTTCGATAGACGAGGATGTGGCGATTAAGGTCCGCCGCTACTTCGGCCAAGAGGGCGAAGGCGCCGCCGAGCCCAGGGAATCCTATGCCGGCACTACCATCGAGGAACTCTCTTCCGAAGAATCCGTCCCTGAATCCGAGCCCGAAATCTCTGGCGCACCCGAAGAACCCCTGGAAAGAATGATGCCTGTTGAAGTGGAACCTCCCACGCCGGTTGTCACCGAAACTCCCGCGCCTGCGCTCGATAAGTTCACGCCGCGCTCCGTTACGCCCCTGCGGCCGCCGTTGGCCGGCCCCTTGGCCACCCCTCCCGCTCCCCGCGAAGCGCCCGTCACTCCGGCGCCCTCTCCCGCGGTGCCGGCGCCGACGCCTCGCACGATCGCCATCCCGGCCAAGCCTGTCCCGCCTCCTAAGCCGGGCCAGATTCTGACTGGTCCCAGGCAGCCTCTTCCCTCCCCAGGTTCTGAGACGCCGCGGCCCGCTGCGCCCGCCGCGCCGCCTCCCGCTCCTCCCGGCACCTTGTTGCCCGGCCGCCCAAGACCTACCGCCCCACCCCCCGGACGTCGCCTGGCACACGCTACCCCCGGAGCCCCCGCTCCAGGCAGACCCATCACGTCTCCGCCCCAGCGCCCCACGGTAGGCAAGCCGGTCCTTGCCGGTCAACCCGTCGCCCGGCCCGTCGTTCCCCCGCGTCCCGATCTTGTCGCGCGTCTCCAGCAGACCCAGCAATCCAAACCGAGTCCAGGCCAGCCCGTCGCCCGCGGCCCCATGCCCGGCAGACCTCCTGCCTCTCCTGCCCCGGGCCAGCCCGGAGCTTATCGTGGCCCCATCCGCCCCGGCCAGCCCATCGTCCGTCCGGGTTCGCAAATGCCCGGCAGACCCCAGGGCCAACGGCCTGGCGGGCGCCCCATGCACCCCACCACCGCCTTGCGCCCGGGCGATGTCCCCCCCGCCATCCCTCCCACCGAAGTCGCGCGCCGCGATCAGAAACGCGGCGGCAATCGCGAACGCCACCGCGTCGAGGTCGAGGAAGAGAAGGCCATACGCTTCAACAAACGCCATGAGCCGGAGCAGGTCCTCGCCCCCAATCGCGAAATCACCATATCCGAAGGAATCACCGTCAAGGAACTCTCCGAAAAACTCGGCATCCGCGCTAACCTCATCATCAAGAAACTCGTCGACCGTAAGATCTTCGCCACCATCAACCAGACTCTGGACATGAAGCTCGCCGAGGACCTCTCCAAGGATTTCGGAGCCACCACCACCCAGATGACCTACGAGGAAGAATCCACTTTCGACCTCGAGATGGCCGAAGAATCCTCCGACATGTTGCCTCGCCCGCCCGTCGTCACCATCATGGGCCACGTCGACCACGGCAAAACCTCCCTCCTAGACGCCATTCGCGAATCCAACGTCGTTGCCGGCGAGTTCGGCGGCATCACCCAGCACATCGGCGCTTACGCCGTCGAAAAAAACGGTAAGAAGATCGTCTTCATCGACACCCCGGGCCACGAAGCCTTCACCCGCATGCGCGCCCGCGGAGCCAAGGTCACCGATATCGTCGTCTTGGTCGTCGCCGCCGATGACGGCGTCATGCCTCAAACCCGCGAGGCCATTGACCATGCCCGCGCCGCCAAAGTCCCCATCATTGTCGCCATCAACAAGATCGACAAACCCGACGCCCATCCCGACCGCATCAAACAGCAACTCACCGATCTCGGCCTCATGCCCGAAGATTGGGGCGGCGATACCGTCATGGTTCCCCTCTCCGCCAAGCAGCGCCAGAATATCGACCTGCTCCTTGAGATGATCCTCCTCGTCACCGACCTCCAGAACCTGCGCGCCAACCCCAACCGCCCCGCCGTCGGCACCGTGCTCGAAGCTCAACTCGACCGCGGCCGCGGCCCCGTCGCCACCGTCCTCGTCCGCAAGGGCACCGTCCGCGTCGGCGATTTCTTTATCTGCGGCTCCGTCTTCTCCCGTGTCCGCGCCATGTTTGATGACCGCGGCGAACCTCTCAAGGAAGCGGGACCCTCCATGCCCGTCGAGATCCTCGGCCTCGAAGCTGTCCCCGAAGTCGGTGATACCTTCCAGGTCGTTACTGACACCGCCAAGGCGAAACAGATCGTCGTCTACCGCGAAGCCAAGGAACGCGAGGAACAGATGAAGAAGGGAGCCCGCGTCAGCCTCGAGGCTTTCGCTAAGTCCCTTCGCGAGGGCGAGGTCAAGGAACTCAACATCATCCTCAAAGCCGATGTCGGCGGCACCTGCGAAGTTCTCTCCGACGCCCTGCAAAAGCTCAGCACTGAAAAAGTCAAGGTGCGCGTCCTCCACACCGGCGTCGGAGCCATCACCGAAACCGATGTCCTCCTCGCCTCCGCCTCCAACGGCGTCATCGTCGGCTTCAACGTCCGCCCCGATAAGAACGCCACCGCCATCGCCGAGCAGGAAAAGGTGGACATCCGCCTCCACACCATCATCTACGAGCTCACCGACGAGATCAAAAAGGCCATGGCCGGCTTGCTCGAGCCCGTCATCAAGGAAACCTACCGCGGCAAAGCCGAAGTACGCAACGTGTTCAAAATCACTAAAGTGGGCGTTATCGCCGGCTGCTACGTACTCGACGGAAACATCTCCCGCGATTGTTCCGCCCGCCTGCTGCGCGACAATATCGTGGTGCACACCGGCAAGATCGGCTCCCTTCGCCGCTTCAAAGACGACGTCAGCGAAGTCAAAACCGGATACGAATGCGGCATCGGTCTGGCCTCCTATGGCGACATCAAGCCCGGTGACATCATCGAAGCCTTCACCGTCGAAAAGCTGGCAGCGGAGATTTAGCCGCCTATCGCGAACCCGTCCTCTACAGCGATTCCACCGGTCTCGAGGAAGGCTCTCACCTTCCTCTTTCTAACCGTCTTCCTCGATCTCCTCGGGGCCGGAATCCTCCTGCCCATCATCCCCTATCTCGTCCGCCAGTTCCGCAGCGATGCCACCACCATCGGCTTGCTCTCTCTCAGTTTCTCCGCCGCGCAGTTCGTCGCCGCGCCCATCCTCGGCGTCATGTCTGACCGCTTCGGCCGCCGCCCCGTCCTCCTCTTCAGCATTCTCGGCTCGGCCCTCGGCTACTTCCTCTTCGGACTTGCCGGTTCCCTCGCCGTCATGTACTTCTCCCGCATCCTCGATGGCTTCACCGGAGGCAACATCTCCACCGCCCAGGCCTACATCGCCGATGTCACCCTCCCCGAAGACCGCGCCAAAAACTTCGGATTGATCGGAGCCGCTTTCGGGCTCGGCTTCATCTTCGGCCCCGCCATCGGAGGCGCGCTCAGCCATATCAGCGTCCATGCTCCCGCCTATGGAGCCGGCGTCCTCTCCCTCGCCACGGCCTGCTTCGGCTACTTCGCCCTGCCCGAGTCCCTGCCCCGCCACCACCGCCTGCCCGCCAGTTTCCGTCTCGCCGACTTCAACCCCCTGAAACCCCTCGCCGAATTGCTCGGCAGAGCCGAACTCCGCCTCCTCCTCGCCGCCCTCTTCCTCATCAACTTCGCCATGAGCGGCCTCCAGAGCAACTTCTCCGTCTTCACCCTCGTCCGTTTTCGCTACTCCGCCCAGCAGACCGCCATGGTGTTCGTGTACATCGGCCTCCTCGCCGCTCTCGTCCAGGGCTATCTGGTGCGCCGCCTCAACCCCGTCCTCGGCGAACGCCGCATGGCCATCCTCGGCACCTTCATGCTTTCCGCCGGCTTCCTCGGCATCGCCTTCTCATACAGCGCCTGGCAACTCCTCATCGCTATCGCCGCGGTCGCCGGCATCGGCTTCGCCACCACCGCCCAAACCGCCCTCCTCTCCCACCGCGTCTCCGCCCGCGAACAAGGCTGGCTCCTCGGTTCCACCCAATCTGTCCTCAGTCTCACCCGGGTCGCGGGCCCCCTCTACGCCGGAGCCATGTTTGATCTCCTCGGTTCCGGCGCCCCCTACTGGACCGGCGCCATCCTCCTCCTCGGCGCGTTGGCCCTCACCATCCTCGGCGCAACCGAATAATCCCCGCGCCCCTCCCTACGGAATCATCCCCGCCTGGTAGTCGAGCACTGACCGCTGCAACTGGTAGTCATACCGGGCATTCGTCTCCGCTATCTGCGCCGTCGTCAAATTCAACTGCGCCTGGCTCAACTCCACAATCGATCCCAATCCCAGGTCATACCGCCCCTGCGCCAGTTCCAGCGCCAGCCGCGCCTGTTCGAGCAACTGCGCCGTCAATCCCCGCCGCTCGATCGCGTTCTGCACCCCCAGCCACGCCACCCGCACATCCCGCTCAATCCGGTTCGCCAGGTCCCGCGTCCGTTGCTCCGCCGCCAGCGCCTGAAACTCCGCCTCGTTCCTCCGCGCCCGGAACTGCCACCCGTTGAAGATCGGAATGTTCATGTTCAACCCAACCCCTCCGTACCGGTTCGCCACTTGCTGATCCGCCGCCGGAGCCACGCCCGCTGTCGCCAACATCCCGAACGTCGGGTACATCAGCTTCTTTTCCGCCTTCGCAAACCGCTGCGCCGCATTGTGCTGCAACCGCAGCAGCCGCAGTTCCGGCCTTGCCTGCATCGCTTGCCGCACATATTGCCCCAAATCGCTCGACATGTCCGCCGGCAGCGGAGCCTCTTCCAGTTCCAGGCTCCGCGGCGTCGGAATCCCCATTGCCGATACCAGGTCCGCCTTCGCCGCCTGCATCTGATTCTGCTGGGTCGACAGCAGCAGCTTTGCATCCGCCAGATTCACGCTCGCAAAACGGACATCCAACTCCGATTTCAGCCGGTTCTTCGCCATCGTCCGCACCTGGTCCAACAACACCTGCCGCGTGCTCACCGTCTGCTCCGCCACCTTCACCAGCGCTCCCGCCCGCAGCACCGTAAAGTAGCTCCGCCTCACCAGCAGAATCAAATCGTCCTTCGTCGCCGTCGTGCTCTGCGCCTGCGCCTGCGCCCGCAATCGCGCCGACTCCACCAGATCTCCCGTACGCCCGAAGTCGTACACCATCTGGCTCAATGTCAACCCCGTCCCGATCCGGCTGTAGAGCGCCGGATTATTCAGCGCCCCCGCCGCGATCCGGCTTCCGCTGTCCGCGCCCACTCCCGTCACCGAACCAAAGAACGTCGGATAGTACGCCGCTCTCAACTCCAGCGGCGTCTGCGCCGCCGCCTGCTCCAAAAATCGCGACGAAGACAACTGCGGGTTGTTCTTCAGCGCCAATTGCTCCGCCTCCTTCAGAGTCAACTGCATCGCCGCCTGTTGCGCCCATAAAGGGACCCCGCACAGAATCAAAACCCGATAAACTCCGCGCACTCGCGCCTCCTCATGAACTCCACAAGACCTCTGCGATCTCCGCGTCTCAAACTCTGCGTCTCCGCGCGAAAAGTCATTACCTGAACCGCTCGCGCCCGAAAAAAGTTCTCTCCTGTATGGATCAGTTCATTAAGGGCTGACCTCAAAGCTCCGCGAGAACCCTCTCCGTACCCCCATCGCTAGTGCGCCTCCCGCCGTCCGTGAATCACCACGTACGCCGCGGGAACCAGAAAAACCGTCACAATCACCGACACCGCCAGTCCCCCCACAATCGCCCGCGCCAGCGGCGCGAACGCCTCGCTGCCTTCCCCCATCTTCAGCGCCATCGGCAGCAGCCCGATGATCGTCGCCAGTGACGTCATCAGCACCGGCCGCAGCCGGATCCGGCATGCCAGCGGAGCCGCTTCCCGCGCCGGCATCCCATCCGAGATCAGCCGGTGCGTGAACTCCACAATCAGAATGCTGTTCGACACCGCAATCCCCACCAGCATGATCAGCCCCATCAGCGACATTACGTTCAATGTCGTACCCGTCAGCACCATCGTCAGCACCACGCCCGATATCGCCGGCGGCACCGCCAATAGAATCAGCGCCGGATCCACAAAGGACTTGAACTGCGCCACCAGTATCAAATACAGCAGCACCACCGACATCCCCAGCCCGATCCCGAAACTCTTGAACGACGTCCTCATCCCCTGCACCATCCCGCGCAGGTTCACCCTCACGCCCGCCGGCAACTTCGTCTCCCGGATGATATCGTCCACCGCGTTCGCCACCCGGCTCAGGTCCTCGCCCGCCGTGCGCACGTAAACATCAATCACCTTCTGCAACTGGTAGTGGTCCACCTCCGTCGGCCCCTGCGTCCGCTGAATCTCCGTCACCGCATCCAGCCTCACTCCGTTCGCCTGCCCCGGCGGCCGCAGCGGAATCGCCCGGAAATCATCCAGATTCCTCACCTGCGTCTCCGGATACTGCACCGTAAGCAGGTAGTCAATCCCCGATCGCGGATCAATCCAGTATCCCGGCGCGATCATCTGGTTCGATCCCACCGCCGTGATGATGTTCTGCACAATCTCCTTCTGGTTCAATCCCACTTTGCCCGACCGCGTGCGGTCGATGTTGATCCGCAGCGACGGATAGTCGATGTCCTGCGGCACATACACATCGCTTACCCCCGAAAGCGCCCGGATTCTCGACTGCAATTCCAGCGCTACTTCGTAGTTCCGTTTCAGGTTCGAACCCGACACCTGCACATCGATCGGAGCCGCCAGCCCCATGTTCAATACGGCGTCCACCAAGCTCCCCGTCTGGAAGAACGTGCTTAACTCCGGCATTTCCGCAGCCAGCTTTCCTCGCAAGCGTCCCATGTATTCGAAACTCGACGCGCTCCGTTCCGGCTTCAAGCTTACCTGCACGAACGCCGAATGCATCCCCGAATTCGAAGAGTAGATCGCCGCCAGATCCGGCGTGATCCCGATGTTCGACACAATCACATCGATCTCCTCCTTCGGAATCACGCTCCGCGCCAGTTGCTCCACCTTCGCTACTTCGCCTTCCGTCACCGCCAGCCTCGTCCCCGAAGGAGCCTTCATGTTGATCACGAACATCCCCGCGTCCGTCTGCGGAAAAAATGCCATCCCAATGTACGGAACCAGCACGAACACCGCTCCGCACAGCGCCAGCAGCGCCAGCATCGCCGTCTTCGGAACCTGCACCGTTCGCTTCGCCAGCGCATCGTAACCCCTCAGAAACGCCTCGAACCCCCTGTTGAACCACCGGTTGAACAAATCTCCGAAACTCAGCTTCCCCCCTTCTCCGTTCGTGTGGTGCGCCTTCAGATACCTCGAACAGAACAGCGGCGCCACCGTGATCGCCACAAAATAGGAAATCAACAGCGAGATGATCACCGCCATCGCCAGCGCCCCGAACAGATATTTGCTCACCCCGTAAAGAAAACTTACCGGAAAGAACACCACTGCCGTCGTCAACGTCGCCGCCAGCACCGGCAGCGCCACCTCTGATCCCCCCTTCTCCGCCGCCACCGCCGGCGGTTCCCCCATCTCCAGGTGCCGGTATATGTTCTCCAGCACCACCACCGAATTGTCAATCAACCGCGAAAACGCCAGCGCCAGTCCCCCCAGCACCATCGTGTTCACCGTGCTCTTGCTCATGAACAGCACGAAAAACGTCGCCAGCGCCGACAGCGGAATCGAGAACAACACCGCCACCGTCGCCCGCATGCTCCCCAGAAAAATCAGGATCATCAGCGACGTCAGCACCAGCCCGATCGCGCCCTCGTGCAGCAGCGTCTCGATCGCCGTCTTCACAAACCGCGATTGGTCGAACACCACCTGCGTCACCAGGCTCTGCGGCGTATCAATCAGGTCACCCACCACCTTCCGCACTCCGTCCACAATCGATATCGTGTTCGTGTCCCCCCCCTGCTTCAATATCGGCAGGTAGACCGAGCGCTGGCTGTCCACCCGTACAATA
>JAIXKK010000171.1 GCA_026954325.1 Bryobacterales bacterium | reverse complement strand
GATATTCACTAAAGAGGCGCGCTCGCATCTAGCAGGGTTGCTCGATAGAAAATTGGGTCCCACTGCTGATCTGCTCAGCTAGGATTAGTTAGAATGACCGCCACACCCGAAGGCGACGTTGCGGGGCTGTGATGCCACGCATCGAGCCAGCAATTCAGATACACACCTCACGCACGAAGATCCGGAATCAAGATCCGGAGATTCGGAATAAGGTTACGAGCCTGTCGGAATGAACGCACTCAGTTGCGAAGACTCAATAACTTACGAAGAAAGGGTCACCCGTAAGTTATTGAGTCTAGGTTCACGAAATCTTCATTCCGACAGGCTCTTACTCAATCTCGGGATTCAGGAATCTGGGTTGAGTAACGAGCCTGTCGGAGATTAACACGTCAACTTTCTCGATGTGCAAACATTTCCCTGCAGCCTTGTTCTGATCTGTCTCATCCAACTGATATATGAGGAGATTTCGGCCCTGTACTCTCGATCAGCCGCTGCTCGTGGCTCCGTCTCTCCATGATTGGTTGCCCGAGAATCACCTCGCCCGCTTCATCGCCGAGGTGGTCTCCGAGTTGGACCTCAAACCCATCCTCGACGTCTACCGGCGCAAGGATAACCGCGGCGCCGAAGGCTATCACCCGGAAATGCTCACGCGTCTGCTGCTCTATGGTTATGCCATCGGCATCACCAGTTCTCGCCGCATCGAGAAGGCCACGTACGACCTCGTCCCGTTCCGATACCTCGCCGCCTGCCAGCACCCCGACCACGACACCATCGCCAGCTTCCGCCAGCAGCACCTCGAAGCGCTGGCCGCGCTATTCGTCCAAGCGCTCAAGCTGTGCGTGAGGGCGGGGTTGGTGAAGCTCCACAACGTGGCCATCGACGGCACGAAGCTGAAGGCCAACGCGGGCTGGGGTCGCGGAAGAAGCCACGCCAAGATGAGCGAGGAAGAACGGAAGCTCACCGAGCTGGTGAATCGCTGGATGGAAGAGGCACAACGAAGCGACGCCGAGGAAGACGCGCGGCTGGGCAAGGGGAAAAGTGAGAAGGATCTGCCGGAGAAGCTGGCCACGGCGAACAAGCGGCTGGCGCGCATCCGGCAGGCCAAGAAGGAATTGGAAGAGGAAGCCAAGCGGCGGCTGGAAGAAGCCCAGAGCGAATACCCGCCACGCAAGCCTGGGCCGATCCCCAAGCAGGGATCCGCGCAGCAGCCCTTGACGCCCGACGAGCGGCAGGCGCGAGAGAAGCGCAAGGGCCGGCTCCAGAAGGCCCGCGAGAACGCCAAGGAGCCTAAGCGCCGCTACAATTTCACCGACCCGGACAGCCGCATGATGATGGACAAAGGCCAGCGTCATCTGGTCTACGGCTACAACGCGCAAGCGGCGGTGGACGGGCACGCGCAAGTGATCGTGAGCGCCGAACTCACGCAGGATGAAACGGATTACCGGATGCTGCTGCCGATGGTGGCGGCGGTGGAACAGGCGATGGGCGAAAAGCCCGCGGCCATCACCGCCGACGCCGGTTACTGGGATACGGAAAACATCAACAGCGAGTCACTCAAAGGGACGCTGGCGTTGGTAAGTCCGGATGGCGGGAAAGCGAATAAAGACGACGAAAGGCGGCGCAAGAACCCGTCCATGGATGCGATGCGGGAGCTACTCAAAACAGAGCAAGCGGCGGAGATTTACAAGCAGCGCAAAGTGATCGTGGAACCGGTATTCGGACAGATCAAGCAGCAACGGGGAATCCGGGAATTTCGATTACGGGGGATCAAGAAGACAAAGGCAGAATGGCAGCTTGTTTGCCTGACGCACAACCTCCTGAAGCTCTATCGTCACGATTGGATACCGCAACGAGCCGCTAAGGCCCTCGGGAGCCGCGCGAAGGAGGAAGGCGAGCGAAAATCATCCGAAAACTCGTCCAACGGGCCGAAAAACGCGGCGACTTCGGAAAACTGGGCATATCGGCCGGAACCGGCGAGGATCCGCGCTTCCGGCGACCCCGGCGAAGGAAACCGTTGGTACCGATGCCGAACCTCGAAAACGGCTTCAAGCGGGTTCATTCCGACAGACTCTAACCTGATCCCAGAACATGAGAACATGGGCCAGTGCTGTCCCCAAATTCGAAATTCGGGCCGTATCCCACCGCCGCCGCGCGCGGGTCTCCGAACATCGTCTCGAATCGGGTGGGCGTGAAACCACACCCGTCATCGCGGCCCTCTCGGCATTTCGAGCTCGATATTCAGTTCGACAGCATTCGGAGGCCGCATCACCGTCACCTCGCGGCGCTGCCCCTTCCGGATTAGATCGGCACCTCCGCCCTCAGGGTCCTCGCAAATCACGCGATACCGGCCCACGCCGAGGAATGCTGTATAGCGTCCCTCAGCGTCTGCCCTTACGCCGATCAGGCACCGGCGGCAATCCGTGCGTTGGAAGACGAAATACTGACCGGAGGCAGCGGTTCGTCCAAGCTCAGGGTTGTTCACGATGAAGATCTGCCCCTTCACGATTCCAATTTGATCGTAAACATGCTCAGCCGCTGCAGCTGCTGCGAACGCAACAGCCAGCAGCACCGTCATAACCACAGACCGGCGGGGCATCTCAGTTCACCCCCCGTCCGCCGGCGTTCCTCCTCATCCATTGGATCTGGACGGCTCTCTCTTTCGACTGCCCGTTCTTGTCTACGTCGTTCGAACGGCAACAGGTATGCCCACCGACTGCCTGACATGTACCCGGTACGGCGAGGCTCCTCAAGAACATCCGTGATCTGTTGACAGTATCCACAACCGCCGGTCGGCCCCATCTTCGTGGGATCTCGCAGGAAGGTCGGAAAGACGTGAGCAACCTCATGCGCGAAGACCGTGTTCAAGAACGTCTGCTTCGCAGTCGAGTCGCCGCCTATCCAGCGATCATCCCCGAAGTCGAGTCGAATCAGGCTCGCATTGACTCGGGTGCCATTCCATTCGACACTGCTGGCACCCAACCGAGTCTCGCCGAACGCTAATGTGGCATCGTTGTTCGACACCTGAACGCGGGCAAAAAAGCTGGTCGAGTTGATTGCGCCGGTCAGGTAGTCCGTCGCCGCGAGCATCTGCTTGCTCAGCCCGGACGTGTCTACCTGCAAGTAGCCCTTCTTATCAACAGAAGAGCACCCCTTGCATCCGTACGTCGCGTTGATGCGCTTTAGCAATTCCTCCCGGTCTTCGTCCGACAAGTCGCCGGCGTAAATCTTCTCGCCGTTTGGATCAACGCAGCGGTTTGTTCCTGGCGTATGCGTACAGATTCCAGCGCTGCGGATCGAGGGCCGTCGTATCGTTAAGAAAATTGTCTGCGCTCGTAAACCTCCCCTGCACCCCGCTCAGATACCGCGCCCCGAAGTAATCGAGGCCCGTCTCCGCATCCCGTTCCTTGCCGGTGAACATCTGCGTCACCGCCGGATTGGCCACATACCCCATCCCCGCCGTTCGTCCGCCGACTCCCGCCGGGATTTCCTCGCCGAACGGCAAATAATCTTGCCGGCTCACCACGTTCCCGCTCGCATCCGTCACGAGGCGCGTCGAGCCCAAGTGATCCGTCGTCACGTAATGCGTCGCCGCCGCGCCCGAAGGAGCCGAAGCCAAATACTCCGCCGCCAATTCGCCCATCGCGTTGTACACAAACCACGTCGCACCCGAACCCTGCGTTTCTTTCTTTACCCGCCGGCCTTCGCCGTCATAGGCGTAGGTCGTCACGTTACCACCGCTCGGTTGCGAACTCACTACGCGATTCTCGGCGTCGTAGGCCAGCGCCCACCCGCCGTATTTCGTCTGATTCCCCGCCGCGTCGAATGCGTAATTCGCCCCCGTCAGC
>JAIXKK010000200.1 GCA_026954325.1 Bryobacterales bacterium | reverse complement strand
CCCGTACACCACGCAGTTGGACCCCACCGCGCCACAGGGTACGGTCCGGTACGTTCGTGACGTGTTCCCCGGAAACGTGATTCCCAAAAACCTTCTCAATCCGGTTGCTAAGAATCTGTTACCGTACTACCCGCTGCCGAACACGGCGGGGGTCGGCAAAAGCGATACGAACAACTTTATCCGTTCCGCCTTCCAGAGCCTGGAAAACGATCGCATCGACGCCCGCATCGACCACCAGTTCTCCCAGCGCCACAGCATGTTCGCGCGCGGAAACTGGTTCGAACAGGCCAATATCCAGCCACAGGTTTACGGCAACCTGCAAGCTCCCGTCCAGGCGCCTAACGTTATTCCCGGTGAAAACTGGATGGTAAGCGATACCTGGGTGTTCAACCCGCACACAATCTACGTGCAGCGGTTCTCCATGGCCACCAGCCAAACCAACCGGGTGCCGCTCACTCTCGGCTTTGACGTGCCATCTCTCGGGTGGCCGTCCTCCATCACCAAAGGCATGTCGATGCTGCAATTCCCCAGCCTTACCTTGGGTGGATACAGCCCGTTGTCGAACAGTCCGTACTATACCGTGTCCATCATGCGGACCTATCAATACGCGAATTCGCTCACGATGTTACGCGGCGCCCACACCCTGAAAGCCGGTTTCGACTGGCGTTATTACACGGTGGATTGGAACGTCATCTATCCGCTCCGGATTTCCACCAGCGGCGCCTTCACGGGCGGCCCGAATGCGAAGGCGGCGGCTGCGAATACGGGATCGGGTCTCGCGGATCTGCTATTGGGAGCGGCAGCCGTCAATTATCAGATCAACCCGCACTGGAAGAACAGTCACCCCTATTACGCGGGATATTTTCAGGATGAGTGGCGGGTCAACCAGCGGCTCACATTGACCATGGGTATCCGCTACAACCTGGAACTGCCCAGCATTGAAGCAAACAATCAGTATGTGTATCTTGACTTGACCAACCCCTCGCCGCTCCAGGTTCCCGGTTACAGCCTGAGGGGCGGTCTGGGCTTCGTGGGAATCGACGGCAAAGGCCGCCGCGTCCAGACGCCGGATCGCAATAACTGGGAACCGCGCATTGGCCTGGCCTACCGGATGCAGGACAAAACAGTCATACGGGCCGGTCTCGGCTTTTTCCACCATCCCTATATCTCAACGAGCACGGATACCTCCCTCGGCTTCCAGCGGACCACGAATAATATTGTGACGGAGGCGGACAGCGTGACGCCGCTATTCAATCTGGCGAATCCCTTTCCGCAAGGCATCCTCGCCCCCACGGGCAGCGCTCTGGGTCTCGGCACGCTGCTCGGCCAGGCGATCAGCGGCCCCATCCGGGAACAGCGCATGCCTTATCAGGCGCAGTGGTCGTTGGGCATCGAACGTCAATTACCCTTGTCGATCATGGCCGGAATCGGCTACACGGGAACAAGTAATGTGGCGTTGCCGGCTCGCGTCGCGTTCAACCAGTTGCGGCCTGACCAACTGGCCCTGGGCTCGCAGTTGACCAAGGCGGTGCCAAATCCCTTCTACGGCTACATCACTGATCCTTCATCTACTTTAAGCCTTCCCACCGTGCAGTACGCGCAGTTGCTCCGGCCCTATCCTCAGTTCACCGGGGCCGACGGCATAACCGTGCCGTCCGGCCACTCGAGCTACCATGCGCTGGAACTGAAAGCCGAGCGGCGCTTCGCGCAGGGACTCGCCGTGCTGTTCAACTATACGCGCTCCAAACTGATTGATAATGTGGGGGAAATCAACAACGGCCAGTCCGCCTCGTTCAACAACACCTACTGCTTCTCCTGCGACCGCGCGCTGTCCTACCTGGACATTCCCAACTACGTCAACTTGAGCGTGCGGTACGAGTTACCCTTCGGACTAGGCAAGCGCATGCTCAACCGGGGCTTGCTGGCCCGCGTGGTGGGCAACTGGGCGCTGGCTGGAATCTACAGCTATGCCAGCGGCATCCCCGTAACCGTCACCTCGCCGAACGATTCCAATGCCTTCAACATCGGCATTGCCCGTCCCATGGCCACCGGCCAACCCGGAAATCTCGCCGGCGGGCCGCAGATCACCGATAACGGAATTTACTTCAACAAGGCAGCGTTCACCCGCACCCCCCAATTCCAGTTCGGCAACGTCAGCCGCGAACTTCCTGACGTACGCATCCCGGGGAAGAGGAGCCTGAACGCCCTCATCGAGAAGCAGATCCCGATTTCAGAGCGCTTCAAGCTCGAATTCCGGACCGAATTGTTCAACGTCACGAATTTTGTGGATTTCAACGGCCCGCAAACCTCGATCACCTCGGCCGCGTTTGGAACCATCGCTCTGACGCAAGCCAACACGCCGCGGGTGGTTCAGTTCGCCTTACGGCTGGTTTTCTGATTACTCGCGCCGGAGGCAAGGCCCTCTTCGCCATAGTCAAGTATCTGAACAATTTGATCCGCGGTTGATTTATGGTACTTTCATAGTACGCCTATGATGCCGGCGCAAAGCAGGGTCGATGCGGGCATCTGGAGTGTGCCGGGCCTCGTTCCTGTCATCGAGTACTCCCGACCCGTTCTGAATGACATTTTGACTCATGTCGCCGGGGCCTTCGACGCCTATCTCGCCGGCGGCTATGAGGTAGGTGGCGTTCTGTTCGGACGGCACAAGAACGGACTGGTTCGGATACAGGCCTTCCGTCCCCTTGACATTCAACCCCCAAGGCCGGTTTTTGTTCTCTCCAAAACCGATCAGCAGCGGTTCGATGCGCTGATCAGGAGTCACGCGTCTGACCCCGAACTGCAAGGCATGGTCCCCGTTGGCTGGTACCACTCCCATACGCGTGATGAAATCTTCCTCTCGGAAGGCGACGTCGAAATCTATGACCGCCATCTCCCCGAACCGTGGCAGGTGGCAATGGTGCTGCGGCCAAGCGATCTCGAACCCGTCCGCGTGGGCTTCTTCTTCCGGGAATCCGACGGCTATATTCATGCCGCCCAGAGCTATCAGGAGTTTGCGGTGGAAGCCCCGCCGCGGGAGAGACGCCTCCGCAAACCCCCGCCATGGGAAATACGCGACGACGGCGAACTCGAGGAGGACTACTCTGTCCCGCCAGTGGAGCCGGAGACCTATTCCCTGCCTCCCGAAGCTCAGACGGCCGGGTTTTGGAAGAGGGCGGGAAGATGGCTGCTTCTGCTCGCCGCATTGGCTGCTATTGGAGCCGGGGCGGTGAGTCTCTACGTCCTCAACGCGCCCGAACCGCTGCTCGGTTTGCGTCTCACGCCCATGCAGGGTGAGTTGCTCATCCAGTGGGACAAGAAAAGCCCGGCGCTCGCTGACCCGAACGAGGCCACGCTGTTCATCGTGGACGGAAGCGGCCGTACCGATCTTCCGCTGGCGAAATTGCGCGGAGCCGCCCAATACCTCTACAAACCTCGTACGGGGCGGGTGGATGTCCGTTTACGCGCCGGCCTGTCCTGGGGCCGCTCGGCACGGGAGTTGGCCACCTATCTCGCGCACCCCGAAATCGGCAAGCCGGAACCCGAACTTCAGGAGGCGAGAAAAGCCGAGGCCCGCGCCGGGGAAAACGTCAAATCGTTACAGGCCGAACTGGCGGAGAAACGGCGGGAGGTGGAAGCGCTCCAGGCGCGGCTTGACGAATCTGCTCTCGCGCGGGAGCAGGCGGACGAGGCTAAGCGAACGAGGCTTGCGCCAAAGCCCCTGGTGTTGCCGCCGGCCAAGCCTCTAGCGCCACGTGACCTTCCAGGGGCGCCCCGGATCGCAGCCAGAAGCACCGCCGCTGCCCCTCCCGTCCCCCTCCAGGTTTCCCTGTCCGACCCGAGAATGAAGGCCCCTCCGGAGCCGGTCAAGGCGGCTCCGGTCCCGCCGCCGCCCGTTACGGTTCAGCCAACCCCAACTCCGCCGATTGTCCGGCCGGCGCCGCTGCCTCCGCCTAAGCCTTCCTATTCAGGACCAGCCTCGGGAAAGATCATCTGGATCGGCGAACTCCCGCGCGATGGGGTCCTGCGCCTCGAGGGCCGGCGCCCTTCCACGGGCGCGGTGAATACGGAATTGCCCGGAGTTCCCGTACACATTGGGGCCTATCCCGCCGAATACACGAATAGTGGAGTCAAAGTGTTTTCCCCTAATCCCCGGCTAGCGGCGGGTAAGACGGAACCCGCCGGCGCCGCCAACGGCTACACCCCCATCCATTATGTTTATGATGCAAAAGCCGTTCGAGACCTCATTGTGGAGCAGATGCCCGGCGCGGGCGATTGGAAGCGGATCGTGCTGCGGGCCGGCGGCCGCAAGCTTTCCGCGATTGTGATTGAATGGCAGGTGATTCCCCAGTGAGACCGAGGACAAGCTATTTGCCTGGCAGGCGCATCGCCGCTCTTTGCGCCGCCGCCTTGCTCGTTGGCCCCGTTGCGCGTGCCCAGCGTCCCGAACCGAAAAGAGCCGAAGCCGCCTTTACCCAGGCCCGCAAGTTCGAGATTGCCGGAGATGAGGACAAGGCAATCGAGAACTTTACCGAAGCCATTCGTCTGGCGCCGGACTTTGCCGCCGCGTTCCGCCGCCGGGGCAACCTGAAGGCAAAGCGCAACCAGGATCAGGAAGCGTTGCCGGACTTCAACGCCGCCCTCCGCATCCAGCCGGATGACGCGGAGGCCTACGAACTGCGCGGCAACCTGCTGTTGCGTTTGAAGGAGCCGGAGAAGGCGATCAAGGATTACGATCAGGCGCTTGTCTACAAGCGGGAACGTGCTGAAGTCTATACCAGCCGGGCGGCGGCCTACGCCGCGCTGAAGGATTACAAACGCGCCCTCGAGGATTACAGCAAAGGCATCCGCATGCGCCTGGACCGGCCCGAGCCCTACAAGGAACGCGGCATGGTGTACATCGAGTTGGGCCAGTACACGGACGCCATCGACGACTTCACCCGCGCGCTCGCCTACCGTCCGGAATACCTCGATGCGGCCGTCGAGCGGGGTTTCTGCCAGGGACAACTCGGCAACTTTGAAGCAGCCATCAAAGACTTCGATCGCGCCCTGCAAATCGACGGCAAGTCTGCCCGGGCCTACGGCCTGCGCGGCGAGGCCTACCGCCGCTCAGGGAAGCCGGAGCAAGCCGTGGCCGATTTCACCAAGGCCATCCAGTACGATCCCCGGAACGTCGAACTGTATCTGGCGCGCGGCTCCACCTACAGCCAGTTGAAGGAATACGAAAAGGCGCTCGCCGACAGGGACCAGGCCGTGAAGCTCAAGCCGGATTACGCCGAAGCGTACGTCGCCAGAGGCGGCTCCTACCACCTGCTGGGGAAGCATGACAAAGGCCTTGCGGACCGCGCGGAGGCGATCCGGCTGAAGCCCCGGATGCCGGAGGCATGGTGCGCCCGCGGCAGCGCTTACTTCCTGCTGGGCGATTACCAGCGGGCCGAGAGCGACTTGAAAGAAGCCGTGCGGCTGAGTCCGGATTACGACGAGGCGAAACAGGTGCTCGCGCGGACCGAGCAGAAACTGGCCGAGGCCCGCCAGGCTGCCGCCCTCGCCGCCACGCGCCCGCCCGCTCCCGCGGTCGCCCCGGCGCCCGCGCCACCGCCCGTACCCCCTTCCGCGCCGGCGGCTCATGAGACGGCTTCAAAGCCCGTGCCTGCCGTGGCGAAGGCTGTCCCCGCGGCGATTCCAACCCGGCCGGCCGAGCCGCTGGTCCCGCCAGGAACTCGCACTGTGCCCGCCGGTTCCCCGGCTGCCGAAGATACTCGCGCATCCACCGGCCGGCTGAACCCGGTTCCACGGATGAAAACCGCGCCTGCCGCCGTGGCAGCGGAAGATGCCAGGAAGGCCGAAGCGCTGAATCGCAAGGGGCGGGCTCTCCTGAAAGGAGAGAACTATGGGAAGGCGGTGGAGGTGTTGACCCGGGCCGTGAAGCTTGATCCGCGCAATGCCCAGGCCCACAACGCAAGGGGATACGCCTACATAATGATGCGTGACTACGAGCGCGCCGTGGTGGACTTCGACGCCGCCATCGAGATCGATCCCCACTACGCCAATGCCATCCGGAATCGCGCGACGGCGCGCCGGAGATCCCGCGGCAAAGGGGACCCTGCCGCCGCGTTCGCGCGGCAACCGAAGGAGGATGCGGCAATTCGTACCGTCAATGCACTCCGGGCGGAGCCACCCTCCGCGCCGCGCCGCGCCGAACCGGAGCCCGCGCCCGTCATGACGGCGCGCAAACCGCCCGCCGATGCCGAAGCGCTGCACCAGCGCGGCCGCGCGCTTCTCCAGTCCGGCAACCGCGCCGAGGCCGTCGGCGTCCTCACCCAATCGCTAGCGCTCGACCCGAAGAACCCGCCGGCGCTGAACGCGCGCGGCTACGCTCACTTCCTTCAGAAAGAATACCGCGCCGCCCTCGGTGATCTCGACGCCGCAATCGCGCTGAACCCGTCGTATGCCAACGCCTACCGCAACCGGGCGGCGGTAAAGAAAGCCCTCGGAGATACGGCCGGCGCCGCGTCGGACCTCGCCGCGGAACGGCGGTTGAAGTAGCCTACACGCCTTTGGCGAGAAACCCGCCATCCACCGCGATGACCTGTCCCGTGGTGAACGAGGATGCCGCCGACGCCAGATAGATAGCCACGCCGACCAGTTCGTCCACGTTGCCCACCCTGCCCATCGGCGTCCGCGGAAGCAGCGCGGCCTTTCTTTCCGGCAGGTCGATCACATGGCTGTTGAGCGGCGTCCGGAAAATGCCGGGCGCAATGGCGTTCACCCGGATACCATGCGGAGCCCACTCCGCCGCAAGCTGCTTGGTGAGCATCACCACCGCCGATTTGCTCGCCGCATAGGCGGTGACTTCGTTGAAGGTGACAAAGCTCGTCAATGAGCAGGTGTTGATGATGGAGCCCGATTTCTGCTCCAGCATCTGCCGCCCGAAGATCTGGTTGGCACGGAAGCTCCCGTTGAGGTTGATGTCGATGACGCGCAGCCAGTCTTCTTCCTTCATATCCGCCGTGGGCGTCTTCTGCAGCACGCCGGACGTCACCATCAGAATATCCACCCGGCCAAAATTGCGAACCGCTTCCTTGCAGAGGCGCTCCAGGCTGGCGCGATCCTGTACGTCCGAGGTCAAGCGCAGCGTCGGGACGCCGGCGAGTTCGAACTCGCGGCCCATCGCATCCACCTTCTCCACGTCCCGGCTGCTGGCCACCACCGTGGCGCCCGCTTTCGCATAGCCGCGCGCAATCGCCTGGCCGATGCCGCTGGTCCCCCCCAGCACCACGGCCACTTTGCCGTTCAGGGAAAACAATCCTTCAATTGCTTCGTTCATATAGCTCCGAAGTGTGATGATACACTACCTCTGAATACCCATGCGTTTCGTCACTTTTCGCAATACACAAGGCGCGCCCGAACCGGGCGTCATTTTGAAGGATCAAGTCATCAGTCTCGCCGGCGCCGGCTTTGCTTCCATAATCGAAGTTGCCGGCAGCGGAGCGGAAGGCCGTAAGAGAATCGATTCCTATCTCGCCGCGCCTCCGCAAGGCGCCGTGCGCTCCCTGGCCCAGGTGAAGTTGCTTGCTCCCATCCCCCGTCCGCCGAAAGTCATCTGCGTCGGATTGAACTACCGCGATCACGCCGAAGAGTCCAACATGGCCATCCCGGATCGCCCCACCATCTTCAACAAATTTCCCCACACCGTCATCGCTCCCGGCGACCCTATCGTGCTGCCGAAGAATTCCACCCAGCCCGATTATGAGGCGGAGTTCGCCTTCGTCATCGGGGTAGGCGGCCGCCACATTCCCGCGGAGAAATGGCGCGATCACGTCTTCGGCTATACCAATCTCAACGACGTCAGCGCCCGCGATTTCCAACTCGCCACCAGCCAGTGGCTGATGGGTAAGACCTTTGATACCTTCTCCCCAATGGGGCCATACATCGCCGGCGCCGACGAGATTGCCGATCCCCATAACCTCGACATCAAGATCACCATCAACGGCGAAGTCCTTCAGCATTCGAACACAAAGCACCTCATCTTCAACGTCCCGGCTCTCATTGCCTTCCTCTCGAGCGTCTTCACCCTGGAACCCGGTGACATCGTCTCCACCGGAACCCCGGCAGGCGTTGGGTTCGCCCGGAAACCGCCGCGCTGGCTCGTTCCCGGCGACGACGTTGTAGTCGAGGTCGAGGGGTTGGGCCAACTCCGCAATCCCGTTGTCGCGGAGGCATAGATAGAGCCTGCAAGGCAGAAGAATCCGTACGGAAAAATCTTTCATTAAATCCTTATCATTTTTTCGCCGTTTTCCGTTAGAATGGAATAGCGGAGGAGAAATGGAGCGAGCCGGATGTATCAGCAAGCTCGGATTCTTCTTATCAGTCCGTGTCCTGAAGACCACCTGACCTTTGGAGCCGCCGTGCGCCCAAAGGGATGGGAACTTAAGTATGCCACTTCCTGGGCAGAGGCGCGACGCCTGCTGCGTGACCTGAACTTTACTGCCGTCGTGATTGAAGCGAACCTTGGTGATTGTCACTGGCGTGATGTCTTCAGCCGCCTAGCCGAACTGGACCCGGCCGGAGCACCGCCAATCATTGTTACCTCCGCAAACGCCGACGATCGCCTGTGGTCCGAAGTGCTCAATCTCGGTGGCCACAACGTTCTGGCCAAACCATTTGAACAGCGTGAAGTTTCCTGGGTTCTGGAGACCATTCCCCGCGCAAGCGTGGAATTCGCTGCCGCCACTGCCTGATTAATCGTTCATCATCACGAAGGGGCCGGTCCTAACGCCGGCCCCTTCGTGCGCTCTGCGGCGTAGAGAAATAGGCATCCGGCTGAGGAACCGCCGCTCCATCCTTGCGCGGCGAAGATGCGGCGTAGTTCACTTTGTCCGCTACGTCCCGCATCACCACCTGTCCTCCGCCCATCCAACTGGAATAATCCCCCCGCACCTCCAACTGATGCCCCTTCTCCGTGAGCCCCTCTCGCACAACCGGAGGGATGCGCCCCTCCACCATCACGTCGCATCCGCTGAAGTTCAGCTTCGTGAACCGCGGCGCTTCGAGCGCCGCCTGAATGTTCATCCCAAAATCCGCCACGTTGCTCACAAACTGCGCGTGCGCCTGCGCCTGGTTCAGCCCCCCCATGATCCCGAAGCCCATCCGGAGATTCTCCTTCTCCATGAAGGCGGGAATAATCGTATGGAAGGGCCGCTTCTTCGGCGCAAGCGCATTCGGGTGCGATTCGTCGAATTCGAACAGCCCGCCCCGGTTCTGCAGGTGGAAGCCGTAGCCCTCCACCACCACCCCGGATCCAAAGCTCAGATAGAGGCTCTGAATGAGTGACGCGATGTTCCCCTCCGCGTCCACCGCCGCCAGGTAGATCGTGTCGCCGGCCGAGGGTAGAGGCTGACCCGGCTCAAAGTCGCAGCGCGCCTTCTCCGGATCAATCAGCTTCGCCCGTTGCCGGGCGTAATCGCGCGACAGAAGCCCGCCGACCGGCGCCTGGAAAAACCTCGGATCCGCCAGGTATCGCTTCAAATCCTGGTATGCAAGCTTTTGCGCCTCAATCTGGTAGTGCAAGGCCATGGCGCTCCCCGCCGCTTCCCTGTCGAGCGGAAGTTCCTGGAAGATATTGAGCATCTCCAAAGCCGCCATTCCCTGAGAGTTCGGCGGCAGTTCATACACCGTCCAACCGCGGTAGTTGGTGGAAATCGGCTCCACCCACTCGGCCTCGAACCCTTCCAGATCAGAGGCTTCGAGCACTCCGCCGAGTTTCTTCGACGTCGCGAGGATGGCGCGGGCAATCGGCCCCTTATAGAAAGCGTCCGCCCCCTGTTCGGCCACCACATCCAGAGCTTTGGCCAAATCCGGGTTGCGCACCATGGCCCCCACCCGCGGCGCCGCTCCATCACGCAGGAACATACTCCGCGAGTACTCGCTCGCGTTCAACTTCGTCACTGCGTCCCGCCAGTGCCCCTGAATCATCTCCGTCAGCGGAAAGCCTTCCCTTGCGTAGTAGCGCGCCGGGCGGAACACTTCCCTCCAGGGCAGCTTGCCGAAGCGCTGGTGCAGCTTGCGCCAGCCGTCCACGCACCCGGGGACGGTAACCGAGTGAATCCCCTCCTGAGGCATCGAGTAATGGCCAAGCTCCTTCAGTTTGGCGATCGTCATCGCGGCGGCGGAGGGGCCGCTTGCGTTGATTCCGGACAACTTGCCGGACCTGGCGTCGTAATAGAGCGCGAACAGGTCGCCGCCCATGCCGCAACTCATCGGTTCCACCACCGTGAGAACCGCGTTGGCCGCGATGGCGGCATCCATCGCCGTCCCTCCGAGGGCGAGAATCTGCGCCCCGGCTTGCGAGGCGAGCGTCTGGCTGGTGGCGACTATTCCCTGGCGCGTGATAACCATGGACCGTGCGTGCGAGCGCTCTTGTGCTTTGCTTGACATAGTGAGAACAATACAGACAAAAAAGACAACAGGAACTCTTTTCATCAGCCGAACTCCGGGACGAGAGTCTTCGAGTATAAGGCCGCTCCGGTCATGTCCCGCAGGGTAACCTCTAACGTCTTGCGTTTTCCATCGATCCGGACGTCGCCGAAAAACTGCATCCCCTCGAGCGGGCACAGGTTCGACCGCCCGGCCGGCGGCGCCTTTTGATACTCCACCCGCGGCCCGAACGTGTTGTCCAACTCCGCGGGGCCGAACGTTCCGGCATTCAGCGGTCCGGAGACGAACTCCCAGAACGGAAGGAAATCGGAAAACCGCGCCCGCTCCGGGTGATACCGGTGAGCCGCGGTATAGTGCACATCGGCGGTCAGCCAGACCGTGTTGCGCACGTTGTGCCGCTTCATGTCGCGGAGCAGGGAGGCGATCTCCAGTTCCCGCCCCAGTGGAGGGCCGTCGCCATTCGCTGATGCCTCAAACCGCGTCCGTCCCTGCTCGTCTTTCCCGTCAGGCGCCAGCAGCCCAAGCGGCATGTCCGCCGCCATCACCTTCCAAACCGCTTTCGACGCTCGCAGATCGCGCTTCAACCACTCCATCTGAGTGGAGCCGAGGTATGCGGTTTCCGCCGAAACGGCCTCCTGCCGGTTCCAGGTGTTCGGCCCGCGGAACGAACGCATATCGAGTACGAATACATCCAGCAGTGGTCCGTAGGCGATCTTGCGGTAGATGCTCCGCGCCGCCGGCGAAAGCGGAGCATACTCGCGGAACGCCTGCCGCGCCCGCTGTACCAGCACCTGAACATCTTTTTCCCGATACCTCGAATCCTCCCGGATGTCCTTCGAAGGAGACCAGTTGTTCATCACTTCGTGGTCATCCCATTGCCAGATCTGAGCCACCTGCGCGCTGAACCGGCGTACGTTTTCATCGAGCAGATTGTACCGGTAGGCCCCGCGCAACTCGTCCAACGTTTCAGCCACTTTGCTTTTCTCGGCCGTGATCACATTCTTCCACACCCGGCCGTCCGGTAACGAGACTTCCGCTGGAACTGGGACGTCGGCATAAATGGTATCTCCGCTGTGGAGGAAAAAATGCGGCTCGAGTCTGCGCATCGTTTCAAAAATGGTGATCCCTCCAACGCCCGGATTGATACCCCATCCCTGCCCTACCATATCGCATCCACACCGTAGCCTCGCCGCCGGCGACATCGCCGGTCTGCACCGCGGCGGGCTCCAACCGGTCCGCGGCGCGAAGAAACGTGGCGCCCGCGGGGCAGGCAGCCAGGATTTTCCAGAGATCTCGCCGGCGTATCATGCGTCTATTGTCGCAGGACCGCTATCATGAAGGGATTCATGCGGTTGTCATTATTATCCTTGGGGCTGTTGTTAGCTGTTCCGGCCGGAGCGGGGGGGCTGGGGTCTCAGACGGAGCGGAGTTATCAGAACTACCTCTCGAACTTTGAGTCGAGTCTCAAGAAAAGAAAGACGTTCCTGTTTATCGATTCAGAGGAGGGCTTGCGTGATCGCGTGCGCAAGGGAGAGATTTTCGTCGAGGAACAGAGACCTTCCAACGAGCCGCCCAACGCGCTGATCCATCACTACGAAGGGGCCGTGTTCATCCCGCGCGCGAAGTTGGACCGCGTATTGGCGTTCCTTCAGGACTACGGCAATCACAAGAACTACTACGCCCCCGAGGTAATCGACTCCACGATTCTCGAACACGACGGGAACCACTTCCGGGTTCGCATGCGCCTACTCAAAAAGAAGGTTCTTACCGTGGTGCTCGAAACCGAGCATGACGTGCGCTATAAGCCCGCCGGTGAGAAGAGATGGGAGAGTTCGTCCCGCTCCACCAAGGTTTCCGAGGTGGAGCATCCCGGCACGGCGAAGGAACGGCAGTTGCCCCCCGGATCAGGCCATGGGTTCGTTTGGCACATGGACAGCTATTGGCGCATCGAGGAGGCCGATGGCGGCGTCTTTCTGGAATGCACTTCCATCTCGCTCTCCCGCGACATTCCCTTGGGGATGACCCGGTTGCTGCGGCCCATTATCGAGGAGCTGCCCGAGCAGTCCTTACGCCTCGTGCTCAGAAATACGCGCAAAGGCCTCACCGACTAGCAACCGCCCGCCCCAGTCCGCGCCGGCGAAGCCAGCCGGAAGCAAAATAACTCACCTCCGCGACAACCGATGGCCGGGAGACTCTCTCGAACTCCGGATGCGCGGCAAGAAAGCTCTCGACGGCGGCATGCGGATTGTCGGCGCGCCACCTGTCTTCCCCCTCGGGAGTTCCCGCCAGGTCGGCCATGTTGGTGTCCGCCACCACCATCATCGAATTCCCATCTACCAGAGGGGCGTAGTGCTCCAACTCGGCCCTGACGTGCTCTGAAGAATGGTCGCTGTCCGGAAACACGAAGACGCGCTCCCCGTGTTCCATCAGGCGCTCCACCGGCGCCGTGGCGGAATCGCATTCAAGCAGCGTGATGCGCCCCGCCCCCTCCGCGGCCAATGCCTCCCGTACTCCCTCGCGCGGCGCAATCTCCACCGCAATCACCCGTCCATGATCGAGCAGGCGGCACAGCGAAGCAAAGAACAACGTGAGGCCGCCATCATAGACGCCTGTCTCCACAATGACATCCGGGCGCAGACTCCAGATGGCGGAAGCGAGCCGCAGCACATCGTCCGGAAGCTGAAGCGCCTGCCGTCCCATTCAGCAAACCTCCCGCCAGTGCCCATGGTTCCAGCCAAGCGCCATCCACTGGCGCGACAATAGAGCGAAAGCTTGCGGACTGTAGAGCCCGAATTCCTCGGTCTTCTCCTCTCTTGTAACGGTGAGCGTCCCCCGCGATGTATCGATGGTAAGCAGCATCCTCGGCAATTTTGACATGCGCCGCATGCGCGAACACGATGCCGCGGCAGCGGCGCGGTTTCCAGGCCCGGATTACTACCAGGTCCTTGGCTGGATTCACGAAACCCTGCGTCCGGCTACCTATGTGGAGATCGGCGTGGGATACGGGGAATCCCTGCGCCTGGCTATCCCGCGCCAACTGTCTCATTAGGAATCGACCCCCACCACAGCTTCCAGGCTCACGGCGAGAGCAGGGTAAACCGCGGCGCTCATGTCCGGATCCCGCGGAAAGGTAGGCCGTGGAAGCCCCTCAAAAGAGTCCGCCACCCACACGAGGCGATCCCTGATTCCGTGCGCCTTGAGATAGCCGCGCAGGAAGATCGTCACCCCTCCGCGCCACACGCCGCATTCCATCACATCGCCGGGAACCGAGTCCCGGACAATCGAGTCCAGGCACTGTTCCACGTTTCTCGAGCCGCGCCCGCCCCACCATGGTGTGCAGGTAGGGCAGGTTCTCCACGCGGTCATCCGGAAACCGTCCGATGACCGGCCCCTCGCGAACAAGCCGGCTCAATTCCGGCCGCTGCGCCTCGATGTGAAGAAGCGCTTCCGGCCCATAGTCGTCCTCCCCCTCCAGGCAGCGGCGCAGATAGAGCAGACGGACTTCGTTTTCCCAATACAACTCGCCGAGTAGGCTCTTCTTCAGCAAGTCAAGGTAGAGATCCGGTGTCATATTCCATCAAGGACATCGCGATCGCTGATTGTGGCGCGGTGATTCCAGACTCGGGCGCGGGCAATACTCCATTGCGTCGCGCGCCGGGTGAAGAACCGGACTACCGGCTCCGGAGCTTTGGCCAGCACCTCCGAGGCGGCATCGTCCGTGCCGCCGGCTGTGAAATTGCGCAGTTGAAAAAGCAAGCGATTGCGAAGGAGAACATGCTCTATTTCCTCGTAGGAATAGTGCCGGTTCACTGTGTCTCCCTGCCGGTGATGCACCGTAGAGGAAGGTGCAAACAGCACGCGATAACCAAGTTTCCGGGCGCGCCAACTCTATTCCACGTCTTCCCAATAGAACGGCTGATAGATGCGGCTCGCCTCGCAGAACCGTTGCAGCAACCGTCGTTGGAACAGGCTCGCTCCGCCGCCCGCGTAGCTGCAAGTCGCCACTTCCCTGGCCTCCGGCACTCGGTCGTGAATGGTGGCGAGGCCGCCCTCGATGTGGAGGAACGCAAAATTGGTTTCCTCGCGAAAGCGCGTTGGGTCTTTGAGGAAAATCTGCGAGGCGATGGCAAACACGTCCGGCGCGCGATGGGGCAGCACTTGCGCCAGCGCCCCGCGCGAGAGGACCGCATCATTGTTCATCAGATAGACCCAGTCGTACCGCGCGGCACGGAGCCCTTCCCTCACCGCCTCCACAAACGGGAGCGGTTTCGAAAAGAATCGCCACTCCACCGCGGGGTGCGCCTTGCGCAGTTCGAAATACTCTCCTCCGCCGGCGGAGCCGCTGGCGACAACAAGAATTTGAAACGGCTCATCGATCCCGGCCGCGCGTTCGACGCTATCAAGGCAGGCCGCAAGCTCCGAAAGGTTATTGCGCTCGGGAATGAGCACCGTGATTCCCCGGCTCCAGGCGCGCGGGCGTTCACGCGGTTGCGGCGCAATCCTCTGAAGCACCGTCCCCGCGCGGTCCGCCTGGTGAATGAACTTGCGCAGCGGCTGAAACTCCGCGGCCGTGCGCCGCGCGCGCTCCTGGTCAATACAGTGCTTGGCGGCAAGCAGCACCGCGGCAAAACCCAGGTCGCGATGGTCCGTTCCAACTCCGCGATGGCTCGGCCGGTACTTGTGGCTGGTGCGGAACTCGAGTTCCCACGTGCGCCCATTGCGCGACACGGCGAAATCCTCCCCGAAGTTCATCACCTCCTCCCACGGGTTGCGGATAGCGCCCACCTCCCGGCCATTGCAGGTGATGGTGAGAACGTTCGGCTCCGCGGCAAACCCCGGCGGCAGATAGCCCGAAATGTGCAGCGTGTCATCGCCCGGGCGCGGAGCCAGCACCGCGGCAGCCCGCTGGGTGTTCCACACGTGGGCCTCCTGTTCCACCGGATGCCGGCCTCGCGTAAGCTGCGCGCTCATCCCGCGGTGGGCCAGGATCTCCGGCTCGAGGGGAGCCGGGAGATACGCTGTCTTCCAGATGCAAGTCCGGCAGGCCGGCTCCAATCCAGAGACGTAGCGCCGCCGCAGATCCGCATAAGCCGGTCCATGCCAGATCTCATCGAGCGTTTCCGAATGCAGGTTGCCGAGCGGCACGCGGTCCATCACTTCACAGGCCACGACACTTCACAGGCCACGACATCGCCGTTCGAGAGCACGTGCGCGGTCTCCCACGGATTCTGCTCACAGCAATGGATGCGAGCACCATCCGGGAGCGCGAACGGCCACGCGGCCGGCGCCTGGCCGAGACATGTTTCACCGGCGGCATAGAAGGGATTGCAGATGGTGAGGCGCATGCCCGGATGCGCCGCCTTCACCTGTTCCACGGCGCCCAGCAGACTCTTGCGGAACTGCTCCGTGGGGTGCGCCCAACCCGCAAGTTCCCGGGGAAATACGAGCGGTATCTCATCGCGGCGCATGACGGGAAACAGTAGAATGTCGTCCATTCCGAGCGCTTCGGCGAACTCTGTCACCGCATCCAACTGTGCAAGGTTTCTCTCCATGGCGACGAAGCCGATATCGAGCACCATCGGGCGCTCCCGCCGCGCATTCCATTCCGCCAGTTGCCGCAACCGGACGCGGAGTTGCCGAGCGGAACTGTAGCGGTAGATCTCGCCATACTCGCGTTCCTCCATGGCATGGACGGAGACCGTCAGCCGGTCCAGCGGGCTCAGCGCCAGCGGCTCCAGGAGCGTTTCCGGCACGGAGGAGAGCGCCGACACCAGTTCGACCCAGGCGCCGGTTTCGTGAGCGAGTTCGATGGCGCGGATCAGGTCCGGGTAATACGTGGATTCGCCGGAGTAGTTCAGCACCAGCACCCGCGGATCGCCCAGCGAACTCAGCAAGGCCTGGTAGAGCGCGAACGGCAGATGCTCCCCCGCGCCGCGGTTTCCTCGAGCAGAAGATGCAATCGAAGGGGCACTTCGAAGTGAGTTCAATCCAAAGCGTGCGCGGCGAAGGGGCTGGGGAGCAGAAGGGATTCGCATCACCCATACCCCCGATTCTACGCTTCCGCGATTTCCCTGGCTGTAGCGTTTTCCGAAACCGGGCTTGGCCCCGGCGGCGTGATGAAGAAAAGCGGCGTCAGCAGGTAGGCGAGGAATGCGGCATGCACGCTGAGCCACGCAATCCCCGCGCCGGCAAGATAGAGCGCCGGGCCAACCAACGACTTGGCGACGATATGAGGATCCTGCGTCCCCTCCATATCGGGCTTCAACAAATGGCGCAGGATGTAAGCATGAAGCAGGATGAAGAACACCGTGTTCACCGCGAGGACGCACCCGAAAAAGCTCACCGCCAGCGGATTTTCAGGGTACTCGCCCATGAGCGCCGTGGGGAATGGGATAAACGACTGGAACATCAGGAACAGCGAGTTGAGCCACACCATCGCATAATTAGCGTGGCGCGCGAGGGCGAGAATATGGTGGTGGTTGAGCCAGAACTTGCAGACGATGACAAAGCTGATGAGCCAGCTTAGAAACTTCGGCGAAAGATCGAGCAGCCGCCGGCAGAGTTCGCTCACGCTCTGAGGGCTGTGGAGTTCCGGAACTTTCAGTTCCAGCACCAGCAGGGTGACGATGATGGCGAACACCCCGTCGCTGAATGCTTCGATCCGGTTCAGCCTCAACTGCCCCCGCGAGAAGCGGCTCAAGAGTCCCATGGATATGTACGTAATGTAGCACCACCAATCGCGGAGCAGAGCAGTGGCCCCGGCGGGGGCGCCTATGCTAACCTGATGCCTGAACGCCTGCCATCGCGGAGAGGTGGCTGAGTGGTCGAAAGCAGCGGTTTGCTAAACCGTCGTAGTGCCTTAAAGCGCTACCGAGGGTTCGAATCCCTCCCTCTCCGCCAGCTATAGAAATCAGTAATTTACGAGGAAGCGCAGAAACAAGCCCGCCCACGGGTGCGTTCGGAAGGGTCAATTTGCTGCCCGATTGCTACCTGACCTTCGCCTCGACGCCGGATCGAACAAGGTGCGACGCGTGCGAATGCCGGAGGGCCTGAAAGGTCGACCCAGAGAGCTTCCGTCGCTTGAGTAGCTGGGCGGTACGACGAATCGAAGGCCGGAGGCGTACTACCGAACGTCGATGATCTGATGTTCAACGACGACGTCTTGATCGTGTTGCTTCGGCGCTCGAAGACCGGCCAGGAAGGCCAAGGGCGGAAGGTCGGTATTCCCGCGTTGCCGCATTCGGATTCTTGTCCGGTTCGCGCCGCTCGCGCATGGCTCGACGCCTCCGGTATCTCTTCGCACCCGGGGTTCAGTTCGATGCCGGGCGGAAAGGATGCCGACCGGTTCGCCGGCCATTCTCTCCGGGCCGGGTTTCGTGACAGCCGCCGCGAATGAGCATCCATCCGCGCCATAATATAATGAGGCAGACCGGCCACAGGTCGCTGGCTACCGTCATGCGCTATATCCGCAAAGCGTCCCTCTTTCGGGGCTAACGCTCCCGGGTCAACAGGTCTTCATCCTGGAGTCCCGCTCCGCCGGCAGCGCTTCAGCGAGTGCGCAGCCTCCGGAAAGCCCTCCAGTCCTTCGTTCGTTCACTTGTAATCGGTCACAGGCCGTACTCCTTCTTGAGCTGCCGAAGGTCGTCCTGGAATTGCGCGGCCATCTTCGTCGTGTAGATCCGAAGAATGTTTCCCTGATTCTGCATGCGAATCAGATTGCGGAGGTCGTTGAGGCGGCGCATCCATGTGATCCCGTCGGTGATCAGGATCAAGGCGACGTCTGGTCGTCTTGCCTGCACGATCTTGTCAACATCGCCGTACACGTCTGTCATCTTCGAGCCGGTCGCCCCATAGCCCTTTGCTTCAATAAGAATTACTGGCTTGTGACGGTCCGGGATGGCGAAATCGCACTTGGCGGTCTTTCCTCCGACTCCGGTGAACTGACAGCGGGGCTCGAACTTGTCGCTGAATACCTCGCGCACAAGGGACTCGGTGAAATCCTCCAATCCGCGCCCGCGTTTCTGCCCCTTGATGGCCTTCCCACGGCCGCTACGAAGGCGTTCGATGAGGATGTCGCTCCACGTTGGCTCGAAATTTACGGCTGTGGTCATCGCGGCGGGTAAGTCGAGTTTGCCCAGCGCGGCGAGGAACCTGGCCCGGTCTTTGCTTGAAGCGTGTGACTCCGTTCGGCCCTGGCAATACCTGGGCAAGACGGTCCTGAAACTCATCCTTCGAGATACCGAGGAACAGGTATGCGGCCGTGAATGCGGCGTCAAAATTCTCGTCAAACAGTTTGCCGGCATCTTCGTCGGAATATGCCTTCTTGGCGGGAATGCTCTGAACCAGCGCCATGACCCTGGCGGCGTGCTCATCCTGCCATGGCGCTTCAAGCGTTGTTAAGGCCGCCGTAATTTCTTCGAGCTTCCGTTCGACAATATGCATTCAACGCCCCACGATCAGGTATTCATGCACCTCTGCGCGTGCAACGCCATCGTGAGTGCCGAAATGGTATCGGTGGGGCCTTTCGTAGGCCGTGACGCTCGCCTTGTACTTGCGCAGGAGCCATTCGAGTTCTTCCCTGTCAGGGAAGCCATTCGAGCTATACGAGAGGACGATGATACTCTCGCGGAATGTCTGGAAGAGCCGGTCGAACGCATCAACGGCCTTCGCCCGGTAGCTGAATGGCGTGTACGGTTTTTCAATCTTCTTAACGCGCGTTTCCGGCATGATCTTGACACCTTGCCAGTAGCACGAGAGCCCTTCGAGAAAGTGGTACCGCTTCATGTAGCAGTTGTCGTCAGAGCGCGGCACGTAAGGTGGGTCGAGGTAGACGAGGTCGATCCCCTGAGGCTTGAGCTTGAACACGTCGGCACGGTTCACGGTGTGGCGCCGGCCGTTGTCGAAGACCACCCTGTTGAAGGTTTCAATCTGCTCAAGGAAATGCTCCTCGATCGAGAGCCGCAGGTCACGTCTCCCGTCGTCGTACCGGGAGAGGTTGCCGGAGACGGTGAAGACGCCCCTCGGCTGCTTCTTCAGACACGAGCGGATGAGCGCTGCCCGCGCGAGCGCCTGCTGATGCGGGTGCTCCAGCATCTCGATGTTGGCCGAGACGCGATCGAGGAACCGGAGGTCGCCGGGCGTATAGAAGATCCCTCCGAACGTCTCTTCAATAAAATGCGGCCCGCTTTGCCGTGCTGCAAGCAGCGTCTTCAGGGCCGGTCCATCAAGCCGGTGTTTGCTGTTCGCCACCGTCGCTTTAGCGAGAACGGCCGGGAAGTTTAGAAAGTCTGATGCCACGACACGTTTCCCCATGGCTTTGAGGAGGTACGCGACACATCCGCTCCCGACGAACGGGTCGGCGGCGGTGTCGAAGGGTAGGGTGCGCAGGACGCCGTGAATCCACGGCAGGAGGCGATGCTTCGACCCCATATACCGGAGTTCCGGGTACTCGGCAACGCGCTCCGGTAGCGGGGTCGTAGAGAAGTCTTCGCGGCTGTACACCACGCGGATCCGTGGCTCGTCGTCAAACAGGCTTGGCGCAAACATCTCCGCTCTTCTCATCGGCACACCATCATCCTCTGATTGGGGAAGGCTGCTCACTATTTGACCACGGATTCGTCAGTGGTGCGGGGCGTGGCCAGTTCGCTCCCGGCGCGTGATGGCGTATATGGCCGGCGAAAAGGGCGGCCTCCTTGGCAACCGTGGAACGCGGTTCCTGTAAGCCCAATCTCAAGAACTCCGCGGCCTCCGCGCCTCTGCGTGAAATTATTTGGGTGACTTGCGTTCTAACTTTATTTTCTTAATCAATTCAACTGTTTTCCACACGCCACCCCCGCCCGCCGCATCTCCATAGGCTACCCTGAAGCCGGATAAAGCCAATAGCCTTATCCAAATACATCTCAGCGAGAACCTCCCCATGCTCGGCTCTCTTTTCAACAAATCCCGCTCCCGCGCGCAAATCAACCGTGAAAATGCGCGCAAATCCACCGGCCCCAAGACCTCCGCCGGTAAAGCCGCTTCCAGCCGCAACGCTCTCAAGGAAGGCTTGTCCGCCTCCTTCGCCATCGTCGCTCCCGAAGACCGGCAATGTTACGGCGAATTCCTTATCAAACTCCGCCAGGAACTCCAGCCCCAAGGCGTTCAGCAAGAGGACCTCTTCCGCCGCATCAGCCTCGCCGCGTGGAACGTCCGCCGCATCGAAAAACTGACCTTCGCCCTATATGAGGAAACCGGCGCCGACCCGCTTGCCTCCGGCGACTCTGCCATCACAGCCAAACTCGAGCGCTACACCCGCCACCAGACCCTCAATGAGCGCTCCTACTACCGCGGCGTGAAACAACTCGTTTTATTGCAAAAGGCACGCACTGTTCCATCCCCCGTGCCGGACCCGGAAGAAGAGCAAAGCCACTCCACCACCCACACCTCTCAACCCGCCGCGGAGAGCCCCGAAGTGCCTGATTTGCAAAATGACAAAACGAAGCCTCGCCAAAACGCCGAAATCCTCCCCGAAAACGGGCCGGCGAACCAAGCCGCCGGCGATTCCCGCTGGCAGGACCCGGATTCCGGCCCCAACCATCTGCTCCTCATCGTCAAATGAGCAGCCTAGCGAAGTTGCCGGATCCATTCGCTCAACAGCCGGATCCCTGCTTCATCCACCCGGTTCGTACTCGTGGGCGGCATCTGCCCTTGCCCCCTCAGGTCCATCCGGTGAAGCAAAACAGAGCGCCGGGGATCGCCGGGAGCGATGAGACGCGCGTTGGCAATTTCGAACGTCTCATGGATGGGCGGCTCATTCAGGATGCGGGCTTTGGAAAGCGGTGTCGTGTAGCCGAGTTCCATCAGCGAATTCCCCCCTCCATCGGCCACATGGCAAATCGAACAGTTCACCTGAAGATAAGTCTTCACCCGCTTTTCCAGGGCAGCGGAACGCTCGAAAGGATCAGGATAGGCCGGGTAGGCCGCGGGCGGCTTCACCAATGGCTTGGTAAACAGCCCGATGTGCGAAAAAGTCCGCAGTTGGTTATCCTCCACCGCCGCGTATTGATGCGTCCGGTTCATCTGCGGCGTGGTGAGGCCCAGCGCGAAGCCCGCGGCGCGCGAGTGGCAGAACATGCATTCATTCCGGCTGGGGTAATGCCATTGCTGTCTGCGCGCCGTGCCATCGCGCTGCTTGATCACGTAGGTCCGGTCCGTACCCTTGGCTTCCACCAGCGTGGCATCCGTCTGCTCATCGTTCCACAGATAGCTGTACCCCACCCAGCGGTCCAGTTGTTTGACCACGATGCGCGTCTCGATATGCTTGCGCGACGCCGGTTTGCCTTCCTCCATCTCGAGCGAGAACGACTTCACGGTCACCGCCCCGTCCTCGAACTCCCATGCTCCCGACTCGCGGAACGTGACCTTATCATCACCCGGCACGGCGAAGAACCGCTCTTTGTAGGCTCCGTCGGACCAGAAGGAAGCATTGATGGAATACGGGATCACGCCCGGCGCCGTCTCATGACGGGCCACGGAAGTAAACAGGCCGGTCTCGCTGAGTTTGCGCGGAAACGGCGGATGCGGCGTGGCAGAGGGCTGGCGCTCCAACTCGAAAATAAATCCGCGGTCGTAATCCACCGCATAAAAGGATCCATCCCGGGCGACACCGAGGCTGGCCATCCTGACGTTGCTGTCCACCAGTTCCTCGTGCCACGTCACATTCTTCGCTGTGTGGTCGTAACGAAGGCCCCACATCTTGCCGTACTGATAGTCGCCGTAGACATACACATCGCGCAGTTCCGGAAACTTCGCTCCCTGGTAGACGTATCCGCCCGTGATGCTGCGAGCCTCGGTGTGGTGGTGCTCCACCACCGGCGGCACAATGGGCGTCGGTCCGCGCCTGCTGTTCGGATGAAAAGGGTGGCTCCCCTCCATCACGCTCCAGCCGTGATTGCTCCCGCGCTCCACCAGTTCGATCATTTCGTAGATGTCCTGCCCCACATCTCCCACCCAGGGCTGCCCCGTGCGCGGATCGAAGCTGAACCGCCACGGATTGCGGAACCCATAAGCCCAGATCTCCGGGCGCGCGCCCGCGACGCCTACGAACGGGTTGTCCTTGGGAACGGAGTAATGCCGCCCGCCGCCGGGATGATCCACATCGAGTCTCATCATCACCGCGAGCAGGTCATTGAGCCCCTGCCCCGTCCCGTTCGGATCAGAGCCGCTCGTGCCGTCGCCCGTCGTGATGTACAGATAGCCGTCCGGTCCGATAATGGCTTCCCCGCCATTGTGGCCTCCGCCCGGCCATTCGATAATAATCACCTCCGAATCGGGCCTCACCCGCGGAGGATTGCTCCCACGCTCCACCTGGTAGCGCGAGACGCGGCTGTTCTGCGGCCCCTTGATTCGAGGGTCAATATGGCTGAAGACGTAGACATACCCGTTTTCCTTGTACTTGGGATGAAAGGAAAACGCCGAAATGCCTCGTGGGATGCTCAGAAAGAGATCTTTTTTTCCGCTTGGATCCCCAGGCAGGAAGCTATAGATTTTGCCCGGAGAGTATTCCGCCACCAGCAGCCGCTCGGAGACCGGATCCTGCGCAATGTAGACCGGATGGTCAAACGTCACCCGGGGGAAAGCGCGGGTGAGGCGGTACTTCGGCGGCGGGTCGGGGGAACCCGCAATGCGCGAAGTGAGCCATCGAGTCCGCTTTTCCATGCCGAACGGCCGCTGCTGCGAGAGAGCCGGACGCGCAATGAAAATCAGGGATACCGCGATGACGGTGGCGGGAAGCAAACTTGACCGGAAGATCATGGAATGATTGCTAGTATACTTCGTGTATGCATCATGGCCCAGCGCGCCATGCCCTGCGTTCACCTAGACAGGAGACCCAATCGAGATGTTTCTCGCTGATTTGACCTGGCCTGCCGTCCAGGCCCTGAACCGCAATCTGCCCGTTGCCATCCCTATCGCCGCCGTCGAGCAGCACGGCCACCACCTGCCCGTCTATACCGACAGCCTGCTGCTCGGCGAGGTCGTGCGCCGCGCCGAACCCGCCGTCCGGGACCGCGCTCTTTTCGCGCCCCTCCAATGGCTTGGAAATTCCCACCACCACATCGACTACCCGGGAACCATGTCCGCTTCGCCTCGCCTTTATCTGGACCTGCTCCATGATCTCGCCGAAAACCTGCTCCGCATCGGCTTTCATCGCATCCTCTTTCTCAACGGGCACGGCGGCAACATCATTCCCTGCAAACAGGTGGTCTTCGAACTGCGCCAGAACTACCGCGCCCGCGCCGATCTGCTGTTGCTGTTCGCCTCATACTGGGACCTGGCCAAACCCTTCGAGGAGCGGGAGGGATTCACCCAACACGCAATGGGTCACGCCTGCGAGTGGGAAACATCCATGATGCAGAGATTGGCGCCGCACCTGGTGGCGGGTGACGTTTCACAACTTCAGACAGTGCCTTTCGGCGATGGATTCGCTCCCGGTTACCGCGGGTGGATTACGAAAGACCGCACGCCCACCGGCCACATCGGCTCCCCTGAACATGCAAACCCCGAGAAGGGTGAGTTCCTGTTCAACAGCTTTTCCGCCGGAGTAGTGAAATTCCTTGCCGAAATGGAGAACTGGGACGGCGGGTGCTGGTCTTGACGAAAACGGAACCACAGGTAGCCGTAACCAGTTCGGCCTGGAAATGGTGGGTGTGCGCGCTGCTCTTATTCGCGAGCACCATCAACTACATGGATCGCATGACGCTCGCCAGCGTCTCCCGCCGCATGATCGACGAACTCCACCTGAGCAAAGCCGACTACGGCATGGTGGAGCAGTATTTCGGTTACGCCTTCGCCTGCGGCTCCATCCTGTTTGGTCTCATTGTGGATCGCGTCAGCACACGCCTGTTATATCCGCTGATCCTGTTCCTGTGGTCAGTAATGGGAATCCTCACGGGCTATGCCGGGCACGGCGGGCTGATCGGAACCACGCTCGCCGCCATCTGGGCGCCCGCACAGGCGTTGACCGGCGTCGCCGCGGCGTTGGGCAGTTTGCTGGTCTGCCGCACCCTGTTGGGATTCTTCGAATCAGGCCACTGGCCGTGCGGCATTCAGACCACCCAGCGACTGCTCGATCCCAAGGACTGGACTCTCGGAAACAGCGTTCTCCAGAGCGGCGTTTCCATCGGCGCCATTGTCACCCCGTTCATCATCAACGCCATGCTGACGGATGCCGAAGGAAGCTGGCGCATGCCCTTCACCGTCATTGGCCTGGCCGGCATGTTCTGGGTCGGAGCCTGGATGATCACCATGCGCGGCGGAAGCCTCGATGCGCCCGCGCAGGCCTCCTCCGGACCAGTTCCTGAAAAGCAGTCGTGGATTGTCTCCTTCCGCCGCCTGATGGGGGATTACCATTTCTGGCTTCTCACCGTGGTCGTCTGCTGCCTCAATGGAACATGGTCGATGTACCGCGTTTGGCTCCCCTTGGCGCTTCAGGACAAAGCAGGTCTTGCCTTCACCGAAGATCAGACCCTGGGACGCATCCTGCCGGTCTACTACATCTGCACCGACATCGGATGCCTGCTCGCCGGGGTGGCCAGCGTCTGGCTGCACAAGCGCGGCCTTTCCGTGCTGAGGGCGCGGCTGATGGTGTTCACTGTTTGCAGCATTATGGTCATGCCCGCCATGGTGTTGCCCATGCTCGCGCGCGGCGAACTGGCCATCCCGGGGGTTCCGCCAGCCTATGCTTCCATGACTGTCCTGCTGCTTCTGGCGGCGGGAAGTTTGGGAGTCTTCCCTTGTTACTACTCCTTCACTCAGGAGTTGTCGAAGGAGCATATCGGACTGGTGACCGGTCTTCTGGCGTTCGTGGCTTGGGTGATCCCTTCCAGCCTGCAGAAGCCGCTCGGAGCCTACATCGACAAGACCGGGTCTTATGATGTGGCCTTCCATGTGGGCGCCTGGCCCTTGATTATCGCGGCGGTGCTGCTGTGGGCGTTCTGGGATATGAGCTGGGCGCGGCGGGCGCGGGGTTAGCTCGCGCCATCCCGCCGCTTGGCTCACGGCACGCTCAAAAGCTGAATTTCAGTCCGAACTGCATCACCCGCATCGCCGCCCGAAGGCTCCGGATCTCGCCCACGCGCGGCGCATCGGGGGTAATGGACGCCAGCGAGACGAACCCAAGGTTGTTCGGCTGGCCGAAATAGGGGGTGTTGAAAGCGTTGAATCCCTCAGCGCGGAACTGTACCTTCATCCGTTCGGTAACCGAGAAATTCTTGAACAGGGAGAAATCAATGTTCCGCTGGCCCGGTGAATCCATGATGTTGCGCCCGGAGTTTCCGTAGTGGCAAAGATCGGGGCGGCTGGCGATGTTGCAGTTCACCCGTTGGAACGCGCTCGGGTCATACCAAAGGTCGCGCGAGGCGTTGTCCAGGCGGCCGTCCTTCAACCGGTCGGGACGGATGGGGGTGCCGTCGCCGCCCGTGTTCAAGTCGTTGAAACCGACGGTGGGTGTCCAGGGGAAGCCGGAGCGAAGCGAGAGAATCCCATTGGTTTGCCAGCCCTTCAGAACGGCTCCGGGGATCCCCGTCATCTTCTTCGCGAAGGGAAGTTCGTAGACAAAATGGATGACCGCGTTGTGCGTGAGATCGAAAGCTGTTCGGCCGCGTGACCCGGCCCGGTCAAGAGCCACCTGGCGCATCGCGCCCTCGTTGCCGCCGTCCTCGCCGTCACCGTTGGCTTTGCTGTAGGTGTAGGAGACGCCGAAACTGAGGCCGCTCGAATAGCGCTTCTCGAGTTTCGTTTGCAACCCGTGATAGTGCTGATTCGAATACGAGTCAAATGCGAAGATGCGGCCCAGCGTTTGAATGCCCTTCTCCGGCTGGGACGGATCGAAGAATTGTTGAATCGGACGCCGGTTCTGGAAATTGGTATTCGTGGATGGCATCGCGCCGTTGAAGTTCTCATACGAGTTCGCCGAGTGCGTCGTCTTGCTGCCGACGTAGCCCACCGTCAGCAGCATGGCTCCCGGCAACTCCCTCTGGATGTCGAAACTCCATTGCCAGACGTCGCGCTCCCGCCGGTCGGGTTCCAGCCGCCACACGCTCACGGGAGGAGTCGCCACCGAGCCGACGAAAGGATCGTTGAGCGTGAGAATGGGCAGCCCGGCGCGGAACATGCGCGTGGGCGAACCGGGCACGGCGTCCGTGATCGAGTCATATTGCTGGAATCCCGAAAGCGGCGGCATCAGGTTCGCCGTGCTGATCTGGACGAAGTGCTGTGGACTGGTATACTGCCCGGCGCCTGTGCGGATCACCCATTTCGAACTCGGGCGGTAGGCGATGCCGAGACGCGGCTGCCAGAAAGGCGCCACCTGCTTCCAGAACTTCTGCTTCGCCTCCGCCGATTCCACCGGCGGGAAGATGGTCGGGATCTGTGCCCCGCCCGGCGTCGTGTAGGGCCGCTCGAGGCTTATCGTGCGCACGTGGCCCAGCAGATCATAGGGGTTGCCCATATAGTCAAAGCGCAATCCGGCGGTGATCGTCAGGTTGCTCTTCACTCTCCATTCGTCGGTAACGTAGGCGCCCACGCGCCGCGACCGCATGTTGACCGACGGGTAGCCTTCCGCCGTTTGGGCGCGGTTCGGGTAGCCAAGCACGAACGATGCGAAGTCCAATCCGCTTTCGTTCGGAGAGAAACTGAGGGCCCCGCGAGTCAGGTTCGCCGCCCGGCGATCCATGGCCGCATGGACAATCAGCACCCCGGTCTTCAACGAATGCTTGCCGCGGATGACGGAAAGGTTGTCCGCGATCTGGTAGCTGTATGTATCGTCCGTGCGGCCGTTCAGGTCGCCGATGGTGAACCCGATCCCCGGGATTCCGGCCTCCGCCGGCGTAAACTTGCGGTTCCCGTCACCGGCGACGCGGAACTTGCCGATGCCGAGCGAGTCCACGTCGAAGTTGGAATTCGAGCGGGGGTTGATGTAGTTATCGCCCCAGTTGTTGATGCCGAACCGCAGTTCGTGAAGCACGTTCGGACTGAACGTGTGCAGCCATTGTGTAGCTACGTTGTAGGCGTCCGAGATGCGGTCCTCGGGGAAATTCGGATTGATCTGGTTCGCCTGCCAGTTCGATTTGTCGAGTGCGAAACGGCCGAACACCCTGTCCTTGCTCGAGAAGTTATGGTCCAGGCGGCCGAAATATTGCCGCGCCCCGATGATGCTCGGCACCGCGCGGCTGGCAGTGAAGTCGAGCGGGTCGAGTTGCTGAAAATCGGGCAGCGGAAGGTACTTGCTAATGACGTTTTGCGAACCAGGGTGCAAACGGGAGGATGGAATGATGTTGCCGGTGAACGGGGTCCCGTTAAGGGCGTCGTAAATGACAATGGGCGCCCGGACGGGTCTGCCGGTTGCCGGATTGGTGGGCGGGTTCAGCAACCTCGAAAAATCCCCTCCGCGGAAGTCCTGGCTCGGCCACCAGGCGGTGATGACACTCTCCTGAGTCTGCCGGCGCTCTTCGTAGTTGAAAGACCAGAAGGTTCTGTTCTTGATGACGGGTCCGCTGATAAAGCCCCCGAACTGATTCCGGCGCAGACGGTCTTTCTTCAGCCGGCCCGCGCTCACCGGACGCTGGAAGTTCAGGAAGAAGTTCTCCGCGTCGAAGGCATCGTTGCGAAGGAACTCCCATGCCGTGGCGTGCAGCGAGTTCGTGCCGGTCTTCAGCGAGACTTCCACGCGCGCCCCGGAGCTTTGTCCGAACTCGGCGGAATAAGATCCCGTCTGGACCTTGAACTCTTCCACCGCGTCGATGGACGGAGTAAAGCTCGAGATATTGTAAAGCGGCGCAATGGATTCGACGCCATCGAGCGTGATGCTCTGATGCACTTCACGCTGTCCGTTGGCGATCACGGACATGCCGCCGCCAGGGATAGGAAAGCCCCCCTGGCCGTCGGCGCCGCCGCTGCGGCTGCCGTATTGGACCCCCGGCACCATGGCTGCCAAGTGGATCAGGTTGCGGCCGTTCAACGGCAGATCGGAAATACGCTTATTCTCGATCACCTGGCCGACGGCGGAGTTCTCCGTCTCGAGCACCGCGCTCGATGCAACCACCTCCACGCTCTCGGTGACGTTGCCGACCTCGAGAGTGAAGTCGACGCGAGCTTTCTGCTGCGTCTCCACTTTCAGATCGGTAACGGTCTGCGAACGGAAGCCCTGCATCTCCGCGCGCACGGTGTAGAGTCCGATTTCGATGAGCGGAAAAGTGTATTCGCCGCTGTCATTCGTGATCTTGGTTAGGCGCGTCCCCGTGGCCACGCGAGTAATGGTGATTTGGGCTCCCGCGATAACGGCGCCGGTTGTGTCCTTGACGAGCCCGAGAATTTCCGTGGCCGTGGTCTGCGCCTGAACCGCGGCGACAGAGAAGAGAAGGAACGCGGCTGCGATTCCGCGAGCAAGCGTACGAGTGAGCACAATGGACCTCCTGACAAGGTTCCACAAATGTATACCAACAGGATGCATGAATCAATCGGTGTCCAACTGGCTGGATACAATCGATATCGCGTTCGAGCTGCGTTCGCCCCGAGAGGCTATCTCGAACCATGTATACTGTTCGTATCCAGAATGTTGGATTATAGCACCCCCCTCCTCCAGACCCTCTCTGATCTGGTCGCCATCAACAGCATTAACTCCGCCTACCAGGGGGGCGTCACCGAGGAAGAGGTTGCGCGTTACGTCGAGCGGTTCTTCGCCGCCCGCGGCATCGAAACCTTCCGCCAGGACGTGATGCCCGGACGGTTCAATGTGATCGCCTGCCTCCACGGACTCCAACCAGGGAGGCGCGTCATCCTCGAAGCCCACATGGATACGGTCTCCGTCGCGGGCATGACCATCCCGCCGTTCGAGCCCGTCATCAAGGATGGGCTCCTGTACGGGCGCGGTTCGTGCGATACAAAGGCCGGACTGGCGGCGATGATGCACGCCCTGGCGTATCTCCACGAGCAGCGGATCACGCCGCCGTGCGAGGTGTGGCTTGCCGCGGTGGTGGACGAGGAGTACTCGTTTCGCGGCGTGGTGAAGCTTTGCGAGGACCTCGATGCGCATGCCGCCATCGTTGCCGAGCCCACCGAACTCCGGGCCGTGGCCGCATCGAAGGGCGTGCTGCGCTGGAAGGTGCGGACCATCGGAAAGGCATCACACAGCGCAAAGCCTCATCTGGGCAACAATGCCATCGTGCAGATGACGCACGTGATTGCGGCCTTTGAGCGCGAGGCGGCGCGGCTCGCCGCGAAACCGCACCCGCTGCTCGGGCCGGCCACTCTGAATGTGGGATTGATCCGCGGCGGGGAGCAGATCAATTTCGTGCCGGATTCCTGTGAGATCGCCATTGACCGCCGCCTCATTCCCGGCGAGGACCCGCTCGAGGTGTGGGCGGAGGCCGGAAGGATGATGGAGGAATTGCGGCGCGGCCATCCGGGCCTCGTAACGGAAATGAGTTCGCCGATGATTGCGGATGCCGCCATGGAGACCGGCGCTTCCGAACGGGTGGTGCAGGCCGCTCGGCACGTATTGAAAAGCCTCGGTCTTCCCGGCGAGCCCGAGGGCGTGCCCTACGGCAGCGACGCGTCCAAACTGGCAAGACAGGGCGTTCCAAGCATCATCTTCGGCCCCGGCAGCATCGACCGGGCTCACGCCGCCGTGGAGTACGTCGAGTGCAGCCAGGTGGAGTTGGCCTTCGAGTTCTACGTCCGATTCTTACAACAGTTTCAATAACAGACCATGCAGTCTCTGATCGACAAACAGCAATTCGCCCTCCCCGAAGGAGTCGCCTACCTCGATACGGCGGCCGAGGGGATTCCGCCGCTCACCGTGGAAGCGGCGCTCGCCGCCTATTGGCGGGAGAAGAGCAGGGGTACTCCCGGCAGGAAGAAGCTTTATGAGGAATTGCGGGAGGCCGCAAACACAGCCGCGCGCCTGCTCGGCACGGATGCGGAGAATGTCGCGTTCCTTTCGCACACCACCGAAGCCCTCAACCTGCTCGCGAACTCCATCCATTGGCGGCCCGGGGACGAAGTCCTCATCTGCGATCTCGAGTTTCCCTCGAATGTCGTGGTCTGGCTGCGGCTGCAAAGCCTGGGGGTCAAGGTGGTGGTGGTCCCGTCCTCCGGCGGCAGAGTGGAGTTGGAGGATTGGAAGGCAAGGCTGTCGGAACGCACCCGGGTGGTCTCCGTCAGCAAGGTGAGCTACAAATCGGGCGCCGGGATTCCCTATCTCGAGCAACTGGGCGGGCATGCCCATGCCGTAGGAGCGCTCTTCTGCGTCGATGCCACGCAGGCGCTGGGGCGAGTGCCGGCGCCGTTGAATGGTGTCGACCTGCTCGCCGCCAGCAGCTACAAATGGCTGCTCGGGAGTCATGGTGTGGGACTGGTCTACGCCTCCCCGCGGCTGCGCGAACTGGTTACGCCCGCCTCGACGGGTTGGTTCGCGCTGGAAGAACTGTTCCACCCGCGCCGGTTCGAGACGTACACGCCCAAACGCGGCGCGGCTTCGCTGCAAGCCGGCATGCCCAATTTCCCCGGCATCTTTGCTCTTAAGGCCGGCTTGGAATGCATTCTCCAACCCGGCGTGGAGCGGATTGATCAGGAACTGCGTCCACTGATAGCGGCGTTGCGCAATGGCCTGGCGGAGCAGGGGTGGGAATTGCTGACGCCCGCGGAGGAGCGCTTTGCTTCCGGCATCGTCTCGTTCCGGCATCCACAGCCGCAACAACTGGCCGCACGCCTCGCCGAAAAGGGTGTGATCGTATGGGGCGGAGACGGCCGTATCCGCGTCTCCGTTCATCTCTACAGCGAAGAAGAAGACATCGCGCGATGCCTGTCAGCCATTCAGCGAATTGCGGCGCGATAGAACGGAAGCGTATGGTATCCATCAAGGCGTTACCCGAACGGGAAGGGGAAGTGGAAAGAGTCTACCGGCTGCTGAAAGGCTGGATCCTCGAAGGCCGGCTGCGCCCCGGAGATTTCCTCTCGGAGGTGGAGTTAGCCCGGCAATGCGAGACTTCCCGCACGCCGGTTCGCGAAGCCTGCAATCTACTCTCGCAAGAGAAATGGATTCAGCGCATCCGTCACAAAGGCTACATGCTGCCGCCGATTTCCATTCGCGACATCATCGAAGTCTACGAATACAGGAAGCTGCTCGAGTGTTTTACCGCTGAGCGCGCCGCCGCCAGCGCCACGGCCGAGGAAGTGAAAACGCTGCGCGACATTGTGGCCGCGGAAGACCACATGGATCTGGACATGAGCGAGTTTCTGAAAGGCAATCAATCGTTCCACGCGCGGTTGGGAGAGATTGCGCGGAACCAGCGGGTGCTCGAGCAACTCCTGCTCACCCTTCAGTACGTCCGGCGGTTGGATGTTCTCTCGACGCAGCGGGACACGCGTCCGGTGCCTCACCGGGACATCGTACGCGCCATCGAGGGCAGGAACGTCCAGGAGGCGGGCCGCGCCATGGCGGAGCATATCAATGTCTCCCGCGATCAGATGCTGCGCCTGTTCGGATCATAATCCGATGAGGAAGGACAAGCAATGAGTGAGTCCGGTTATTGGGAGCGCACGGACACCTTCGAGCAGAAGATGAAACTGCTCGAAGCCGCCTGGAAGCGGAATGATTTTCGCGTTGCGCGAGCACTGACAAATTCGCTGCGCATCATGGCCATGCAGGCGCAGGCGGAAGAGGAGAATCCTCGAAGTCCGGTTACGGGCGTCCGGGAGGATACGGTGGACTCTCTGCCCGCCGCCTGGCGGGCATGGGCCAAGGGTTGGAGCCGCTTCCAGGCCTTCGCGCTCGATGAGACCGCGGGACAGAACCGGCCGCCCGAGCCCGTCGAACTCACGCTGCGGGTGGCCGCTGACCACGCCGATTCCCTGGCAAGGGAAGTTCGCGTGGCGCGCATTGCGGACGGGGAGTTGCGCGAGGTCCCCTGCCAGGTGTTCGGCGAGATCCGGCGCGGACAGGAGCGGCTCGGCAAGGTTCTCTTCCTTGCCGGCGGGGCGGCCCACCAGCGGCAGAGCTACCTCATCTTCTACGGCAATCCGGACGCTGAACTGCCGCAGTACGCCAGCGATCTCGAAGCACGGGGCGAAGGCTACGGCCTCGACATCGAGAACGATTTCTTCCGCGCGAAGCTTTCGCGCCAGATGGGCCAACTCGAACGTTTGACGATCAAGCGCGAACACGGGCTGGAATTGTTCGCGGGCGGAGAAGGGCACGGCGAGCCGCCGGGGATCGACTGGGCTCACGATTACGTAACTTCCGGGCGGCTGCAAAAGCTCCGCATTACGCTGTGGGAGACGTGCCCGGATTACGAAGTGGTGCGCGGTCCGCTGTGCACCATTGTCCGCAGATGGGGCTTTCCGTATTCTCCCGTGCATCCGGTCTTCTCGCCGGCGCGGATTCACGTGGATGTCGAGTACCGGTTCTACTCCGGCCTGCCATGGTTCCATAAAACCGGCACGATGACGGCGCTGAAGGATGTGGAGGTGGATGCGCTGCGCGACGACGAGTGGGTGTTTTCCGGACAATCCTTCACGGATATTCTGTGGATGGGGCCGGATGGCAAACTCCGCACCGGACCGGTGGCTCCCGAGTTCGCGGACAACATCTGGGCTGTCGGATTCTGCAATAGCGTCAGCAAGGATTCGTTCCTCGCGCTGTTCCTGGAGCACCGCGGGGAGGGATTGCCGGAGTTGAAGCATTCCGGCTCACCCATGATGTACTACCGCTGGCATGGCCACGTCTGGAGCCGCTATCCACTGCCGGTGAAGAACGTTCCGGCGGGCGCCGTACTGCACCAGAAGAACGCCTATGTGGCGATTCCCTTCCCCACGAAAGAAGGTCCGCGGCAGTTGGAGGACTTGCGCCACCGGCTGCTGAATCCCTATCAGATTTCCGCCTTGGCGAATCATGGAAGCGCCTCGAGAGAACAGGGGGGACAACTCGCGCGGCCGGGCGAGGCGGGTGATAGTCCCATCTCGAAGAAAGCCTTGTGGGACGCGCTCGGCGGGTGCAAGGACGAACAACTCTACGCTTCGGACATCAATGTGGTGGACCTTGGCCTGGTCTACGACATTCGCGTCCGCGGCGACGTGGTGCATGTAGTGATGACCATGCCTCACCGCGGCCGGCCTCTACTTGGGTATTTCACCTATGGTTCCGGCGGGAACACGACTCCCGTGCGCCAGCAGTTGATGAAAGTTCCCGGCGTGCGGAAGGTGGTGGTGGAGCAGACCTGGGAGCCGGGGTGGAATTCCAACCGGCTCACTCCGGAGGGCCGCCGGAAACTCGGGCTTGATAGTTGAAGGCGGGCGCTGCGAGGTCCGTCGCAGTCTGATATCCTCGTCCTCTCATGAAGGGACGAACTTTTCTTTTTCTGATGCTGGCCGCGCAACCCGGGCTCGGGCAGGCTATCTCCGAAACCATCCGGGTTGAAGGCCATGTCGCCGTCCCCATGCGGGATGGGGTGAAGCTGTACGCCGACGTGTACCGGCCGCGAAGGGAAGGGCGGTTTCCCACTATCATCACCCGCACGCCTTACGGGGTGCAGCGCGACGGCATGCATCCAGCCGTTATCGCTTTCGCCCAGCACGGCTATGCGGTGGTGGTTCAGGATGTGCGCGGCCGCTATGAATCCGAGGGCGCCTGGGACCCCTTCCGCAATGAAGCCAACGACGGATATGACACGGTGGAGTGGGCGGCGCGCCAGCCGTGGTCGAACGGCAAAGTCGGCATGCACGGAGGATCTTACCTGGGCCATGTTCAATGGCAGGCGGCTACCATGGCGCCGCCGCATCTGACGGCCGTCTTTCCCGTTCTAGCCTCCACCAGCATCTACCACAACACCTTCTTCCACGGCGGGGCCTTCAAACTCGCGCTGGCGCTCGGCTGGGGCGTGGTGCGCATGCCGAACCGCATCATGAATCCGCAGTACTGGCACACGGAGTCCTACGCGCCGGAGGAACTGAAGTACGAGAACATCATCTGGACTTTGCCGCTGAACCGCATTGACCCGGAGTCCTCCGGACAGAAGGTTGGATTCTTTCGCGACTGGCTGCGGCATCAGAGCTACGACAGCTACTGGCGCGCCATCAGCGATGAGGAACGGTTCCAGGCAGTGAAGGTTCCGGCCCACACCTTCGGCGGATGGTTCGACCTGCTGCTGGGCGGGACATTGAATGGCTATACGGGGTTGCGGGCGAAGGGCGCCACCGAGGCCGCGCGGAAAGGCGCGAAGATGATCATCGGGCCCTGGGGCCACGGCGCCAGCCAGAAATACGGCGACATTGATTTCGGGCCGCGGGCGATGCGCTCGTTGTTCGATATGGAACTGCGCTGGAATGACCATTACCTGAAGGGGATCGACAACGGAATCGATCGCGAACCGCCGGTGGAGCTATTCCTCATGGGGGTGAACAAGTGGGTTCAATATGAGGATTGGCCGGTCCCCGGCACGAAGTTCACTCCGGTGTACCTGGCAAGCGGCGGCAATGCCAACTCGATGCGGGGAGACGGAAAGCTTCAGTTCGAGGCGCCCTCCGGCGCGGAGGCGGACAGGTTCGTCTATGATCCGAACAACCCTGTCCCGAGCCTGGGCGGCAACGATTGCTGCGGGGCTCCTTTCCCCACGGGGCCTCGCGACCAGCGGCCGGTGGAATCGCGCCACGATGTGCTCGTTTACACCAGCGAGATCCTGAAGGATCCGCTGGCGATTGCCGGACCCGTGAAGATGAAACTGTACGCGGCGACCGATGGCCGCGACACGGACTTCATGATCAAGCTGGTGGACGTTTATCCGGATGGTACGGCGTGGAACATCGCGGAAGGGATCCTGCGGGCGCGCTTTCACAAGGGGCTGGACAAGATGGATCTACTGGAGCCGAACCGCGCCTACGAACTGGAGATCGACATGCGCGGGACGGCGAATGTGTTTCAGCCCGGCCATCGCATCCGGGTGGACGTCACCAGCAGCAACTTCCCGCAATATGACCGCAATCCGAATACGGGAGAAGATCTGGGCGCGTCCGGCACGGTAAGAGTCGCGCGGCAGACGGTGTTTCACTCGAGCGCCGCCAAGTCGCATATCGTCCTGCCGGTGGTCAGCCTGCCGTAGATGCGAGGGCGGCGGCCTCACATTCCCGCTCTCTGCCCCGAACCACTCCGCGGCCGGCGAGTCTGCCGCTGGTCCCGGTAACCACCATCCACCGGCGCTCGCCCCTGTCGCCGTCACAATAGAGCACCACCCAATCCTTCGTCATGCCTAACTGATGGGCTCGCGGGGTGTTGGAGAAGAGCGCCGTGTAGTGGCGGTTCGCCCGGTCCGTGTGCAGAATGGGAAGCCACGCCTCATGGGCCGGATTCATACGTTTGGGAGCGATCTTCGGAAGCGTGTTTGCCGCGGCGCGTTCGCGGTACTCCCGGTCCACGTCGAGCAGTTCCTCGACCGGCACGTTTTCAAACGGCGCCGGGATTCGCCGGGGAGGCCTGTCCAGGCGCATGCTTCCTCAAATGGTGGGCCGGCGGGCCCTGTGCGAGCTTCCAAACAGGAAATATGGTGTTCCCGATGCCGCCGGGCCGCCCATAGAGCGCCAATGCCGGGAACAGTCGCCAGCAGCTTTTCCGGATCGGTTTCCCCGCGCAGACGATCCAGCAGCCTGAGCTTGCCCGTCTGGATGAGTTCCGATAGGGAGGAGGCGAGCCGCTCCCCGATTCCGAGCCTCTGCTTCAGCCCCTCCTCGCCTTCGCGCGCATACAACTCCTCGACCGGCCCGGCATACGATTCGATCCGGCGCGCCGCGTTCCGATAGGCCTGGAGCCGGAAGGGTTTTCATCCTGCTGGGCCAACAGATCAGCCACTTCGCGTAGCCGTCTCGCCAGAAACGGGTTCACGGAAGCTCCTTCTTTTGCTTGAGCAATCTTCTCGCCAGGAACGCCGGTTGCGTTAATCTTGATGGCATATTCCAGTTTAGCGGGCATGCGGCCGCCACTCGAAACAGGGCGTGTGACCGAGTGATCCGGCTATCCCCAGGCATTTCTTACTCAGTAGTTACGCATGGCGAGTATCTTGCCAATCACAGATACAATGGTAGAGGGAATATGCCTTTCCCGTGCTTAGTGCGCCCATTTGGAATTGTGTGACGTTTCCGCACCTGGCTATCAGTGCCCGGCTTCCGGCCAAGCCGGCCCGGCTGGCCGCTGATCGCTGGGGCCGAGGGTTTCGGGACGATGCACTGGGCTCGAGGACGGAAGGAAGGATATGAACAATCCTGTACGTCAGCGGCAGTGGCTTTTTCCGGTAGTCAATCTGTTAATTCTTGTGGCCCTTTTGTATGCGGGGACCATGGGGCTTGGAAGTATCGCTCCGCAACGTGTGTCCTACACGGAGTTTCTGGCCCAGGTACGGGCGGGGAAACTCTCCGCGGTGGAAATCACTGATCAGGATCTGATCGGAGTGAAGAAGCCGGATACGGCGAAGAAGAAAGGAGAGCCTGCGCCGGAGGAGCGCATCATTGCCACGCGACTGCCGGGCATTGATGACACCAGTCTCCTCAAGGAACTCGAAGAGCGTCAGATCAAGGTTACCGGCCATATCGAGCGCAACGCCTGGATTTGGGGCCTTCTGGGCTGGATGCTCCCGTTGCTGATCATCGGCCTGGTCTACGTGTTTGGGATGCGGCGGCTGCGCCAGGGCGGCGGGGCCATGACGTTCGGGAGGAACCGGGCCAAGATATACGACCAGTCCAGCCGCGTCAAGGTTACCTTTGCCGACGTCGCCGGCGTGGATGAGGCCAAGACCGAATTGCTCGAGATTGTCGATTTCCTCCGGCGCCCGGCCCGCTATCAGGCGCTCGGGGGACGTATTCCCAAAGGGGTGCTGCTGGTAGGGCCCCCAGGCACCGGCAAGACACTGCTGGCGAAGGCGGTTGCTGGAGAAGCGGGGGTAGCCTTTTTCTCCATTTCCGGATCCGAATTTGTAGAGATGTTCGTCGGCGTGGGAGCGGCCCGGGTTCGTGACCTGTTCGAACAGGCGAAGCAAAAAGCGCCGTGCATCGTGTTCATCGACGAACTGGATGCGATCGGCAAGTCCCGCACCTCAGGCCGCGGCATCGGCTTCAGCAATGAAGAGCGCGAGCAGACGCTGAACCAGTTGCTTGCCGAAGTGGATGGTTTCGACACATCGGAAGGCGTCATCCTGATGGCCGCCACCAACCAGCCGGAAGTGCTGGACGCCGCGCTTTTGCGCGCGGGACGGTTCGACCGCCAGGTGCTGGTGGACCGCCCCGACCTCAAGGGCAGGGAGGAAATCCTACAGGTGCATGCCCGCAAGATTCACATGGCGCCGGACGTGGATCTGGGAATTATCGCCGCGCGAACACCCGGCATGGCGGGGGCCGATCTCGCCAATATTGTAAACGAGTCGGCGCTGCTTGCCGTCCGCCGGGGCTCCAACAGCGTGGAACTGCGGGATATGGAGGAGGCGATCGACCGGGTCATGCTGGGCCTCGAAAAGAAGCGGCGCGTCATGACGCCGGCGGAGAAGGAGCGGATCGCCTATCACGAATCCGGTCACACGCTGGTGGCTTTGTCCGTGCAACATGCCGACCCCGTTCACCGCGTATCAATCATTCCCCGCTCCATCGGCGCGCTGGGATACACGTTGCAGTTGCCGACCGAAGAGCGGTTTCTCATGACGCAGCCGGAGCTTGAAGACCGGATCACGGTGTTGATGGGCGGACGCGCCGCGGAAGAGATTCAATACAATGGCGTCGTGTCCACCGGGGCTGCTGATGACCTCGACCGGGCGTCAGAACTCGCCAGACAAATGGTGACCCGGTTCGGGATGAGCGGGCAACTTGGAAAGCTGACCTACGGCCGCCCGCTCGCGTCCCCTTTCCTCAAGTCAATGTTCACCACGGAGGAGAGGAACTACAGCGACACGACGGCGAGGATTATCGACGAGGAAAGCAAACGGATTGTGGACGCAGCCTTCGAACGGGCGGAGTCGATCCTGAGGGAGCGGGATGACCAACTCAATCACCTGGCATCGGAACTCATGCGCAAGGAAACGCTGAATAAGGAAGAAGTCGACGCGGTGGTGCAATCCACGGCCCCGCCGGCGCCCGCCAAGCAGGCCGCCGGCCGCTGAATAACACCGGAGAGAATTCTCGATTTGCCGGCCGGGTGGACCATGCGGAAGCGACAAGGCGGGCCCGGAACCGGATATACTTTGGCTTCAGCCCCAGGAGGCACAGTGTCCACCATCACCAGAAGGTCCTTATTCAGGGCAACCGCGGCGAATGCCGCCCTGGCTGCCACGTTCCAGGCATCCTCCCGCGGTCTGTCCGCCAATCCATTGGGAATCCCCATCGGAAGTCAAACGTATCCGCACCGCCAGCGCATCAAGGACGGTGACTTCGCCGGCTTGTGCAAGAGCCTCTCCGATCTTGGCGTCGGGATGATAGAACTCTGTTCGCCCGGATATGCCGAGTTCGCGAGCCTGTCGGATGCGAAGCAGACGCGGAAGATCATCGGGGACCACGGGTTGAAATGCCCCAGCGCGCACTTCACGATGAGGGAACTGCGCACGAATCAGGAGCAGGCGATTGAATGGGCCCGGGGAATCGGGATGACGCAGATGGGAACGGCAACCCTGAGCGGGCATGTGGAAAACGGCGTCACTACCATGGACGTGGTCAAGCGCGCGGCGGATGAGTACAACCGGATCGCGGAAACCACGGCGAAAGCCGGCATCCAGCAGTTCCTCCATGATGAGCGCTTCGAGATGTCGAAGGTGGACAATCGATTGACGTACGTTGTGCTTCTCGAGTTGCTTGATCCGAAGTTAGTGAAGATGCAGTTTCAGATGTCGGCCATGGCCGCCGTCGGGGATCCTGTCATGTATTTCAAGAAATACCCGGGGCGGTTCCTCTCCATGCATTTGCAGGGGGTGGACACCAGTGCGGCGACAGGCGCGGGGCGGCCTCCCGGCGTGCCCGCCGGCAAGGATTCTCTCGATTGGCCGAAAATTTTCGCCGCCGCCAAGAGAGGCGGCGTCAAGAACTACTTTGTCGAGCAGAATTGGGATCTCACCGTTCAGAGCGTCGCCTATTTGAAGACATTGAAGTAGCGGCTACGGCAGTTCGAACACATAGAGCGCGTTGCCGTTGCCCGGGAAATGGATCTCCGGCGCAATCACGTGCGGCACGTCGCGGGGGCTGCCTCCGCCCAACCCCGCCGTCACGGCGATGTACTGCCTGCCGCCGATGGAAAACGAAACCGGGTGGCCCTGGACGGACGTGCCGAGCCGCGTTTGCCACAGCAGCGCGCCGGTCTTCACGTCGAATGCCTTGAAGTAGCGGTCGAGGTCGCCCACGAAAGCCACGCCGCCCGCGGTGGAGAGCACACCGGTGAGAAACGGGGCGCGCTGCTCCACGGCCCACTTCTCTTTCATGGTGCGAACATTTCGAACCGGGATCGTGCGGTAAGAAACGGACTGGCGATGGGGCGGGAATACGGCGAGCGGACCCGCTCCCAGGCTTGAGATTGGGCATCGCGCACGCGGCGATAGATTATGTATAATCGCTTAAATCATCCTAATGGAGTAAATCGCCGACCTTCACGAGAATTGTCATGTTGTCTTTCAAACCAAAGCCCGTCATCTCCATATTCCTGGCCGCAGCCTTCGGCTGTTCCCTGGCCTCCGCGCAGATGTCCGTCACCGGCACCATCACCGGCACCGTGATGGATCCGTCGGCGCAAGTTGTAGCCGGCGTCACCGTCACCATCATCAGCGCGAAGACCGGCGAGCTCAGGACCGCCGTCGCCAACGATACCGGATCCTTCAATTTCAGCGCCGTCCAGCCTGGCACCTACACCTTGAAGGTCAGCCACGCCGGCTTTAAGGCGTACGAGCAGAGCGGCGTCGTAGTCAGCGCCAATGAGCGCGTCGCGCTGGGCGATGTCGTCTTACAGATTGGCGAAGTCACCGAGACGGTAAGTGTCACCGCGACGGCGGCGCAGGTACAAACCGACAGCTCAGAACATTCCGCAACGCTCACCAATTCCCAACTCGAAAATCTCACTGCGCGCGGCCGCGACGTGGTCTCGATGCTGAGAACCATTCCCGGCGTGCAATACCAGGCTGACCAGGATTCCGTAGGCGGCTCCTACGGAACGGGCACGCCCAACATCGGGGGCGCCTCCTCCGGCACCAACATTCTCGCTGTCGACGGCGTGGTCAGCAACGATATGGGCACGCCCAGCGTATTCTCGAGCGTCACCACGCTGGACGCCATCGGCGAAGTCAAAGTTATTCTGAACAGCTACCAGGCCGAATACGCCGGAAATGGCGGTGCCGTGGTCCAGGTGGTTACCAAGTCGGGCGGCAAGGATTTTCATGGCGGCGGCTACTACTTCGTCCGCAATGAAGCTCTCAACGCCAACGATTTTTTCAATAACCGGAACAGCGTCCGGCGTCCCCGCTACCGCTACAACACCTTCGGCGCAACGCTCGGCGGACCCATCTACATTCCCGGCAAGTGGAACCAGGATCGCAGCAAGCTGTTCGGCTTTTACAACCTCGAACAGTGGCAGATCTCCATCCCCGGAGCGCTCAATCAGTACACCATGCCCACGGCCCAGGAGCGCCAGGGCGACTTCTCGCAGACACTCGACCTGAACGGCCGCGTCATCCCCATTACCGACCCCATCACACACAGCCCTTTTCCCGGCAACGTGATTCCCAAATCGCGGCAAAACCCCAACGGCCTCGCCTTGCTGAACGTGCTGCCGCAACCCAATTTCGTCAACCGCGCCATCACCGGCGGCAACTATAACTACCAGATCCAGGAGGTGCAGAAGGACCCCAAGCGCAGCCAGCTCTTCAAGATCGACTATGTCCCCACGCCCAAGGACCGGTTCTACGTGCGCGGCAAGACCTGGACCGCGCAGCAGGAAGGCTACGCCGTCGCCGCCGGAGCCACTCCTGTCGGCTTCTTCGGCCAGTGCTATTGCTTCACCGAATCCGGGCTCGGCGTGGGAGCTACGCACATCTTCACCTCCTCCATCGTGATGGAGGTCAACGCCGGCCTGCGTCACAATCACGAAGCCTGGTATCCCTACGGAGGTCCGGACGAGATCAAGAAAGTTCTCCGCTCCGCGATCGGCTACAACCTCGGCCAGTGGTATCCGCAGTCCAACGCCAACGGCTTCATTCCCCGCTTCTCCTTCGGAGGCGTCCCCAGTCCTCCCAACGTGAGCTACGACAACCGGCTGCTCACCGGAGGCACCGACTTCACCTTCAACACCAATGTCAACCTGTCCATTACCAAACAGGCGCATAACATCAAGATCGGCTGGGACATCATGCGGATGCGCGAATACGAAGGCGAACAAAGCGTGTTTTCCGGAACCTTTGATTTCGCCAAGAACGTTCTCAATCCGCTCGATACCAATTACGCCTTCTCCAACGCCGCCCTCGGAGTCTTCAACAGCTACACCGAATCGAACGGCCGCTACGGCTCAAACATGCGGCAGACGCTATCGGAATGGTTCGCCCAGGACAGTTGGAAGGTGAATCGGCGGCTGAACATCGACTACGGCGTTCGCTGGACCTACGCCACCCCGATGTATCCTCGTTACAATGGCCAGCAATCTGTCTTCGTCCGCGAGTTGTATGACAGATCGCAGGCGCCCACGCTGTATACCTCGGTGACGCAGAACGGCACGCGCTTCGCGCAGAACCCGCTCAGCGGCGATCTTCTTCCCGCGGCTTATGTGGGCTTGTTTGTGCCCAATTCCGGCAATCCGGCTCCGGGCGGCGCAACCTCAGGCGACAAGAGCGTGCCCGTCGGCTTCGTCAACAATCCAGGCGTTCTATGGGGACCTCGACTCGGTTTCGCCTACGACGTTTTCGGCAACGGCAAGACAGCGATCCGCGGCGGCGCGGCACTCCTCTACAACGCCCGCTTGAGCAAAGCGGGACAGATGGTCAACAACCCTCCCGCGGTCTTCACTCCCATCACCTACTACGGCGACATGCGCACCTTCCTGCAGACCAGCGGGACACTTTCGCCCAGCAATACGCAGGGCTTCAATCTGAACAACAAGACTCCGAACAATTACAACATCACGTTCGGGGTACAGCAGGATGCCGGCCACTCCATCCTCGTCGATGCCTCTTATCTCACCGTCCTCGGCCAACACATCCCGCAGGCCGTCCAAATCAACACCGTGCCTTACGGCACCCACTTCCTGCCGCAGTACGCCGGGCTCACCGACAACTTCTTCCGCCCGTTCCCCGGATACAACAATATTTCCTGGACCGACAACGCATACACTTCGAACTACCACGCCTTCCTGCTCACGGTGAACCGCCGCTTCGCCAGCGGACTCCAGTTCGGCTTCACCTACACGCTCTCGAAGTTTCTCGACTACACGGGCATCCCGGTCTACCGCCCGCTGCGCACCTGGGCGTACGGCTACGACACCACCGACCAGCGGCATAACGCAGTGGTCAACTTCACTTACAACCTGCCCCGCGCCAGCACCCGCCTCAACAACAACTCGTTCACCAAGTGGGTCCTCGATGACTGGATGCTGAGCGGCATTGCCCAATGGGTTACCGGCACACCCGCGGCCATCGGACTCAGCACTGTCCAGGGCACTGACCTCACGGGAGGGGGCGACGGCCAGCGCGTCAACGTCGTCGGCGATCCCTTCAAAGGCGGCCATACTTTCTTCTCATGGTTCAACCCGGGCGCCTTTGCGGTTCCCGGCCGGAACGATCCGGGCAACGCGTCCAGGACCAGCGTCCGCAATCCCGGCGTCAACAACACAGATTTGTCCCTCGTCAAGCGCTTCCCGCTCAAGAACGAAGCGCGCTATTTCCAGCTTCGCTGGGAAGCCTACAACGCCTTTAACCACACCCAGTATTCCGGCATCAACACGTCGGCGCGGTTCGATCTGGCTACCGGCTCGCAGGTCAATGCGCTATTCGGCCAGGTCAATTCCACACGCGCGCCTCGTGTGATGCAGGGTTCGCTGCGCTTCACGTTCTGACATTTCGTTCCGGTCCCGGCGGGCTGAATGGCCCAGTGAGTCGCCGCATTGTAGCTACGGCAGTTCGAACACATAGAGCGCGTTGCCGTTGCCCGGGAAATGGATCTCCGGCGCAATCACGTGCGGCACGTCGCGGGGGCTGCCTCCGCCCAACCCCGCCGTCACGGCGATGTACTGCCTGCCGCCGATGGAAAACGAAACCGGGTGGCCCTGGACGGACGTGCCGAGCCGCGTTTGCCACAGCAGCGCGCCGGTCTTCACGTCGAATGCCTTGAAGTAGCGGTCGAGGTCGCCCACGAAAGCCACGCCGCCCGCGGTGGAGAGCACACCGGTGAGAAACGGGGCGCGCTGCTCCACGGCCCACTTCTCTTTCATGGTGCGAACATCGTACGCCGCGAGTTTCCCGATCATACCCTTCTTGCCGGGCATCTCGAGGAAGTGCCGGTTGCCGGCGCCGCCTCCGGACCCGGCTTTCATTTCCACCTCGCGCGCCGACATTTCCATGCAACTCTGGCTGAGAGGAAGAATGAGTTGCCCGCTCGGCGGGTGGTAGCTCATCGGCTGCCAGTTGTGTCCGCCTTGAGTGCTGGGGCAGACGAATAGCCATTCTCCGAATTTCTGTTCCAGCACGTCGGCGCGATAGGTCAGCTTGCCGGTCTTGCGGTCCACATCAGAGAACGCATTTTGATAGACCGTCTCCACCAGGTCGAGATACTGGCCGGTGACCCGGTCCAACTTCCACAGGATGCCCGCCTTGCCGATGGAGAACACCAGTTTGCGACCGTCCACATCCACCAGTACGCGCTCGAAGACCTCGTCCAGATCGAAGGTCTCCTGGGGCACGTGCTGGAAGTACCAATCGAGCTTGCCCGTGTCGGCATTGATCGCCAGCGTGCAGTTCGTATAAAGCCCTTTGTCGCCGATCTTCGAGCCGCGGCTGACACGCATCCAGGGCTTGGCTTGCGAAACTCCCCAGTAGGTGCGGTTCAATTCCGGATCGAAGCTGCCGGCGATCCAGGTGTCGCCGCCCGCGCGAAAGAGATTGCCCAGAGAACCCCACGTGTCGCCGCCCGGTTCGCCGTCGTGAGCAATGGTATTGAACTTCCACGCGAGCGCCCCGGTTTGCGCGTCCCAGGCGCTGATGTAGCACCGTTCCTCTTTGTACGACCCGCAGCCGGTGAGACCCTGAAGAATCTTGCCGTTGATGGCGATGGTGCCGGAGGTGCTGCTGAAGCCGCGCTTGGCCGGCGCCACTTCGCTTGTCCAGACAATGCGGCCCGTCCGTGCCTCGAGCGCGTGGAGCTTCGCGTCCGTGCCCGAGAGATAAACCTTATCGCCCCAAATGGAGATGCCGCGCGTGGCCCCATACGCGCGCGCCGATTCCGGCCCGATATTGTTTTCCCAGATCAGATCGCCGGTGCGGCCGTCGAGAGCCTGCATGGTGTGGCTGGTATTGGAAAGATAGATGATGCCGTCATGGACGATGGGAGTGGGCTGGTTTGCCCCGCCATCGTTCATTGCCCACACCCATTTCAGGCGAAGGTTTTTCACGTTCCCGATGGTGATTTGCGAGAGCGGACTGTAGCTCCAGGCCTGGTAGTTGCCGCGAATCATCAGCCAGTCCGCCGGATCGGGATTGCGGAGCATGGCGCCGGTTACCGGACGGAAGTTCTTCACGGCGCCTCGCACCGTGTGGCCTTTCGGACGCGCGCGGGTGGAGAGCCCGGCCTGATCGGAGGCGGGATCGTTGAGAGCCGCCAACAAGGCCGCGGGCATCCGGCCGTTCGCGACATCGCCGATGCGCAGGCGGCTGTTGCTGGCAAGCGGTTCAGCGCCGGCCGGCGCGCCGTTGGCTTCGAGGATGAACGCCGCGATGGCGACGTAGGTTTCCTCGCCCAGCCCGCCGGCGTTTCCCGGCGGCATCGTCTGTTGCATGTAGCGGGCGAGTTGGGTGGCTGTGCGGCCGCGCCAGACGTTCATGAAGTTCCCGCCCGCGAGCGGGTGCGCTTCGTTGCGGCCGCTCAGGTTTGGGAGATGGCAGCTTGCGCAGTTGCCGAGGTAGGCCTCGCGTCCCGCGAGCGCTTGCGCCACGGTAAAGGTCTGCGCGAGGATGGCCGGAGTTGTGAGGCAGGCGAGAACAAGAAGTCGCATGCGGACGGCAGGCTCCTTATCCGAACAGTTTTTTGAACATACCCACGTAGGGGTCACCGGACCGCGAGGGCAGTTCCACAGGCGCCTCCCAATCCTCGGGGACTTCTTCGGGGCGCACGGTCTTGCCTCCGTTCAACACCGACATCCACCCCGCCAGGAAGACGCGTGTCTTTTCGAGGATCGACTCGAAGCTTTCGGGCATCTCGTGATAGAGCGCCATTCGCTGGTATGCCCAGATGGTTGGGGCCCAGGCTTCGGTGATCTGGAACGGAAATCCGGTGCCGCCCTGGATGTCGAACGCTTTCCCGCCGTATGCTTCCTTCGTGTGGATCTGCAGAGTGCCCCATGAGCCGGCAATCTGGTGCAGCGTGCCGAGGAACGCGCTCCCGTCACTGCCCGCGTGCTCGAAGGTCATCACCCCCGGCGGCGTGTACCAGTTCTTTGCCTGGTAAGTAACCGAAACGATGGGATTGCCTTCCTGGACAATCGCGCGGTGGATCATGTACATGCCGTGAATGCCGTGGGTGGGGTATTCGTCAAAAGAATTTGTGGCGTTGTAGCAAAGTATCTTTTTCCCGGCCACCCACGCTTTGGCCTGCGCGGCGGCTTCGGTGTACTCGTAGGCGGAAGGGCACAGGATGGCGGCCCCATGCTTCCGCGCGGTGTCGATCATCTTGCGGGCTTTGGCGAGCGAATTGGAAAACGGCCGGTTGATGAGGTTGGGAAGGCCGGCTTCGAGATAGGGCTGGTGTAGCCGGTGGTTCCAGGGGTGCTCGAAATACCCGCCGGAGATGATCCCATCGACTTTGCCGAGCATGTCGTCGAAGTTCCGCACCGCTTCGCAGCCGTACATCCCGGCAAACTCGGCGGACTTCGCCGGGTCGATTTCCCAGCAATGCGTGATCCGCATGCCGGTCATCGCGGTTTCCTTCCTGTCCTTGCGGGGATTCATCAAGGGCGCCCACAGCGGCAGTAAGTGTGAATAATTGTGGACATTCAGACAGCCGATGCGAAATGGCGCGCGCGGCTCGACGCGGGATTGCGCGCCGGCCTGCCCGGCGGCCGCCAAAGCCATGGGGCCCTTTGTGAGAAATCCGCGGCGGTTCGAAAGATGGGTTGAGTTCATGGCGGACCTACCATTTGGAATGCTTGTAGCGCTCGGCCCAATCGACGCCATGCCACGTGGTCATCTTAATGGGACGAACAAATAACAGCCACCGGGGTTCGGTGAGGGTCGGCTCGAGGTATTCCGGGCCGTGCTCGCCGAGGTATCGTAGCGACATGCGGCGGGCAATTTCCACCCACCGCCCGCCGAGGTTCGGCTCTTCGAGAACAGTCGCTTCGCCTTTCACCAGCACGCGATTGTTGTAAATGGTGGTGTCGTCGATGCAGAGGAAGACACGGCCATCGCGCTGAACGTTTCGCGCCCATGCCGACTTGGCGCGCGGCACAATGTAGAACCCGCCGTCACTGTATTCAAACCAGCAGGGCACCACGTAAGGCCACCCATCCTCGTCAAGACTCCCGAATCTACAAAAGGGGTTGCCCGCGAGAAACCGGGCCAGTTCCTCTTCGGACATCTTGCCTACCTTACCGCGCCACTCTTCGTTTTTCGCCTCTGGCAATCGCTCCGGCTCCTTCTTTCCGGTTGGCCATCATACCACCACGGCATGGGCCGCCGGAGCCGGGGAGCTTATCCCATGGAAGTGCAGTGTTCCGGCCTGATCTTGTATATCACGCGTACTTCACCGGCGCGGCGGTTTGGGTATTTATCGGCATTCAGGTATTTTTTCGCCATCTTGTCGATGTGGTCGTCGGCGCCCGCCTCGGTGATCTCGGTCACCTGGCCGCGCACTTCCAGATAGCGGTAGGGGTTGTCAGGATCGATAATTGCCAGCGAAACCCGCGGTTCGGCGCGCATGTTCAGGTCTTTCCGCCGGCCCTTGGCCGAGTTCACGATGACATGCGAGCCGTCGTAGTCACACCACACCGGCGTCACTTGCGGCCTGCCATCGGGCATCACGGTTGCGAGACTGGCGAATGCCTTCTTCCGGAACAGATCCAGATATTTGTCGGGAATTACTTCTGCCATGATGGGTTCTCCTGTGCGCAATATAACATGCCCGGACTAAGGCGCCTTCCGCGCAAAGCGAAACTCAGCGGAGGAAATCAGCGAGGCGTAGGAGCCGAATCGTTCTTCCGAGGCGACGGCATCAAGAGGCTCCGGCGCATCCGGTTCGCGCTCGAAGTCCCGGATGAGTTGGTAGGTGGTGGAGCGTTGGGCGGGCTTGCGGTCCGCGCCCCGGATGAGATTTCGCATTTCGGCGGGGCGCAGAAAATGGCCATGGGCCGCGCCCGCGGCGGTGGAGATGCTCTCGTTGAGGAGCGTGCCGCCCAGGTCGTCGGCGCCGGCGCCGAGGCAGCGTTGCGCCATGTGAACGCCCTGTTTTACCCAACTCGCCTGCACGTGATGGATGGCGCCATGCAGCATCAGGCGCGCCACTGCGTACATACGCAGCACCTCGTCTTCGGTGGCCCCGGCGCGGATGCCGGGGACGAGCGACTTCCGGTACATGGGAGCTTCGGTATGAATGAAACTCAGGGGAACGAATTCCGTGAAGCCGCCGGTCTGCTTCTGGATATCCCGCAGCAGGCCGATGTGTTGGGCGGCGTCGCGCGCGGATTCGATGTGCCCGTACATGATGGTGGAAGAGGTGGGGATCCCCAGGCGGTGGGCGCAGGTGATCACGCGAATCCATTCGGCGGTGGAGATGCGGCCGGGGGAAATGACATTTCGGATGCGATCGTCCAGTATTTCGGCGGAAGTTCCGGGCAGGGAGCCTACGCCTGCTTCTTTGAGGGCGGCGAGGTAATATTCGACGGTACAGCCGGAAAGCTCCGAGCCGTACTTGACCTCCTCCGGAGAGAAGCCGTGGATGTGGATATTCGGGACTGCGGCCTTGATGGCGCGGCACAAGTCGATGTAGAGCGATCCCTTCATGCGCGGCGGCAGGCCCGCCTGCACGCATACCTCGGTTGCTCCCAGGTCCCATGCCTCGCGCGCCCGGCGCACCACTTCATCCGCGGGAAGAAAGTAGCCCTCCTCGGCGCGATGCCCTCGGCTGAACGCGCAGAAGCCGCAGCGCTTGACGCACACGTTCGTGAAATTGATGTTGCGGTTGACGACGTAGGTGACCCGGTCTCCCAGTTTCTCGCGGCGCAGATGATCGGCCACGGCCGCGAGCGCCGCCAGTTCGCTGCCTGTGACAGTCAGCAGCAACTCGCCTTCGGCGGTGCTCACTTCCCCGCCGGTGAGAGCTTTGTCAAGAATGGCGGCGATTGCAGGATTGCATCCCGCAATGGCTTGTTCCGTGTCTACCATCGTTCCTCCGACGGGCGGACCAGCCCGGAATTGTCCGTCATCCGAGCCACGCGATCTCTCAACAGTTCCGGAAGGAAGTCCACTCGTTCACGTATGAATTCGGGATAGACGGCGAGCCGCTCGCGCAGTTCGAAGCCGGCCTTTTCCGTCACATCCCGTAACGCGCGAATGGCCGGCCACCTTCGTTCCGGATTGATGTAATCACGCGTGACCGGAGAGATTCCTCCCCAGTCGTTGATGCCGGCGCGCAGCAAACCTCCGAAACCGGGCGAGGTCAGGTTCGGGGGAATTTGGACGTTCACTTCGGGGCCGAAGATCACGCGCGCGAGGGCCGCGGTCAACACCAGGCGGTTGGTTTCGGGCTCGGGCCATTGGGCAAACCGCGTATCCGGCTTGGCGCGAAAGTTCTGAATGATCACTTCCTGGATGTGGCCATGGCGGGCGTGACTGTCGCGGATGGCGAACAGCGAGCCGGCACGCTCTTCGAGCGTTTCGCCGATTCCGATCAGGATGCCGGTGGTGAACGGCACGCGCAACCTGCCGGCCGCTTCGAGCGTTGCGAGTCGCGCCGCCGGGACCTTGTCGGGGCAGGCGTGATGCGCCTGGCCGGGCCGTAACAGCCGGCTGCTCACCGATTCGAGCATCATTCCCATGCTGACATTGAACGGGCGAAGTTGCTCCATCTCATCCAGAGACATGGTGCCCGGATTGGCATGCGGCAACAGGCCGGTGCGCTCGAAGACAAGCCGGCACATCGCCGCGAGGTAGCCAATGGTCGAGGCGTACCCCTGTTCTTCCAGCCACCGTTTGTGGCCGGGGTAGCGAAGTTCCGGCCGCTCGCCAAGACTGAAGAGCGCTTCCTTGCACCCTGCTTCGCGGCCGGCTTCCGCGACGGCAAGCACCTCGGCCGGAGTCATGGTGTGGGCGCGCGGATCCTCGGGCGGACGGGCGAACGTGCAGTAGCCGCACTGATCACGGCAAAGGTTCGTTAGAGGAATGAACACCTTCCGCGAATAGGTGATGGCGCGGCCCGTGCGCCGGGCGCGAATCCGCGCGGCTTCCTCGAGAAGAGGACGAGGGTCCGCGGAGGAATTCCGCAGGAGGCGAGAGGCTTCCTCGGGCGTGATCTTTCCCGGAATTGCCGGCGCGGTCAAGACTTTCAGCATGTCACATACAGCGTCTTCGGGAAAACGCCCTGTGGCATACTTTAGGGAACAAGAACGTGCAGAAAACGATCGCAATTGTGGGTGGAACCGGAGCGGAAGGGATGGCATTGGCGCTTCGATTTGCACGGGCGGGGGCGCGCGTGCGAATCGGCTCGCGAACTTCCGAACGCGCGCAGACTGCCGCCAAACTCGCGGAGGAGAAGGCCGGCTCCGGCGCGGTGGAAGGGTTCGAGAATGCGGCGGCCGTGCGCGAGGCCGGCGTGGTCGTGTTGACGGTGCCGCCGGATGCGCAGATCGGTACGCTCGAGGCGATTGCCTCCAGTTTCCGCCCCGGCGCGATTCTGGTGGACGCCACGGTGCGCCTGCAATCGGGTGAGAATTCCGCCCTTCTCGCGGCGAAGCACGTTCCCGAGGGCGTACGAGTCGCCTCGGCCTTCCACACGCTGAGCGCCGGTCTGGTGGGGAACCTCGAGGAATCCATCGACAGCGACGTGCTGATTTGCGCCGATGATCCGGAGGCCAAGGCCGCCGCTTCGGCCCTGGTCCGGATGCTGCCGGGCGCGCGGCCCATCGATGCGGGAGGTTTGAAACAATCGCGCCTCATCGAGAACACGGTGCAGTTGCTGATCGCGCTCAATCGCGCCCATAAAGTGAAACATTCCGGGATTCGCATCACAGGCTTATGATTGTTGCTCTGGCCGGCGGCGTGGGAGCAGCCCGCTTTCTCGATGGCCTCTCGCGGGTATATCCGCCAAAGGAAATCTGTATCATCGGCAACACGGGCGATGACATGGAGATGCATGGTTTGTACATCTGCCCCGATCTGGACACCGTCGTCTACACGCTCGCCGGGCTTGCCAATCCCGTTCATGGATGGGGCGTGGAAGGCGATTCGTTCCGGTGTCTGGAAGCACTCGGCAGACTGAATGCAGACACCTGGTTTCAACTGGGCGATCGCGATCTTGCCACGCACATTTACCGCACCGCGCGCCTGCGCGCCGGCGAGAGCTTGAGCACGGTAACCGCGGCAATTGCGCGCGCGCTGGGAGTTGTCTGCATATTGAAGCCGGTGTCAGATGATCCGGTGCGTACTATTGTTCAAACGCCCGGCGGCCCCTTGGAATTTCAGACTTACTTTGTCCGGCGCAGAGCGCGGGACGAAGTGCTGGGCGTGGAGTTTCAAGGGGCGGAAGAAGCGCGGCCCGCGCCCGGAGTTCTCCGCGACATACGCTCTGCTTCGGCTATCGTCATTTGCCCCTCGAACCCGATCATCAGCATCGGCCCTATCCTTGCGGTGCCCGGCATCCGGCGGGCATTGCGGAGACGCAAATGCCCCGCCGCGGCGATCTCGCCGATCATCGGCGGGCGGGCGCTGAAAGGCCCCGCCGCGGACATGATGCGAGGCATGGGGATGGAGGTTTCGGCGCTCGGAGTAGCGCGGATGTATCGCGGCCTGGTGGACCTGTTCGTTCTCGACCGCGCGGACAAACGGCTGGCCCCCGAGGTGGAGAAACTGGGAATGCGCGCCGTGGTCACGAATACGATCATGACCGGCCCGGCGCAAAAGAAGGCGCTGGCGCGCGCCGTGCTGCAAGCCCTGGGGCGAACATGATCTTCGCCCTGCTGCCCGTGAAAGCGCCGAAAAATGCCAAGCAGCGTCTGAGCGGCATGTTTACGCCGCAACAGCGGGAACGCCTGGCACGCGCCATGTTCGAGGAGGTGCTTGCCACGTTGTGCTCCGTGGAAGGGCTCGCCCGCCGCGTGGTCGTGACCAGCGACGAAATCGCCGCTGACCGTGCCCGCTCGTTCGGCGTCGAAGTGTTCGAGGAGACGGAACAGTCGAGCCACAGCGCCTCCGCCGACGCGGCCGCGCACAGGGCGGCGGCTCTCGGCGCCACGACGGTGATCCTGTTACCTATCGATGTGCCCCTGGTCACCAAAGAGGAGATCGAGATGCTCATCGCGGAAGCGGGGCCGGGCGTGATCGTGGTTCCCTCCGCCGACGGCGCGGGCACCAATGCTCTGGTCCGCACGCCGCCCGGCGTGATCGAGAGCCGGTTCGGTCCGGGCAGCTTCCGCAAACACGTGAGCCAGGCGGAAGATACCGGCGTGCCCGTGAAGGTGCTGCGTCCGCCGGGGCTGCTGTTCGACATCGACACCCCGGAAGATATTGTGGAACTGCTCACGCGGGCGCCTTCCTCGCGCATTGCCGCGCTGCTGAGGTCATGGTGAGCATTCGTATCACAGGGCTCGCAACATTACCGGAGATTCAGCCCGGAGACGACCTCGCGCTGCTGATTCTCGCGGCCGCGGCAAAGGAGCAGCAGCAGATCACGCAAACCACTATCGTGGTGGCGGCCCAGAAAATCGTGTCCAAAGCCGAGGGGTCCATCGCCGATCTGGACGAGATCGAACCATCGTCTTTCGCGGCAACCTGGGCAGCCCAATGGGGCAAGGACGCCAGGCTCATCGAGCTTGTTCTGCGGCAATCGCGCCGCATCGTGCGCATGGACCGCGGCGTTCTCATCACCGAAACGCATCACGGATTCGTGGCGGCAAATGCGGGCGTCGACCGGTCCAATACCTCCGGCGGAGACATGGCTACGCTGCTGCCCATTGACCCGGACGCCTCCGCCGCCGCGCTGCGGGCCGCTCTCGAATGCGGCGCGGTAATCATCAGCGATACGTTCGGGCGTCCCTGGAGAGAAGGATTGGTGAACGTCGCCATCGGCGTTTCCGGCATTGAGCCGCTCGAAGATCTGCGCGGAACGCGTGACCGCGGCGGACAAGTGCTCACCGCCACCCTCCTCGCGCGCGCTGACGAACTGGCCTCGGCCGCGGGCCTGGTGATGGGCAAATCCGCGGGCGTGCCGGTCGTGTTGATCGAGGGGTATGAATGGGAGCATCGAAAGGGCTCGGCACGGCCGTTGATCCGCCCGCCGGAATTCGACCTGTTCCGGTAGTTCAGATGCGTTTGCGTCCGAACCGGTAGTCGTGTCATTTTCAAGTTCCCACACCTCGCTGGTTCTGACCCTTCTCTACTCTCGATCGTTCGCCTAGCGTCAGTGCCAAGAGTAGAAAGGTGAAAGCCCAGCATACAGTGAACCCTGTACTCCTGCCTTAATTATAAGTGCACCCCTGGAGCGGGCCACCAATCAAGATAGAAGCGGCTTCGCAGCCGTCGCGCACGTACTATTAGCTGATTGATGATCGTGATCCTTCAATATCCGCTTGATCTCGACTGCTGCCGAAGGAACAACCATGACATCCTCTGGTATTCCCTCCGGTCCGAACAAACCTTGACGTGCCTCATCAACAACGATGAGGATTAATTTTGCGCCCCCCTTGTTTCGCGCAGCACGAGAAAGGGAAACCGCGGCTTCGCATACGGTTTCGTGTTGACGCTGAATACGTATAAAGATCGGCTTTCCTTCCCATTCGACAGCGAGAATAGCGTCGAGGCCTTTGTTTCGGTGGACCGGATGAAACTCCAGTCCGCGAAGGTGCTCCAAGAGATCAAGATCTTTCCTGACGTATTCATCGCGTCCAATCTCAAGCAAGCGAGAGGATGTCTTTGCGCAAGTCTCAAGCCGCGTCCTCGCGAGAGCAAGTGCTTCTTCAGAGTTGTCAATGCCAATAGCTGCCCTGCCAAGCAAGCCAGCAGCCACAATCGTAGTACCGCTACCACAGAATGGATCCAGAACAACATCTCCAGGGTCGGTACACAGCTTGATCATTCGTTCAAGTAGCAACACTGGCTTCTGCGTCGGATATCCTACGCGTTCCCGTGCCTTCGGGTTTAGGTAGGGGATCTCCCAGACATCGCCAAGTGGTACACCTTTCTTTCCGCCGTTCGATATCGGCTCACCCGTTTCAGTGCGGGCGTAGACGGCCTTGCCTCGTTCGTCCCGAATCCGACGCTGCAATATCTGGTCGATGTTTGTTGATTGTGAATAACCGGTGACTACGGGATTGAACTTGAACGAGTCGGTCTTTGCATAGAATAGGATAGTCTGGTGAGATGGCAAAAGGCCGCGCCGCGAATTAGACCATCTCTTGTATGTCCAGATGATCTCAGATTGGAAATTCTCTCCGCCGAAAATGTCATCCAACACGAGACGTGCAATATGACCGGAGTTATCATCACAATGAAAGAACAGCGAGCCGGTGTTCTTGAGACAGCGGTGGCACTCTCCCAGCCGCGTAAGCAAGAAGTCACCATAATTCTCGGACGATGACCAAAGATCCTTAAAGGAATAGGTTTTCTTTCCGTCTCGAGTTCCGAGCCTATGCACCTTCTGGGTCAAGAACGGCGGGTCCACATAGATCAGGTCGACAAGTTCACTGGATATGCCGGTCAAGACATCGAGACAATCGCCGAGAAGTAGGGTGTTGCTACTCACCGCCCTTGGTTCTCCTCCGCGATGACCTCAAGGATGTGCTTCAGATCCGTTCCCGTCGTATCCCGGACATAGTTCCACGCAGACTCGCCATAGTAATAGTCGCCGCTGACGCCGTGATAGAGCGTCTCCAGGGCCTGTTGAATTCGCACGGCCCGCGTTCTATTAGGGTAGTAAAACATCACGCGAATCGGCCTATACCCAGCTTCGACAACCGCTTTTAAACGGGTATGTTCCTTTGTGATATGGTCGCCATCCGTCGTTGCGTCACGCCACTTGATTTCGAGCGCCAGCTTTCCATCCACCAAACAATCGATTTCAAATGTTTTCGGCCTCCGCCCTATCGTGTTTGGCATTCTCACGGAAGCTGAGCCCGGATACTTGTTTATGAAACACAACCTGACTATATCTTCGAGAAAAGAGCCAGCGTATTTGTAAAGAAAGCGGCCCTTATTCTGGTAGCGATCGATCGAGCGGCCCTCTTCATCGGAAATTCCAAGCACACGGTAGATCAGGTAATGGGCAGTATCATCCTTATCCATCTCTACCATTCGGCTCTCCGTCTTGGCCTTTAGCTCCTTGGCGTGTTTTTCCGCACGGAGGCGAATGTCAGGCTCAATGCTCACAGTGGTCGGTTCGTTTGCCATTGCAGCGGTTTCAAACCCCTCGATGTCACGCGGAAACTGCTGGGCGAAAGATCGGCTCTTGCGACGGAGCAGTCGTACCCTCTGAATAGCGTGCCTCCTAAGTCTAGCAATTTGCCTCTTCTGTAGGGTTCGACCGACTCGTGGCGGACGATTTGTCGACCCCTCGAAATTCGACCTGTTCCTGCAATTGAGGTGTGGTCAGGCCCGCAACTGGAATGAAGCTTAAACATCATCAGTACCGAGGCGGCTCAAATTAATGCTTCCCGAGAGCGCGATTTGCACATAGAAAGGGGCAAGACGATTCTGTCACCCCTTACGTCAGCGCCCCGAGCAGCCTGTCCACGTCGCTCTGGTTGTTGAACACGGAAACCGAAACACGCAGCCGGCCGCCCTCCGGAGATCCGCTTAAGGTGGCGACCACGTTGGCCTTCTTCAGCCGGGCGCGTGTCGCCGCAACGTCTTTCACCTGGAAGGAAATGATGGGGCTCTCCGTGCCGGCCGGCGTAATGGTGGGATATCCCGCGGCGGGCAGTTCTCTTCCGAGGCGCGCCACGAGGGGCCGCGCATGCGCCCAAATCCGCTCGACACCGAGAGAGTGGATGTACTGCAACGCCTGATGCTGGCAGACGCAGCCCACGTGACTCACCGTGCTGATCTCATAACGCGACGCTCCCGTCTCCGTGCTGCGCCCCCCAAACAGTTTGGCCTTCAACGCCGCCCCTTGCAGGTCTTCGCGAACATAGAGATAGCCGAACCGGCCGCCCATCAGCCATTTGTACGCCGAGCACGCCAGAAAATCGATACCCATCGCTTTCACGTCAATGGGGACCGCTCCCGCCGCCTGAATGACATCGCAGTAGAGATACGCGCCGTGCGCATGCGCGAGGTCGCTGATGGCCTTCACATCGTGCACGTATCCGTTTACGTTCGACACCAGCGCAATCGCGATCAGCTTCGTCTTCCTGTCCACTGATCTTTCAAGGTCGCGCATGTCCATCTGGTAGCCGCGGTGTTTGATGATGCGCACATCCATTCCGGATTTCCGCCGGTTGCGGTAGTTCAGCAGACTCCCGCCGTAGTGCAGATCGTTGGTCACCACGTTGCCGCCCGAGGCCTGAATGTCGAGCCCCTCCAGGACGAGGTTTTCTCCGGTTTGGGTGCTCGGCGTGAACCCGATTTCCGAAGGCCGCGCATTGACGAGCCGCGCGAACATCCCTTTCACCTCGGCCATCAGCCGGCCGTTCTCGAACTCCTCTCGCGCCGAATCCGGACCGTGGGTCAGGGCGTGCAAATACTCTTCCATCGCCCGCGTGGTTCGCGCGCCCAGTGGATGTTCGGTCGCCGTGTTCAGGTAGGTTTCCCGGGACGCCCAGGGAAACTCCGCGCGGGCGCCCTCGATGTCCGTCGCGCCCGAGGCCTGCATCATTGCCGCGCCGCTCAGCATAAACTGTCTGCGTTGCATTGCACCCTCACATGCTGTAGGTCTTGTAGCTGTTTTGACAGGGATTCCCCACCGCGACATGCATCCGCCGCCGCGCGGGTTCCGCAATCAGGCTTGCCACGGTGCGGCTATCGCCATCATGCCGGCAGATGCTCACCGGGCGGCCGGAATGATCCTTCAGAAAACCCTTTACTTCCTCCACGGTCACGAGCCCATGCCTCGACGCGATCAGTTCATTGATCTTCTCTATCCGGGGGAACGAATCCGGCCAGCTCTTTTCGAAATTTTCCTTCCGTGCGTATCGCGAGCACAGGAAATGATTCGTGTGGGCGATGAATCCCGCGCCGTGATCCTCGAGGATCTCCGGGCCATTCGTGGTCGCCTCGACGTCCAGAATCTTCCCCTGTCCGTCGCACAGCACGTAGTTTCCATTGGAGGCCAGGGGAATCTTGTTTAACAGCGCCGCCGCCTGCTCCACCGTCGCGCACTCGAGCATCAGCCGCTTCACCGGATAATGCGGCATGCCAAACCGGCTCACGGGCCCCCCGCCGAGCGCATTAGCGAAATGCGCGACGCCCATGCTGTTCATGCCGTGATACCCGATCATGCCGCCGAACGTCCAGATCAGCACCTCGGGCTTGTCCTTCGGCTCGAGGTGCAGCACGTATGCCATGGGCGGAACTTCGCTGGTCATGTCGCTGTTCTGCCCGGCAATCACTTCATGCTCCGCGGTTCCGCCTCGGCCGATGACGTACGTGGTGCAGCCTTCCGGCTTCGCCTGGCCAATCTCACCGCGAATGTTGCATGCCATTGCCTCCGCCAGCGTCACGCGAGCCCCTTCCGCAAGCCCCCGCATTTCCTCGAGCAGGTGGGGGCAGTACTGTTCAAACATCCGCCGGAACCGCAGCGCGCGGGAACGCAGGGCCTCCCGGGAAAGTTTCTGCCCGGCGCACATCACGTCCAGGTGCCGCCGGATATACTCCGCGGCTTGTTCGCCGTGCAGGCGCCCGAGTTCCCGGTGCGATCCCTTGGCGCGGATGATCGGATAGACACTCGGGTCGCCTGTCCGGCTGCCGGCCGCGCATGGCATTGCCGCCGTCATTACTCCTAGAAATCCGCGCCTGCTTGTCATCACTCCGCCCTCGCTTCCCCGGCGCGCTCCTGATACACTTTTTCCGCCGCATCGAGATCGGCAAATGCTCGCTGCTTTTCGTTTTGCGAACGCCAGAGCGCCGGATCGTTGATCATCTTCCGCAGCCTGCGAATCCACTCCTCGAAGTATTCCGCCGATTCCCGGCTTCGGATCTTCCCGTTCCCCACGTAAACGCGCACAGCGTTCGTCACAGCCTGAGCATATACCTTCCGCGTGGCGGGCGGAAGTTCCTCGCTCTCGACCACCAGCGAAAACCAGCCGCTGCGCGCGGCCTGCGCCTGTTCGCGGAATGTGAACTCCGTTTGATGCGGAGGAATCGCCAGGTCTTTCCAAACTTGCCCGTCGCGGTAGACGCGCACGAGGCGAATCGGAGTGGAGGACCACACCTTGCCCTCTACCGTCACCGGCCCCGGGCCGGACAACCGGACACTGTCACCCGGCATCGCGCTGTTCACCGCGAACTCCGCTACCGGACCGCTGCTCAGGAACGTGTGCCCTTTCTTAATGGCATTCACCCAGCCGCCGGGCGTGAAGTTCTCACCCAGGTATGCGTACGTCCGGATAATCCCGACGGGCCGGTTGTCCTGCATATTCGCCAGCGAATCCTCACCGCCTACCGGCGTCACTGGAAAATCGTTGTTCCAGGCGTGGTGCAGCGGAATCAGCGACCCTCTGGAGGCGGCCGACCATTCGAGCGCATCAACCGTTCCCAGGGCCACATCCACGGCGAACCCTTTTGCGCCGCCGATGCCCTTGCCGCCGAGCGGGTCCGAATCGCCGCCGAAGGCATGCACGTAACCAGTCGCCGCGCCCTGCGCCCGGGCCTTGCGGAAAAGCTCCGTGTTGGTGGGATACAGGCTGTCGAGTCCAGTCCCCTCATAGCCGGTGAAGAAAGGAGAGATCAGGTGATCCGTAAGCCCGATGTAGAAGGTATGCCCCCAAAATGGGGGGCGGTCTTCTTCGCCGAACAGCAGCATCGAGCGCCGCGCGAGATTCGATGCCGGATGCTCTTTCCCTCCCGGCTGGAAATATTGCCAGTCGAGAATCCGGTTGTCCTTGTTGGCCACCAGCGCGCTGACGATATTCATGCCTTGCGCGTTCGCGGTGAGCATCAGAGCCTCGGGAGTGTTGCGCAGGTTCCCGCCATAGTTCATGTGGACGTGTGTCGATCCGTTGAACCAGCCCTTTGCCGTCAGGTCCACGTGGCGCTTCAGGCGGAGCACCACCTCCGCCGTCTCACCGGATTTCACCTCTACCTGCTGCTTCGCCGGCCAGTAGTCGAACCCCTTGTGAGCTTCAATCTCGAACCGCCCCACGGGAGCGTCGGTGGTGTACTCGCCATTGGCATAGAAGATCCGCTGCAACCCAGCGGCCATGCGCGCATTGAACACATAGGCTTCGGGGGGCGCATAGAGCTTCCCGTCGGCGGCCCGGCCCGTGATGCGAGCCGCCGTTGCCTCACCTGTCCGCTCCTCCCGGATGCGGACATGCACCCTCCCCATGGGCCGCTTCCACTTCCGCTCCTTGATCAGCACACGGCGTTTCCGGCCCCCGTAGGTTTCGAGCAGACACAACTGGGGCATTCCTCCTTCATTCGTAATGTAGGCGATCCACTCGCCGCCGGGCGACCATCGCGGGTGAAAATCGTCGTAATCTCCAAACGTCAGCTTGACGGGTTGGCCCCCGCTCACCGGCAGCACATACAGATGATTGAACTGATCGGAAGCGCCGCCCGTCGACGAGTACACGATCCGCGTTCCATCGGGGGAGACATCGGGCCGCGTTCTGTACAGTGACTGCTCGTCGAGCAGGAGTTTCGCCTTCTTCATCGCATCGGGTTCCAACGGGACGCGGAACAGGTTCCCGCTGCCGAGAGCCACATCGCGGTTTGCTACAAGCAGGAACCCGCCGCCATCCTTCAGCCAGGCCGGCTGCGTGTGGAAGTCATGATCGGCGAAGTATTGCCGCGGCCTGCCAAACGAGTGATCTTCGGTGACCGCCGTCTCCGGTCCTGACCAATCTCCATTCCGAATGGATCGCACGTGCACGTTCAGGTACCCGGCAGGCTTGGTGGTCACATAGGCGACGCGCTGCGCGTCCGGTGAGAACACGGGATCCACGTACACCTGCTGATCGTCGGTGAGCTTTCGTGCTTCGCCCGTGGCGGTATTCACAATCTCCAATTGAATCGAGTTCCAGTTGTCGTCCGCCGTGTAAATGATCCATTTCCCGTCCGGCGACCAGTTGGGGGAAGAATGCAGCTTCGCGTTGTAGGTGAGTTCCTCGGCCGCGCCTGTCCGCGGATCCACGCGCCAGATGGACCCGTACATCGCCACCGCGATCCACTTCCCATCCGGCGACCAGCTTGGCCACCACGGCGTCGTGTTCGGCGCGTGCGAGAGGTAATAACTCGACAGGTAGTTGCTCCGGAACTTCAAAGCCGGATATTCGGAGCCCTGCGCCCAGAGGGTGACCGGCGCCAGAGCGGCGAGACAGACACGAAAAGCCGTCATGGGCGCCTCAGGCGTGCTCTGCCCGAAGGCGGACTGGCGAACCTCAGATTACCCGGTTGCCCCGGGAATGCCGTGCCTGGCATGTGGAAAGACTTACCGCGAAAAAGCACGAAACACGCTCCGTAATGTGGAACTTCCGGAAGGCCGCTCCGCGGCCGCCTCACCCCCGCCAGGTCCCGGCGGCCGGGAATATTGCAGGTTATCCCTTGGAATGCCGCGGGGTCAAACGCTGGATTCCACGGCGGCGGGCGGCAGACTCGGCGGCATCTCCAAATCACATGCCCGGCGGTGGCGTAGCTCCTAATCATACTGTCGTGGGGCGCGCCGGACATCCAGGCCAGGCCTCCTACCGCGCGGGCATCAACCAGTGATGGGTGATAGGGACACACCGGACGAGTGAGGAGCGGCGCGGGGAGCGTCAGGCGAGGGCCTTGGCATAGAGCACGAGCAGGCGGCTCCAGGCTTTTTCGGCCCGCGGCTCGTTATAGACGCGGGAATCCGGAGGGCACCAGCCGTGGGCGGCTCCGGCGTAGACCTCGATTTCGGCGGACAGATGCGCCTTAGCGAAGGTCTCGCGCAGGACGTTTTTCTCATTGGGCGACCGTTCATCATCGTTGGAAGCGATGGCAATGAGGAACCGCGCCCTGGTTTTTGCGGCCTGCAAATGCGGGCTGTTGGGCGCGTCGCGAACGAGGCCGCCGCCATGGAAGGAGGCTACGGCTCCCACGCGGTCCGGCACGGCGGCGGCGGTGCGGAACGCCATCGGTCCACCCATGCAATAGCCTTGCGTGCCCATCTGGCGGTTCCGGGCGACCCGCGGCTGACGGTCGAGCCAGGCGATGAAGGCTTTCGCGTCCGTCATGTGGGTGGTTTCGGTGAGGCTCTGGGCGAGCGGCATCAGTTGCTGGATAGGGGTGGCTGAGCCGGCTTCGGCGGTGGGGGCCTTTTTCGCGCGGTAGAACGGGTTCACGACGAGAACGGAATATCCGGATTGGGCAAGGCGCCTGCCCATCTGGCGGAATGCGGGCCGGAGACCGAAGATGTCGGGCCAGACGAGAACGCCCGGAGCGGATCCGCCGGTGGGGTGAACGAAATAGCAATCGGCGGCTCCGTCGGGAGTGGTCACCGTGACATCGGATTCCGCCACGGGCGCCGCGTCGACGGCCTGCGGCAGAGCCATGGCCACGCCCGCCCCGAGCAGGACACCGAATTGCTTTCGTGTTACCAGACCGAGAGCTTCATACTTCTTGCGGTCTTCCTCGAAATGATCCTGATCACACATGGTTCCTCCCTCTGTAACGTTGCGTTCCAGCCCAGCCGATCGAAACGTGATCTATATTCTACCGCCGGGCGGGGAATCCGTACAGAGCCTGACGTGAGACGCTCCGCCGGCGATGTGAAGGCATGGCACGGTCACGGATGGGGAGGGCGCACGATCGACGATAGTGTTTGGCAAGTGGAGCATTAGGATACGGTGGAAGTCTATGGGGGCATCCGGAATTCAAGGCGATGGTGGCGAGCATGGCGGCGGGGGCGGCGGGACCGGAACAATGATTGTGGCGCGGGGTGAGGCACTCCAGGAAGGGGTGCGAGAACCGGCAACGGGATCCGAAGGGCTAAGATAGCAGAAACACCATGACACCGAACAACACTCGAATCGCCTGGTTCAACGGGAAGTTTCTGCCCGAGAACCAGGTGCTGATTTCTTTCCGCGACCGGGGCTGGAGGTATGGGGACGGCGCCTTCGACATGACGCGCACGTTTCACGGACGGGCGTTCCGGCTGAAGGAGCACATTGACCGCTTCTATCGCTCGCTGCGGTATTTGCGGCTGGATCCGGGGGTGAGCCCGGAGGAGTTGATGGACATCTCGGAGCAGATTGTGGCGCGGAACGAGCATCTGCGCGAGGCGGCTGGGGATTGGTGGATCGGGCAGCGGGTAAGCCGGGGGGTGGATGCGATCGGGGATGAAGTACTGGAGCACAAAGGGCCGAACGTGGTGGTGGAATGCACGCCGCTGCCGCTGAAGGCGCGGGCGCGCCAGTACCGGGATGGATTCGACGCGTGGACGCCGGCGCAGCGGCGCATCGCGCCGGACATGCTCAGCCCGCGGGCGAAGACGCACAACTATTTGAACATGATTGTGGCGGAGCAGACGGTGAAAGCGCACGATCCCGACGGGTGGGCGCTGCTGCTGGACGTCAATGGCAATCTTGCCGAGGGGATCGGGTGCAACGTGTTTGTGGTGCGCGATGGGAAGCTATACACGCCGCGGGAGCAGTATGTACTTCCGGGCATCAGCCGCCAGATGACGCTCGATCTGGCGCACAAGCTCGGCATTGCCGTGATTGAGGGCGACATCGACCTGTTTGATGCGGCGAACGCGGAGGAGATGTTTCTGACCTCGACGAGCCTGTGCATTGCCGGCGTGAGGCGCTTCAACGGCGCCGCGGTTGGGGACGGGCGCACGCCGGGGCGGGTCACGCAGCGGCTGATCGATGCGTATATCGCCGAGGTGAGGTGCGATTTCGTGAAGCAATACCTTGACAGGCTGAACTGACGCCGAGTGTTCTTGACGGACAACGCAAGCCAATCGAGGCGCGGACTTCGGCGTACTCGAGCAGGCCTCCGGCGTCATCGAAGTTCAGTCCGTCCTTCCGGCCCATGGACACAGGTTCAACACGGAGGGTCCGGCGGGATGGGCTGTGGGCAGGGGGGAGCAATCCCAGACGCAGGAGGCGGCTTTGGACTCGAGTTGGACACGCTCCATGAGGTCCTTGTCGGGAGCAACCGTGGTCCTGATGCTCATGATGTCTCAAGTTTAGCGCCGCAGAATTATTCAAACCTCAGAGCCTCGATAGGGTCGAGGCCAGCGGCCTTGCGGGCGGGGTAATAGCCGAAGAAGACGCCGATCGCCATGGAGAAGACGGCGGAGCCGAAGACGGCGGTGGTGGAGATCAATTGCGGCCATTGGAAGACGCGGGAGAGGACGAATGACGCGCCAACGCCGATGAGGATGCCGAGCAGGCCGCCGGTGAGACCGAGCACGACGGACTCGATGAGGAACTGATACTGCACGTGGCGGGAACGCGCGCCGACGGCCATGCGGATGCCGATCTCGCGGGTCCGTTCGGTGACGGAAACGAGCATGATGTTCATGATGCCGATGCCGCCGACGAGGAGGGAGACGGCGGCGATTCCACCAAGCAGCATGGTCATGACTTTGGAAGCCTGCTCGGCGGTTTCAGCGACGTCGGTGAGGTTGCGGACGGTGAAGTCGTCGTCCTGGCCGGGGCGGATATTGTGGCGCCGGCGGAGGATGCCGGTGATCTCTTTTTGCGCTTCATTGGTGGCGGAGGCGCTGACGGCGGAGAAACTGGCCGAGGGGATGTAGGTGGTGGCCAGCAATTTCTTCATCACGGTGGTGTAGGGCATGACGAGGGTGTCGTCCTGATCCTGGCCGAACTGGCTCTGGCCTTTTGCGACGAGGACGCCCACGACACGGAAGGGCAGGTTGCGGACGCGGATGATCTGGCCCACGGGGTTGAGGCCGGGGAAGAGCTGGTTCGCGACGGTTTGTCCGATGACCGCCACGCGGGCGGCGGTGCGGACATCGGTTTCGGTGAAGAATTCACCGGAGGCGACGGCGCGGGCGCGGATGGAGAGGTAGCCGGCGTTGGCTCCTTCGGCGCGGGTGGTCCAGTTCTGATTTCCGAAGACGAGGGGGACGGCGGTGGAGACGGTGGGCGTGGCCGCGGCCACGGCGGGGGCCTCGCGCAAGACCGCCTCGACGTCTTCGGGAGTGAGGGTGGTGCTGGTGCCGAGACCTCCGCGGAAGCCGCCGCTTTTCTGGCTGCCGGCCATCACCACGAGGAGATTGGTTCCCATGCCGGCGATCTGGGATTGCACCTGCTGTTGCGCGCCTTGCCCAAGGCTGACCATGGCGATGACGGAGGCGACGCCGATGATGATGCCGAGCATGGTGAGGGCGGAGCGGACTTTGTTGCGCGCGAGGGCGCGGAGCGCGATGCGAATCAGGTCGAGGATCATGACAGTGTCACCTCCAACGGTTTTTCATAGAGGCTCGAGGCGAGTTCGACGCGCGCGTCGCGCCGCTGACGGACGGGCTGATCGAGGATGACGCGGCCGTCCTTCATGACGACGATGCGCTTGGCGAACTGGGCGATGTCGGGTTCGTGGGTCACGAGGACGACGGTATTTCCGGTGTTGCGGTTGAGAAGCTGGAAGAGTTCCATGATCTCGACCGAGGTGCGGCTATCGAGGTTGCCCGTGGGCTCGTCAGCGAGGAGGAGCGACGGGTGGTTGACGAGCGCACGGGCAATGGCGACGCGCTGCTGCTGGCCGCCGGAGAGCTGGTTGGGGTGGCTGTTTTCCTTTTGCGCCAAGCCGACGGCGGCGAGCGCCTGACGGCTGCGGCGATGCCGTTCCGTGACGGGAACGCCGGCGTAGATGAGCGGCAGTTCCACGTTCTCGATGGCGCTGGTGCGGCTGAGGAGGTTGAAACCCTGAAAGACGAAGCCGATCTTGCGGTTGCGGATGTCCGCGCGGTGGTCTTTGCTGAGTTGGGAGACGTCGATGCCGTCGAGGTGGTAGGCGCCCCGAGTGGGGTGGTCGAGGCAGCCGATGAGGTTCATGAGGGTCGATTTGCCGGAGCCGGAGGCTCCCATGATGGCGACGAACTCGCCGCGATCGACACGGAGGGAAACGCCGCGCAGGGCGTGCACGCGAATGGCTCCGGTGTCGTAGATTTTGTGAACATTGGCCAGTTCAATGACGGGCTTGGCTTCGGCGGACATTAGCGCCTCCTTCTCATGGGATTCAACGGGCTGGCCGCGCCCTGAGACTGCGCCTGTCCCTGCGCGGCCAGGGGAACCGCAATGCGGTCGCCCTGTTGGAGATCGCCGCTGACCACCTCAGTGGAAATACCATCGGTCAGGCCGAGCCGGAGGCGAACGGGCTGGAGTGAGCCGGCGATTTCTTTCCAAACGGCGGGTGTGCGAGAGGCGCGTACGGGTTCGGACGCCTGAGCGGCTGTTTCCTCCGGGCGGAAGCGGAGGGCGGTGTTCGGAATCAACAGCGCGTTTTGGCGGCTATCCACCGTTGCCGTGATATTGGCGGTCATGCCCGGCTTCAACTTGAGGCCTGGATTCTCGACATCGATGACGGCGGTGTAGGTGGTGACGTTCTGCACAACTTGCGGGGCGAGGCGGACGGACGAGATTTTTCCCGTGAAGGTATCCCCGGGGAACGCGTCCACGGTGAAGGCAGCTTTGTCGCCGGGGCGGAGTTGGCCGACATCGGCTTCGTCCACATCGGCCAGTACCTGCATGTGCGTCAAATCATTGGCGATGAGGAAGAGCGTAGGCGATTGAAGGCTGGCGGCCACGGTCTGGCCGACGTCGACGCTGCGCGAAACCACGACGCCGTCAATGGGGGCTCGGATCACGGTGCGGTCGAGGTTGACCTTCGCCGCCACGGCGGCCGCGTCGGCCTGCTTCACGTCGGCCTGGGCCTGTTCGAGTTGCGCGCGGGCGGAGAGGGCCTGGGCCTTTGCCTGATTAGCCTGGGCCACGGCTTGCGCCTTTTGAGCCACGGCCTGGGTAAGCGCAGCCTTCGCGGAGTCCAACTGCTGGCGGGCGACGGCCTGCGCTTCCATCAGGAGGTTCGTGCGGTTGAAGGTGACCTGCGCGTCGTTGACGACGGAGCCGGCCCGCTCGACGTTAGCTTCGGCGGCCTGCACGGCGGCATCGGCATTGGTAATCCCGCCGCGGGCCGTTTCGACGCGGGCCTGCGCGCTGTGGAGATTGGCGACGGCCTGGTTGTACTGGGCCTGGAACTGGGATGGATCGAGGCGCGCGATGACCTCGCCGGCGCGAACACGGTCATTGAAATCGGCGTGCAGTTCGGACACGGCGCCGGAGACCTGGGTGCCTACCTGAACGGTGACGACTGCCTGAACTTTTCCGGTGGCGGTGATGGTCTTGGAGATATTGCCGCGGTTGACGGTCACCAGGGAATAGGTGGGCGCGGGCGGTGTGGACAGACTCCGCCAGATGAGGAATGCGGCTGTGCCGGCCGCGGCAAGGATGGCAGCCGCAACAAAGTAACGGACCGGGTTGCGGCGCCTGGCCGGCGTCTCCTCCAAAGGGGGAGGCAACTCGAGGAATGACGGCTCTTGCGCCGAAGTCTTCCCGGGCTCCTCCAAAAGAGATTTTTCTGCAAGGTTGCTCATGCGAGTTGCTCCTTTGCCCTCACTCATAGGCTCGCACTGGAATGTAAAGCAACTATTTGGCCACGGTGGAAGAAACGTAAAGATTTGGTAAAGGCAGACCGGCGCTCAGATGCGTATGCCAGCGGACCAGAGCGCATAACCCACTGCCTGGCGGAAACATAGCCAGCGAAGTATCCATTCGTTGCGGATTTGGGAAGGGCGGGGTGAGCCGTAGACGGAAATGCCCTGATGCTGGAGGATTTTCTTGGCGCGGTAGATATGGTAGCCGTCGCTTACGACAATGCAGGATTTGAGGTCCATGCGGCGCATGATTTCGGCGGCGGAGGTGGCGCTTTCGGCGGTGGTTTCGCCTTCGGGCTCAATGATGATGGCTTCCACGGGGACGCCGTGCCTGCTGAGGTAGCTGCGGCCGACTTCGCTCTCGGTGAAGATGGGGTCTCCGCCGGCTCCACCGGTGGTAAGGAGGCGGGGAGCGAGGCCGCGGCGGTAGAGGCCGAGGGCATGATCGAGGCGGGCTTTCAAGATGGGGGAGGGTTTGCCGCGGTATTCGGCGGCGCCGAGGACGACGATGACGTCGGCGGGGCGGGCTTCGTCGAGCACCGCCTGGCGTTCGATGGCGAGCGTCAACCGTCCCAGACAGATTGCCGCCAGAAGGCCGAACACGGCCAGAATCAGTACCCCGCGCTTCATCGCTTCCTTATCAGAATACGGCACATAGGGAGCTTAACGATTCTTTACGAATCTGTTCGGGCTGTAGGGTAACTGTGATCGTTCGAGGATCGACTAGACAAGTGACACCAATGAGGCCAGGAAAAGCGATGAACGCGATGTTCGTGATTGCCGCGCTGTGGGGTTCCGCGGCGGCGCAACAACAGGGGCGGGTGCTGGGGCTGGTGACGGCCGTTGCGGCCGACGGAGGGATTACGGTGCAGGCGGACGCGGGCGGAACGTACGCCGCGAAGGCGCTGGAGGGCGCGAAGATCTACCGCGTGGAACCGGGGGAAAAAGATCTGTCGAAGGCGACGAAGGGCACGATTGCGGATGTCGCCGCCGGCGACCGTGTTCTGATACGGGGCGAGGTGAACGAGGCGGAAAAGATCGTGCTGGCCCGTTCGCTGATTGTGATGAAGAAGGAAGCCATCACGAGTCAGAAAGCGAAGGAAGAAGCGGATTGGAAGCAGCACAGCGTGGCGGGTGTGATCAAGAGCGTGGATGCGGAGGGGAAGCAGTTCCGCATGAGCGCCCGCACGGCCGGCGTGGTGAAGGAATGGACGGTAGCGGTGACGGACAAAACGGGCATCAAGCGGTACGCCGATGAATCCATTCGCTATCAGGACGCGCAGCCGAGCGATTTGAAGGCAATGGCGGCAGGCGACCAGGTACGCGTATTGGGGAATCGCCAGGATGCGGAATCGAAGGTGACGGCCGAACAGATTGTCTTCGGCAGTTTCCAGACACTCGGCGGGGAGATTGTTTCGCTGAAGCCGGAGACCGGCGAGGTAGTGCTGCTGGATGTGCAGACGAAGAAGAAAGTGGCGTTGAAGATATCTCCGGAAGCGCGGTTGCGAAAGATGCCGGTGTTTGGCGGCGGCGGCCGGGGTGGCGGGATGCATCCGGGCGGCGGGCCTGCCGGCGGTATGCGGCCAGGGGGCGGCGGCGGTTTCGGCATGCACGCGGGCGGCAACGGGCCGGATTTTCAACAGATGATGGAGCGGCTGCCGAAAGCCACGCTCGGGGATCTGAAGGCCGGGGACGCGGTGGTGACTTCGGTGGCGCGGCCCAAGGACGGGCATCCGGCCAACGTGATTTCGATGATTGCGGGAATGGATTTTCTGCTGCGGGCGCCTGCCTCGGAAGTCAACCAGGTGATCGGCAACTGGAACATGGAAGTCGGAACTCCGTAAAGGGCTTAAAACACATATGAATTGCCGGATATCTCTGCTGGCGGGGTTATTGTCAGTTACCGGGCTGTTTGCCCAGCAAATGGGACAGATCAAGGGTACGGTGGTGGACCCATCGGCGGCATCCGTGCCGGGAGCGACGGTGAACGCGAAGGGGCCGAGCACGAACCGCACGGCGACCACCAATGAAATGGGCGCTTACGAAATCGACAACGTGCCTCCGGGCAAGTACAACATCCGTATCAGCGCGCCCGGGTTTACGCCGTTTGAAATCCGCAATGCGCGGGTGAACATGGGGAGCCCGGTGGAGTTCAAGGTGCAACTGTCGATTGCCTCGCAGACGGAGTCAGTAACGGTGGCGGACCAGGAAGCGGTTTCGGTGGACCCGCAGAGCACGGCGGGAGCGGTGGTTCTGAAGGGGGAAGACCTGAACGTGCTTTCCGACGATCCTGATGACCTTGCGTCGGATTTACAGGCTCTGGCCGGGCCGTCGGCGGGGCCGAACGGGGGGGAGATTTTCGTAGACGGGTTCAGCGGAGGACAACTGCCTCCGAAATCGGCAATACGCGAGGTGCGCATCAATCAGAATCCGTTTTCGGCGGAGTACGACAAAATGGGTTTCGGGCGCATCGAGATTCTGACGAAACCGGGCACGGACAAAATGCGGGGGCAGGCGTTTTTCAGCTTCGGCGATCAATACCTGAATTCGAGGAACCCGTTCTCTCCGACACGGGCTCCGTATAAGGCTCTGAACTTCGGGGTGAACCTAGGCGGGCCAATCAACAAGAAGGCTTCCTATTTCATCGATGTCGAGCGGCGCGGAATTGACGAGAATGCCGTGGTGAACGCGACCATTCTCGATCCGAACCTACAGCAGAATCTGCTTCAGCAGGCCATTGTGACGCCGATCCGGCGGCTTTTTGTCTCGCCACGCATCGACTATCAATTGAGCACGAACAACACGCTGGTGGCGCGGTATCATTTCAGCCGGATGGAGCAGGATGACCAGGGGATCGGCCAGTTCACGCTGCCTTCGCGCGCGTTGAACATGGACAATGACAACCACACGCTGCAACTGACGGAGACCTCGGTTCTGAACGCGAAGATGATCAATGAGACGCGGTTCCAGTACATGCATGTGGACACGCGGCAGATGGGCAATAACGCGACGCCCGCGATCAATGTGCTGGAGTCGTTCAACGCGGGCGGAGCGCTGATCGGCAATTCCGGGACGGGGGAGAACCACTTCGAGGTCACGAACATGACCTCCATTACACAGGGGACGCACTTCCTGAAACTGGGAGGGCGGGCACGGGTGGTTTCGGTGAATGACTCCTCGGACAGCAATTTCAATGGGACGTTCACTTTCGCGGGCGGGTTGGCTCCGCAACTTAATGCCAGCAACCAGGCGGTTCTCGGCCCTGACGGGCAACCGGTGCTGACGCAGATCACGTCTCTTGACCGCTACCAGCGGACGCTGCTGTTCCAGTCAATGAATCTGCCGTTCGCGCAGATCCGGCAGTTGGGGGGCGGCCCCAGCCAGTTCACGTTGACCAGCGGGTTGGCCACCAGCGGGGTGAATCAGACGGATATCGGGGTTTTCGCCGAGGATTCCTGGCGGCTGCGGCCGCGGTTTACGTTGAATTACGGATTGCGGTACGAGACGCAGACGAATATTCACAATTACAACAACATTGCTCCGCGGCTAAGCATCGCATGGGGGCTGGATGGCGGCAAGAACGGTAAGACGACGAAGACGGTGCTGCGCACGGGGTTCGGCATGTTCTATGACCGCATCGACGACAGCCTCACTCTCCAGGCGCTGCGCTTTAACGGGACGACGCAGCAGCAGTACTTCGTGCTGAACCCCGGTTTCTATCCGAACATCCCTTCGCTCGACTCGATCGCGAACTTCAAGCTGGATAACACGGTGCGGCGTCTGGCTCCGGATATTCGGGCGCCCTACATTGCGCAGGGAGTAATCGGCGTGGACCGGCAGTTGCCGTGGAGGACGTCGCTATCGGCGAACTTCATCTACTCGCGGGGCGAGCACATGCTGCGCACGGTGAATATCAACGCGCCGCTTCCCGACGGCACGCGGCCTTTGGGAAACATAGGGAACCTTTATCAGTTCGAATCAAACGGAATTCTGCGGCAGAAGCAGTTCATGGTGAATCTGCGGTCGCAGTTCAACCGCCGTGTGATGTTGTTTGGATTCTACGTGTATGGGCACGCCAACAGCGATACGGACGGTGTGGGGACGTTTCCCGCGAATCCTTATAACTTCGCGACAGAGTACGGCCGGGCTTCCTACGATGTGCGCCACCGCTTTGTGATGGGCGGCAACATCAACGGGAAGTGGGGCATCAGTTTGAACCCGTTCATCATCGCCAGCAGCGGGCCGCCGTTCAACATCACTACCGGCCGGGACAACAACGGCGATACCATCTTCAACGACCGGCCGGCTCAGGCGGCTCCCGGCGCCACCGGGGCGGATATCGTCGCCACGCAATTTGGGGTGTTCAACATCGCTCCCGGCCCGGGGGCGGTGCTGATCCCGCGTGACTACGGCAATGGCCCGGGCAATTTCACTGTCAACCTGCGTCTGAGCAAAACATGGGGGTTCGGAGACCGGGGAGAGCGGGCAGCGCAGGCGGGACCGGCCGGGCCGGACCGTCCTCCGATGATGATGGGCGGGCCGGGGGGAGGACGGGGAGGATATCACGGCGGCGGGGGAGGCTTCCATGGCGGCGGAGGAGGCGGGATGTTCGGCGCGTCGAACTCGGAAAAGCGCTTCAACCTGACGCTTTCGGCCTCGGCGCGGAACCTCTTCAACCACGTGAATCTGGGGCTGCCGGTGGGAAATCTGAGTTCACCGCTGTTTGGCGAGTCGACGTCGATTGCGGGAGGGTTTGGACCGGGTGGAGCAATGGGCGCGGCAGGGAACCGGCGGTTGGAATTGCAGTTGCGGCTTTCGTTCTGAGGCTCGCTCCGAGGAGCAGACAACCATCGATTATTCATACGCGAGAGGTATACTGGAGTCATTGCCTTCAGGAGGGGCTCCATGCAGAAAATTCCGCTCGCATTACTGTTCCTATGTCCGCTTGTCCCAGGTTTGTTTGCTCAATCCGAAATCGGCGGGGCAACGTTGAATGGCGCGGTGAACGATCCTTCCGGCGCCTCTGTAGCGGGCGCCAAGGTGACCATCAAGAGCCCGGCAACCGGGTTTACGCGCTCGATGGAGACAACGACAGCCGGTTTGTATAGCTTCAGCCGGCTGCCGGTGGGAAGCTTCGATCTTTCGGTGGAGATGCAGGGGTTCAAGACGGCGGTGCGGCAGGGCATCGTGCTCAATGTGGGGGCCGTAGCCACGCTCGACATCAGCCTGGAACTGGGGACGGCGACGGAAACTGTCTCCGTTACTTCCGAACTTCCGGTGGTGGAGGTGACGCGCACCGCCTCGACGGCAACGGTGAACACTCGCGCCATTGCCGATCTTCCGGTGAACGGGCGGAACTTCCTCGACTTCACCACGCTGACGCCGGGTGTGGTGCGCGACCCGACGCGCGGGGGAGATCTTGCCTTCGGCGGGCAGCGCGGACCAAACAACTCGCTGCTGGTGGACGGGGCTGATTCCAATAATCTGTTTTACGGGCAGGCTACCGGCCGGACGGGATTCCGGCCGTATGCGTTCAGCCAGGAAGCGGTGCAGGAGTTTCAGGTGAACACGAACTCGTTTCCGCCGGAAATCGGACGCGCGAGCGGCGGGGCCATCAACGTGATCACCAAGTCGGGCACGAACGAATATCACGGTTCGGCGTTTGAGTATTACCGGGATAAGGGGATGAACGCCAATACGTTCGTCAATAATCGCGCGGGGGCGCGCAAGAACCCATATCACTTCAACCAGTTCGGAGGCACGCTCGGCGGGCGCATCATCAGGGACAAGCTCTTCTTCTTTTTCAGTTATGACGGGCAGCGCAACGCGCAGACGCAGATTGTGACTCCGGTAATCCCTCCTCCGGCATCGGCGCTCAATGTTTTCGGCAAGTACCTCACGCCTTATCAGATCGGGTTGAACAACAACGTGGGCCTGGTGAAGTTGGACTGGAACGCGACGGACCGGGACCGGCTGAGCGTACGCTACAACATGAGCCGCTATACGGGCGTGAACCAGGAGTCGTTCGGTACAAATATCGCCGAGGAGCACTCCGGCAACAACGAAGTGAATACGGATAACGTCGCCGCGGTTTACACGCGCCTGTTGGGGCCCGACAAGGTGCTGGAAGTACGCTTCAACTCGGTTCAGGACAAACAGCCGGGATATGCGAATACGGCCGGCCCGGAGGTGAGCATCATCAACGGGATCGTTTTTGGCGCGAACAATTTCAGCCCTCGTTTTACGAACAGCCATGCGTATCAGCCCACGGCGAGCCTGAGTTATGTGCGGGGCCGCCACGCGTACAAGATGGGGTTCGATTTCAACTTCGTTCGCGTGGAGAACTACTTTCCCGGCTTCTTCGCCGGAGGCTACACCTATGCCAGTTATGACGCCTTTCTGAGCGGCCAGCCCACCAGTTTCCGGCAGTCGTTCCCGGGGACGGGGAGCAGTTTCCCGATCAGCCATCCGGATGTGAACGAGTGGGCTTTTTATGTGCAGGACGCGTGGCGCGTCACGGACAAACTCACCTTGAATTACGGCATCCGCTACGACTATTTCGGCTACCGGCAACCCACGACGCTCAATAACAATGCCGCGCTGGCGGCGGCGAACCTGTTGACGAACCGCATTGCCACCGACGCGGCGAACATCGGCCCGAGGTTCGGGTTCGCTTACAAAGTGACGAAGAGCGACGCGGTGGTGGTGCGCGGCGGCTACGGTATTTATTACGCGCGCACTCCGGGGCTGTTGTTGAGCACGGCGATGTTGAACAACGGCATCGAATCGCAGCAGTATGAGATCCGCGCGAATCTTCCGACATACCCGAAGATCCTATCCGCGCCGCCCGGGCCGGGGAATCCGCCGGACATCTATGTTACGGATCCGAACTACAAGACTCCGCGGACGCAGCAGTTCAGCCTGCAAACCGAGTTTGCGCTGGGGTCGAAAAGCAGCGTCACGATCGGCTACCTGGGAGTGAACGGCACTCATCTGACACGGACTCGAGACATCAACCTTTACCCCTCGGTGGCAACCACCGGCTATGTTTGCCCGGCCTCGGCGGTGTGCACGGCGCAAGCGGGCGCCCCGGTAACCTATTACCGCCATCCGGGAACCTCAGGCCCGGCCCGGCCCAATCCGGCATTCGGCCGCATCTCGCTGTTCGACAGCGGCGGCAACTCTCTCTATCACGGTGGATTCGTATCGTTCAACCGGCGCTTTGCGGACAGGTTCCAGGTGATGAGTTCCTATACGCTGTCTAAGGTAATCGACACGACGCCGGATGGGACCTCCGTGGTGCCCGGCAATGGAGGGGATGACGCGAAGGTTGCGCAGGACACGCTGCTGCCAAATCTGGACCGCGGGCCGGGCGCGGCGGATATCCGGCACCGGTTTGTTCTTTCCGGAGTATGGGATGTGAACTATGCGAAATCGCTGGGAAATCCTGTTCTGCGCGGAATTCTGAGCGACTGGCAACTTGGGATGATCACCCAGGCGCAGTCGGGGCGGCGCTTTCAGGACATCGCGAGCGGCGACCCCGGCAACGACGGGAACAATTTCAATGACCGCAGTCCGGCGGTGGGCCGCGACACGCTGGAGGGCCCGTGGTTCGTCACCGTGGACGCGCGCGTGAGCAAGGATATTCCCGTCTTGAAGGAACGTGTGCGCGTACGGTTGTTGGGGGAGGCGTTCAACCTCACCAATCGCGCCAATTTCAACGGCATTCAGACAACCCGTTATACGTTTAGCGGCGGATTCTTCCGGCCCACCACGAACTTCCTGCTGCGGCAGACGAACTTCGATCCGCGGATCATGCAGTTGGCGGTGAAGGTCATTTTCTAGTCAGCCACTTCAACGGGAACCGAATGAAGGTGATCGCCTCGTAGGGGGATTTTTCTCCGCGTTCGTAGAGCAGGCCGATTTCACCGTTCTTCAACTCGGCGAGGTTCGAGTAGGCGCTTGGCCCCGGATGGATCACCTTGGATGCGCTCCAGGTTTTTCCCTGGTCAGTGGAAAGACGAACCGTCATATTCTCACGCTTCGTGCTTGCCGGATTGGAGAACAGAAGCACGGTGTTCTTCCCCTTTCCCGCGCGCAGCAGACTCGCCTGGCAGACCGGTTCAATGAGGGCTTCGTCAGGAACCGGTTCGGAAAATGTCAGGCCGGCATCGCGGCTGATGGAGATGTAGCGGCGGCCGCGCCCATGATAGCTGCGCATGTTGAGCAGCAATGACCCATCCGGCAGTTCGGCGATGGTGGATTCGTTGCACATGGGGCCGGCGCTACCTCCGAGTTTCCAGGTCTTGCCATGGTCGTCGCTGTAGATCACGTGGCTGTAGCGCCGGGTCTCATCGCCGCGGTTGTGGTCGCAGGCGATGACCATGCGTCCGGAGCGCAACTGAATGCCGTTTCCCGGCCCCGTGGCGTACCACGTCCACTCGGGCTTCTTCACGGCACGGGTGATCTCTTCGGGCCTGGCCCAAGTGAGGCCGTCATCCGTGCTGTGGGTTACCCAGACCGTGCGCGTGCCGCGCTTGTTGCCGGTGAGGATATCGCTCTCGGTGACAACGCCCGGATTGCGGGTCAGCAGCAGCCAGATGTAGCCGGTGGAAAGGTCCATTACAGGCGCGGGATTGCCCACGGTGTCCGTGCCGAAGTCGGCGATGGTGATGGCGGAAGACCATGTCCGGCCGCCGTCGGTGCTGCGCTTCAGCAACACGTCGATGTTGCCGGAATCAGACCGGCTATCGCGGCGTCCTTCGCAGAAGGCGAGCAGTGTCCCTTTAGAAGAAACAAGGAGGGCGGGAATGCGGTAGGCGAAATAACCGTCCGCTCCGCCACGAAACACGTCGAGTTGGGCCGGCGGCGCCGCGAAAGCGGAGACGGAGAGCGTGAGCAGCGGAAGGATCATAGGAGTGATCCAAGTATATAGCTCTCACTTTATGATGCGGAAGAGATTGCTGTAGTTGTCGGTCCACAGCCGCACGCCGGGCCTGGTTGCGGGCGGCGCAAAGTTGCGCAAAGCGGGTTTATCGAACACGGCTTTGCTCGAGGCCAAAAGAACCATGTCGGTGCCGAAGTAGCCGAGGTCATCGTCGCCGGGGTCGCTCACGAAGATGCCGGCTTTGTGGAGCGCTTCGGCGGCGCGAGCAATCACCGGTTCGAGGTTCAGGTAGCGGTTCGAGATGTGGATTACGAGAATGCCGTCCGGCTTCAAGTGGCGGAAGTACAGTTGGAAGGCCTCGAGGGTCAGCAGGTGTACGGGAACGGAGTCGCTCGAGAAGGCATCCATGTGGAGGACGTCGAAGTTCCGGGGCGGCTCGTTTTCGAGCGAAAGGCGGGCGTCGCCGAGCACGATGTCGAGTTTGGCGGGGCAATCCTGGATGAAGGTGAACTCCTTCTTCGCCACGTCAATCACCAAGGGGTTGATCTCGTAGATGCGATAGTAGTCACCCGGGCGCGCGTAGGTGAGCATCACGCCGGCTCCGAGACCCGTAATGCCGATGCGTTGGGGGCGGTCGCGGTGCGTGGAAACGATGGCGCGCGCGACGCCGGTGTTCGGACCGAAGTAGCTGGTGGATTCCCGATGGCGCAGCGGGTTCAGATACTGTTCGCCGTGATTGATGAGGCCGTGGGTCAGCTTGCGCGTCCAATCCACTTCATCGGGGCTGCCGTAATCCGCCGTGCGCAAGCCGCCATAGAAATTGCGCGCCACCACGCGGTAGGAACGGACCGTCATTCGCGCCTGCCTCGCCAGCACCAGAGCCAAAGACAAGGTTGCGGCCAGGCCGGCGATCCAGCCCCAGCGATGGGGTAAACGGTGGAGCGGGCTCGACTGGCCGCCATAGTGGACGGCCAGGACGAGAACGGCGCAGGCGACGAGGGCGATGGGAAGCTCGTAGTATTGGGAGAAAAAATAGGGGCCGATGAGGCCGGTGAAGACGCCGCCGAGCGCGCCTCCCGCGGAGATCATGAGATAGAACGCCGTGAGGTAGCGGGGGTGCGGCTTAAGCGTGGCCACTTCTCCGTGGCAGGTCATACAGCAGATGAAGAGGGAGGCGGTGAACAGCCCGGCTTTCGGCATCGCATGCATCCGCGATTCCGAGGTGAGCGCATACGCCATGGCGGCAAGCGCGGCCGCGGTGAGCGGCAGATAGAGCCCGCGGCGATACCAACCCCTGCTGTCGAAGGTGAGAATGAAACTCAGCAGGTACAGGCTGAGGGGCAGAACCCACAGGAAGGGGATGGGCGCGACATCCTGCGTGAGATGCGTGGTGACGCCCAACAGCAGCGTCGAGGCGCAGGCGGCAAGGCCGATCCACAGCAGCCATAGCTTGGCGGCGGGGGCCTCGGCGGGAGGTTCGGCGTACTCGGTATCGGCGGCCGCTTGGGTCAGATTGCGGCTGCGCCACACACAGGCCAGGCACAGCGCGGCGAACAAGGCATAGGCGCCGCTCCAGAGATAGGCTTGGCTGCGCGTTGCAAGGAACGGCTCGACAAGCACCGGATAGGCGAGAAGGGCCAGCATCGACCCCGTATTCGACAAGGCGAACAGGCGATAGGGGGAAGCCCCCGGGAAGGCCAGGGCATACCAGGATTGGATGAGCGGGCCCGTGGTGGAGAGTAGAAAATACGGCAGTCCGATGACGGCGACCAGCAGCAGGAGAATGCCGAGTGTCGGATTGTCGCCGCCATGGGGTTTCCAGGCATCGCCGGGGACGACGGGCAGGACGAGCAGGCTGGCGGCGATGAGCGCCGAATGGATGGCGGCTTGCGCGCGCGTGGCGAGACGGGAACTGATCCAATGCGCATAGAGGTAGCCGCACAGCAGCGCGGTCTGGAAGAAGAGCATGCAGGTGGTCCACACGGCGGCGGACCCGCCGAACCAGGGCAGGATGATCTTCGCCAGGACCGGCTGCACCTGAAACAGGAGGAAGGCGCTTGAAAAGATGGTGGCCGCGTAGAGGATCATCCCCCGCGTGGCTTGCTTTGGCGCTCCTGGCGCGGACGTTTGGAGGGGGGCCGTCAAGGGTAAGCGGAACCTCGACTTTCCAGGTAGGTGGCCAGATTTTCCCGGAACTCGCGGACGCCGATTTTAGTGATCTCCATGATTCGCCGTGAGCTCCTTGAGTACACGATGATAACGCAAGGCGCTTTTTGGGCGGGAGCAAGTTGCCGGCGATGTGGGACCGGCCTGGCGGTAGCAACCCAGCCGGCCTCCGCTCTGTTTTCACGGCGCCGTCTCCAGCACCGTACACTGAAGACCATCTTCGGCCCCATTGACATCGAAGGCACGGCTTATTGCCGCGACGGCGCTGAAAGCATTCATCCGCTCGATGAAGCCCCGCGGTTGCCGGCACGATCCTTCTCCTACGAACTTCAAAAACGCATAGTCAAGGCGTCCGTTCAAGGCCCCTTCCGCGAATCCATGCAACGCATTCAAGAGGCCGTTGGCCTCACCGTCCCGATGCGCAGTCTTGAACAGATTATCGAGGACGCTGCCCAGGACCGAGGGGCTCACGCGCGCCGGCCGATGGTTCCCGGCTTGAGCCTGGGGTTCAAGATTGCATGTGAAGCGGATCAATTGAGCCCGTAGAAGCAATCCAGATGCAATGCGTTGCCACAATTCATTTCTTTTCAGCTGCTTATCCGAGTCTTAAATAGATCCCTCGGGAAGCAATCAGGAGTCGAGTCCCATGGACTCCGCGGGGCTCTTCGTCCGCCGCCTCTTGTTGAGAACGGAACGCCGGCCATGCGTCTGGCTCTACGGAAACAGCTTCCGGGATCCCGGAGGGAGGAGCGGCAAGACGCCCGCGGATGCCGCTTATCCCAATTGGACAAGACTGGCGGTTGCACCCCGGCCGGGGGATGTCCTATTATTCAATACAGTTCTATCCGCATTGGCGTTCGTGGCCAATCGATGTTAGGAGGATGCTAAAGAGGATGCTACGTATGAAGAAAATTGCCATGCTCTCTCTGTTCTCGATGTCCGCTTTTGCGGCATCCTGGACTGGGTACATCTCAGAATCGCACTGCGGCGCCAAGCATGCCGATGGCTCCGACGGTTCAATCAAATGCGTCACCGGCTGCGTGAAAGGAAAAGGCGCGGCGCCTGTGTTTGTTGTGGGCGACAAAGTTCTTAAACTGGATGCCGCGTCCACGGGAAAGGTGATGGATCACTTGGGGCGCAAGGTGACAATCAATGGCAAGTTGGCGGGCGATACGGTTACCATCGACAGCGTGTCGGCAGCCAACTAGCGGGATTCCGGTTCGGAGAATTGCAGTAACGCCGGCGTTGCGTGGATCAGCCACGTAACGCCGGTTTTGTTTTTCCCGTCCGGCGCGGCGGCTCATCGTATCATCAAGAATAGAGATGTTGCGATTCCCGCTGTTGGTTATCCCTGTTCTGCTTCTCTGCCCGGGTTGTGAGCGCAAGCCCGCGACGGAAGGCCTGGTGCTCTCCATCGAGGCGAACCTGAAATCGCTGCGGCAGGTTCCCGGACGGTTCCAGGCAACGCCGCATGAGCCGGAATCGCCCTTTACCGCTTACTTCCAACAGTCGAATATCCAACTGGTGGATGAACAGCCGGAAGACGGCAGTCCAGTGCATCATCGCTACTACTTTCACGAGGGCGATCTCTTCTATTACCGGCAACTCAAGGATAACCGCGTGGAGCGGCAGTTTGTGATCGACAAGGACGGCAAGGTGAAGAACGCCATTCCCAGCGGGTTCCCCGGTGGAGATCTCGGGCAGATAGAAGCGCGCGCATCCGCTCTCAAGGATACGGCGATTTCGCGCGCCGGACAGATGTTCGTGTTTCCCCTCATGCGAAGCCGGTGAGCTTCACGTTTCCGTACAGGGCCGTCCCAGAACCGGACACAGGTCCGCCGGGCGACAGGGGAATGGATATGCGATCCGATTGACAGGCCAACAGCTTACAGGAACGCGCCCGATGGCATCCGAGTTGCCTTCGTGGCAAATGCGTCATCGGAGTTAAAGGACTCGAAATTATATGGACGTTCCGCGCAAAGGCGCACGGCGAAACAAGATCATCAAACGGTCGGTAGCGGCTCTCATTCTGTTTATAGCGATCCCGCTGGTCACCTGGGGTTTGCGGCAATTGAAGCCCGCGGCTCCGCCGGTCGAACGCGCTTCCGTCTGGCCGGACAAGGTAAAACGGGGTCCGATGCTGATTGACCGGCGCGGTTTGGGGACTCTGGTTCCGGAAGAAATTCTGTGGATTCCGGCGGTCACCGATGGCCGGGTGGAAAAGCTGATTTTGCGGCCCGGGGCGAAAGTGAACAGCAACAGCGTCATCATGGAATTGAGCAACCCGGAACTCCAGCTTGCAATGCTCGACATGGAATGGCAGGTGAAGATTGCCGAGGCCAACCTCAAGGATCTTCAGGTGAAGTTGGAAAGCTCCGATCTGGACGAAAAAGCCAAGGCGGCGCAGTTGCAGAGCGACTACGTGCAGGCGAAGCTGAAGTACGACCGCGACGAGAAGCTGGCCAAGGAAGGGTTGACGCCGGATCTGACTTTGCAACTCTCGAAGGCCGCGGCCGATGAACTCGGGCGGCGGTTTCAACTGGAGCAGAAGCGGCTGGCCATCAGCGGCGAGTCCATTGAAGCGCAGCTTGCTTCGCAGCGCGTGCAGATTGAGAAATTGCGAGCCGCCTACCGGTTGAAGAAGGAACAGTATGAGGGTTTGAAGATCCGGGCCGGGACGGATGGAGTGCTGCAGGAGATGACCCTCCAGGTGGGGCAGCGCGTGACGGCGGGAACCATTCTTGCCAAGGTGGCGCAGCCAAAGAAATTGAAGGCGGAATTAAAGATTGCGGAGACGCAGGCGAAGGATGTGCGGATCGGGCAGAAGACCGTTATCGATACACGAAACGGGACCGTGGATGGTGTCGTCAGCCGTATTGACCCCGCCGTGGTCAACGGCACCGTGACCGTGGACGTCAGTTTGAAAGGCCCGCTGCCGGATGGGGCGCGGCCGGATCTGAGCGTCGACGGCACCATAGAAATCGAGCGTACCGATAATGTGCTTTATGTGGGCCGGCCGGTGTTCGGGCAGGCCAACAGCACGGTGACTCTTTTCAAAGTCATACCCGGAACGCAGGACGCTGTCCGGGTGCAGGTGAAGTTCGGACGCAGTTCGGTGAACACGATCGAGGTTGTGGAAGGTCTCAAGGAGGGCGATGAAGTGATCCTGTCGGACATGTCGGCGTGGGATGCGTATAACCGCATACGGTTGAACTGAAGTGGGATAAAACAGTAAATTTTGCGGAACCAGCTAACGACTGTTACGTATTAGAGTCATTAGGAAAACCTGAAAGGAGAAGGAATGAGCGCAGCAGAGACGTTGATCCGGCTGGATGGCGTGACCAAGGTGTTCGTCACCGACGAGGTGGAGACACACGCGCTGGCCGGGATCCACATGGACATCAAGAAGGGCGAATACGTTGCCATCTCCGGCCCGTCCGGGTGTGGGAAGTCGACTCTGCTGGCGATTTTGGGGCTGCTCGATTCGCCATCGGATGGGTCCTACACATTGAAGAGCCGACCGGTGGAAAATCTGAAGCTTTCCGAAAGGGCGCGCATTCGCAACCGGGAGATCGGGTTCATCTTTCAGGCATTCAATCTGATTGGCGACCTCAACGTGTACGAGAACGTCGAGTTGCCGCTGACCTATCGAGGGATGGGCTCGGCGGAGCGCAAGAAGCGCGTGCACGAGTCGCTCGAACGGGTGGGGATGTCGCATCGCGTGAAGCATTATCCTTCGCAGCTTTCGGGCGGCCAGCAGCAGCGTGTTGCCGTCGCCCGCGCCCTGGTGGGCGAACCGTCCATCCTCCTGGCCGACGAACCCACGGGAAACCTGGATTCGGCAAACGGCGAGGCGGTGATGGAACTGTTGAGAGAATTGCATCGCGGGGGCGCCACCATTTGCATGGTGACCCACGACCCGCGCTACGCGCGCCATGCCGACCGTTCCGTCCACCTGTTTGACGGGCGGATTGTCGAGGAAAATGTGGAGGTGGTCTGATGAACGGCACACAAGCCCGATCCGGCTGGGCGAGCCGGAACCCCGACTATCTTGCGATCGCGGCGATTCTACTCTTCAGCGCCGCCGGTTCGGCGATGACGCAGGCCGTCCGCAAACCGCTGCTCATCGTGGCGGGGGACCAGTTAACGGATACCGTGCGCCCGCGGGTGTGGGAAATTCGCGATCAAACGCGCCAGGCGAGCGAATGCTTCCGGGGAGAAATTCAACGGCAGCATGAGGAATTCCGCGATCAGTGTCTGCAACTGGGGGAGGAATTGAGGCAGGTACGGGAGGAATCCCAATGCTTGCGTAGCGAGGCGCAGCGGTTGCGGGATACAATCCGGCGGCAGTTCCGGTCTGTATTTCGCCGGTCAGCGAACCTGCGCCTGGAGTAGGCGGAAAGCGGCTCCGCGGCATGGCGCACGAACGGCGGGGGTGAGAGAATTGCCCTAATGGAAACTCTCCGGCTGGACATCAGGCATGGAGTCCGCGCGCCGCGCAAGAGTCCCGCGTTCGCCCTGGCCGCCGTGCTCTCGCCGGCCTTGGGGATCGGCGCGAACACGGCGATTTTCACGCTTGTCAAAGCATTATTCCTGCAGCCCCTGGCGGTGTTCGAGCAGCAACGGCTGGTGACCATTTCCACATTTGATGAAAAACTGAACGGCCTGTACTGGGTTTCCTATCCGAGTTTCGAGGATATTCGCAATCATCAGGGCGTGTTCACGGGGATGTGCGCGCTGACTCCGGCCAGCCTGATCGCGTCGCGCGAGGACGGGTTTCCGCGGACGTGGACCGGGGAAGTGGTGACGGAGAATTTCTTCGAGGTGCTGGGGGTTCCGGCGGCCATCGGACGGACCTTCGGAAAAAGAGATGATCCGGCTCCGGGAAGATCTCCGGTGGTGGTGCTGAGCCATGGAACCTGGGTGAGAGAGTTCGGGGCGGACGGTTCGGTGGTTGGGCGGACGATTTCGGTCAACAGCCAACCGCTTACGGTAATCGGGGTGATGCCGGAAGGATTCAAGGGGTTGAGCACGGTGAGCGAACCGGCGGCGTGGGCGCCGATGTCCATGGCGCGGTGGATGATGGCGCGTCCGGAGGCGGTGGGCGAGCGCAAGGCTTTATCCTTTTCCGTGGCCGCGCGGCTTAAACCGGGTGTGAGCCTGAAGACGGCGGAGCAGGCGCTGGCGCCCATCGGGCAGCAACTGGCGGCGGACCATCCGGAAGTAAACGCGGGACGGAGTTTCCGCCTCGCGCCAAGTTCGGAAACCGTGATCCCTCCGCGGATCAGGAGAACTCTCGAGCAGGCGGCGCTGGTGTTGATGGCGGTGGTGGGCCTGGTGCTGCTGATTGCCTGCTCGAATGTCGCATCGCTGCTGCTGGTGCGGTCGCGGAACCGGAGCAAGGAATTTGCCATCCGGCTGGCGATTGGCGCGGGGGCATGGCGGATTGCGCGCCAGGCGTTGACGGAGAGTCTGGTTCTCTCCCTCCGCGGCGGCGCCGCCGGTTTACTGGTGGCGCGCTGGAGCCGGGATCTGCTGTGGCATTTCCGGCCGGAATGGTGGAACAACGCGTCCTTCAACCTTTCCCTGGACGCCTCCGTGCTTCTGTTCACGGCGGGTGTTTCCATAGCGAGCGGGATACTGTTCGGACTGGCGCCGGCAATGAATTCCCGGCGGCGCGACCTGGCGCGGGAATTGAAAGAGCGGACCTCGCAGGCGGCTCCGGAGGCAAGAATATTCGGGCTGCGCAGCCTCCGCCGGAAACTGCTCGCCCACGTGTTTCTCGACAGCGCGCTGCTGCTGGCCGCCGGGTCCGCGTTGGGGCTCTTGTTCGGCGTTGCGGGCCGGGAGTTGTCGTGGCATTTTCGCCCGGAGCATCTTTCGGCGGAGGACTTGCGCCATTGCAGCCGGTGATGGCGCTGCGAGGACAATAGGAAAAGGATTTTGCCGGACGACACATGATCAGACTTGTCAACGTCGAGAAATTTTACGACAACGGTCCTACCCGGACCTGGGTGTTGCGCCGCATTAACGCGGAGATCAAGGACGGGGAGTTCATCTCCATCATGGGCCCCTCCGGCGCGGGAAAATCCACGCTGCTGCATCTTCTGGGGATGCACGATACGAGTTGGAGCGGCGAGTATCACCTGATGGACCATCCCATCCATAAGCTCAAGAAGAAGGACCGTTCAGAGATCTATAAGAGATATTTCGGCTTCGTGTTCCAGAGCTACCATCTGCTCGATTCGCTGACGGTCTATGAGAATCTGGACATTCCGCTTTCCTACCGCAACGTGAAGAAGAGCGAGCGCGACAGCATTGTTTGCGACGCGCTCGACCGGTTCAACATTGTGGGGAAGAAAGACCTGTATCCGAATCAATTGAGCGGCGGGCAGCAGCAGCTTGTGGCGATCGCGCGGGCGATGATCGCGGCCCCGAAAATCATCCTCGCCGATGAGCCGACGGGCAACCTCCATTCAAGCCAGGGCAAGGAGATCATGGAGATGTTCAAGAAGCTGAACGACGAGGGGACCACCATTATTCAGGTGACGCATTCGGAAGTGAATGCGGCTTATGGGCGCCGGATTATCAAGATCGAGGACGGGTGGATCGCCACGGACTGAAGCGGACTGAACGTCCGCATGGACATCCAAAGCAATAAATCGTACAGTAGACATGCGGCCAGTTTCTTTCGCCGTGACGGTGGCCGGCGGGTTTTGTTGTCCGCTCCTCGTTTTGAGCGCGTGTTTGGAACACGCCGGGCGCGGCCGCGATGGAAAGGAGAAATCATGGACCGGCGCAATCTGTTGCGATCCGCCGCTGGCCTGGCGCTTCCGTGGCCGGGGTCCACGGCGCGAGCCTTCGCCATGGCGCGTGAAACCGCGGGCCTTGGCCCCGACGAGGTCGCCCGTGAGGAAAGGTATTGGCGGGACATCCAGCAGTCGTTTGACGTGGACCGCAACATCATCAACCTGAACAACGGGGGCGTTTCACCCGCGCCGCGCTTGGTGATGGATGCGGTGCGGCGGTACCAGGAGTACACCAACCTGGCGCCGGCGCACGTTCTGTGGCGCGTGCTGGAACCCGAAGTGGAATCCGTGCGCCGCCGCCTCGCGGATACGTTCGGCTGCGACGCCGAGGAACTGGCCATTACCCGGAATGCTTCCGAATCGCTCGAAATCTGCCAGTTGGGTCTGGACCTGAAGCGCGGCGACGAAGTGCTCACCACCGACCAGGACTATGGGCGTATGATCACCACCTGGGAACAGCGCGCGCGCCGGGAAGGCATTGTGCTCAAGCAGATCTCATTTCCCGTGCCGCCGCCGTCGATGGATGACCTGTATCAGCGCTTCGAAGCCGCCATCACGCCCCGCACCCGCGCCATCCTCCTGTGCCACATCACCAATCTGACGGGCCAGATCTTCCCCGTCCAGCGAATCTGCCGGATGGCGCGCAGCCGGGGTATTGACACGATCGTGGACGGCGCGCACGCCATTGCGCACTTTCCGTTCCGGCTCGCCGATCTCGAGTGCGATTACTACGGAGCCAGCCTGCACAAGTGGCTTACCGCATCGATCGGCACCGGTCTGCTGTACGTGCGAAAAGAAAAGATCCGCGGGCTCTGGCCGATGATGGCGGCGCCCGAATCCATGGCGGGCAACATCCGCAAGTTCGAGGAGATCGGCACGCACCCGGCCGCCAACCACAACGCGATTGCCGAGGCGCTGGTCTTCTATGAAAACATCGGCGCCGAGCGCAAGGCCGCGCGCCTGCGGTATCTGCGCAGCCTGTGGGTGGACCGGCTCGCGCGACTGCCCGCATTCGAGCTTTTCACCAGCCGCGACCCGGAACAGAGTTGCGGACTGGCCACTTTCGGCATTCGCGGCACGGACATGGCGGCTCTGGGCGCGCAGCTTTTCGAGAAGTACCGCGTTCTCACCACGCCCATCATCCGCCAGGATTACAAAGGAATCCGCGTCACTCCGAACGTCTATACGACGCTGAAGGAAATCGATGTTTTCTGTACGGCCGTGGAGAAGTTGACCCGCTCCGCGTAGACTGCCCGGCAGCGGCGTTTCTGAACATCAACGCGGTTACTGCGCGACCCGCAGCAGCCACACCTCCGCCAACCGCGATTGCTTGCGCCAATTCAGGTGCTCTTCGTTCTCGGGGCGGTCGAAAGTAAGGATCAACCGCCGGTCCTTCAGCGCTTCCGCCGGGACGGGGAATTCCTTGAATTCGCCCATTTCGCGGCCGTCTTTGACCGGCGTGACGCGGGCGCCGCCGATACGCAGCGGGCACTGGCCGTAGCCGGAGGTTCGAACCACGTAGGTGGCCGCGGGGTCGAGGCCTTCGTAGACCATGCGGCGGGGCCACATGGTGGCCTGCCAGGAGAGACGGGCGCGGCTCTTGCCCTGGTCCCACCACCAGAAGGTGACATTCGATTCGCGGACGGCGCCGGGTTCGCGCGAGTCGATGTCGCTACGGATGACATGGGGGCTGTTCGCGAAGTTGCCCACGCTGTCATAGAAGCTTCCGGGACCGGGATTTTGCCAGGCGGCGAGAACGTGGAGACGGCGGCACTTTTCGGTTTCCGAGGGAAGCGCGCGCACTTTCCGGAATTCGTCCTCGAGCCACCAGCGGTTATTCAGGGGATAATCCACGAAGTCGAGAATGGCGCCGCGTTCTTCGCCGCTCGCGAAATATTTTTCGACGCTCGTCTGGAGCCCGATCGAGTGGAACAGCCTGTCGCAGAGTTCGGAAATGCGGGTGCGGATTTCGGGGCTTTCCGGCTGGGTAACGGCGCGATTCAGAATGGCGCCAGCCTCGGAAATCGCCTTTTCTGAGCCGAGTTTGTCCGCCTGAGCCAGGATGGCGTTGGCGCGCTGTTCGAGCCTGGTCTCGCGCAGCAGGCGGCGGCGGACATAGGCATCGTAGTTCGCGCGCAGAAGGCACATCTGCCAGCGCCAGTTCGTTTCGAGTTGGGGAGCCTTGGCTTCGAGGTCTTTCCAGAGCAGGAGCGTGGATTCGACCGCGCCGTTGTCGCGCAACGGGCCGCGCCAGTTCTTCTCGAGGGCGAGGATGCCGTCAGCGGCTTCAGACGCAACGCCAGGCTGGAAAAAGGCGCGGGCGTAATCGGTGAGGATGTCGCGCACGGGGCGCTTGGGATCCCAGGCAAGGGAACTCCAGATGGCCTTGTTCACATCATCGTGGGCGCCGTCGGAATACGAAATGAAGCCGTCGCTCCAGGGGGCGAACCAGTTGTGAATGATGGCGTATTCCGTGGGGCGCGGATTGATGGCTTCGCGGCCGAGCGTGAGCGCGTACGCCTGGTCCCACCACGAGACTTCGTACTGGCTGAGTTTGTTGTGCGTAATGTCGGGATAGAGCCGCAGTTGATAGCGTCCGGGAAGCCGGCGGCGGGTTTCGTCGATGGGCGGGCTCGAGGGGCCGGCGACGAGGCCGCCGAGCCAGCCAGGCGACGTGCGCTCAATGTACTGATAGATGGCGTCCACCTGCTCTTTGTTGAACCACTGAAGCGAGAGCCAGATCTTCGCGCGCGGGTGGACGGGGCGCATGAGTTTGGCGACGTCTTCGAGGAACGGGAGGACAAGGTCCGGAGGGTTGCTCCCCGGGTCGCCGCCCGGGAAGAAAATGCCGGTGAGGGTGGGGCTGTCGCGGAAGAGTTCCTGATAATTAGAAAGCATGCGCGCGCGGCGGGCGGAGTCCTTCAGGTCGAAATCGGCGGGAACCCACACCCAATAATCGAGGCCATAGCGGGCGCAGATCCCGCTGATGGCGTGGTTCATCTCCCGGCGGTCCACCTTCATGACGGGCGACGGACGGCCGTCCTGGAACGGGATGTTCTCGATGCTGTTGGCGCCGAAGAAGGTGAGTTCGCGAATGTACTGCTCGTATTGGGCGGTGGTCCAGGCGTCGTAGGAATTGGCGGCGTTGCGATAGCCGAGTTGGTGTCCCCGGATGGGATATGCCGGAGCAGAGGCGATATCGAGCGTTGCCGGGAGGGAGATCCTGCCCGGAGCCCACTCGAGCGTGCGGAGCAGGGCGCCTACGCCAAAGAGGACGCCGCGGGGATCGGCGCCCTTCACCCAAAGGACAGGCGCGGCGGGATTCCGCCGGTCGAGTTGCAGGCGGTAGCCTTCGGCGGCAGCCCCCGCGCCGGTGGAGGTGAGCGCGATGGCTGGCCCTTGCGCGGGCATCGCGGCGGAGATGGGCAGGCGAACGCCGGTGCGCTTTTCGATCTCTTCGGCGAGGACCGTGGCGGCGGTACGTTCGGCCGGAGGAATCGCGCCGGTCCGGATGACGATGGTGGCGTGAGCCCATGCGGCGGGCGCGGGCGGAGCGCCGCCGGCCGCCAGAAGCAGAGCGCGGACGGGACGCACGGCGGCGAGAACGACCTCGGCGCGAGGCTTCTCCATGCGGTCGAGCAGGGCGAGTTGCTCCCGGATCCAATCGGAGGGCGCGTTCCGCGAGGAGAGGTAGTCCAGTGCCTGAAGGCCGATTTTGCCGAGCGTGGAGAGATCAGCGGAGAGACTTTCCACCTCGCGCAGCATGGGGCTGGATGCGAAGTAGGGCTCCAGGCGCTGGTGGTTGCCGCGCCAGCGGATGAGCGTCGCCCGGGCGTCGGCCGGCGATTGCGGATTCACCGGGCGGACTTCGGCGCTGTCCCCGCGGGCGGCGTCCACCATCCGGTTCAGCGGCGTGTCCTGAGCGTACCGCCGCGCCGTCTCGCGTCCGTCGATACCAAGCGGATCGAGCGCGGCGGCGAGCGTGCGGAGCGCCTCGAGCGGCGCCCGCGGGGCAATGCGGCGCAGCATGGGATCGACGTTTAGATTGTGGCGCGCGCCGCGGAAATCGAGGCGGCGGCTGATTTCCTCCAGGCGCGCATACATGGCTGGGACCGCGGTGAGCGAGGCTGGAGACCAGAAACGCTCGGCGATGGCGGCTGTCTTCGGCCAGATGCGGGAGTCGATGGTTTCCGGGCTGATGAACTCGGTCCACATGCAAGCTTCGCCGCCGAGGATGCGGGCGGCGGCATCGGCCGGCAGATCCGCGGCCGGTCCTCCCAGCGGGTCCACGGAGTAATACTTGCCCGCGGATTCGAGGTGGTCAAGATAGTAGCCGTAGGACAGAAGGCCGCGATAGCCGTTCTTGGCGGCCGCGGCGAGCGAGGTATGGTCGCGCCAACTCTCCACCACCACATCCTTGGGGAGATCGGGGTGCAGCACTTCGTCCCACCCCATCATCGTCTTGCCGTGCTTGTTGACGATGGCGAGAACGCGGCGGTTGAAGTAGGCCTGGAGCCCTGCCTCGTCCTTCAGATTGTGCTGCCGGATGAACGTCTGGATGGCGGCGTTCTCCTTCCAGTGTTTGCCGTTGACCTCGTCGCCGCCGATGTGGAGATAGCGGTCAGGGAAGAGCGCGGCCATTTCGCCGATCAGCTTGTCGAGGAACGCGTAGACGGGCTCGCGCGTAGGGTCGAGCGCGGGATCGTAGATGCCGAAGGTGTGAATGATGGAGTAGGGGCCCGGGGCGCTGGCGAGTTCGGGGTAGCCGATGAGCCAGGTGGCGCAATGGCCCGGCATGTCGAACTCGGGAACAATGCGGATGCCGCGGTCGCGCGCGTAGTGGATGAGGCGGCGGATATCGTTCTGGGTGTAGTAATCGCCCTCTGTGCCGAGCGTGTGGAGTTTCGGGAATACCTTGCTTTCGACGCGAAAGCCCTGGTCGTCGGTGAGGTGCCAGTGAAAGACGTTGAGTTTCACGGCTTCCATCGCGTCGAGCGTGCGCTCGATGACGGGGACGGGCATGAAGTGGCTGGTGACGTCGATGAGCAGGCCGCGCCAGGGGAAGCGGGGGGCATCGTCGATGGAGACGGCGGGAGCGGAAAATCCGTTGGCGTCGAGGGAGACGAGTTGCAGAAAGGTCTGGAGGCCGCGCATGGCCCCGATGACGGTGGCGGAAGTAAGGTGAGCCTGTCGGGGAGTGACTTCCAGGCGGTAGGCTTCGGAATCCCCAAGCGCATCCGGCGGGTCCGTGGTCTGGCGGCAGGTGATGAGGAAGTGGCGGCGGAGGTACGGGCGTAGGCGGGTGAGAGCGGGATGCCGGTCTCGCGCGCCATCTGGGCAAGGAAGCGGCGGGCGGCGCGGTCAAGGCGGGCGGGCGGCGGCGTGGCGAAGGCGATACGGAAATGCCCGTCAATGGCGAGGGTCCCCGAGCCGGATTTGAGCCTTGAGGGCATCGGCATCAGGGCCGGGTCACGGGCGGAAGCCACGCCGGACATCGCGGCGAACAGGAAAAACAGAAGTTGTCTTGCGGTCATGGGTCAGAACTCGAATTCCGGCGCCTCGCCGGAGGCGCGGCGGGACTGGATGAGGTGATAAACGAATCCGGCGGCGAACCAGGTGGCCCCCACCATTTTTGCCGGCTTCGACAAATTCAGCCAGATGGCGAGGCAAAAGAAGAAACCGAAAGCGGGCAGGATGACGCCGGAAAAGAAGCCGTGTCCGGGATCGAGAAAGCGGACGCGGAAGGAGTGGCGGACTACCGCGGCGTTGACGCCCATGAACGCGAGGAACGCGCCGAAGTTGATCAACTCGGCGGAACGTTCGTAGTTGAGCACGAGCGCCCCGGCGCAGGAAAGCACGCCCACCAGGACAATGTTATACACCGGCACGGAAGAACGCGAGCCGAGGGTGGTAAAGAAGGTTTTGGGCAAGGCGCCGGCGCGCCCCATCCCGTAAAGCAGGCGGGCCACTCCGGTCTGGGCGGCCAGCCCGGAACCAATGTTGGCCACGATGAGGATCAGGGCCATGGCATGGAATAGCCATTCGCCGCCCACCCTGCGGCTGACGTCGAGAAAGGCAGTCTCGAGGTTGGGAAAGGTATGGTAATCGGGCCAGACCATCTGTGCGAGGTACACCTGCAATCCGCCGAAGATTCCGGTGAACAGGCAGACGGCAACCGCGGCCAGCAGAACGTTGCGGCGCGGATTCTCCACTTCTTCGGCGAGGGTGGTGACGCCGTCGAAGCCACCGTAGGTAAGCGCGGCGACGGAGGTGGCGGTGAGGATGGTGGTGAAGTCGAACGTCTTGGGGTCGTAAAAAGGCTGGATCGACACGAGAGCGCTCCAGTGCCCGCCGCCGAGGAGCAGGCGTATGGCAAGGACGAGGAACGCCGAAATGACCACGGTCATGACGAGCATCAGAAGCAGGTTCGTGCGTGACGTGAACCGAATGCCCCGCAGGTTGACGGCGGTGATGGTTCCGGAAAAGAGAAACACCCAAACCACGTAAGGAATCTGCGGCATGAGCTTGCCGAGCGTGAGAGCGCCATAGATGGTGCAGATGAGCGGAACCAGCAGGTAGTCGAGAAACATTGCCCAACCGGTGAGAAAGCCGAACTGGCGATTGAGGCTGCGGCTGACGTAGGTATAGGCCGAACCGGCGGAAGGATACAGAGCGGCCATGCGCCCGTAGCTTACGGCGGTCAGCGCCATGGCCACCATGGCAAGAAGAATGGTGGTGACCGCGTGCCCGTTCGAAAGCTGCTGGGCGATTCCGAACAGCGGCACTGGAGCAATCGGCATGACGAGGACGATGCCGTACAGGATGAGGTCAGAGAGGGAGAGAACGCGCTGCAGGTGCGGTTTGGGAGGCGCGGTCATGCGGGAATGACTTCCGTTCATCCCAGGGTAGAGGGGCCACGCGATGGAAGTCAATAGATTCTATTCGATTTGTATAAAAATAATTAGTCAGAACGGGCAAGAGGGTGGTTATTTTTATCGGATTCGACAATAATCACTTGACGCAGGGGAAGAATGTGTTTAGGCTGAAGAAGAGTAAATTTCCGCGCGATGAAACGAGTGAACGGGAAGGCCGAGCGGGACCTCCACGTAGTGGAGGCGGTGGTGCGGCGGTTTGGGCCGATCTCTCGCGGACGGATTCACGAGTTGACCGAGATCCGGCCGAGCGCCACGTCGCAACTGGTGCGCCAACTCTTGAAGGAAGGCCGGCTCCTCGAGGCGGGAGTGGAAGAAAGCCGGCTCGGGCGGAAGGGCGTACTGCTGGAGGTGAACGAAGCGTATGCGTCCGCGCTCGGCATTGAATTTGACGACGAGACCGTGACGGCTGGAGTGACGGATCTGCATCCGCGCATCCGGCACAAAGTGACGGAGCGAACGTTCCTCGAAGAGGGGACGGACGGGCTGACCAGGCAATTGCAGGAGGTGGCGGGGAGGGCGCTGCGTGAAGCCGGAACGGCGTTGACGAGCCTTGTGGGCATCGGCGTGGCGGACCCCGGCCTGGTGGACAGCCAGAGGGGCGTCACCGTGGCCTCATCTACGATCCCTTTCTTCAGACAGGTGCCGCTCAAGGAGATCTTCGAGCGCGAATTCAGCGTGCCCGTGCAGGTGGAAACGCGGACCCGGGCCAAGGCCGTCGCCGAACACGAAGAGGAAACGGCGGGCGGGGCCGATAGCATGGTGTACGTCGACTACGGGAGCGGGATCGGGGCAGGGCTTTACGTGGACGGGCGTCTCCTTTACGGGCAGGGCTCGGCGGCGGGCGAGTTCGGGCATACGCACATTACCGAAGACGGGCCCATCTGCAATTGCGGGAGTTTCGGGTGCCTGGAAGCGATCGCCGGCATCCGGGCCGTGGAGGCGCGCGTACGGCGCATCATCGCCGAAGGCGGCAAGACCGACGTTCTCGAAATGGCGGGCGGGGACCCGGCGAAGATTACCGGGTGGATGGTATTTCATGCGGCCAACCGCGGGGACAAGGTGTCAAGCAACATCGTCGCCGAGGTGGGCCGTTACCTCGGGCTCGGCATCGCGAACCTCGTCAATCTGTTCAACCCCGGAGTGGTTGTTCTCGATGCCACTCTCGGGCAGGCCGGGCAGGAATTGCTGGATCAGATTGCCGGAATCGTGCGGAGGCAGGCGCTGCGGGAATCGGCCGAGCATGTCGTGATCCGCTACGCGCGCGTCAGGGAGTGCCCCGGAGTGCTGGGCGTGGCGCGGATCGCGCTGGCCAAACACTTCGAGATTCCCGCGTTCAAACTGCCGCCGTTTCTGCTCGAGGCGCGCGGGCGGATATAGGAAATAGAGGCTGGAAATGAACCAATTGGCGTTGTTTGGCGGAAAGCCGGTGAGGGTAAAGCCGTTCCCGGCATGGCCGGCATTTGACGAGCGGGAAGAGCGTTACGCGCTTGAGGTCGTGCGCGGCGGCCGCTGGTGGCGGTACACGCTCGGCGAGGCGGTGGATGCAGACGCGGCATCCCGCGGCGAACCCTCGAAGGTGGCCGAGTTCCAGCAGCGCTTCGCCCACGTGCAGGGAGCGCGCTATGGAATCGCCTGCGCGAGCGGAACGGCCGCCCTCGAGGTGGCGCTGCGGGCAATGGGCGTGGGCTCCGGCGATGAGGTGATTGTTCCGCCGTATACTTTTGTGGCGACGGCGACCGCGCCGCTGCTGATCGGCGCGACGCCGGTCTTCTGCGACATCGATCTCGAGACATTCAATATGAATCCGGCCCGTTTCGAGGAGGCCATTACCCCGCGGACGCGCGCCGTAATCCCGGTCCATTTCGCCGGCCTGGCATCCGACATGGATGCTATTCTGGCCATCGCCAAGCGCCATGAGATCGCCGTGCTCGAAGACGCTGCCCACGGGCATGGCGGAACGTGGATGGGGAAGGGGCTCGGTTCGATCGGCGCTGCTGGAACGTTCAGTTTTCAGGCCTCGAAAAACATGACAGCCGGCGAGGGCGGGCTGATTACCACCAATGATGAAGACCTGGCGGAGATCTGCGAATCTCTGATTTGGGGCGGACGCCATGCCGGCCAGCCCTGGTACTCCCACTACCGGCTGGGGTGGAATTACCGGCTCACGGAATTCCAGGGCGCTATTCTGCTGGCGCAACTGGAGCGGTTGAGCGCGCAGACCGCGCGCCGGCGGGCCAATGCGGACTACCTGACAAGCAGACTGAGCAGGATTCCAGGTATCCGCCTTCTCGCAACGCCGCCCTACGCCACGGGACATTCGCGTCACATTTTCCTCTTCCGGATCGAGGCGAAGGAATTCGGTCTCACGCGGGAGCAGTTCCTTGAAGCGCTCGAGGCGGAAGGCATCCCGGCATCGGACGGCTACGCGCATTCACTTTTCCGCAATCCAATGTTTCTTGATCCGGGCCTTGGAGTGGACGGAGAGAAATATACGGCCTTGTGTCCGAACAGCGAGAGAGCGTGCCGGGAGACGGTGTGGCTCGAGCACCGGTTGTTGCTCGGGGATCAGGATGACACGGAAGACATTGTGCGCGCGATCACGAAAGTGCATGAGGCGCGGAGGGAATTTGAGGCGGCTGCGAAACTGATCGTATAATCCTACCGAATGATATAAAAATATGACAGGCATGCTGGACATCGCGCCGGTATTCCTATCGGTATCGTCAAAAAATGCTTGACGTCCGTGATTGTATCGATTAGGATTGGGTGAGCGTGAACTTGGGGTCATGCTCCTGGTCGAATAAAAACTCTTTCTGATCTGAATCGCAAGCGAAGCATGGACAGGAGTAGGCACATGAAATCGATCTTGATGCGGCTGATCCCGCTGATCGCCGTATTTTGTTCGCTGGTGGCGGCGCAGGAATTCCGGGCCACCATTTCGGGCGAAGTGACAGACCCCACGGGAGCCGCCATTGAAGGCGCGAAGGTGGTGGCCACCAGCGTGGAACGGAACGTTCCTTACGAGGCAGCGACGAATGCCTCCGGCCGGTACATCATCCAATTCCTGCTGCCGGGCAAATATGTGCTGACGGTGGAAAAAGACGGGTTCAAGAAATTCGTACGTGAAGGAGTGGCGCTGCTATCCGCCGACAAACTATCTATCGACGCGAGGTTGGAACTGGGCGGCGTGGCGGATAGCGTCACCGTTTCCGGCGACGTGTCGCTGCTGCAAACCGAGACGGCCACGCGGCAGAGCGTCATTGAAAACCGCATTCTCGAAAATGTCCCCTCCGGCGGGCGCAACCTCTACGCCCTGCAATACAACGAACCGGGCGTGGTGAAGACCGGCACCTATTGGGGGTCAATGGAGTTGTACGCCTTCGGCAACGTAAACGGCGTGTCCATCAGCGGTGGAAAACAAGGGGAAAACGAAACCGTGCTCGACGGGATCACCAATACCAAGAGCGACCGCGGCGTGGCGTTCGTTCCCTCCCTTCAGGGCACGCAGGAGTTCACCATCCAGACCAATTCCTACGATGCGCAGTTCGGGCGCGTGGGCGGCGGCGTCACGATGATTACTGTCAAAAGCGGCACGAATGCTTTCCACGGCCAGCTTTACGAGTTCCTCAAGAACGAAAAGCTGCGCGCCAATGACTGGGTGGCCAACAAGGACGGGGAAGAGAAGTCCCCCTTCAAGAACAACACGTTCGGCTTCGAATTCGACGGCCCCGTGCGCATCCCGAAAATCTGGGATGGGCGGAACAAGGCGTTCTTCATGATCTCCATGGAGGGGCTGCGCGAGCATACGCAAGGCGGACAGCTTCGCTCCATCCCGACCGGCGGCATGCTGAAGGGCGATTTCTCGAAGCTGTTGAACAACAGCGGCAACCAGGTGACCATCTATGACCCCCTCAGTACAACGCTCGGCCCGGACAACACGACCTATGTGCGTACTCCGTTCGCGGGCAATGTGCTGCCGGCGGCGAGGATGAATCCGATCTCGACCAAGGTCGCTTCGTACTACCCGGCGCCGAATCTTCCCGGCGAAGGGCCCGCTCAACTGAACAACTACGCGAAACTCCTCCCGCAGACGAATACCTATGATTCCTGGCTGGGGAAGATGGATCTGATGGCCACGGACCGGAGCCACATTTCGTTCCGCTACGGGCAAACCCCCTGGCTGAACTACGCGAAGCTCGTATGGGGCAACAATCCGGCCGAGCCGAGCAACGAATATCCCTCCACCCGCGTGGCGCGCAACTGGGGCGCGGACTGGACCTACACGCTGACGCCGAGCCTCGTGCTCAACCTCCGGGGCGGCCTGGCGCGCTACGAGGGATTCTCGGGAAACAGCTTCGGCGTGGGCTTCGATCCCACTCAACTCGGGTTCCCCTCTTCGCTCACCTCGCAATTCGGGGCGTTCATGTTCCCGCGTTTCAACTTGGGAAACTATTCGGAACTCGGGCCGCAGGGCGGCTACAGCTATTCGACGAATGACGCCTGGAGCCTCCAGCCGAACATCGCGCTGACGCACGGGCGGCATTTCCTGAAAGTGGGCACGGAGTTCCGCCGCTACAACGATAATTCGATCAGCACCGGCTATGCGAGCGGCGTCTATAACTTCGACGCCGGCTGGACCCAGGCGAATCCGCTGCGCGGCGACAACGCATCGGGCAATGAGTTCGCCTCGTTCCTACTTGGCTATCCCTCCGGCGGCTACGTGGACCGCAACATTTTCCCGGGCCTTCCGTTCGAAGTACTACTCGGCCTTTGTGCAGGATGATTTCAAGGTCAACAGCCGGCTGACGTTGAACCTCGGCTTGCGGTGGGATTACGAGAGCCCGCGCTTTGAGCGCTACAACCGCATGTTGCGCGGGTGGGCGTTCGCTCAGGCGAGCCCCATTGCGGCGGCCGTGAAAGCCTCCTCCGCGGCGGCGGGATGCCCGGCGTGCACGGCGGGATTGACGGGCGGCTTGATCTACGCCGGCGCAAGCGGAGATGACCGCTACGCCTTCAATCCGAAGAAAGCGAACTTCCAGCCGCGCCTCGGCGTGGCGTACCGCGTGACTTCGAAACTGGTTCTGCGCGGCGGCTATGGGTTGAGCTATCTTGGGGCCTCCGCCAACGGGCAGTTGGTCGGCTTCAGCCGCCAGACGCCGCTTGTGACCTCGACTGACGGCAACCTGAAGCCGGCCGTGAATCTGTCCAATCCCTATCCCTCCAGCATCTATCCGGGTGGACTGTTGCAGCCCATCGGCAGCAGCCAGGGCCTGGCCACGAACCTCGGACAGAGCGTCACCGCGCAATATCTCGACCGGCCGCTGCCCTACTCGCAGCAATATTCGGCCGGGTTCCAGTATGAACTGCCCGGCGGATGGCTGGTGGACGCTTCCTATGTGGGCAATCAGACCAGCCGGCTGCCGGTTTCGCTCGGCCTGAATTTTGTCCCGCTGGACGTGCAGAACAGCATCCCGGTGGACCAGCGGGCGGCATACTTCAACGGCTCCGTGCCGAACCCGATGGCGGGATTGCTGCCGAATTCCGGAATCAACGGCGCGACTGTCCCGCGGCGGCAACTCTACTACGCCTATCCGCAATACAGCGCCGTGACCATTACCGACGTGCCGATTGGCGGGCAGCGTTATCATTCCGCGCAGTTCAAGGTGACCCACCGTTTCTCGCAAGGCTTCACGGCCACCGTCGCGTACACGATCGCCAAGAACCTGGAACGCCTTGCCCCCTTGAATCCGCAGGATGTTAACCTGAACAATCTGACGGCCACCCAACTCGAGAAGCGGCTCACTCAATATGACGTGCCGCAGCAGCTTTCCGTCATCGGCACCTACGATCTGCCGTTCGGGCGCCACCGGCATTTCTTCTCCGGCATGAACCGGTGGGTGAACGGGTTCCTCGGCGGATGGACCGCCAGCGGAGTATTCATGTCCCACTCCGGCTATCCGATCACCTTCCCCAACGCGGCCCCGCTGGTGGCGCAAAGCGCGAAACTGAACGACAGCCAGCGGGACGCCCTGGCTCAAAAACTGGGGCGCACGCAGTATGACCCCTCCTACGACATCTGGTTCGACACGTCCATCTTCCCCCGGACGGCCGGGCCCGCGCCGTTTACCCTGCGCAATTTCCCCACGCGGTTCCCCGATGTCCGCACGAAGCCGCTCAACGTGACGGATCTCTCCCTGTACAAGGAATTCCTCATCAAGGAGCGGGTCCGGTGGCAGATCCGGCTGGACGGGCACAATGCGGCCAACTTCCCCTGGTTCGGCGCCCTCGACGGCAATGGCGCCAATGTCACCAGCACCATGTTCGGGCATCTGCGCGCCGACATCGGCAACGAAACCCGCGTCGTGGTGGCCGTAATGAAAGTGGTGTTCTAAGTTGCCTCGAAGTTTGTGGATCGCGGCGCTCCTCTCCGTCCTGACAATGCGAGGCGCCGAAATCCGGCATGTCTATACGCAAGCCGGCGGGCTGCCGTCGAATGAAGTGCGCTGCGTGGCCGCCGCCGGAGCCCGGGTGTGGGTGGGGACCGGCGGAGGGCTGGCGTATTACTCCGGCGGCTCGTGGCATGGCGAGGAGCGCTTTCGCCGCCCGGTGGCGGCATGCGCGGCGGACGGCGAGGCGCTCTGGTTCGTATCCGATGGCGTATTGCACAGGTGGACAGCTTCGGGAGTAAAGCGCGAAACGGCGCTGCCGTCTGATGTTCAGGCAATCGCCGCTGCGCATGGCGCGGCGTGGATTGGGACGGCCGAGGGGCTGTATCAGGTTCACTCGGGTGGCGTGGCCAAGGCTCGCCTTCCCGTCGCGCGCGTCTCTGTTCGCCAGATCGCGGTCAGTGCTTCGGGCGAGACGGCTGTGGCGGCCGATGCCGGCCTGTTCCTGCTCGAATCGGGAGAATGGAAGCGGCAGTTCCCGCGCGAAGGCGAGCGGAGTTGGGCGCCCGTGGATGTACGGGGCGTGACCTATGACACGCGGGGAAGGCTGTGGTTCGCGAGCCCGCAAGGCGCCGGATGCCGCGATGCCGGAGCGTGGAAACTCTACACGGGTCTGGAAGGGCTGCCCTACGACGATTTCACCACGATGGCGCCGGGCGAAGACGGCGTATTGTGGTTCGGTACCAAGCTCGGCGCCATTCGCTACGACGGGCGGATTTGGGAGTACCGCCAGGGACTGCGGTGGCTGCCGGACGATGAGGTGCGGGCCATCGCGGTGTTGGACGGCAACGCCTGGTTCGCCACGGCGAAAGGCGCCGGGCAAATCGAGCGCAAGGCGATTACCCTGGCCGAAAAAGCGCGGTTCTTTGAAGCGGAGATCGACAAGCGGCACCGGCGCACCGAATATGAGTACGTAATGTCCGTGCGGCTTCCGAAGGCCGGCGACACCAGCGAGTGGGTCCAATCCGACAGCGACAACGACGGGCTGTGGACCAGCATGTACGGCGCGGGGGAATGCTTCGCCTGGGCGGCCACTCACGACGAAGCGGCGAAAAAACGCGCCCGAAAGGCGTTCGAGGCGCTGCGGTTCCTGAGCCAGGTGACACAAGGCGGCGAACATCCGGCGCCTCCGGGGTTTCCCGCGCGGGCCATCCTTCCCGCCAGCGGCCCGGATCCGAATGTTCATGATTCCCGGGAGCGCGACCTGCGGACCCGCGCTCAGCGCGACCATTTGTGGAAGGTGCTGTCGCCGCGCTGGCCGAAGAGCGCGGATGGGAAATGGTATTGGAAGACGGACACGAGTTCCGATGAACTCGACGGGCATTACTTCTTTTACGCGCAGTATTACGACCTGGTGGCGGACACCGAGCAGGAAAAGGAAGAAGCGCGCGCCGTGGTCCGCGCGATCACGGATCACCTGCTCACGCACAATTACTCCCTGGTCGATTGGGACGGGACGCCGACACGATGGGCCATCTTCGATCCCCGAAGCCTGAACGACAATCCCATCTTCTGGGCCGAGCGTGGGCTGAATTCGCTGAGCATCCTTTCGTATCTCAAAACCGCCTGGCACATGACGGGAGACGCAAAATACCAGGATGCCTACCACCGCCTGGCGCGGGATCACAAGTACGCCTCCAATGCGATGGTTCCGAAGATCTCGGTTGGGCCGGGATCCGGCAACCAATCCGACGACGAGATGGCGTTCATGAGTTTTTACGATCTGCTGAAGTACGAAAAAGACGGCGAGTTGAAGCAGAAGTACGCGCTCGCGCTGGCGAATTACTGGGCGCTTGAACGGCCGGAACTGAACCCGCTGTTCAACTTCATCGCCGCGGCGAGTTTAGAGGGCAAGACGTTCACCGACGCCTTCCGGACGCGGGATCTGAGCGCGAAGGGGGAATGGAAGGCCGAGTCGATCGACACACTCGAGCGCCTGCCGCTCGACCGCATCGACTGGCGGCATGTGAACAGCAAGCGCAAGGACATCGTCCATCCGCGGTCCTATCTATCAGAGGACGATGAGGAGATGGCAGGCGCGGGAATGAGAAGAAACGGCAAGGCCATCCCCGTCGATGAACGGTTCTTTTCCTTCTGGAACCACAACCCCTACCGGTTGGACAGCGGCGGGAACGGACATACCCTCGCCGACGGAGCGGTATTCCTCCTGCCCTACTACATGGGCCTGTATCACCACTACATTCAGGAATAGAAATGGCGGTTCCGGGGGTGGGTGTGGCGGCAGCCGGCGGAAAAACAGGCGGGCCGCGATCCTCGGCGCGGATCCAATCCATGGATCAATTCCGCGGTTACACGATGGCGGGGATGTTTCTGGTGAACTTCGTGGGCGTGTTTGCCGCCGTTCATCCGCTGCTGAAGCACCACAACACGTATAACAGCTACGCCGATACGATCATGCCGCACTTCTTTTTCGCGGTAGGATTCTCCCTGCGTCTGGCGCTGCTCAAGAACATCCGCAACATGGGCCGGCCCGCCGCTTACCGCAAGGCCGTGGTTCGCTGCCTGATGCTGATTCTCATCGGCCTGGCCGTGTATCACCTGGACGGCTCTTACAAAACCTGGCGCGACCTGGTAACTCTCGGATGGGCGGGCTTTTTCACCAGGAGTTTCCGGCAATCGCCGTTTCAGGCGCTGGTGCACATCGGCGTCACCAGCCTGTGGGTTCTGCCCGTGATTGCCGCCGGCGCGCGAGCGCGGATAGGGTTCCTGGCGGCGAGCGCGCTGGCCCATCTGGGGCTCTCTTACTGGTTCTGGTATTCGCTGCTCAACGCCAGACAGGTGATCGACGGCGGCCCCCTGGGGTTTCTCTCGTGGTCCATCCCAACGCTTGTGGGTTCGTTCGCTTATGACCTCGTCACGGAACATGGCCATAAAGCCGCGCTGAAACCGTTGCTCCGGTGGGGGGTCGCGCTGAGCGTGTTCGGATACGCTCTTTCCTGCCTGAACGCGGTATTCCAGCCCATGCAGACAAGCGGGTGGGCCGCGTGGCTGGTGGAGCCCCCCTTCTTCCCACCCTCCCGGCCCGCGGACCTCTGGACGATGAGCCAGCGCGCCGGGTCAAATTCCTACCTCTGGTTTTCCGCGGGCTTTTCCCTCCTCGTTTATGCGCTGTTTGTCTGGTGGTCTGACCTCAAGGGCAAGCAGTGGGAAATGCTGCGCGTGTTCGGCTTGAACCCGCTCGCGGGTTACATCATTCACGATATGATCGGCGATGCCGTGCGTCCGTTCGCTCCCCCGGACTCGCCCCTGTACTGGGTGGTGTTCGTATTTACGGTGTACTACGGCATTCTCTGGCTGCTTCTTTGGGGCTTGGACCGCCAGAAGATCTATCTGCGCATGTAAGCGCGGCCACCGGCAATGCCGGCCGGCATGAGCCGTGTATCCTGAATAGGCATGCAGGATTTCGAAAAACTCGGCGTCTTCTATCTCGGCCGCCAGTACGACGCGGCCTCCCGTGCCCTCAAGGATGACCTGCTCCTCTATGAGTCTCGAGACCTGGTGACGCATGCCGTGTGCGTCGGCATGACGGGAAGCGGCAAGACGGGACTCTGCCTCAGCCTTCTCGAGGAAGCGGCCATGGACGGCATCCCCGCCCTCATCATCGATCCCAAGGGCGACCTGGGAAACCTGTTGCTGACCTTCCCCGAGTTGAAGCCCGAACAGTTCCGGCCCTGGATCAACGAGGATGACGCGCGCCGGAAGAACCTCGATCCCGATGAGTTCGCAAAAGAGCAGGCGGAGTTGTGGCGAAACGGCCTCGCCCAATGGGGCCAAAGCGGCGAGCGCATTGCAAACCTGCGCAAGAACTGTGACTTCTCCATCTACACGCCGGGCAGCGATGCGGGGCTGCCCGTATCCGTCCTGCGTTCCTTCGAGGCTCCGCCGCGGGCGGTCATCGACGACCGCGAGATGTTCCGCGAGCGCATCAGCGCCACCGCCACGGCGCTCCTCGGCCTGCTCGGAATTGACGCCGATCCCATTCAGAGCCGCGAACACATTCTGCTCTCGAACCTGTTCGACAACGCCTGGCGCAACGGCCAGAACCTCGATATCGCGGGTCTTATCCACCAGGTGCAGACCCCGCCGCTGACGAAGATCGGCGTATTGGACATCGAGGGATTCTATCCCGCCAAGGAGCGCTTCTCGCTGGCGATGGCCATGAACAATCTTCTCGCTTCGCCGGGCTTCGAAGTGTGGCTGCAAGGGGAGCCGCTCGATATCCAATCGCTGCTGTTCACCGCGCAGGGCAAGCCGCGGATGAGCATCTTCTCCATCGCCCATCTCAGCGACACCGAGCGCATGTTCTTCGTCTCGCTGCTGCTCAACCAGACGCTTGCCTGGATGCGCCAGCAGACCGGAACCACCAGCCTGCGCGCCTTGCTCTACATGGACGAGATTTTCGGCTACTTCCCGCCGGTGGGAGAGCCGCCCTCGAAGCGGCCGCTGCTCACGCTGCTCAAACAGGCGCGAGCCTTCGGGGTGGGGGTGGTGCTGGCCACGCAGAACCCCGTGGATCTCGACTACAAAGGACTCTCGAACGCGGGCACCTGGTTCATCGGAAGGCTGCAAACCGAGCGTGACAAAAATCGCGTGCTCGACGGATTGGAGAGCGTAGCCGCCGGCAGCGGAGGCGGGTTCGACCGGCAGGAGATGGACCGCATGCTGTCGAGCCTCGGCAACCGGGTGTTTCTGATGAACGATGTGCACCGCGGCGGTCCGGTGGTGTTTCAGACTCGCTGGGCGATGTCCTATCTGAGCGGACCGCTCACGCGCGCCCAGATCAAGGTGTTGATGGAGGAACACAAAGCTGCCGCTCCCGAAACTCCGAAGACGAGCGCAACGGCACTGACGGGTGTCGCCTCCGGAGCCCGCCCGGTGCTGCCGCCGGAGATTCCGCAGTACTTCGTCCCCGCGCGGTCCTCTTCCCCGGTATACAAGCCCAAGCTGTTCGGCTCGGCCGAGGTGAAGTTTCTCGATGCCAAGCGGAATGTCGACCTCACCCGTACGGTGAACATTCTCGCTCCTATCACGGCGGACGCAACTCCGGTGAGTTGGGAGGACGCCGCGGAAACCGATACCACCGCCGATGAACTGGAGAACGCACCCGCCGATGAAGCCAAGTTTGTGGATTTGCCCCCCGCCGCCGCCAAGGCGAAGAGCTATGCCCTTTGGAACAAGGAGTTCCTCAACTGGCTGTTCTCCAATCAGAAGCTCGATCTCTACCTGAGCCCGTCCACCAGTGAGATGTCGAACCAGGAAGAATCGGAACGGGATTTCCGGGCGCGGCTGCAAATTTTCGTCCGCGAACACCGCGACGCGGACCTGCAAGCCGTGCGCGACCGGTACGCTCCCCGGATGGCCGCTCTCGAAGAAAAGATCCGCCGCGCGCGGCAGAAGCTGGATAAGGAAAAAACCGAGTCACAAAGCGCCATGCTCGAGAGCGCTGTCTCCATTGGCGCGGACCTGCTGGGAGCGCTGTTCGGCTCTCGAAAACTCAGCACCGCGGCCGGTAAGGCCGCAACCGCCGTGCGCGGAATCGACAGGGCGCGGAAGCAAACCGGGGACGTCACACACGCCGAGGAGGACATCGCCACTCTGCAAGCGCAGAAGGAGGAACTAGAGGCTTCCATCAAGGCGGAGACGGATTCGATTGCGGCCGCGGTGAACCCGGCGGCCGAGAAATTCGAGCTTGTGTCCATCCGCCCCAAGAAGACGGGGATCACGGTGCGGGTGACGGCGCTGGCGTGGGTGGCGGAGGAGTAAACCGCCGCATACGTTTGCATGCGCCGAACTTTCGCTTCCTCTCTAAACCTTCTTTACGCGCGTGTCGATGAACCCTAGTGAGTCCGGCGCGCGCATGACCTACTTCGAAGAACTCGGGATCAGCGCGAATGCCACCGTCGAAGAAATCCGGCAGGCGTACAGGCGGCTGGCCAGGCTGCTCCATCCCGATAAGCTCCAGAACGAGAAACAAAGGCACATTGCCGAATGCCAGATGAAGCGGCTGAACGGAGTGTATGAAACCCTCGTCCACGCTGAATCACGCATGGCCTATGACAAATCGCTGCGTGGTGCGCCACTCGCGGCCCACCCGCCGGAGGAAGAGATTACCCCAGCGCCGGAGAAGCCCACTTGGATGGACTTCCTCCGCTGGCTGCAAGGACCCGCCGGGGCCTGGACCGGCGCGGGCGCGCTCGGAGTGTTGCTCTTGTTGTGGGCTCTGCCGGACACGGTTCGATTTCCCGAAGGGAGTGGGAAACCCGGTCCGCGAAGGGAGGAGCCGGCGGTAACGGAAACGGCACGACACGAAATACCTCTTCCGGACCCGCGGTTGCCTCAACTCCGGCAGAGGCTCAACGAGATGCGGCGGGAGCGTGATGAGGCGCTGACGCGCGTGCAGGTGTTGTCTCAGGAACTCGCTGAGTTACAAAAACGCTCACCGCCCGTGGACGCCGCGCCGGCTGTGGAAAGCATGCCGGCACCGGCGCTCCCGGCTGTCCCGCGAGCGCCGGAACCATCCACACTCCGCCCGGGTGGCTCCCCGGTGGAGGCGCGGGGCATGGCGGGCCATTGGTATTTCACAAAGTCCGCCGCGCCTTCCGGACGTGACCTTTACCCGCCGGAATACATCGAGGCCGTCATCCAGGAAGAAAGCGGCATCCTGCGGGGGCGTTACCGTGCGCGATACCGCGTTCCCGACCGGGCCATCTCTCCGGAGGTTGCATTCGAATTCAGCGGCAAAGGTGGACACGACGCGGCAAGATTGCCCTGGCACGGAGAGGGAGGGGCAAGAGGCGAGGTGCGCATCCATCTGCTCACCGGAAACACCATCGAGGTCGCATGGGTCGCCGGCGAATTGGGGAAGATACAAGGATTAGGATCCGGCCGCGCAATCCTCGTCCGGCGCGCGGACCCGTAGCTCACTGCTGGTGGTTTCGCAGCCAGGTGTCGTAGGCGTGCTTGCGCGGTCCCGTGTATTGGATGGTGTCGAAAAAATCGGCGCGCCCGAGCATCCGCGGGTCCCCTTCGGACCGCAATAGCTCTTCCATCTTCTCCCGCAACTCGCGCTTGCCGGAGGCGTACTTCAAATCCGTAGCGAGGTTATGTACGCAATCCGGATCCGTGCTCACGCGATATAACTCCTCGGCGGGGCGCTTCCCGAAAGACATGTTGTAGTACTTGTCGAAGGAGGAAATGAGGAACGTCTTGGTAGGGCTGTCGTCCACGTTGCGATACCCGGTTTCGGGGTCTCCCGCCGGCCAGCGGTCCGGCTCATAGTTGCGGACGTAGAGGAATTCCTTCGTGCGAATGGCGCGCGCCGGGTAGCCCCAATCGTGCGGCCGGCCGAGGTCATGCCGCTCTTTTCCAATCAGCATCAGATTTCGCGATGCATCCACCACGCCCGATTTTCTGGATTGAAGCACATCGAGAAAACTGCGCCCGGTCATGGCGCCGGCGGGCGGCAGGCCGGCCGCTTCGAGAAAAGTAGGCGCGAAATCACGCACGTTGATGAAATCACCGACGGTGCGCCCCCCGGCGATACGCCTGCCCCAGCGGATGGCCAGCGGCACATGGAAGCCGTGTTCATAAATCTGCCCCTTGACTCGCGGAAAAGGCATGCCATGGTCCGAGGTCGCCACCACCAGGGTGTTGTCGAGTTCCCCCGCCTTCTCGAGCGCCTGCAAGGCGAGCCCCAGATGCCGATCGAACCACTCCACTTCGAGCGCGTAGTCGAGCATATCGCTGCGAATAATCCGGTTATCCGGATAATAGGCCGGCAGCGTCACCTCTGAGAGTTTCTTGCCCGCGCGGAGACCGGAGCCTTCTTCATAGGCGCGGTGCGGCTCATGTCCACCCAGCCAGAAACAGAACGGGCTGTCTTTCCGGTTCTCGAGAAAGGCCTCGAAGTTTCGCGCGTAGTCCGTGGCGGCAATTCCGCTGTAGGGCGGCTTCAGCTTGAATTCCTGGTACTCTTTCCCGGCGGGATTGTGCTCCCATCCGGTGGACTGGAAGTCCCCCGGCCCCCATCCCTTGCCTGTCATCCCGCAGAAGTAGCCGGCCTTCTCGAGCACCGCCGGGAAAACGGCGAATTCGTTCGGAAAAATGCTGTAGTGGTTAACCGCTTCCTTCAACTGCCAGGTGTTCCGCCCGGTCAGGATGCTGGCGCGGCACGGGCTGCACTTGGGGTTCGAAGTGAAGCAACTGGTGAATTTCACCCCTTCCCGCGCTACCCGGTCAAACGACGGAGTGTGAATCCACGAGCAGCCGTAGGCCCCGGCGTGCCCGTAGCCCCAATCGTCGGCAATCACGAAAAGGATGTTCGGAGGCTTGGCCCCCTGCGCCCCCATCACGGGCGCCGCCGCAACAGCGGCAGCGCAGGCAACACTCGATTTCAACAGTTCGCGGCGTGACGGAAGGCTCATCTCGTGCGACCTTCACTATATCGCAAGCCCGCCTGTTCCCAATCCAGCGAAACTTTCTCCTCCAGGTTGGGTTTACTTATAAATGCGCCCGGCGGGAAATACTGGGCTTCGGGATGCTCTTCTTCTCCTGGTAATGTTTTCCACGATGGGAATGAATTCGTGCGCCCATCCCCCTCCGGAGACCGTGCAATTGCTTTCCGTGCCTGCCTCACGGAACTTCCCCGATGCCATTGCGCCGGGCGCACTGCGCTGGGCGTGCGCTCCCCAACTCGACGAATTGCAGTCCTACTTTGCCGCTCATCATGCGCCATTCGAAAAAGAATTGGTGAAAGCTGAAGACGGGCGTCTCTGCCATATCGATTATGAGCCCGCGGAGCCGGGGTTTCGAGCCGCTCCGGAAGATGCCCCGTTACAGGAATTGTTCCTGAATATCGATTCTCTGGCGTTCCTTTCCGAACGCGAGGAAACCGTGGGTGACAGTCTCGACATCGCGCGGCAGATTCTGCCGCGTGTGCCCCATCCGCTCACGGTGACACTCGGCGTCGCGCCCTACCCCCTCGGTCTCTATAAACCCGCTCTCGCGCATTTCTTTCCCGATTCCATCCATGCGTTTCAATTCCACCAAAGCCCCGGCGAGGACTATGATCCCTGGATTCAGGATTTTCTCAAGTCCGGCGAATCGCGCGGGGAAAGGAAAATCCTGGTAACCCGCCAGGCATTCGAGGGGCAGGCGGAACTGGCCGGTTCGCTGCGTCCCCTGCTCGATTCGTTCCAAGGCGAGGAGTTCGTGCGCAGCCGGCTTTCCTGGGAGGGCGGCGACCTCCAGTTCGCGCGCAGCCCGAAAGATCCCCGCAAGCTGGTCCTGTTTTACGGCACCTCGGCCCGGCAGTATTGGGGCGAGGCGCTCACCCGGCAGGAATTCGAATACGTGCTGCGGCGCGAATTCGGCGCGGACGAAGCCATCTATCTGGGTGACCTCACCGCCCACGTCGACTACCTGATGACCTTGCTTCCCGCCAATCACCTCGCTCTGGTGGCTGAACCGGTGTGCGATGACGTGGATGTAGCGCGCGCCGCCGCGGATATGCTGCTGCGCCAATACTCCGATCCCCCGCCCGTCGAGTTGCGGAATCTTCACAAAGCATTGCTCGAAAGCGGGGCGGCGGCAACCAGCGACGTTCGTGAAGCCATGGCCCGGGCCGGAGCGGCCAGGAAGAGTTGGAAGATCTTCGTCGATCCCGCCGCCACACGGCGCATCAAAGAATACGTGGCGGAGAATTGTCCACGGGATGCGAGGGCCTGCATCGGAGAAGCGGGACTGCCGGTTCTGCTCGATCGGCATCCCGGAATCCTTAAAGACTGGGTAACCGCGGGAGCAAAACTCCGCGTGGGGGAGACGTTCGCCGGGCGCCTCCTTGCGGTGATTGAGGGGCAGGTCTCGGATTGCCGCGCGCCCGCCCCCGGAGCGCTCGAGGAAGTCATTGCCCAACTCAGAGAGGCGGGCTTCAATATCGCGCGCGTGCCCTGGATCCCCGGCGCCGGCCCGCCTTCTCCCTGGGCGGGTCTCAGCTACACGAACGCTGCCTTGATCGGCCGCACCCTTTTCGTCCCTCAACTCGGATTGGGCCACGTGGAACAATCGTGGTTCCATCACATCCGGAAGGCGCTGCCGGAAACCTACGATGTGATCCCCGTGGATGCGGAATTTCTCCTGCTGCGCAACGGCGGCATCCACTGCGCCCTTGCGTTCGGCCGCGCATTGGCGGAAAAGTAATAGTGACGGAATGCATCAGAAAGACGAACTCGCGCAGATTGTCGAACAGCTCAACCGCGCCAAACCGAGGCCGGAGCCGGAAGCTCATAAGCCCTCTCCCCGCATCGTGGCGCGCTCCGGCACACTGCACGAAATCCTTTCGGACGCTTTGCATAGACAGGCGTCCGATGTCCTGCTGATTGCCGATTCCCCGGTCTGCCTGCGCGTCCACGGAAGGCTCGAGACCCTGCCCGCTTCCCACCTCGGCGCCGATCAGATCCGCGCCCTCGTCGAGCCTCTATTGACCCCGCGCCACTGGCAGGACCTGCAACAGCAGCGCTCCATCGATCTCGGATTCACTGACCCCGGAGCCGGGCGCGCCCGAATCAACCTGCACTTCCAGCGCGGCGGGCTCGTTGCGTCCATCCGCTTGCTGCCCTCCCGCGTGCCCACCTTCGAACTACTCAACCTGCCGCCCAGCCTCGAACGTTTGGCCGATCGCCGCCAGGGGCTGATCCTGGTGACCGGCGCCACCGGTTGCGGCAAAAGCTCCACCCTCGCCGCGTTCGTCAACTCCATCAACACCCGCCGCTGCGAACACATCATCACAATCGAGGACCCCATCGAGTTCCAGCATCAGAACAAGACGCCCGTAATCGAGCAGATCGAAGTCGGCTCGGACACGCCCGGATTCGCCGTCTGCCTGCGCAGCATCCTGCGCCAGTCTCCCGATGTCATTCTCGTCGGCGAGATGCGCGACTGCGAAACCGTCGAGACCGTCCTTCGCATCGCGGAGACGGGACACCTGGTGCTCTCCACGCTTCACACCAACGACGCCACGCAGGCCATCTCCCGCATCATCGATTCGTTCCCCGCCCCACAGCAGCCGCAGATCCGCCAGCAACTCTCCCTCGCCTTGCACGCCATCATCTGCCAGCAACTGGTTCCCGGCGTCGAGGGGAATGCCCGCTATCCGGCGCTCGAGATCATGACCGCCACCGACGCCGTGCGCAACCTGATTCGCAAAAGCGAGGATCATCAGCTCTACTCGCAGCTCTCCATCAGCCGCGCCGAGGGCATGCGCACCATGGAGCAGTCGCTGGCCGAACTGGCAGCCTCGCGGCGCATCACTCGCGAAACCGCCCTGGCCCATTGTTTTCGCGCCGAATCGATGCGCCGCTACCTGACCGCCTGACGGAGGTGTGAAACAATCGCTCATATGGCTGTTCGCATGAAGGATCTGGCCCGGGAACTCGGCGTTTCCGTGGTCACCATATCCAAGGTTCTCCGCAATCACCGCGACATCAGCACGGCAACGCGCGAGCGTGTGCTGAAGCGCATGAAGGAACTCAACTACCGGCCGAACCTCACCGCCCGTGCTTTGATCACCGGGCGCACGCAGAGCATCGGGCTCATCGTGCCTGACCTCGTGCACACGTTCTTCGGCCAGGTGGCAAAGGGAATCAATCGCGTGCTGCGCCAACACCGCTACAGCCTGGTGATCTCTTCTTCCGAGGAGGATGCGGACCTCGAGCGCCAGGAAATCGATGAGATGCTGGCCAGGCGCGTCGACGCTTTGATCATCGCCTCCACTCAGTGGTCCGTCGAGAGTTTCCGCCGCATTGAAGAGCATGAGACGCCGTACATTCTGGTGGACCGGAAATTCGTCGGCTTGAGCGCGAACTTCGTGGGCGTGGACGACGAGGTGGCCGGCTTCCTGGCAACCGGGCACCTGATCGAACAGGGCTGCAAACGGATTGCGCATATCCGCGGCGGCGAAATCAGCACCGCGGCGGGGCGTCACGAAGGATACCGGCGCGCGCTGGTTGTGCACGGCATGGTTGCGCCTTCGGGATATGTGGTCTCGGTCAAATCCGGCGACGATGCGGCGGATGTGAGCGGTTATGAAGCGATGAAGGAACTGCTGCGATTGAATCCTCCGCCGGACGGCGTCTTCTGCTACAACGACCCCACGGGCACGGGCGCAATCCGTGCCGCCTTCGAAGCCGGTCTCCGTGTGCCGCGGGATGTCGCCATCATCGGATGCGGCAATGTCCGCTTCTCCGAGGACTTGCGAGTGCCGCTGTCGAGCGTGGATCAGGATTGCACCACCATCGGCGCCCACGCGGCCGGGCGGGCCCTCGAGTTGATTGAATCGAAAACACCCAGCCGTCCCGAGACCATCCTTTTGAAGCCGCGGCTGGTGGTGCGCCAATCGAGCCGGCGCACCGGCTAGAACCCGCGCTGCTTCAACTTCAGCGCGTACTGTATCATTGTTGCCAAATGCTATCGAACGTCCGTGCGCTCTTCCTTGCCCTGCTCCCCCTGCTTGTCTGCGCTCAGCAAAACGCCAACAAGCCGGACCGCGTCGAATGGTTTCGCGATCTCGGCTTCGGCATGTTCATCCACTGGACGCCCGACAGCCAGATCGGCGCCGTGCCCAGCCATTCCATGGCAGGCGCTTCGGATGATTACCTCAAACGCTACGTCGAAGAACTGCCGAAGACCTTTAACCCGCGCAAGTTCTACCCCAAGGATTGGGCCGTGCTGGCCAAACTGGCCGGGATGAAGTACGTCGTCTTCACCACCAAGCACCACTCCGGCTTCTGCATGTTCGACACGGCCACCACCCCGTTCAACATCATGCACACACCCTTCCGGCGCGACATCGTCGCCGAGGTGGCGGCCGCGTTTCGTGATCAGGGAATCGCTCCGGGATTCTACTACTCCCCGGACGACTTCCTGTGGCTCTATCAGCATGGGAAACAAATTCAGCGCGGCGTGCCGGACGTGCAGCCGCCCAACAACCCCGGCTTGTTGAAGTATGACCAGGAGCAGGTTCGTGAACTCATGACCAAATACGGCCCCATCGACTTCCTCTTCTTCGATGGCTCGCCGGAAGGCCTGAAGGAGTTGGCGTGGGGCATCCGTCCGGACCTTGTGGTCACGCGCGGCGTCATGCAGACGCCGGAGCAATACATACCCGGCGTGCCTTTGGAGGGACCTTGGGAGGCGAACCTGACAATGGGTACGGAATGGACCTACCGGCCCACGCTCGAGCATTACAAATCGGGCGGGCAGTTGATTCGCACGCTCATCGAGACACGGGCCAAGGGAGGCAACCTGCTGCTGAACGTCGGCCCAAAACCCGATGGGGAGCTTCCCATCGAGCAGGAAGAGCGGTTGCGCGAAGTGGCCCTCTGGATGTTCGTCAACGGCGAATCAATCTACGGCGTCCGTCCCTGGGTGGTCACCAACGAGCAAAGCTACTGGTTCACGAAACAGAAGAATGAGGATACGGTGTACGTGTTCGTGAATGAAGAACAGCGCTGGAAACTCGGAGAGTGGAAGGATATCGTCCTGCGCTCCGTGCGCTCCTCCCCGGAATCGAAGATCACCGTCCTCGGGCAAAATGATCAGGTGCTCGAATACCAGCCGAGGGTGAAGCCGCGGACCACCTGGCTGCAGGAGGCGGATGGCCTGCGCATCCATGCCATGCGCGCCCAGCGTCTGACCACTGACCGCTCATGGCCCAATCCCGTCGTCCTCAAGATCACCCACGCGAAACCGGCGCTGACTCCCCCGCGCGTCGTTACCCGCAACTACCGCCAGGCGAACGGAGCCATCACCCTCGAGGGCGAGTTGTTGGACATGGGACAGGCTTCATCCCTCGAAGTAGGCTTCGAATACCGCATCGTTACCGGGCAGGATGTCAATGAACGGACAGACCCGTGGAAGACCGTGGGCTTTGTCACCCGGAATTCCACGGGGAGCTTTTCCATGCAGGCGACAGGATGGAAGAGCGGCGGCGTTTACGAATTCCGCGCGGTAGTCAAACATCCGCTGCTCACCATCTACGGCGCGGACAAGCTCGTGCGGCCGAAATAAGGACGAATCAGGACGGGTATACTAAACACTTCGCATGAAAATTCGATCTGTCGACGCTTTCCTTCTCTCCTTTCCGTTACCCGGCCCGCCGAAACTCACCTACTACGGCGGCGAGCGCACCATCGTCAAGCGCGACGCGATGCTCATCCGCGTGGTGTCGGAGAACGGCATTGCGGGCTACGGTCCGGGGTCGGCCGGCGAACGCTGGAAAAGCCGCATCGAAAACGAGATTGCGCCGTTTCTGAAAGCGCATGCCGCCGCCGACCCGGACGCGTTGCGCATCAAGTTCCAGCTCACCAACCCCGATGCGGAGTTGATGAAGATCTACTGCTGCGTCGAGGTGGCCGTCTATGACCTGGTGGGTAAACTGAAGGGCTTACCCGTCTCGGAACTCCTCGGCGGACGCGTGCGCGACCGCATCCGCCTCTACGGCAGCGCCGGGATGTACATGGAGCCCGAAGGCTACGCCGCCGAAGCCGCGCTCGCCAGGAGCATGGGTTTCAAGGCCTACAAGATGCGGCCCGCTCTCGGCCCGGAACGCGATCTCGAGGCGGTGCGCCTGATGCGCGAGGCCACGGGCCCGGACTTCGAGTTGATGGTTGATGCGCACTCCTGGTGGCGCATGGGCGACCGCAGCTATACACGGGAGACCGTGGAGCAGCTTGCCGGACAACTCGCCGGGTATGGCATTACGTGGCTCGAGGAGCCGCTGCCTCCCGATGACCACGATGCCTACCGCCGGTTGAAAGAGAAGGACCTCGTCCCGCTGGCAAGCGGCGAGCACGAGCCTGACGAAGCCGGATTCCTCGATCTGTTGACCGGCCCCTGTGTGGACTACGTGCAGGCGGATGTGGTCTGCCAGGGCGGGTACAGCCTCGCGCGGCGGCTGTTTGCGCAGATTGAAAGAGAAGAACTGCGCTTCGCCTTTCATTCCTGGGGAACCGCGCTCGAAGTGATGGCGGCGGCGCAGATCGGCATCTGCTGGCCCGAAACCGTAGTCGAGTGGCTCGAGTACCCCTGCTACACCGAGCCAGGCCGCCAGTTCATGTATCCCTTTCCGCTTGCCGCGGAGATGCTGAAGGAGCCGCTGCAAATTGTGGAAGGCGACCTGGTGGTTCCCGCCGGCCCTGGCCTCGGGGTCACCGTCGATGAAAGCGTCATCGAGCGCTATCCCTGGATTCCCGGTCCATGGTCCTTCTTCACCCTCATCTCGCCGCCGGAAACATTCGCCGTCACTTCCGATCACAGCGTGAAGTGGGCCGGTAAGGGGTAGGTCCGTGATCCTCGAAGCCGGCTACGCGGGAATGGCCGCCGCCGCGGGCTTCATGGCATATGCCGTGCGCGGCCGCCGAGCCCGCCTGCTGGCGCCTTCCGTCTGGCGCGGACCGCGAAACGAAAAACGGCTCGCGCTTACCTTCGACGACGGGCCCAGTGAGTCCACGGGCGAACTCCTCGACTTGCTCGAGACGGCCGGGGCGCGCTGCACCTTCTTCCAAATCGGACGCCATGCGGAACGGCTGAGCGAAATCTCGGCGGAGGTCGCGCGCCGCGGGCATGAAATCGGCAATCACACCTATTCCCACTCCCCCCTCTACCTGCGCCATCGCCAATTCATTGAAGACGAAGTCTCCCTCTGCCAGGATGCCGTCGGGAAAGCGTCGGGCTTTTCTCCGGCGCTGTTTCGCGCGCCCTATGGTTGCCGCTGGTTCGGCTTGCGCCAGGCGCAGCAGCGCCACGGGCTGATGGGCGTCATGTGGACCGCCATCGGCCAGGACTGGAATCAGGACTCCCGGCGCGTCTACCGCCGGTTGAAGCGCGCCGCCGCTCCCGGCGCCATTCTCTGCCTCCACGACGGACGCGAACTGAAGCCGAAGCCCGATATCCGGAACACCATCGAAGCGGTGCGCCGCCTGTTGCCTGAACTCCGCGGCGAAGGGTATCATTTGGTCACCGTAAGTGATCTCCTGCGCTACAAGCCACATTCGGCCCAGTCACCCCCGTAGTCCGCGCTGCGCGGCGTTGCGCCTGAACCCTGTGTTTGCCCTTGGCCCCCACGGGGGGTAGCCATCCGCCCATGCCCCCGGCAACCGCTTTCCCGCTCTTCATGTCATTCCTCGGAATGGGGCTTTGCCTGTTCCTCGGCATCGTGATGTTCCCTCAGCGCGGGATTCGCCCCGCGGGAATGCCCGCGTGGATATTGGTGGTTGCGTTCGGCATGTGGCACGGCTCGATGCTCGTCATTGGGCTTTACCGGGAGACGGCGGGCAGGGAATTCGAGTATGCGAGTTTGTGGAAGGCCGCCGGTGTTACGGCATTGATCTGCGGACTGGTTGCCGCGGCGTGGCTGTTGTTTCTGGGGTATCACCGCAGGCTGAGGCTCTTCGTCTTCGGCTTTGGCGCCTCGGCGGCGCTCGCTATCGCGCTCTACCCTTCGTCCTTCTTCACCACCGGTCCGCCCTTCCTGTTGGCTTGGTTCATTTTTTGGGATAACATCTTCGGCCTACTGCTGGCCGTGCGGTCAGTCTTCTCGTTGATTCTCGGAATCTCCGTCGCGCTCTATCTCTTCGTGATGCGCCAGTTGGGCCGCATCTTCGAAGACCGCTGGGGTGAAGGCGGAGTTCTCCTCGAACTGGCTTTGTTGTTCTGGGCAGGCATCCTCTGGCTCCCTTTGTATGCCGCCATCTCGCGCTTCCTCTCGCGCCGAGCGGCATTCTACACGGATTTCGCCAAAACCGTCGTTCCCGAGGCCGGTCTTATCCTCGACTTGAAACGGCGCATGGAGTTCCTTGCGGCGCAACTGCGGGAGCGCTTTGGGATGCGCGGCGTCCTGCTCCTCTTTGGAAGCGAGTGCGCCTCTGCCGGGGAGTGGAGCGGCGTTCTCTCCGAACCGGACCGCCGGGAACTCGACCGTTACGCGGAAAGCCGCCCGGCGGACAAAGTGTACGAACCTCGCATGGATGATTCGCCCGCAAGGGAAGTGATGCGCCGGCTTGGCTGCCATTATATGTACGCGCTGCGGGAAGAAAATCGCCTCTGTGGCTTGTTGCTGCTCGATACCACTCCGCTCGCTTTTCTCGATGAGAACGAGGAAGTGCTGCAAGGCCTCGCCCCGCAAATCGCCCAGTCCCTTCAATCGTGCCGCCTGGTCGAGGAGAAAGTGGCCCTCGAACGCGAACTGGCGCGACAGGAAAATCTCGCGAGTCTCGGCAAAGCCGCGGCCACCATCGCCCATGAGGTGAAGAATCCTCTCAGCGCCATCAAAACCATCGCCCAGGTGATGCGCGAAGATCCGCTCCTGCACGAACGCTACGGCGAGGACCTTTCGTTCATCGTCGCCGAGGTGAACCGCCTCGATGAGTCCGTCCGGCAGCTTCTCGGTTTCTCGCGTCCCGCTCCCTCCCTGGAGGAAACCGTCGACATCTCCGCCGAGGTGGAAAGCGCCGTATCGGCGCTCGCGCGCCAGGCCAAACCGATGGGAGTCAGCATCAACTCCGCCATAGCTCGCGGAATCATCATCGAACACGCCAACCGCGAACTCATCCGGCAGATCGTTCTGAACCTTCTGCTCAACGCCATGCAGGCAACGCCCGCCGGCAAGGCCGTGTCGGTGGTTCTGGAGCACCCCGCCTCGCTTCATATCGTCGACCAGGGCGCCGGCATTGATCCAAAGCTCCGCGAACGCGTCTTCGAACCGTTCTTCACCACGAAAGTGAAAGGTACGGGGCTTGGCCTCGCCATCGTCCGGCGCAACGTGAAACTGCTCGGAGGCGAGATCGGGATGAACTGCCCGGAGGGCGGCGGAACGCAGATCACCGTGCGGCTCAAACGCGGGCGTGTAAGCTGAGAAGCATGTGCCGCGGCATTAAAGGGCTACGCAAGCAGACTCCGCCGGCTACGCGCGCGGACATTTCCGCCGCCGCTCTTCAGTTCGTGCGCAAGGTGAGTGGCTACCACAAACCGTCGAAAGGGAATCAGGAAGCATTCGACGCGGCCGTGGGAGAGATCACCGCCGTGACCGCGCGGCTGCTCGATCGCCTCGAGTCCGCTCCCCGGCAGCCGCTGAAGAACTGACCTTCCACCGGATGATGCCGCGCCATGCGAAAATCACCGTTTGATCCATCTATACAACGGAACGGTAATTGACGGGACCGGCGCCGAACCCAAACGCGCCGGTGTCCTCATCGAAGACGGAGTGATCGCCGCCGTGGGGCAGGCGCCGCCCCCCGCCGGCGCGCGCCTCATCGACTGCGCGGGGCTCACCATCACCCCCGGCTTCATCGATATCCACAGCCATTCGGATGTCATGGTCCTGGAGAATGATCGCGCAAAAGCGGATCAGGGCGTCACCACCGAGGTAGTCGGCAACTGCGGATTCTCGCCCTATCCCTGCGGCGCGGACGCGGCGGCGGTGCGGCGCTACGGGCATGCGATCCTCGCGGGCGGCGATTCCTGGGGCTGGCGGAGCGCGGCGGAATATCTCGACCACGCGCGGCGTGAATCGCGGCTTTGCACCGTCTGGTCCCTGGTGGGCCACGGCAGTCTGCGCATTGCCACCATGGGCGCCCGGCAGGGAGCCCCGGAACCCGCCGAGATGGACCGCATGGAGGGAATTCTCGAGGAATCGCTAGAGGCGGGCGCGTGCGGATTCTCGACCGGGCTGATGTACGCGCCCGGCTCGAGCGCTCCGCGCGAAGAGTTGGTGCGCCTGTGCCGCGTCACGGCGAAGCACGGCAAAGTATACGCGACGCACATGCGCAGTTACATGCATCAGTTGCTCGAATCGATCGAAGAACAACTCGATCTGGCGCGCGAGACCGGATGCCGTTTACAGATCTCCCATCTCCAGGCGGTCGGCCGCGCGAACTGGAGCAGGCAGGCTCAGGCTTTGGAACGGTTGGAGCAGGCAAGGGCGGAAGGGATCGATGTGGCGTTCGACAGCTATCCCTACCTCGCGGGCAGCACGGTGCTCACGCAACTGCTCCCGCAGTGGACCCTCGACGGCGGCATTTCGGCGATGCTGTCCCGTCTCGCGGACCCCACCCTCCGGCCGCGCATTGCCGAAGAAACCATCGCGCAGACCGCGCAGCAGTGGAACGATATCTTCGTGTCGGCCACCGGAAGCGCGGAGGGAGCACGCTGGGTAGGCAAGAACTTTATCGAAATCGCGGAAGCGCGCGGCGTGGAGCCGGTGGAAGCCGTATTCGAACTCCTTGAAGAAGAGAACGGCGATGTCAACATGCTCAGCTTCAACCAGTGCGATGACAACCTTCGCAAACTGCTCCAGCATCCGCTGTGCACGGTGATCAGCGATGGATTCTATGTGAAAGGGCGGCCGCATCCCCGCCTCTACGGCACGTTCCCCTGCCTGTTGGGCGAGATGGTGAGAGAGCGGGGATGGCTGCCGCTCGCCGACGCGGTTTACCGCATTACGGGAAAACCGGCGGAGCGCTTCGGCATGCGCGGGCGCGGAGTTCTGCGGCCCGGCGCGGTAGCCGATGTCGTCGTGTTCGACCCCGCCGCCATTCGTGCGCGGGCCACCTACGAATCGCCTCGACAGAAGCCGGAAGGCATCCATTTCGTATTTCGTGAAGGAGTACAGATCACGTGAAGCCGGCCGGAAAAGTTGCGATAGTGACGGGGGGCGCGAGGGGAATCGGCCGCGCGACAGCGGCGGAGTTGGCCCGCGCCGGGTGCGATGTCGCCGTTTGCGACATCACCGAATCGGCCCCGGAGACCGTCAAGGATATCGAATCCGCGGGACGTTGGGCGCTGTACCTCCATGCCGATGTGGGCGACCGCGTCCAGATGGAAGCGATGTTCGCCGAAGTGGTGAACCGCTGGGGACGCATCGACATTCTCGTGAACAACGCCGCCGTCAACATCCGTAAGCCGCTGCTCGAACTGGAAGTGAACGATGTGGCCGCGGTCTGGGGAACCACCCTGTGGGGCGTGTTTCATTGCTCGCAGCTCGCGGCGCGCCAGATGGTGAAGCAGGGAGCAGGCGGAGCCATCGTCATGATCAGTTCCATTCATGCCTCGCGCGGATTTCCCGGCAGCACGGCGTACAACGGAGCCAAGGCGGCGGTGAATCACATGGCCGCCACATGGGCAAGCGAACTGGCGCAACACCGCATCCGCGTGAACACCATCGAGCCCGGCTGGACCGATACGCCCGGAGAACGGACGTTCTTTACCGAGCAGTTCATTCGCGAACAGGGCAGTCTGCTGCCGCTGGGCCGCCTCGCCAAACCGGAGGAGATTGCCGCCGCCGTGAGGTTCCTCGTCTCGGACGAGGCCGCCTACATCACAGGCAGCGTTCTCCGCGTGGATGGAGGCTTTATCCTGCCGCGCTGAGTCCGCATTACGTTACACTACCGGCATGCGCCATTCTCGCAGAGCGTTTCTTTCCTCCAGCCTGCTCGCGGGCGCGGCTTCCCGCATGCAGGCAAAGTCCTATGGCTTCCGCATTGGGGTCACGGACTGGAATCTCAAGCTGGCCGGGAAGGTGGAGGCGGTGGCGCTCACCGCGAGACTCGGTTTCGCCGGCGTGGAAGTGAGCCTCGGCCGCAAACCCCTCGATAACAAACTTCCGCTCGATAACGGCGCGCTGCAACAGCAATACCTCGCGGCCGCGAAGCAGCATGGCATCCGGCTGGCCGGAACCTGCCTCGATATCCTCCACATCGACCACCTCAAAAACAGCAAACTTGGCCGGAAGTGGGTGGCTGATGCCATTCCCATCACCAGGAAGCTGAATGCGCGCGTGATCCTGTTGCCGTTTTTCGGCGGCGCGGCCATCGAAACCCGCGCCGAACAGGATTACGTCGCCTCCTTCCTGCGCGAGATCGGACCGGAAGCCGAAAAAGCCGGCGTGGTGCTCGGAATCGAAGACACCATTTCCGCCGAGGACAATGTCCGCATCATGGAAGCCTCGCGTTCCAAGGCCGTTCTCACCTACTATGACATCGGCAACTCCACGAACGGCGGCTTCGATCCCGTCCGCGAGATTCGCTGGCTCGGCAAGAAGCGCATCTGCCAGATCCACATTAAGGACAACCCGCATTACCTCGGGGAAGGGAAGATCCCCGTGGAAAACGTGCTGAATGCCATGCGCGAAACGGGCTATGACGGCTTTGCGAACCTCGAAACCTCCTCTCCCGCGAATAACGTCGAGGCAGACATGAAGCGAAATCTTACCTACGTGTTGAGGCTGCTTTCCGCATGAGGAACCTGCTTGCGTTACTGGCGCTCGTGATGTCCGCGCAGGCGCAGCCCGCGGTCGATAGTTACTTGAGCGAACTGGCTGAGTCCGCCCTCGGCGGCCGCGCCGCGTCTCTCTCACACCTCACCAGGGCTCAAGCCGGGCAGCGGCGCGCCGGCATTCGGGAAAAAATGCTGGCCGAGATCGGCGGGCTTCCCGTCAGAAGCGGCCCTCTACAGCCGCGCATTGTGGGCAGCTTCACGCGCTCCGGCTACCGCGTCGAAAAGCTGGTGTATCAGAGTCTGCCCGGCTTTCACGTCACCGCGAACGTCTACGTGCCGCTCAATAGCCAGCCTCCTTTTCCTGCTCTTGTTGGAGTGGCCGGGCACAGCGCCAACGGAAAGGCGTCCGCCACCTATCAGCACGTCTGGATCACGATGGCCAGGCGCGGCTTTCTCGTTCTCGCTTTCGATCCGCCGGGACAGGGAGAGCGAAGCGAGACCCTCGATCCCGATACCGGCGCCTCCCGCGGCGGCATCGGCGTGCAGGAGCATATTCTCACCGGATCGCAATGTCTGTTGACCGGCGGCCACATTGCCCGGTACGAGATCTGGGACGGCATGCGCGCCGTGGATTACCTGCAAACCCGCCGCGATGTCGACAGCACGAAAATCGCCGTGGCCGGAAATTCTGGCGGCGGTACGCAGGCAGCCTACCTCGCCATGGCGGACCCGCGCCTGGCGGCCATTGTCTCCAGTTGCTACATGACTTCCTGGAAGCAACTCTGGTACAAGCCCGGCCCGCAGGATGCCGAACAGGTGTTTCCCGGCTTCCTCAAGGATGGCTTCGATTTTCCCGATTTCGCCTTCGCCGCCGCCCCCAAACCCTTTCTGATGACCACCGCCATCCGCGATTTCTTCCCCATCGAAGGGGCGCGGCGCGCCTATGAGGAGATCCGGCGTTTCTACGGTGTACTCGACGCCGAAGCGAAAGCCGGCTATTTCGAATACGACGATACGCACGGATGGTCGAAGCCTCGCCGCGAAGCCGCCTATCGCTGGCTCGAGCAATGGCTGATGGGCAGGGAATCCGCCGGCGGCGAAGAGGAAGTCGAGACCGAGCCCGAGCAGAACCTCTACGTCACTCCAACCGGACAGGTGCTCTCGAGCTTCGGCGGGGAAACCACCCAATCTCTGAACGCCAAGGAAGCCCTCCGTCTCTACTCGCGGCGCGCCGCCAACTCAGGCGGAGTAACGCGGGAGATGGTCATCCGCCGCACGCAATACTCGCCCACGCAGACCAGGTTCTTCGATTCCCAACTCCAACTGCCGGAAAACGGCAATGGAAAGCGTCCCGCCATCCTCGCGTTGAACGCGGCCAAAGAGGATATCGGCGAAATGCTGGCCGCGGGCTTTGCGGTGATGGCCATCCGCTTCCCCGCCAGTTCCATCCGCCCCGAATCCGGCTATTCCTCCCAATGGCAAACCGCCAACCGCGCCTTCCTCGTGGGCCGTACGCTCATTGGCTTGCAGCTTTCCGATGTGCTGAACGAGTACACCAGCCTCGCCGCAAACCCGCAAATCGACAGTGGACGTATCCGCATCTACGGCCGCGGACCGGCCGCCGTCACCGCGTTGCACGCCGCGTTCCTCACCCCCGGCATCGAATCCGCCGTGCTCGAAGGCATGCCGCTCTCCTGGCTCGCCGCGACGCAATCGAAGTTCCCCCGCGGCCTCATCGACATCGTTCTCCCCGGAGTATTGCGCGACTACGATTTACCCGACCTGGTCAGCGCCCTGGCGCCGCGTCCCGTATGGGTTGTCGACGCGCGCAATCCGAGCGGCGTCCCTCTGCTCGAACACACCGTGAAGGCGCAATACCCCTCCGCCCATGTGATGTATCGCCCCGAAGGATGGCCCTTTCGCAAGGTATACGCCGAATGGATGGGCAACGGCAATCGCGCTCAGCGGTAAGTGATCTCTTCCGCCGCGAGATGCGGCGTCGAGTTAAACAGATCCAGCGTGATGCGTCCGTGATGCGTGAAGAGAAACTCCGTGACGGAGGAATTTCGTATGCGCCAGTTCAACTCCAGCGCCATCGCCGAAGGCGCCATCACCACGGTCTGCACTGCCGTGGCGATCGGACCTCCCGAACTGACAATCAGCACGTTGCGGCTCCCTCCGGACCCGTTGAGAACATACCGCAAGCCTTCTATCACCCGAGTCTGGAATGATAGCCAGTTCTCCACGCCAGGCGCGTCCACCTCGCCCGCAATCCACATCCGCATGAGATGTTCGAACATGCGCTGGAAATACCGGTTGGCTTCCGGCGTATCCTTATGGCGGCGGAACTCTTCTTCGAGAGCGGCGAATTCCGGCGCCCGAGCCGCCAGAACAGGAGCCACCCGGCTCAGCACTCCGCCGGAATCGTACTCATTCCACCGGAAGTCCGCACAGGGCGCCGGATAGAAAAGGCCCGCCTGCCCGTAGGCCTCGCCGATCAGTTCCGCCGTGCGCCGCTGCCGCTGTAGCGTCCCGCAGTGGACCTCGCTCCAACGAACGCCAAGCCCGGCCCAATGCGTCCCGAGTTTGCGCGCCTGGTTCTCCCCCGCCTCGGACAACCTGTCGGAATCGTCCTCGAAGGCCCGCGCCTGTCCGTGTCGTACCAGCGTGAGGCGGCTCATGCCTTTGGTTCGTAGCGGCGCAGTTCGGTCTTCGCGATGCTCTCGAGATGAACCTCGTCAGGACCGTCCGCCAACCGGAGCGTGCGCGCATTGGCCCAGGCCGCGGCAAGAAAGTAATCCTGGCATACACCGCCGCCGCCGTGCGCCTGAATCGCGCGGTCCAGCACTCGCAGCGCCACGTTCGGCGCAACCACCTTGATGGCCGCGATTTCCGTACGCGCCGCCTTGTTCCCTACCGTGTCCATCATGTGCGCTGCCTTCAGCACCAGCAGTCGCGCCTGCTCGATCTCGATGCGCGATTGCGCGATATCCGCGCGAATGGTCCCCATCTCGGAGATCTTGCGCCCGAACGCAACCCGCCGCGTGGTCCGCAGGCACATCGCCTCCAGCGCGCGCTCCGCCACTCCGATCAGCCGCATGCAGTGATGAATCCGTCCCGGCCCCAGGCGCCCCTGCGCGATCTCGAACCCGCGGCCTTCTCCCAGCAGCAGATTGCCGGCCGGAACGCGCACGTTGGTGAAACTGATCTCGCCGTGCCCGTGCGGCGCGCTGTTATAGCCGAATATCGAAAGCATCCGCTCAATCCTGACTCCGGGCAGATCGAGCGGAACCAGAATCATGGATTGCTGCTTATGCCGCGCGGCCGTGGGGTCGGTCTTCCCCATGAAGATGCCGATCTTACACCGCGGGTCCCCGGCCCCCGTGCTCCACCACTTGCGTCCGTTCAGCACGTACTCATCGCCTTCCCGCCGGATGCTCGCTTCAATGTTCGTCGCGTCCGAAGAGGCCACGCCCGGCTCCGTCATGCAGTAGGCCGAGCGTATCTCGCCGTCGAGCAAAGGCTTCAGCCACCGCTCCTTGTGCCCGGCTGTTCCGTAACGCTCCAGCACTTCCATGTTCCCCGTGTCCGGAGCCGAACAATTGAACACCTCCGGCGCGAAGACCACCCGCCCCATGATCTCGCACAGCGGCGCATATTCGAGATTCGTTAACCCGGCGCCGTATTCGCTCTCCGGGAGAAAAAGATTCCACAGGCCCTCGCGGCGGGCGATGGGCTTCAACTCCTCGATCACGGGGACCGCGCCCCATCCGATTTTCTCTACCTCCGCGAGGTAGCGCTCCTCGTTCGGATAGATATGCTCGTCCATGAAGCCTTCGAGTTTCTTCCTCAACTCTTGAACCTTGGGACTGTAGTCGAAATTCATGATTCCCTCTCTATTACCGGAAGGTCACGAGCGACGGATCCGCGAAGTGGCCAATCTGGTTGAACGTGCTCAGATGGACCTCGCCTCCCCGCAGCCGGAAGGTACTGATGGAAGCGTTATAAAGCGCGCCCGCCGCCCGCATGATGTAGCGGTTTTCGAGACGCAGCGCCAACCCCATCCATACCCCAATGGGAGTGGCCGAGGTGGAAATGGCGATTCTGCCCTTGGCCGCGGCCAGCGCATCCAGCCCCCTTCGCACCCTCTCCGTGAATGCCGCCCAGGACTCCGCCTCGCACGCATGGCGGCCCTCGATCCACGCGCGAACCACCGCGACATCCGCGGCCGTCCAGCGCCGGTGAACCGCCGATCCCGCATCTGCCGATTCGCGCTCCAGCGCCTCATACTCGCGCCGGAATTCGATGTCCTCGGCGGCAAGCCGCGGAGCAATCCCTCGGTACACGGCCCCCAGATCGAATTCGTTCCAGTTCGTATCGGTCACCGGCTCCGGAATCTCCACGCCCGCCGCGCGATAAGCGTCCCGGATTGCCAGCGCCGTCTGCCGCTGGCGGTTCAATCCGCCCGTGTAAAACGCGTCGAATGTCATGTTGCGGCCGGCCAGGAACTCTCCAAGGGCTCTGGCTTGCCTTCGTCCCGTTTCCGAGAGCGTGTCATAATCATCGCGCAACCCGGCCTGTCCATGCCGGAAGCAGTAGAGCGAACTCAATCAACGGCCTCCACGCGGGCATACGCGGCTTCCACCAGGGATCTCACGCGCTTATGAAACGAGGCAAAGCGTTCATCGCTCGTCTGGCCGCGGAACCAGCGAAAGTAGATCTGCTGGACGATCACCGCAAGTTTGAAAATACCTAGAATCTCATGGTACCGGAGAGCGGCCGCGGAACGTTTCGTGCGCTCGGCCCACTGCCCCGCCAGTTCCTCCCCCGTCATCCAACCGCGCCCGCGCGTAAGGCAGGCCACCGGACCATCGCGCACATCGGCATCCGGCGGATCCCAATAACAGAGCGTGAGGCCGAGGTCCACCAGCGGATCACCCACGGTGGTCATCTCCCAGTCGAGGACAGCCTCCACCGTCCCCGGATCATCCCCGCGCAGCATCACGTTGTCCAGCTTGAAATCGTTATGCACCAGCGCCGGCGGGCCTTCCCGCGGCAGCTTTTCGCGCAGGTACTCCATCACCCGGTCCATCCGCGGCATCTCTTCCGTGCGCGCCCGCATCCACCGCTCCGACCAGCCGCGTACCTGGCGTTCAACGAACCCGTCCGGCTTGCCGAGTCCCGTCAGCCCCGTGCCCACTACATCCACCGAGTGCAGTTGCACCAGGCAATCGAGGAACGCCTTGCTGACCAGGCGCGGCAAGTCCTCGTTCGCCGCCCACGGCGCGGGAATGTCCGCCCGCAAGACCACGCCCCGGCGGCGCTCCATGAGAAAGAAGATGGCCCCAATGACCGATGAATCCTCACACAGCAGGTACGGCTTCGGCGCGGGAGGAAAATAGGGATGCACTGCCTGAAGCACACGGCATTCCCGAGCCATGTCGTGAGCCTTCGGCGCCACCGGCCCGTGCGGGGCGCGCCGCAGCACGTATTCCCTCCCGCCCGCCGCCACCAGGTACGTCAGGTTCGAATGCCCTCCCGGGAACTGTTCGATGGCGATCCCTTCCTCCGCCCCTTCGATCTTCCCGCCCAGGTATTCCCGCAACCGCTCCACAGGGAGTTCTTCTCCGGCGCGGATGGGGGCGGTGTCAGGTTCGTCGATTCTGTACATGAACGGTGAACAGCGCGGTTGCTGGTACAAATGGTGACATACCAACTCTAGCCCACCGGAGCCGCCATCAGAATCTCCCGGCTCATCGCGCCGAACTTCGCGAAATTTTTCCGGAATCGCGTGCTCAATTCAGCCGCCGCCCGGTCGTAAGCCTGCGCGTCCTTCCACTGCCGCCGCGCGTCCAGCAACTCAGCCGGAACCCCAGGGCAACTCTTAGGGACCAGCGTCTGAAACACCGGATGCTGCTCCACCGCGGCATCCCTCAACCCGCCTTCTATCACGGCGGTCACCATGGCGCGCGTATACGGCAGGCTCATCCGCCGTCCCGTGCCGAACGCGCCTCCCACCCAACCCGTATTCACCAGCCAGCAGGAAACCTTGTGCCGCGCCAACCGCTCCCCCAGCATTTGCGCATACGTGATCGCCGGGCGAGGCAGAAATGGCGCTCCGAAACAGGCGCTGAACGTCGCCTGTGGCTCGCTGCCCAGCCCCCGCTCGGTCCCCGCCACTTTCGCGGTATAGCCGCTCAGAAAGTGGTACATCGCCTGCTCGGGCGTAAGACGCGCGATCGGCGGCAGCACCCCGAACGCGTCCGCCGTCAGGAACAGAATCCGTGACGGAAGCCCGCCAACGCCGGGTATGACGGCGTTGTCAATGAACTCGACAGGGTAGGCCGCGCGCGTATTCTCCGTAATGGTTTCAGCGTCAAAATCGCAGATCCGCGTGTTCTCATCCACCACCACGTTCTCCAGCACCGATCCGAAACGGATGGCATTCCAGATCTGCGGCTCTTTTTCCCGCGACAGCCGGATGCACTTGGCATAGCAGCCGCCCTCGAAATTGAACACCCCTTGATCGCTCCAGCCGTGCTCATCGTCGCCGATCAGCCGCCGCCGCGGATCGGCCGAGAGCGTCGTCTTCCCGGTTCCCGAGAGTCCGAAGAATAAAGCCACATCCCCGTCCTCTCCCACGTTGGCCGAACAGTGCATCGGAAATACACCGCGGTCGGGAAGGATGTAATTCAAGATGGAAAACACGCTCTTCTTCATCTCCCCGGCGTATTCCGTCCCCGCGATGATCACCACGCGCTTGCGGAAATTGATGGCAATGCAGGTTTCCGACTTCGACCCGTCGGTCTCCGGGTCCGCCTGATAATCCGGGACAAAGAGCAGCGTAAACTCCGGAACGTGGCTCGCCGTGGCGCCCGCCGCCGGGCGTACGAACAACTGGCGCGCGAACAGACTATGCCACGCGCGGCGCGTGATGACGCGTATCGGCAGCGTGTAGCTTTCATCCCCGCCGCCGAAACAATCCTGAATGTACACGTCCCTGCCCTGAAGAAAAGACAGGACATGGGAGTGCAGGCGGTCAAAATGCGCCTCCGTCATCGGCTGGTTGACCGCTCCCCAATCGACCGTCGATTCCGTTTCCGCCTGCTTTACAATAAACTTGTCTTTCGGCGACCGCCCGGTGAACTGCCCCGTTCGCACCGACAGCGCCCCATTCGCGGCCAGTATCCCTTCCTGGTGCTTGAGGGCCTTCTCAATCAATTGTGCCGGTGATAAATTCCAGTAGGCTGCCGCAAGATTGCGGATTCCGTGTTCCCGTAGTCCGAAATGACTCGGATGGTTCCCTACGTTATGCATGGGGCAAGGGAAAGCGTTCGTGGGCAGTATAGCATAATGAGGCTATGGGCCTTGTTCGGCTGATGTGCGGAGTTCTTGCCTCCGTCGTCCTCGTTTGGGGACAGGTAATTGAATTCGACTCCGGCGGATTGCGCTATAAAACGTTGACCCGTAACGGAGTTACGATCATGTTCGCGCCCCTGCCCAATCAGATCCGTGAGTATTCCATCCTCCAGGTGGCCGTCTCCAATGGCTCTCAGATCCCCTGGACCGTCAAGACCGATGATTTCCGCTTCGAAAAGGCCGATGGAGGCGGAGCCGTGACGCCCGCCAATCCTCGTAAGGTTGTGAACGAACTGGTGGATAAGGCCGGGCGCAGCGACGTCATCAAGCTCGTCGCCACCTACGAAATCGGCCTCTACGGATTGACCCGCCTCACCTCCACCAACGGATATGAGCAGCGCCGTCAGGCCGCGTTTGCCGAACTGACTTCCGCGAAACTGAAAGCCGCCGCCGCTGCATCGGCCATTGCCTTCGTGGATGTGAAACTCATGCCCGGCCAAAGCACCGACGGCGCGTTGTTCTATCCCAACCACGGCAAGGCGCTCGGGCGGGGAAAGCTTACCGTCAGGGCCGCGGGCGAGGTCTTCGAGTTCCCCCCGGAGCCCTCGGCTCCATGATTGATCTCCACGCCCACACCCACTACTCCGATGGAGCCTGCTCGCCCGAAGAACTCTTCGAACTCGCGCGGCGCGAAGGACTGGACGCCTTTGCCGTAACCGACCATGACACGCTGGCCGGCTATGACGCCATGCGAACGCCGGAGGAGCCGCGGCAGCCGGAAGTCATCCGCGGCATCGAGGTGACATGCAATCTTCACGGGCGCCCCGCCCACCTGCTCGGCTATTTCCTCCAAGGCGAGCCCGGCCAAGCCTTCCGCCATTGGCTCGAACTCCGCCATGAGCAGCGCCGCGACCGTAACCGCAGGCTGGCCCACCGCCTCCAATCCCTGGGAGCCTGCGTCGAACTGGAAGAAGTCGAAGCCCTTGGCCGGAGCATGACCGGCCGCCCCCACTTCGCCCGCGTCCTCATGGACAAGGGCTATGTGGATAGCTACGAGGAGGCCTTCGAGCGCTATATCGGGGAGGATGCCTTGGCGTACGTGCCGCATGAAGCGCCTTCCCTTGATGAAGGGATTGCCCGCGTCAATGAAGCCGGCGGCGTCTCCTCGCTCGCCCATCCGGTCCGCCTCGGCCCCGCGTTCGACGGGCGCGTGCTCCAGCGCCTCGTGGACGCGGGACTGCGCGCCCTCGAGGTCTTCCACTCCGATCACTCTCTCGAGCAGTCCTCGCGCTACCTCGAAATGGCGCGGCGCCATCGCCTCGCGGTGACCGGCGGCTCTGACTTCCATGGCCCCATCAAGCCGCGTGTCCGATTGGGCGGACAGCGTGTCGGCAATTGGGTCCTCGATGAACTGCGCGAGCGGTTTGGTTAGATGCCCAGGCGAGGCAGGCCGCCAAGAGCCGGTCAAGTAAGTTTGTTCGTGTCAACGGCCAACATCGGTTTCGGACGCTCCTCCCCGTCCCGCATGGATCAGCTCTCGAATTGCAGCCCAATCCCGTTCCCACTGGCGCTCGCCCGCGAACCCGAAGGGTTTCAGGCGAAAACGGCCGGTAGTTTCGGCCGGTCAAGTTTCAGCCGCGGGCCTTCCTCGAGTAGTTGGCGAAACGCAATGCCTCGTTCAGCGCAATGCTTCTTTGCGCGGCGGAAGAGTTCGTCTGGAATCTCGACCGTGGCCGTCATAGCTTAACGTGCCGCCCTCACCCGGCCGCACGTCCGATCGCCTCCGCAATCACCGCCCCATGAAACCGCCCGTTTTCGATAAATATCTCGTTCGTGTGCACTCCCGCCACCACTACCCCAGCAAGGTAGATCCCCTTGCGCTCGCTCTCCAGCGTCTCCGGGTTCGTGCGCGGTTTCATCGTCGCCGGATCGAGATCAATCCCATGCCGTGACATGAATTCAAAGTCCGGCCGGTAGCCCACCATCGCCAGCACGAAATCGTTCTTGATGGCCACCTCCCCCTCCGGTGCGCCGATCACCAGCGAATCCGGCAAAATCCGCTTCACGCTGCTGTTCAGATACCCCTTGATCTCTCCGCTCTTCAGCCGGTTTTCGATATTAGGCCTGATCCAGTACTTGATATGATCCGACAGCCGGTCCCGGCGGTGTATCAGCGTCACCCGCGCGCCTGTCCAGAAAAGCTCGAGCGCGGCGATCGCGGCCGAATTCTTCCCTCCGATGACAGCCACATCCAGGCCGTAAAACGGGTGCGCCTCTTTGTAGTAATAGATCACCTTCTCGAGTTCCGCGCCCGGCGCGTCCAGCTTGTTTGGGATGTCGTAATATCCCGACGCCAGGATCACCTTGCGGCACTCGTACCGCCGCGGGCGCCCCAACCGGTCCGTCGTGTGTACAGTAAACGCGCCGTCATCCCCCTCGATCCCCAGCACTTTCTCATACTGGTGAATGTCGAGCGCGAAATGATCCGCCACCCGCCGGTAATATTTCAGCGCTTCAATCCGGTTCGGCTTCTCGTTCAACGAGGTCATCGGAATGTCCCCGATCTCGAGCAGTTCCGGCGTGGTGAAAAAGACCATGTTCGTCGGGTAGTGATAAAGCGAATTCACCACGCACCCCTTATCTATCAACAGTGCGTCCAGCCCGCGCTTCTTCAGCTCAATACCGCACGCCAGCCCCGTGGGCCCCGCTCCCACCACCACCACATCCCGCATCAGAGCATCGACTCCACGTTCTCATAAACCGTCTCCAGCGCCTTCGGCAGCGCCTTCACGTCCTTGCCGCCTCCTTCCGCCATGTCAGGCCGGCCGCCGCCCTTCCCCCCAATCGATTGCGACAGCGCGCTCACAATCTTGCCCGCGTGCACCTTGCCCGTCAGGTCCTTCGTCACCGCCGAAACCAGCGCCACCGTCCCGTCTTCCGAACTCGCCAGCACCACCACGCCCGTGCGCCACTTGTTGCGCAGCGAATCGGCCAGAGCCCGCAGTTGCTGGCGATCGAACCCGTCCAGCCGCCCGGCCAGCACCTTCACTCCCTTCACTACCCGCGCCTGCGCCTCGAGCGAGGCGGCATGCGATTGCGCGAGCTTCGCCTTCAGTTGCTCAATCTCCTTCTCGAGCGATTTCTGGTGCGCCGCCATGCGCTCCACATGGTCCAGGACCTCGCCCTCCGAGGCCCGCATCGTGTGCGCCACCCGCGCCAGCGTGTCCGAGGCGGCGCGGAACCGCTCCAGCGCGGCCTCGCCCGTGATCGCCTCGATACGGCGCACCCCGGCCGAGATGCTGCCTTCCTGCACGATCTTGCACAAGCCGATATCGCCCGTGCGGTGGACGTGCGTCCCGCCGCACAGTTCACGGCTGAAGTCGCCCACGCGCACCACCCGCACGCTGTCTCCGTACTTCTCGCCGAACAACGCCATCGCCCCCGTCTTGAGCGCATCCTCCAATCCCATCACGCTCGTCTCCACCGGAATGTTCTCCAGGATTTCTTCGTTCGCCAACCGCTCCACTTCCGCAATCTCGTCCGGGTCCATCGCCGTGTAGTGCGTGAAATCGAAGCGCAGGCGCGACGGCTCCACTACGCTGCCGGCCTGTTTTACGTGCTTGCCCAGCACGGTGCGAAGCGCCGCGTGAAGCAGATGGGTGGCCGTATGATTCCTCATCGTGGACCCGCGCGGCGCTGCTTCCACGCGCGCCTCCAGTTTGTCCCCCACCGCAATCGCCGCCGCTACCCGAATCTTGTGAATCGATAGCCCCGGAACTGCCGGATACGTGGAATCCACCTCGGCTACCTTGTCCCCGCCACGATACAGCGCGCCCCGGTCTCCCACCTGCCCGCCGGCTTCCGCATAGAACGGCGTCCGGTCCAGAACCAGTTCCCCCTTCTCCCCGGCCTCCAACCGCTCCACCAGTTGCTTCTCTTCGCTCAACAGTCCAATGACCACGCTCTCCGAGTAGGTGAGGCTCTCATATCCCAGAAACTGCGTTCTGCCCCGCTCGCGCAAGCTTTGATACGCCGGCGCGACCTGCGCCTTCTCCGCGCCCTTCCAACTGGCGCGCGCGCGCTGCCGCTGCTGCTCCATCGCCTGTTCGAACCCAGCCATGTCCACCGAAATGCCCCGCTCCCGCGCCATCTCCTCCATTTCATCCAACGCCAATCCGAACGTGTCGTACAGCTTGAACGCCGCCGCGCCTGGAAGCACTCCGCTCACCGCCGCCTTCGCTTCTTCCTGGAAGACTTTTTCCGCCACCGTGAAGGTGGTGGCGTAACGGTGTTCTTCATCTTTCACCACGCGCGCCACCCGCTGCGCGTTCTCGAGCAGTTCCGGATAGGCGGGCTTCATCAGATCGGCCACGAATCCGGTCAGCTTGTACAGAAACGGTTCCTCCACGCCCACCATGCGCGCGTTTCGCATCGCCCGCCGCATGATCTTGCGCAACACATATCCGCGTCCTTCATTCGACGGCAACACCCCGTCGTGAATGAGAAATGCCGTCGCCCGCGCATGGTCCGCCGCGATGCGCAGCGAAACATCCACCCGCGGATCATCTCCATAGTTCTTCCCAAACAACTCGGCGCCCTTCTCCACCACCGGCAGCAGCAGGTCGCATTCGAAGTTTGAAAGCTTCCCCTGCATAATCGCCGCCAGCCGCTCCAGCCCCAGTCCGGTGTCAATCGATGGCCGCGGCAGCGGCGTGAGCGTCCCGTCCGTGGACCGGTCGAACTGCATGAACACCAGGTTCCAGATCTCGACAAAACGCCCGCCCCCATCGAGCGGAAACCGCTCGTCCTCGCGCCCCGCCTCCGCCGCGCCCGGCCCCAGGTCATAGTGGATTTCCGAACACGGCCCGCATGGCCCCGTCTCCCCCATCTGCCAGAAGTTGTCCTTCTCGTCCATCCGGAAAATACGGTCTTTCGGCACCCCCGCCACCTTCTGCCACAATTCCTCGGCCTCGTCATCCTCGCGGAACACCGTCACATACAAACGGTCTTTCGGCAGCCCGTAATCCTTCGTAATCAACTCCCAGGCGAAATCGATTGCCTCCGCCTTGAAATAATCGCCAAAAGAAAAATTCCCCAGCATCTCGAAGAACGTGTGATGGCGGCGCGTGTAGCCGACATTCTCGAGATCGTTGTGCTTCCCCCCAGCCCGCACGCATTTCTGCGAACTCGCGGCGCGGTTGTAATCGCGCTTCTCGAGGCCCGTGAAAATATCCTTGAACTGGTTCATCCCCGCGTTGGTGAACAGCAGCGTTGGATCGTTGGCGGGAACCAGTGAGGAACTGCGGACCACGCGGTGTCCGCGCGCGGCAAAATAGTCGAGGAACTTTTGTCTGATTTCGTGACCGGTCACAACGCTATTTTCCCATACCGGCCCCAACCGCCGATCTTCCGCTGTATAGTGTCAGAAAGGACTATGCCCATGCCCTGTACTCGACGTCAATTGCTCAAGACGGCCGCGGCCGCGCCTTTTCTTCGCGAACTCGCCTTCGGAGCCCAGACCGTTTCCAAAGCCCCGCCCGGCAAACTCGGCATTCCCGGCCTCTTCCCCGGCAAGGTCATCGGCGTCGAAGATCAGCGCTCTATCGTTTCCGGCAAATACAACGCCGAAGTCATCGGCGCGATGATGCGCCGCGGAATGAACGAACTCACCGGCGCGGATGATTGGGCCCCCTCATGGAAGCTGTTTTTCCAGAAAGGCGACGTCGTCGGCATCAAGGTCAATCCCGTCGGCCAGCCCCACGTCATCAGCGCTCCCGAAGTCATGCATGTCATCCTCAATGGCCTCGCAGCCGCGGGAATCCCCAACAAAGACATCATCGTCTATGACCGCTACCAGGATCAGTTCCTAGGCGGCGGCTTCGACAAATGGCTGCCCGAAGGCGTGCGCACTGCCTATGCCGCCAAACATAACGACGGCATCCAGTTGGACATTACCGGCTATGACCGGGATCACTATGTCGAATTGCCGCTCACCAACCCCGGCTACGCCAACGATGAGCGCGCGCGCAAGTCCTTCGCCGCCAATTTCATCACCAGACAGGTGAACAAGGTCATCAACCTCTGCGTCCTCAAGGACCACCAGTCCGCAGGCATCACGCTCGCCTTGAAAAACCTCTCTCACGGCATGGTCAACAACGTCAGCCGCTCCCATTCCACCATCTCGCAAAACGCCTGCAACGCCTTCATACCCGCCATCGTCCAGATGCCCGTCATTCGCGACAAGGTGGTGTTGAACATCCTCGACGGCGTCAAAGGCGTCTACCACGGGGGACCCGGAGCCAGGCCGGAGTTTGTCTGGGAGCACCACACCATGTATTTCGCCACCGATCCCGTCGCCATCGACCACGTCGGCTGGACGAAAATCGACGAAAAACGGCTGGCCGTGGGCAAGAAAAAACTGGTCGAGGACACCCCCGATCAGTTCAGCACCTACATCCACCGCCAACCCGAGCACGTCGAGATCGCCGGCGCTCTCGGACTCGGCGTCTGGGAATGGAACAAGATTCAATACAAGCAAATCAAACTCGGCTGAGCCGCAACATTTGTAACTTCATGATCCCGTCCTGGCGCCGCCGTCGCGTTCATAGGCAGGGCGATGCGCGCCCACAAAACGAACCATGAAGGAATCGATGTTCAAAACTCTGTTCGGAATCACTGTTTTCACCGCGATTGCGGCAGGCGGCACTTTCTTCCCTCTCCGGCAGGGAAACACCTGGATATATCGCGAGGCCGGGACCGGCCAGTCCTTTACCGTCGCCGTCGGCACGCCGGTGCTCATGAACGGCCGCGTCTACCACCCCATTCGCGGCTATACGGCCGCCCGTCTGCTGGCGCGAACGGATGAGCAGAACAATCTCGTCCAGGTGAATGAAGAAACCGGCGCGGAACAGGTCATTACCTCGTTCGCCCCGTTCGAAGGTGGTTGGTGGCAGGCCCCCGCGCGCGAATGCGATCAGGAGGGGCAGACGCTCTCGCGGCGGGGCGTGTTCGATGGGGCTGCCGGTCCGTTCGAGGACGTGTTGCAGATCCGCTACCGCGCCTTCTCCTGCGCCGACGCCGGCGCGGAATTGGAGCAGTATGCCGAAAACATCGGCATGGTGCGCAGGGTCAGCCAGTCCTTCACCGGGCCCAAACAATTCGACCTCGTCTACGCCCGCGTCGGACACGTCCAAATCAACGCCGCCCCCAACGCCCAGTTCTCAGTCTCCATGCAGATGACGCGCAACTCGCCCACCCTCGAAGCAACTCTGCGCCTGCGCGCCAACTCTTCGCTGCCCGTCAACCTCAGTTTCCCTTCCAGCCAGGAATTCGAAGTCCTCCTGCGCGACGAAACCGGCAAGGTGGTCTGGAGATGGTCGGACGGACAGATGTTCGCCCAGGCGTTTCACGAAAGGCAGGTCGCAACTGAATGGACTATCCCCGTGCTGATTCCCCGGCCAGAGGGCTCGGGCGGCCCCCAACCCGGCAACTACACCCTACAGGCTTGGCTCGCCACCGCCGATGCTAGCCCGCAATTTGCGGCCACTGTCCCGCTGACTATAACTCCTGACGCGCCACGGTAAGTCCGTGCGCTCTATTTCGCCGAGCCTACCAATATGGCGGGAGACTGCGTGTAATACGTCGCCAGGCGCCCGATGAACCTGCCGCCGTCAGGATCCATCGCCGCGTAGTGGCTGGGCGTCGCGCCGTAAATACATACCGCGTGCCCGCCCAGCCCTACCCTCCGGAAACCGATCATCAGCGGTCCTTTCTCCAGCCGCGCGTTGATGAACTCCATGGTGAATTGCGGCCCCGCAATCACCTCCGTCTGCATGTTCCACCGCGCGTCGTCCATCACCCGCTTCATGTTCTCCGGGCTCATCGTGCCGTAGTCGGGATTATCATCCCCGTTCGGAAGCGTCATCCTCGAGTCCCAAAGCCTCACGTAATCCACCAGCAGTTGCTTCTTATCCGCATGTGTCCGGCTGGGAGTGGCTTTCGACCACCAGTCGAGCGATGCCGCCCAACATTCCGTCTCATCTTCCTGCTTCACCGGCGCAAACCGCCAATAATATTCCGGTCCTTTTGCCATGATTATTGATTAGACCTCCAATTGCGGCCGCGAAGGCTCCGGCCAGTCCAGGTGGAAGAACTTCCCGCGCGGCTGATCCACGCGCTCGTACGTGTGCGCCCCGAAGTAGTCCCGCTGCGATTGCAGCAGGCTCGCCGGCAGACGCTCCGAGCGGTACCCGTCATAGTACGCCAGCGCCGAATAGAACGTCGGCGCGGCCACCCCGTTCGCCGCCGCCTGCCCGATCACCATCCGCCAGTTGCTCTGGCAGCGGTCGATCTCGCTCTTGAAATAGGGATCCAGCAGCAAGTTCGCCAGATCGTGGTTGCGTTCGTAGGCTTCCGTAATCTTTTGCAGAAAGCGCGCCCGGATGATGCAGCCGCCCCGGAAAATTTTCGCAATCTCCCCGAACGGCAACTTCCAGTTGTACTCCCCCTGCGCCGCGCGCATCAGTTGGAAACCCTGCGCATAAGCGCATATCTTCGAACAGTACAGCGCGTCATGAATCGCCTGCGCAAACGCTTTCTTATCCCCCGAAAAGCCCGGAGCCGGCCCGCTCAGCACCTTCGATGCCGCTACCCGTTCCTCCTTCACCGCGCTCAGGTAACGGGCAAACACCGCCTCCGCCACCGTGGGCGCGGGCGTCCCCATATCCAGAGCGCTCACTGAAGTCCACTTCCCCGTGCCCTTCTGCCCGGCCGTATCCAGCACCACATCCACAAACGGCCGCCCCGTTGCCGGGTCCTTCTGCTGTAGGATGTCCGCCGTAATCTCAATCAGGAAGCTGTCGAGCACGCCGCGGTTCCACTCCGCGAATACCTCGCTCGCCTCCGCCGGAGCCATCCCCAGCACCCCGCTCATCAGGGCATAGGCTTCGCAGATCATCTGCATATCGCCGTACTCGATCCCGTTATGCACCATCTTGACGTAGTGCCCCGCGCCATCCGGACCGATGTGTGTCGTGCACGGCACCCCGCCCACCACCGGCTTGCCCGGCTTCGCCCCCTCGATCGGCTTACCCGTCACCGCGTCCACCTTCGCCGCAATAGCCTTCCAGATGGGCTCAATCTCCTTCCACGCCGCTTCGTCTCCGCCCGGCATCAGGGACGGTCCGAACCGCGCCCCCTCTTCCCCCCCCGACACTCCGGACCCCACAAAGCGCAAACCCTTCGCTTTCAGCGCACGCTCGCGCCGGATGGTGTCCATCCAATTCGCGTTGCCTCCGTCGATCACAATGTCACCCGCTTCCAGCAGCGGAGCCAGGCTGTCGATCACCGCATCCGTGGGTCCGCCCGCTTTTACCAGAATGATGATCTTCCGCGGACGCTTGATCGAGGCCACAAGGCCTTCCAGGGTCTTTTCGCCGCTCAGCCCGCCCGGCGTCTCCGGGTTTTCAGCAATGAATTTCTCCATCGTCGCCGTCGTGCGGTTATATACGCTGATCCGGAAACCATGGTCGGCTATATTCAACGCGAGATTCTGCCCCATCACGGCAAGACCGATGAGGCCTATATCGGAAAGTTGTTGAGACATAATGATAGAACCCAAATAGGCATTCTATCGGTTGCCGCGATTGCCTGCTCGCCTTAGTTGGCCACGCTCAGCGCGATCTCCCCCACGCCGCCCCGCACACTCATGTGAATCGCGGGCTTGCCCTCTTCGTAGGCGCCGTTATAGTACCGCCCGTCGCGCTTGCTCAGCCCCCGGGCATGGATGCTCCCAATGCCGCCCCTGGCGTCCACCACCGCCCCGAAATCCTTCGGCAGGATAATACGCGCCTCGCCTACCCCGCCGTGCACCTGCATATTGACGTCCTTTGCGTATTTCCCCGCCGCGTTCAATTCCAATTCGCCCACTCCCATGTGCACTTCGAGCGAACGCAGGGGCGCCGAGGACACATCCAGATCCGTCTTCCCGGCTCCCAGATGCGCCGTGAGGTCCACCGGAACCTTCGAGCCCAGCCGCAGATTCCACTCGTTTGTCATCTTCCCGCCCACTGGCGTCTTCTTGCGCGATTCCACCGTGAGCCGCCCCCGAAAGCCGGTGAGTTCGTACCGCACCACGGGCCTGCCCACCGCCTCCGAATACCGGAACGTGGCATCCAGCAGCCTCGGCCCCCCGCCTTCCAATCTCAACTCTCCCGCCCCCATCCGGATGTCCACCGACACATTTTCCGCGGCGCCCGCTTCTACTGACTCCCGCGCGGTATGCACTGGCCCCGGATCGGTCTCAATCATAAGGCAGCCCGTGCCTGCCAGCAGAACTGGCAGCATCGCGAAGCAAACAGCAGCCGTGCGGTTCATGATGACCTCTTTCCCTTGATTCTAGAAGCTATTACGCAGGGCCGTGTGCGGAAGTTCGCCAAACGATGCTACCGCGCGAGAATCCAATCCATCTGTAGGACGCTCTCCCCGTTGAGCACCGCCGCCTGCTCCAGAAGCCGCCGCGCCTGTTCCGCCACCGCCCGCACGCCCCGCTCATACACCAGGTTCGGGTTCCCCGGTCCGCCATTGTACGCCCCCACCGCAAGCCTCACGTTGCCGTCGAACTTGTCCAGCAGTTCCCGGAACAGCAGTCCGGCATACGTCGTCAGCACCGCCGGATCTACTTCCTTCACGTCCAGCGTCTTCGGCGGCCGCAGGTGCTCGGGCAACAGGCTGTAATCCCGGTCATCCTTCAAGTACAGCCTGTGCGCATGCCGCAAAGTCTCCACGGTGATCTGCCATACCCCTTGCGATTCATTCAGCACGCGCACCTTCCCGCGCCGCCGCTGAAGAACGATATCGTCTTTTGCCGCGCGCCGCTTCCACACCGAGTGCCCCAGGTCCCCCCGAACGTTCATGTAGTTGTTCTCCATCGCCCCAATCCCCGCGAAAAAGTCGATAGGCAGTGAATAGAAGCCGGCCACCGTGATAATATCGCCCGCAAGCCGCGCCGCCCTCTCTTTCGTTAGAACTTTCGGAGCCCATTCCTCGCCGCTCCGTACCCGCGGGTCCGTCGCGGATTTGAACCGGATGTACCTCTCCAAATACGCATGAAGCCGCGCCGGCGGAATCTGCTCCAGCTTCTGCTTCGCCGGCAGATGATAGGCGCCCACAAAGACCCGGCTTTGTTGCCGCCATTGCCGCACCTCCCATAGCGGAACCACCCGCCACTCGAACCGCCGCGCCAGCCCGGCGGCTTGCGCTTCCGCCAGCACCCCAATGCCCTCCACCACGTCCTCCGGCAGCCGCCCTCGAACCACATATCGCCCTCCGTCATACGTCAGCATCACTTCCATCTTTGCTGCCCGCGGCAGGTGCGCCATGTATTGGAACATCATGTAGCTGAACAATTCATCGCCAAATACGGCCAGGTCGCTTACCAGTGCTCCTCCCGGATACGCCAGTTTCAACCCTCGGCCGCTGAGTTCCCACACCGGAGCCATCGGAATCCGCCCCGCCGGCAACGGGTCCACTCGCATCCCGTGGTACACCATGCCCCCAACCAGAAGCAGAATTCCCGCCGGAATCAGGATCGTGCTCGCGCCCGGATGTTTCCTCATGACAATAAGCCGGAAATGCAATGCCCAATGCTATCCCCACAATGTTGTCTCCGCTTGACTTTTCCAGCCGACCTATTTTATCGTGCAGGTTCGACTTCGAGCATGGTCAAATTGCGGGGGCTTGATGGACAATTTCGGCGCTGAGCAATCCGGCGCCGCCCGGCGTCTCGATAGGGTCTATGACTCCGACCTGCAAAGCGTGGATTTAGCCGAGACGTCCGTGCTTGCGGTTGCCCAGAGAATAGGCTTTGAAGAAGATGATCTTCACAGGATCGGCATCGCCCTCCGCGAAGCCATGGTCAACGCCGTGGTGCATGGCAATAAGTACAGTGCTCAGAAGAAGGTGCGCCTGTCCGCGTGGGACGACGGAGGAGCATTGAAGGTGGTGATTACCGACGAAGGCAACGGCTTTGACCTCTCCCGCGTGCCCGATCCGCTGGCAGAGGAAAACCTGCTCCGCGAATCCGGCCGCGGCATCCTGCTCATGCAGGCATTTGTCGACGAATTCCAGGTCCGCCGTCTGAGCCCCGCCGGCACCGAAGTCACCATGGTAAAGTATATGGCTCCCAGATAGAGAACAGGTTTCTGGACGATTTCTTAGGAGGATCGAAGACTGTGAGCGTGAAACTCAACTCCCGCCAGGTTGGCGACGTGACCGTAATTGACGCTGCTGGACGCATCACCTTGGGTGAGGGCACCATCAGCTTGCGTGATTTGATTCGGGACACCCTTGGCGGCGGCCACAAGAAGGTGCTGTTGAACCTCGGAGAGGTCAACTATATCGACAGCTCCGGAATTGGTGAACTCGTATCCGCCTTCACCACCGTCACCAACCAGGGTGGACAACTCAAGCTCCTGAATCTCAACAAACGCATTCAGGATCTCCTGCAGATCACCAAGTTGTACACTGTGTTTGAAGCTCATGACGACGAGGCCGCGGCCATCCGCAGTTTTTCCTGAAAATTCCTGCCTGCTGAGGCGGCTCCTCGTCCCAATTGACATCGAAGACGCAACTTACCCTGGCGCGCCGCGGCAGCGGCGAGTTGCGCCTTCTTGTTTTTCCCTGGCTCATGCGCTTCGCTCCCATCCATTGGAGTCTTGATGCTACGTATACTTCTCATCTCCCTCCTCCTGGCCGTCTCCGGCTTCGCCCAGAACTTCCATCTTAGAGATGGAGACCGCGTTGTCTTCTTCGGAGACAGCATCACTGACCAGCGCCTCTACACTACTTTCGTCGAAACCTATGTGGTGACGCGCTTCCCCCGCTGGAACGTGACCTTCGTCCACTCCGGTTGGGGCGGCGATCGCGTCACCGGAGGCAGCGGCGGCGGCATTGACGAACGCCTCGACCGTGATGTGATCCCTTACAAGCCCTCGGCGGTCTCCATCATGCTCGGGATGAATGATGGCCGCGTCCGCGCCTTCGACACCCAGATCTTCGAAATCTATTCAAACGGCTACAAACACATCGTCGAGCGCCTGAAAGCCGCTCTCCCGGGCGTGCGCATCACGGCCATCGAGCCCTCCCCCTATGACGACGTCACCCGCCGCCCCCTCTTCCCCGGCGGCTACAATGCCGTCCTTCTCCGCTACGGCCAGTTCCTCCAGCAACTCGCCTCCGAGCAGAGCCTCACCGTTGCTGACCTCAACCGTCCCGTCACCGCCATGCTCGAAAAAGCGAACCATGCCGGCCCCGAACTGGCGAAGAAGATCATTCCCGATCGGGTCCACCCAAGAGAGGCGGGCCACCTCATCATGGCCGAATCCCTTCTTAAAGGCTGGCAGGCTCCTGGTCTGGTGAGTTCCGTCGAAATCGACGCCGGGGCAAAACGCGTGGCGAACTCGGAAAACACCGCGGTCATTAACGCCGGCTTCGGCCCCTCCATCTCCTGGACGCAAACCGATGATGCGCTCCCCGTCCCGGTGGACATGGACGACGAAGTCATGGCGCTCACGGTCAAGTCCTCTGATTTCCTCGAAGCGATGAATCGCCAGATCCTCAGAGTGACCGGCCTTGCCCCCGGCAAGCATACACTTCGCGTCGATGGTGAGGAAATGCTCACCGCGGGAGCCGAAGAATGGGCCCGCGGTGTCAATCTCGCCGGCTACAAAACCCCGATGTGGGAGCAGGCCGCCCGCGTGCATGCCCTCACCCTGAAACGCGCCAACGCCCACAACGTCCGCTGGCGGAGCTTCCAGGTCCCCCTGCAATACGACAATCTTGCCGGCTTGCAGCCCACTCTCACCGCCATTGACGACGTGGATTCAGAACTCATGCGTGAGCAGCACGCCGCCGCCCAACCCAAGCCTCATCACTTCGAACTGGTTCCCGGAGACAGCCAGTTTCATTCCATCTTCAACGGCAGTGACCTCACGGGCTGGCACATCAGCCAGACCAACCACCATGGCAACACCCAGGGCTGGAAAATTGAATCCGGAGCCATCACCGCCACCCAGGACCGGCCGAAAAATGGAGGCATCCTCCTCACCGGCCGCAAGTACCGCAACTTCGAAATCTCCCTCGAAATCCGCCCCGACTACGGCTGCGACAGCGGCCTCTTCCTGCGCTCCAGCGAAAAAGGAGAAGCCTATCAGGTGCTCCTCGATTACCTCGACGGAGGAGCCATCGGCGGAATTTACGGCGAGAAACTCACCGGCGTGCAGGGCTTCATCCCACAATGGCAGGAGGTCTTCAAGCGCGGTGAATGGAATCACCTCAAGGCCCGCATCGAAGGCGACGTCCCCCACATTCAGGTTTGGCTGAACGGCGTCCGAATCACCGACTGGCGCGATACCGCGAACCACGCCGCCGGCGGAGCCGTCGACGGCATGGTGGCGCTCCAGGTGCACGGCGGCAACCGCTGGATCCCCGGCGCGAAGCACCGTTTCCGCAATATCATGATCCGGGAGTTGCCCTAAATGCGAGCCGCACTCCTTTGTCTCGCGGCCTTCACTCTCGCCGCCTCCGCCGAAACGCTCACCATCAAGCCACAGCGCTACTACGAAACCTTCGCCGCCCATCCGCCCGCCGCGCGCCTTCACCCCGGCGATACCGTCATCACCAAACTCCTCGATTCCCGCGGCCGCGATGAAACCGGCAAGCTCATCCACGATGGTGACAACGTCCTCACCGGCCCGTTCTACATCGAGGGAGCCGAACCCGGCGACACCCTCGTCGTGCGCCTCGATCAGGTCCGGCTCAACCGCGACTGGGGCTGGAACGGCGTCCGCATCAACCTCGACGCCCTCGCCCCCAATAGCATCGAGGGCCTCGAGTCCGCGCAATGTTGCGACGAATGGCTCCAGCCCGGACGCCGCAACGCCCTCAAATGGATGCTGGCGCCCCCGTCCGGCGCAGTCCGCCCCTCCCGCGCCCTGGGCGACAAAGTGAACCTCGAATTCGCTTCCCATCCCTCCATCGGCTGCATCGGCGTCGCCCCTCCCATCCAACAGGCCATCTCCTCCGGTCCCATGGGGTCCCACGGCGGCAATCTCGATTACAACCACATGGACGAGGGCGCAACGGTATATCTCCCCGTCTTCGTCAAGGGAGCCTTCCTCATGGTGGGCGACGGCCACGCCGGCTTCGGCGATGGCGAACTGCTCGGCCAGGGCACGGAAACCTCCATGAATGTCCGGTTCACCGTGAACCTGAAAAAGGGCTATCGCATCCAATGGCCGCGCGTCGAACACACCGGCTACCTTGAAACTCTCGGAGCCACTCCCGGAGCCCTCGAACGCGGATTCCGCGAAGCCATCAGCGAAATGCTTCGCTGGCTGCGGCAGGATTACGGCCTCTCCCAACAGGAAGCCCACACCCTCCTCGCCATGTCCACGGAACTGAAAGTGGCTTCCTGGTTCGGCACGGCCCTCTGCAAACTCCCGAAAGACAAACTCCCCCCGCGCGGCGGAAATTAAACCACCCGCATCCGCCTCCCACGTACAATCGTCCCCCGGCTCACGAACCGCTTCGTCGCGCTCACCGCGTTGCGCTGCGAATCGATCAGCCGGAACTGCCCTTCCTCAACCTCGAGCAACGCCAGGTCAGCCGGACCTCCCACCTTGATCTGCCCCATCCCCTCCATCCGGTTCACGACTTTCGCCGGGTTGGCCGTCGTCCGCAGAATCACATCCTCCACGCTCATCCCCAGATACAGCAGCTTCGACATCGTCGTCGGCATGTCATACACCGGCCCGTTCAGGTTCAGGTTGTAAATATCCGTCGAAATCGAATCGCAAACGAAACCCGCATCCAGCGCCTTCTTCGCCGCCGCGAAATTGAAACTCCCCAGTCCGTGGCCGACATCGAACCACACGCCCCGCTCCCGCGCCTCCCGCGCCTCCGGCTTCACTTTGCCCGCCTCATCCACGATGCTGAGCGAATGGCCGTTGTAACAATGCGTCACCACGTCCCCTTTCTTCATCAGCGCCATCACCTCGGCGGTGGAAGGCGGCGCGAAGCTGATGTGCGCCATCAAGGGCAACTGAAACCGGTCGCAAAGCTCGCGCGCCGCTTTCAGCATCTCCAGGCTGTAGCGGCCGTTCATGTTCGAACCCACCTGGAACTTCACTCCCAGGAGAATGTCGCGATTCTTCTCCACCGTCTTCCCCGTCGGCTCAATCCCTCGCCGTACGTACTTGATGACGTCCTCATCCGGATTGCGGTCATTCGGATAGAGGTACACATAACCGTAGATGCGCGCCTGCGCGGGCTGCACGATGAAACGCCGGAACCCCGCAGTCTGATCCCAGGCAAAGCTCCCCGCGTCCACCCACGTCGTCACCCCGCTGCGCGCGGCGATCGGATCCGCTTCCACCCCCAGCCCCGTCGCCGAATGAAAACAGTGGGTGTGCAGGTCCACCAGGCCCGGAGTCACCAACAACCCTTTGGCGTCGATCGTCTCAATCGCCCGTGCCGGGTCGATGTGATCTTCTATCGCCGCGATCTTGTCCCCCGCAATGCCGATGTCCGCCTGCCGCCGCAGCCCCTGCGAAGGGTCCCGCAACTCTCCATTCCGGATCACCAGATCATACGGCAGCCACCGCCGCTGGCCCCATGCCGGAAGCGCGCCCGCCAGACCGAGAAAGGTTCGTCTCTGCATATCCGTTTGATCATATGCCAAATCGCGCCGGCGGGATCTGGCTTCTGACGGCGCCCGAAGGCCGGACGCTGAAGGCTCTCCAATGCCCTACAGCGGCAATACCTCCAGCCGCTCCGGATCGAACCGCAGCCGCCTCTGTTCCACGTACGATTGCACCGCCAGCAGCGGCGGAAGCACTGAAATGCTGGCCACGCCCACATCCCCGTTCGGCAGCTTTCGCGACCTCGCGCAATCGAGAAAATTCCGCACATGATCGGCCGTGATGTCCCCCGGAATCTTCTCAACCTCCGGAACCGCCCCCTTCACCGCCCGCGTGAACTCATACCGGTTCCGGTTCACGAACAACCGCCCCTCCGAGCCGTGGAACGTCACGCCGTACTCCTCATTCACTCCATAGGCGTTCGATTGAAACAACGCGCTGAATCCGCCGTACTCGAACAGCGCGTTGCACGTGTCTGGAGCCGTCCGCCCGTCATCGAGGTCGGTGTAAATTCCCCCGGCAAACACCGCCGAATGCGGAGCTCGCTCGCCCATGTACATGTGGATCACATCCATCCAGTGGTGCCCGAAATCCGTCATCTTGCCCCCGTTGAAATCGAGAAACGCGCGGAAGTTCAGATACTGCCCCGGATTCCAATCACGATATTTCACCGGCCCCAGGAATCGCACCCAGTCCAGATTTGACGGCTTCCTCGCGGGCTCGGAAGGCAGCCGCCGCGGAACTCCGCCATGCCACACCGCGTCGATGTGGCTGATCTTGCCCAGCGCCCCCGCGCGGATGTACTTCTCCCGCGGCTCCAGGTAGATCCGCCCCGAGCGTTGCTGCAGGCCCACCTGGCAGATCCGCTCATGAACCCGCGCCGCCTTCACCATCACCGGCGCTTCCTCCCTCGTCCGGCACATCGGCTTCTCGACATATACGTCCTTGCCCGCCTCCATCGCATCCACCGCGTGATCCTTGTGCCAGTGGTCCGGCGAGCCGATCAGCACCATGTCCACTTCCTTCATCTCGAGCAGCTTGCGGTGATCGTAAACGGTCCGCGTGTGTGGAGCCTTTTGCTGCGCCGCGTCGATTCGCGCCCCATACACGTCGCACAGCGCCCTCACCTCCACATCGGCGTTCTTCTGGAACAACGTCATCACGTACGTGCCCCGGTGCCCGGCGCCGATCACCCCCAATCCGGCGCGATCGTTCGCGCCCAGCACTCTCGAATAGGATAATGCCGTCCAAGCGGCCACCTTCGCTCCCTCGCGGCGGGTCATCATGATGGGATACCTCATCCACATTCTACAGAGTGGATGACGGAGTTTTCGCGCCCCCGGTGGCGATAGCGCTCTTCAGTTCCCCGGCGTTACCGGAACCGGCCATTCCCCGAGCCCGTTGGGAGCCACCGGCCGGTTCTGCGTATCCATCCATGCCGAGCGTACCTGGTCCGGCATGCCATGCAGCAGACTCTCCACCTTTGCCCTTATATCCGCTACGATGCCCGCGTTTTCCCCCGCCGCGCTGTAGCTTTCCCCCGGGTCCGTCTCCAGGTCGTACAATTCCGGGTTCAGCAGCCGCAAGTTCATCCGGCCTTGAACCAGCGGCGGAATGAACGCCGGACCGTTGTACCGGGACATGTGCAATTTCCAGCGCCCCAGCCGCGCGCATTGCAGGTTCCAGTCGTTGAAATAAAGAAACGCCGGACGATCCACTCCTTCGGCCTCCCCCGTCATCATGGGCCAGATATCTACCCCATCCAGCGGGTTCTTCGGTAATGCCGAACCCGTCAGTCCCGCCACGGTGGGCAATAGATCCAGCAGAGTGCCAAACGAAGGGGCCCGCTTGCCCGCCGGGATTCGCCCCGGGAAGCGTGCGATAAAGGGTTCCCTTATCCCCCCTTCGAACGTCTCCCCTTTCCGCCCCCGCAGTTTTCCCGGGCTCCCCTGGAAGAACGGACCGTTGTCACTCGAGAACATCACAAATGTGTTCGAGTCGAGGCCGAGGTCGGCGAGAGCCGACAGCACCTGTCCCACGCTCCAGTCCATCTCCTCCACGACATCTCCGTACAACCCCAGCGGAGATTTCCCGCGAAACTCCTTCGACGCCGCCAGCGGAACGTGCGGGGCCGTGTGCGCCATATAGAGAAAGAACGGAGCGTCCTTATTCTGCTGAATGAACCCCACCGCCTGCTTCGTGTAGCGCTGCGTGATTGTATTCAGATTCACCGGAGACTCGATGACCGACGTCCCCTGCATCAGAACGGAAGGGAACTGATCGTTGCTGTACGGTATCCCGTAGTAGTCGTCGAAACCCCGCGCCGTCGGCAGATACTGAGGCTCCGTGCCCAGATGCCACTTGCCCACGCAGTAGGTCTTGTAGCCTGAAGACTTCAGCATGTCCGCCAGGGTGGTCTCTGAAACACTTAAACCCGCCTTATCGGACGGAAAGAAAACGCCGGGCACTCCTCCGCGCACGCCGTACCTCCCCGTGAGAAGACCGGCCCGCGAAGCCGAACATACGGGGCTCGCGGCGTAGAATTGCCGGAATAAAACTCCCTCGCCGCCCATCCGGTCCAGGTTGGGTGTGAGGATCTTCGAGCCATAACACCCCAGGTCCCCGAACCCCAGATCATCGGCCAGAATCACAACGATATTCGGCGGTTGCGCCGCCTCTCCCTTCCCGCGCATGACCGAAAGCGCGGCCCCTCCGGCCGCTGCCCGCAGAAACCCCCGGCGGCTGATTCCCATGTGTTCTCTCCTAATTCGGCCTGTAAAGACTCGTCATCCGAAAGCTCCGGTAGATAAGAGTATTCTGCATCATCTGATACATGATTACCCCGGCCGCATTCACCTGAATGGAATACGCCGCAAGCGAATTGTCCGGCTGAATCACGTAACCCGCGTCGAAATGATAGCTCCCATCACGCAGCAGTTGGGCCGAACCCACGGCGGCGGAAAATACACCCAGGTCCGCGTTCAACACGAAGTTGACCGTGCGGTTCGTCTCATCGATCTCCAGCGCCTGTCCCCGGCTCATCCGGATGCCTGTCTGAGCGAAGCGCGTGTTCGCATCGTCGAACACCAGCAGGCGGGCCGGGTCCCGCAACTCGAAGTTCGCGTCGTGTTGATGCGAAAACCACGGCCAGGCGTCCGTCGAGTTCCAGCTAAAGTCGCCGTCTTTGCCCATTCGCCATATGATATCGCCGCCGCCGTTGCCGTTATCGTAGTTGATCTTGATCAGCCAGTCCTGGTGGCGCGAAGAATAGAGCAGTTGGCCGTCAGGTGTTTGTTGAACCGAGTTCCCATGCGTCCAGTCGTTGGCGGAGGAAGCCAGGTAGAAGGGCGGACATCCGCTGCCCTTGGCCGAGCATGTCTCACCCAGCACCGCCGCCCGCGTCACATCGAGCCAATCGAATGTATCCCATGTCCAGACAACGTTCAGATCCTTGTCAAATACGATGATCATGTCCCCAATCACATCGATTGCGCCCGGCCCCTGTTGATCTGTTTCCACCTGTTCCACGTCCGCGAGCGCCACGATGCGGCCATCCGGCAGCGTGCGCACTTCGTGGTGGAAGCCGCTGATCTGGCGCTTCCCCATCGCTTGCAACTGCTCATTCACGCGCTCGGCGTTGGCTTCCAATACCGTCATTCCCGCCAGATCAAATTTGCGGATAGCCTGCGCCGCTACTGGTTTGCCGTCGTCCTCCAGGATCCCCCAGAAATATCCGCCCGGCTCCGGCCGCGTGATGTAGTTAACGAGCGGCATGCTCCACAGAAGGTTGCCTGCAAGGTCGGTGGCCACCCCGTTGCTGGTCAGCAGCACCGGATTCGATGCGCCGGCCGGGGCAGCCGTTTGCACCGTGTTTGTGTAGGATAATGCCGGCGCCGGCCCGGTCGTGAACGCCACGTCCGCGCCGGTGACAAAAGCGGATCCCGTGTCGAGAAAGGAATGAGCACTGTAAGGAGTCTGCGCCGTCATGCCCGCAAGGTAAAAGTTCATGCTCAGGCCGCCGCCGCATTTCTTGAATGGCGTCGAGTTCACCTGCCCGTTCGAGGTCCGGAAATCAACCCTCATGCGGCCCCCGGCCGCGCACGGCGGCGCGCTGAACAGGAATACCTGTGGATTCGCGGTGGCGTTCACCGCGCTCGAACCGCTCACCCTAGACGCCATTTGATAGATGATGGACGCCGTCGCGGTCTCGCCGGTGTCGGCATTTTTCGCGGCTGCTTCCAATTCGTAGGCGCCTTCGTGTTCCGCCGCGGTCCAATCGAGTGTGTTTTGCGGGGCGTAGTCGCGAATCACTCGGAAATCTCTGCCCATCCGGCGAACCCGGAAGCGGTAGCGAACCCGCTGCGCACCCGGCGCATCGCTGGCCGCCGAGAACGTGACCATGTTCCCAACCAGCCCCGGCGATGGAGCCGATGGTGTCAATTTGACCGTGAGCGCATTAAGTGCTCCGGAAGTAAGCAAACATAGAGATGCCAGGATAACCCTCATTATGACCCTCGATTGCAAAGGCGTCTCCCGGAGCCATTTTGCAACTACCATCTGGATGGGATAAAACGCTCCGAAACGCGGGGACGCAACCGCCTCTCCAAGCCTCATACGAAACAGCTATGAATGGTTTGTAATGCGCCGGACATGGCCCGCAAACCCGTGCCCGGAAATACAGTCTTCAAGGGAGTTACCATGGCAAGCCTTGCCGGCGTTTCTTCTATTAGCGGTATAGTGTGGATGAGGGGCCCCGATCTAACGTCAGTAGTGGATCACAGCCGGAAAGACGACAGGACCTCCGCCGTGTCTTCCCGGCCCTGGCTGTGGATTCTCACTCTCGCCTCCGTGGCCGCCGCCGGCTATTTTGCGTGGCCCAGACTGAGGCTGCCGCTCCACCAGACCCCGTCCGCCGCAACCTCCGCCAGAGAGCGCCCATCCCCGCCCGTTCCCGTTACCACCGCCACCGCCCGAGCCGGCAGCCTCGATGTGTTTCTCAACGGCCTCGGCGTCGTTACCCCCATCTACACCGTCACCGTCAAATCCCGCGTCGATGGCCAGGTGATGGAACTTCACTATCACGAAGGACAGCCAGTGAACCAGGGAGATCTGCTCGTCCAGATCGACCCGCGCCCCTATGCCGTGCAACTCGCGCAAGCCCAGGGGCAGTCGAGCAAAGACCAGGCCGTGCTGGCGAACGCCAGAACAGACCTCGCCCGTTATGAAAAACTGTGGTCGCAGAACGCCATCCCTCAACAGCAGCTTGCCACCCAGCAATCTCTCGTGAAGCAATACGAGGCCAATCTTCAATCCGACCAGGCCCAGATTGACGCCGCCAAACTGAATCTCGTCTATTGCCGCATCACCGCTCCCATCACCGGCCGCGTCGGCCTGCGCCTCGTCGACCCCGGCAATATTATCCACGCCGGCGACAATACCGGCCTCGTTGTCATCACCCAACTCGACCCCATCAGTGTCATCTTCACCATTGGAGAAGATCAGATCCAGGAAGTGCTCCCTAAGCTTGCATCCGGCCGGCATCCCCGCGTCGAGGCCTGGGACCGCGAATTGAAGCATCGCCTCGCCTCCGGAACGCTCAACACCATCGACAACCAGATCGACCAGACCACGGGCACCGTCAAGCTTCGCGCCGAATTCGATAATGCTCAGAATCTGCTCTTCCCCAGCCAGTTCGTTAATGCCCGCGTGCTCGTCGAGCGAAAGAGTGGAATCACCGTTGTTCCCATGGCCGCCATTCAGCGTGGTCCGCAGTCTACCTACGTCTATCTTGTCCAACCCGGCGGAGCCGTCTCCGTCCGCGATGTCGCCGTGGGCATCACCGAAAATGACATGGCGGAAATCACTTCGGGGCTCTCTCCCGGTGATATCGTCGTGACCGATGGAGTGGACAAACTCCAGCAGGGAACGCGGATCGTCGAACGCGGCCCGGCAGCCGCGCGCAAGCCGCGGAGCGCCAGATGAACCCCTCCCGCCTCTTCATTCTTCGTCCTGTCGCTACGTCCCTCTTAATGGCCGCGATCATGCTAGCGGGCGTCATCGCCTATCAGCAGCTTCCCGTCTCGGCTCTCCCGGAAGTCGATTACCCCACCATCCAGGTCACCACCTTCTATCCCGGAGCCAGTCCCGAGGTTGTAGCTTCCGCCGTCACCGCCCCCCTCGAACGCCAGTTCGGCCAAGTCCCCGGATTGCAGCAGATGACCTCCACCAGTTCCAACGGCAGTTCCCTCATCACGCTGCAATTCAACCTCAGCCTGAACATCGACGTCGCCGAGCAGGAGGTGCAGCAATCCATCAATGCTTCCGGCACATACCTGCCGGCGGACCTGCCCACTCCGCCGGTCTATAGCAAAGTGAATCCCGCCGATGCCCCCATCCTCACCCTGGCGCTCACCTCCGGCACTCTGCCGCTTCCCAAAGTCGAGGATCTCGCCGATACCCGCCTCGCGCCGAGAATCTCCCAGCTTCCCGGCGTCGGTCTGGTCAGTCTCAGCGGCGGCCAGCGGCCCGCCGTCCGCATTCGCGCCAATCCCACCGCCCTCGCCTCGCTCGGCCTCAACCTCGAGGATCTCCGTAGCGCCCTGTCCGCCGCTAACGCCAATCAGGCGAAAGGAAATTTCGACGGTCCCCATCAGGCCTATACCATCGGAGCCAATGATCAGTTGAATTCAAGCAGCGGCTATTCGCCCCTGATCATCGCCTTCAGGAACGGAGCCCCCATCCGTCTCACCGATGTCGCCACCGTGGCGGACGATGTCGAAAACATCCGCCAGGCCGCATGGAGAAACACCGTTCCCGCCGTCATCATGAACATCCAGCGGCAACCGGGAGCTAACATCATCTCCGTTGTCGACCGCATCAAGGACGTCCTGCCGCAGTTGACCGCCACGCTTCCGGCCGGTGTCCAGACCAGCGTCCTGACTGACCGCACCAACACCATCCGCGCCTCGGTGCGTGACGTCGAGTTCGAACTCATGCTCACCGTCGCGCTGGTCGTGATGGTCATGTTCCTGTTCCTGAGAAACCTCGCCGCCACTTCCATTCCGAGCGTCGCCGTGCCGCTGTCCCTCGTCGGCGCCTTCGGCATCATGTACCTGCTCGGCTATAGCCTCAACAACCTCACTCTCATGGCGTTGACCATCTCCACGGGCTTCGTCGTCGACGACGCCATCGTCATGGTCGAGAACATCACCCGCTTCCTCGAAGAAGGCGAAACGCCGCTTCAGGCCGCCCTCAAGGGAGCCGCGCAAATCGGATTCACCATTCTCTCGCTCACCGTTTCCTTGATCGCCGTTCTCATTCCTCTGCTCTTCATGGGCGATGTCGTCGGCCGTCTCTTCCGCGAATTCGCCGTCACTCTTGCCGTCACCATCCTGGTCTCCGCCGCCGTTTCCCTTTCCCTCACTCCCATGATGAGCGCCCGCCTCCTCAGTCACGTTCCTCCCGAAGCGCAAGGCCGCTTCTATCACGCCTCCGAACGCGCCTTCGAATCCATCATCGCTTTCTACGGCCGCACCCTGCGTTTCATCCTGCGCCATCAGGCAGCCACCCTCATGGTTGCCGCCGCCACCCTTTTCCTCACCATCTATCAGTTCATCGAAATTCCCAAGGGCTTCTTCCCCGTTCAGGACACCGGCGTCATCCAGGGCGTTTCCGAAGCGGCCGAAAGCGTCTCCTTCCCCGCCATGGCCGGATTGCAGCAGAAACTGGCGAATGTCATTCTTGAGGATCCCGCGGTCGAAAGCCTCTCTTCCTTCATCGGCATCGACGGCGCCAATCTCACGCTCAACAGCGGCCGCATTCTCATCAATCTGAAGCCCATCGAGGAGCGCCGCGTCAACGCTGAAGGCGTCATCCGCCGCCTCCAGCCCCGGCTTGCCAAAATCCCCGGAATCACCCTGTTCATGCAGCCCGTTCAGGATCTCACCGTCGAGGACCGCGTCACCAGAACTCAATTTCAGTACTCGCTCGAGGACCCCAATGCCGCCGAGTTGAATGCGTTCGCCCCCCGAATGGTCGAGGCAATGCTCCATCTGCCTGAACTGCGCGATGTCGCCAGTGACCAGCAGGTGGACGGCCTCGGCGCAAACCTCGTCTACGACCGTGTCACCGCCTCGCGCCTCGGCATCACCCCGGCGGCCATTGACAACACCCTCTACGACGCCTTTGGACAGCGGCAGATCTCCACCATCTTCACTCAGCTCAACCAGTATCACGTCGTGCTCGAACTCCAGCCGGCGTTCCAGGCCGATCCTTCCCAACTCCGCAACCTTTATATCCGCACTGCCGCCGCCGCCGGCGCTCCTCCTCCGGGTGTCGTGGCCGGCGGTTCCTCCACCGCCGGCTTGAATGCAACCCTCAGCGCCAACGTCTCGGCCGCCGTTGCGGCCGCCAACTCCGCCTCCGCCACGTCAGCGGCGACACCCGCCTCCTCTCTGGTCTTCCCCAACGGCGGCCAGGTCCCCCTGAGCGCTTTCAGCCGCGTCGAGTTCACAAAAGCTCCCATCACCATCAACCACCAGGGCCAGTTCCCTGTCGTCACCCTCTCCTTCAATCTCGCCCCCGGAGCCGCTCTCGGCGATGCCGTCAACGCCATCAACGGGCTCAAGGAGAAACTGCGCATGCCCGCCGGCATCGATGCCCGGTTCCAGGGATCCGCCGAGGCCTTCCGGAACTCTCTCGCCAATGAATGGCTGCTCATTCTTGCCGCCCTGGTCACCGTCTACATCGTCCTCGGCGTGCTCTATGAAAGCTACATCCACCCCCTCACCATCCTCTCCACTCTCCCCTCGGCCGGCGTCGGAGCCTTGCTTGCCCTGCGCCTTTGCCGCACGGACTTCAGCGTCATCGCCCTAATCGGCATCGTCCTCCTCATCGGCATCGTGAAAAAGAACGCCATCATGATGATCGACTTCGCCCTCTCAGCCGAGCGGCACGACAAAATGGCCCCAGAGGCCGCCATCTTTCAGGCCTGTCTCCTGCGCTTCCGCCCCATCATGATGACTACCCTCGCGGCCCTCCTCGGCGGGCTCCCCCTCGCCCTCGGTTCCGGAACCGGAGCCGAACTCCGCCGCCCCCTCGGCATCACCATCGTCGGCGGATTGCTCGTTTCCCAACTCCTCACCCTCTACACCACCCCCGTCGTCTACTTGTGGTTTGACCGTCTTTCCCGCCGTGTCCGCGGCGAAGGCCCACGGCCATGAGCCTCTCCGCGGTCTTCATCGGACGGCCCGTGGGCACATCCCTCCTCCTGTGCGCCGTCGCCCTCTCCGGCGCCGCCGCCTTCGGCTTCCTGCCCGTCGCTCCGCTCCCCGAGGTCGACCTCCCCACCATCTCCGTCGGAGCCTCGCTCCCCGGAGCCAGTCCGGAAACCATGGCCTCCGCCGTCGCCACGCCCCTCGAACGTCAGTTCAGCCGCATCGCCGGCATCACCCAAATGACCTCCACCAGCCAGCTCGGCTCCACCGGCATCGTCCTTCAATTCGATCTCAGCCGCAACGTCGACGCAGCCGCCCGCGACGTGCAGGCAGGCATCAACGCCGCCCGCAGCTATCTCCCCGCCAACCTTCCCGGCAATCCCCACTACCGCAAGGTGAATCCCGCCGACGCCCCCATCTTCATCCTTTCCCTCACTTCCAACACTCTCCCCAAAAGCCGTATCTATGATTCCGCCTCCACCATCCTCGCCCAGAAGCTTTCCCAGGTCAGCGGCGTCGGCCAGGTCATCGTCGGCGGAGGCGCGTCTCCCAGCGTCCGCGTCGAACTCAACCCGGCCGCCCTCAACAAGTACGGCGTCGGACTCGAAAATGTTCGCGCCACCCTCAACGCCGCCAACGCCAATCTCCCCAAAGGCCATCTCTCCGGCCTCTGGAGCATGTGGTCTGTCGAATCCAATGACCAGATCTTCCGCGCCGCCGATTACTCCCCCCTCCTCGTCGCCTGGCGCAACGGAGCCCCCATCCGCGTTTCCGATGTCGGCACGGCTGTCGATTCGGTCGAAGATCTGCGCGCCGCCGGATATTTCAACGGACTGCCCTCCGTCGTCGTCATCATCTTTCGCCAACCCGGAGCCAATATCATCAATACCGTCGACCGGATCCGCGCCATCCTTCCTCAGATGAAGGCCGACATGCCCCCGGAGATCCTCATGACGGCCAGCCTCGATCAGACCACCACCATTCGCGCCTCGGTCCACGAAGTGGAAAAAACCCTCGTCATCTCCACCTGCCTCGTCATCCTCGTCGTCTTCCTCTTCCTCCGCAACGGACGCGCCACGTTCATCCCCAGCGTCGCCGTTCCTCTTTCCCTCATCGGCACCTTCGGCGTTATGTACCTCTGCCATTTCAGCGTCGACAACCTCTCACTCATGGCCCTCACCATCTCCACCGGATTCGTCGTCGACGACGCCATCGTCGTGCTCGAAAACATCACCCGCTATCTCGAAAAAGGGTTGACGCCGCTCCACGCCGCCCTCCAGGGAGCCCGCGAAATCGGCTTCACCGTCGTCAGCATCAGCCTCTCCCTCGTGGCCGTCTTCATTCCGCTCCTTCTCATGGGCGGCATCGTCGGCCGCCTCTTCCGCGAATTCGCCGTCACCCTCGCCGCCGCCGTCCTCGTCTCCATGGCCATTTCCTTGAGCGGCACGCCCATGATGTGCGCCTACCTCCTCAAGCAGCAGACAACGCATGGCCGCCTCTACCTCGCCTCCGAACGCTTCTACCAGGCGGTCATCCATGCCTACGGACGCACCCTCGCCTGGACTCTCCGCTACCCCGCCGTGCCGCTCCTCATCCTCGCCGCCGCCGTCATGCTCAATGTCCATCTCTTCTTCCAGGTCCCTAAAGGCTTCTTCCCCCAACAGGACACCGGCCGCATGGTTGGCATGCTGCAAGGGGACCAGGACACCTCCTTCCAGGCCATGGACGCGCGTCTTCGTCAGGTTTCCGCCATCGTCCAGCGCGATCCCGGCGTTGCCGGCATCAACTCATTCACCGGAGGCGGCAACACCGCCAACTCCGCCCGCATGTTCATCTCCCTGAAGCCCCTCGAGGAGAGAAACGCCACCGCCGATGAAATCATCGCCCGCCTCCGGCCCCGGTTGGCTCGCATCCCCGGAGCCACGCTCTACCTCCAGTCGAGCCAGGATCTCCGCATCGGCGGCCGCGCCTCCAGTTCCCAATATGAGTACACCCTGCGCGGCGACAACCTCCCCGACCTCGATGCTTTTGCCCCGGAACTGCTCGCCGCCATGAAGAAACTGCCCATGCTCGCCGATGTCAATCTCGATCAGCAGAATCACGGCCTCGAAGCCTACGTCCAATATGACCGGGCCACCGCCGCGCGCTTCGGCATCTCTCCTCAACTCATCGACAACACCCTCTATGACGCCTTCGGCCAGCGCCCCGTCTCCACCATGTACACCCCCATGAACCAATATCACGTGGTGATGGAGGTCGACCCCCGCTTCTGGCAGAGTCCGCAATCCCTCGATGAAATCTTCATCCGCTCGCCCCGCGGCCAGGAAGTCCCCCTCGGAGCCATCGCCAGGTATGCCCCCACCACCGCGCCCCTCACCGTCAATCACCACGGCCTCTTCCCCGCCGTCACCATCTCCTTCAACCTCACCCCCGGAGCCTCGCTCGGCGATGCCGTCGACGCCGTCTCCTCCTCCGCCTCGGTGCTCGCCATGCCCGCCACCCTCCACGGCAGCTTCGCGGGCACGGCCCTGGCCTTCCAGGATTCCCTCAAAAGCCAGCCCCTCCTCATCGCCGCCGCGCTGCTTGCCGTCTACATCGTGCTCGGTATTCTCTATGAGAGCTACCTTCACCCCATCACCATCCTCTCCACCTTGCCCTCCGCCGGCGTCGGAGCACTCCTCGCGCTCAAGTTGTTCCATACCGACCTCAACATCATCGCCATCATCGGGATCATCCTCCTCATCGGCATCGTCAAAAAGAACGCCATCATGATGGTCGACTTCGCCCTCGCCGCCGAGCGCGATGAAGAAAGGACCCCCTACGACGCCATCTACCAGGCCTGCCTCCTCCGCTTCCGCCCCATCCTCATGACCACAATGTCCGCCCTCCTCGGAGCCTTGCCCTTGGCCGTCGGCCATGCCGTGGGAGCCGAACTCCGCCGCCCCCTCGGTCTCACCATCATCGGCGGCCTCATCGTCAGCCAGTTGCTCACCCTCTACACCACCCCGCTGCTATTCGTCCTCGACTGCATCCGCCGCCCGTGCTCGGCCACCCTGTCTCCGCCCCGCCGCCTCGGCTACCGGGGAGGCCAATCTTGAAACTCCGTTCTCGTCCCGGCCTCATGCTTTCCTTCTCCGCCTGCAGTCGGCCCCAAATATCAGCGCCCTTCCGTCACCGTCCCCAATCCTACGGCGAGGCTTCCCCGCCTGCTGGAAGCCCTCGCGCCCGGTGACTCCATTCCCCGGGGGTGGGAAGCCTACCACGATCCGCGCTCAAGCCTCGAAGGCAGGCTCATCTCAATCAGAATGTCCCCGCCGCCGAAGCTCAATACCGCAGGCCTCGAAGCTATCCGCACGCCCGCCTCCCTTTCCCACCGCCGACGTCGCCTTCATCTCCGGTTCCCATACCCTCGCCGCCGTCAATCCCTTTTTCACCGGGGCTTCGCTCTCTACTCTATCCCTCCGCTATCTCCTACCAGGCCGATGTTGGGGCAGCATCCGCCGCGCCGTCGCCGCCAATCGCGCCACCGCTCAGGCCACCGCGCGCAACTCGAAAACGCCCGCTCTATCAGTCTGACCTTGCCGCCGGCTACTTCCAATACCGCGGAGCGCTGGCCGTCCGGCGCTTGCTCACCGATACCGTCCAGTCATACGAGCAATACCTGCAGCTTACCCGGGACCGCTACGCGAGCGGTGTGGCCTCCATGGGAGACGTCGCGCAGGCGCGGACCCAACTCGAGACCACCCGCGCCGCTCTCACCGATCTCGGCGTCCAGATCGCGCAACTCCGCCATGCCATTGCCGTGCTCGCCGGAAAGGTCCCGGCGGGGTTTTCCATTCCTCTCCACCCGCTGCCCGCGAATCCGCCAGAAATTCCCGTGGCTCTTCCCTCGGCCCTGCTGGAACGAAGACCCGATATCGCCGCCATCGAGCGCCAGGTCGCGGCGGCCAATGAGCAAATCGGCATCGCCCAGGCGGCGCTCTATCCCACCATCTCCCTCAGCGCCGGAGCAGGCTCGGAAAGCGCCACGTTTCTCAAGATCCTCACCGCTTCGAGCTATTTCTGGTCTGCCGGGGGCGAACTGGCCCAGACTCTCTTCGATCGCGGCCGCCGGCGCGCCCAGATCTCGCTCACCAGAGCCGCCTATGACGCCATCGCCTCCAACTACAGGCAGACCGTTCTTACCGCCTTTCAACAGGTGGAAGACGAACTGGCCGCCCTGCGCATTCTCGAGGAAGAAGCCGCCGTGCAGGAACGCGCCGTCGCCGCCTCGCAACAATCCCTCCAAATCTCCACCGCCCAATACCAGGGCGGCGTCCAGAGCTATCTCCAGGTCATCACCTCCCAAACCTTCGCCCTCCAAAACCAGGTGTCCGCCGCCGACATCCAAACGCGCCGCATGGTCGCCAGCGTCCTTCTCATCCAGGCCCTTGGCGGAGGTTGGGATATCTCTCAACTCCCCGTCACTTGATCGTAAAAGCTCAACACATTATCCCCCTGCTTCACCATCCGAACCCTCCTCAACTTCCCATATTCCTCCGCCAGAACATGCTTTGAATGATGCTGCGCCACCACCAGGCCCCGCCCCATCTCCCCCAATATCCGCATCACCGCCTCGTACTCCGCCTGCTCCCCGTACGGCGGATCCAGAAACACGATATCCCCCTCCCACCGCGGCAGCAACAACCTCGCCGGCCCCCGTAACACCTTCACTCTCCCCTCGATCCCCAAACTCGCCACGTTCTCTTCCAATACCTTCAGCGCATCCCGGCTCTTCTCCATCAGAATCGCCTTCGCCGCCCCACGGCTCACCGCCTCTATCCCCACCGCCCCCGTCCCCGCATACGCGTCCACGAATGTCGCTCCTTCAATCCTGGGGGCCAGAATGTCGAACAACGTCTCCCGCAACCGGTCCGGCGTCGGCCGCACGCCATACCCCGCCACCGGCTTCAATCTTCGCGAACGAAACTCTCCACCAATCACTCGCATCGTAACTATTAACCTTACCCCACCCTGCCTTAGGGCAGTCCTCATAGCCGGCTATCTGCCGGCACGGCAAGCAAAGGCCGGCGTCTACGTTTCGCCGTTAGCCGTTTCCGGCCGGCCTTCGAATTTCGGCCGGCTGGACAGGGCCGCCGAAATCGTCCACTTCGGTGGCTTGGGCGTTTCCCGTGTTGACAGGCGGAACGTTACGCAATAGGTTGCCTTGGACTGGTGCGTGTGATGGAATGGTTGCTCCCGTTTGGAGGCGATCACGCGTATGAAACTGAACCGCCGCGATGCGGTACGAGCATTTCTTGGATGGGCAGCCGGGTCGGGGTATGGCCTGGCGCAGGATTACAGCGACCCGCTGTACGGGCCGATCAACGTATTCGACTTTGCCGCGCTGGCAAAGAAGAAGCTGGACCCATATGCCTGGGATTATCTGGACGGGGGGTCCGAGGACGAACAATCTCTGAGGGATAACCGGGAGATCTTTAAGCAGATCATCATCCGTCCGCGAATGCTGGTGGACACGAGCAAGATTGACCTGTCGCTCACGCTGTTTGGGCAGAAGCTGGATCATCCGATCCTGCTCGATCCGGCTGGGGGAAAGAACTGCTTCTTCATGGGGGGAGAGGCCGCGGTGGCGAAGGCGGCCCACAACGCGAACACGCTGCACATTACGAATGGCGGCATCGACGATGTGATCGAGTCCGGTAACGGCGCCAAGGTGTGGTGGCAGTTGACGACGGGCGGCCAGTTGGCGAATACACAATCGATGCGGAGTTTTGTAAAAAGGGTGGAGGCGCAGGGCGCTTCGGGGATTTGTTTCAGTGTTGATATCATGCACGTCTCCCACCGGGAGCGGGACATGCACAACAAGATGCAGCGATCGTGGTGCGAAACGGGGATACCGAAGCGGGATGCGCAGGGGAGAATGCCCGAGGCGAAGAATCCCATGCGCGCGGGGCTCTACCCATCGTTGCCGCATCCGACGCCGGTGTGGAATTCCGTGCGCGAATTGCGGCAGATGACGAAACTGCCCATTGTGATCAAGGGCATCCTGACGGGCGAGGATGCGGCACGGTGCGTGGAAGTGGGAGTGAACGGAATCCTCGTGTCGAACCACGGGGCGCGGCAGTTGGACCACGTGGGTTCGACGATGGCGGCGCTGCCGGAAGTGGTGAAGGCGGCGGGGAACCGGGTACCGGTGATGATTGACGGCGGCTTCCGGCGAGGGACGGACATCTTGAAGGCGCTGGCATTGGGGGCCGCCGCGGTGGCGATTGCGCGGCCGTATCTGTACGGGTTGACGGCGTTCGGCCAGCGGGGCGTGGAACGGGTGATCGAGTTGCTGCGCACGGAACTGGCGCTCGACATGGCGCTGGCGGGTGTGCCGAACCTGACGGCGATTGACCGCAGCCTGGTGAGATTCCGCGGGGAGACGAAGTGGTAAGGTTCGGGGCCGCGTTGCTGCTGCTATTGCCGGGCGCTTTCGGGGAGGATGCCCCGGTGTTGTTCGCGCCGATGAACGAATCGGTTGTGGCTCCGGGGAACCTGCGGGTTGTGGGGAAGGCGGCGGGAAAGGCGGAGTTGCTGCTCGATGGAAAGGCGGCGCCGTTCGAATCGCCGGCGCCGGGCGTGGTGCATGCGGAGTTGAAGCCGGCTCCGGGGCTGCATGAACTCGTTCTGAAGGGCGAAGGCGGAGAAGCGAAGGCGGCGTTCTTCAGCGGGAAAGAACACGGAGACTGGAAAATGTTCAGGCCGCATCCCCCGATTCCGGGGATAGGGTGTGATACGTGCCATGCGGTGAAGAACGGAGAATGGGCATTCAAGCGGGCGACGCTGTCTCCGGTTTGCCACACCTGCCACGATCTGGCGGCATTTCCCAAGGTGCACACGCACAATACGGGGACGCTGGTGGATTGCCAGAACTGCCACTATCCGCACGGTTCCACGGCAAAGGGAAACCTGCGCGCGGCGCGGGATGTTCTTTGCCGGCAGTGCCACGACTTGCAGTAGCCGGTTGGCCGGTCCGTTACCATGGAAATTCATGAAGAACGCGAATGGCCGGCCGGCTCCGGCGCTGGTATTGTTCGACATTGACGGGACGCTGCTGCGGCGGGCCGGGCCGCACCATCGCGAGGCGCTGGTGGAGGCGGTGCGAAGGGTGGCGGGGATTGAGGCATCGCTCGATCACATTCCGGTGCAGGGGATGCTGGACCGCGACATTTTCAGAACAATGCTGCGCGACGCGGGTGTTTCGGACCATGTAATCCGAAAATGGATGCCGCTGCTGGTGCGCCGGGCGCAGTGGATCTATGCGCGGCGGTGTCCGGAGGATCTGTCGGAGACGGTGTGCCCCGGAGTGGCGCCGTTTCTGGAATCCATACGGGCGGCGGGCGCGCTGGCGGGCCTGGTGTCGGGGAATCTGACTCAGATCGGGTGGAAGAAGATGGAGCGGGCGGGATTGAAGCGCTATTTCCGGTTCGGCACGTTCGCGGAGAGGGGGCCGACGCGGGGACACCTGGTCAAACTGGCGATTCGGGAGGCGCGCGCCAAGGGCTGGATTGCGCGGGCGGCGCCGGCGGCGCTGATTGGCGATCACCCGAACGACATCTCCGCGGCGCGGCAGAACGGCATTGTCGCGGTGGCGGTGGCCACGGGGATTGCGACGAAAGAGGAGCTTGCCGCGCACCGTCCTGATGTTCTGCTGGATGACCTGCGCGGGGCGGCCCTGTCCTGTCTGTTGCGGTGAGAGATGGGGGAGTCCTATTCGAGGACGGCCAATTCATACTGATCGAGAGCCGGGATGGTGAAACATGAAAGGTTCGTTCGCCAAGCTCCGATGTGCGGGTCAAGAGGAAAGTGAGGCGCCGGCCCGCCATCAGAGAAACTGTGATTTACCCCTGCCAGAGGCGCGATTCTCACCTCGCGGACGTGACGGGAAGAACGGGTCGTATTCTCAAACTGAAGGCGTGGATCCGGACCGCCGCCGCTACGCCAGCCCTACAATCTCCCCCGCTTCATTCACATCCATATGCACCGCCTGCGGATCCTTGCCCAACCCCGGCATTCGCAGCATATTGCCCGCGATCACCACCACGAAGCCGGCGCCTGCCGACAGATGCACATCGGTCACTGTCAGCGTGAAGCCGCGCGGCGCGCCGGGAAGCTTGGGGTCGTCGCTCAACGACGATTGTGTCTTCGCTATGCACACCGGCAGACGTCCGAATCCGAGCGCGGTGTACTGCTGCAACTTCTTTCGCGACCCCGATTCGAAATGCACTCCGGCGGCCCCGTAAATGCGACGCGCCACGGCGCCGATCTTCTCCTCGAGCGGAAGTTCCACCTCATACAGCGGCTTCGGACACGCCGGCAGCGAAGCCGCATTCACCACTGCCTCCGCCAGGTCCACGGCCCCCTCGCCTCCTCTCGCGAAGACGTCCGCTTCCACACCCACCACACCCCGCTCCCGGCAATGCGCGCGGATGATCGCCAGATCGTCATCCGAATCCGAGGCGAAGCGGTTCAAAGCCACTACCACGGGCAACCCGAACGCCGCGAGATTGTCGAGATGCTTGTCGAGATTGGCGAACCCGGCGATCAGGCTTCCCGAGCCCTGCTCCTCCAGCGCGCGCACGGATGCGATGAGCACGGCGGCGGATGGCTTGAGCCCCGAGGACGGCATCACCAGGTCCATGTACTTCTCCGCCCCGAGGTCCGCCGCAAAACCCGTTTCGTTGATCACCCAATCCGCAAGTTGCAGGCCCATCTTCTGGGCGATGACGCTACTGGTCCCATGGGCGATATTGGCAAACGGTCCGGCGTGGATGATCGCCGGAGTGTGCTCCGTGGTCTGCACGAGATTCGGCATGACGGCTTCGTTGAGTAGCACCATCATCGCTCCCGTCGCCTTGAGGTCTCCGGCCCGGACCGGTTTTCGATCAAGCGTCAGCCCCACCACGATGTCCGAAAGCCGCCGCCGCAGATCTTCCCGTGAGGCGGCAAGCGCGAGCACCGCCATCACTTCGCTGGCCGCCGTGATCACGAATCCCGTCTCGCGGGGAACGCCGTTCGCCTTCCCGCCAAGCCCCACAATGATATGCCGCAGGGCGCGGTCATTCATGTCGAGGGCGCGCGGCCAGAAAATGTTATCGACATCGATGCCCAGCGCGTTGCCGTGATGAAGGTGCGAATCGAGCATCGCGGCCAGCAGGTTGTGCGCTGAAGTCACCGCGTGGAAATCGCCGTTGAAGTGCAGATTAATCATCTCCGGCGGGATGACCTGCGAACGTCCGCCTCCCGTGGCCCCTCCCTTGAGGCCAAAGACCGGGCCGAGGGAAGGCTCGCGCAGCGTGACGACGGCGCGGCGTCCGGTGCGCGCGAGTCCTTGAGCCAGCCCGATCGAGACAACGGTCTTCCCCTCTCCGTGGCTTGTCGGCGTGATGGCGGTGACAAGGATCAGTTTTCCTCGCGGCGGGCGGTTCCCGTCCAGAAGCGCCAGGTCCAGTTTCGCCGTGAACTTACCGTAGTACTGAAGGTGGTCTTCCGCGATATCCAACTGGTCGGCAATGTCGCGGATGGGTTTCAAAAGAGCGGACATGCGGATTAACCTGCCTCCTCATTGGCGCGCCGCAGCAGCGAGCGCATGTAGGCGATGCAATATGCGGTGCCGGCGCGGCGGATTCCCCTGTCACCGGCGAGTTGAGGAACGTGATCGGGCACCGCGGCGCCGTTGAACCGCACCTTGCGCAAGGCCTTCATCACTTCGTACATATTCATGTATCCGTCGTCGGGGAACGTCTCCACAAAATGCGGCATCGCGCCGCTCACGTTTCGGAAGTGGACATCGAAAATCTTGCCGCGCCCGCCGAAATCCGCGATCATCTCGAACACGTTCTTGCCCATCTTGCCGCCGCCTTCGGACCATGTGCCGACGCAGAAGGTAAGGCCCCAGGACTTGCTGGCCCCCGCGATCTGTTCGGCCCGGCGGTAGCCTTCGTAGTTCACAAAGAGTTTGGCGACCCCATTCATTTTCGCAACTGGCGGATCGTCCGGGTGAAGAGCGAGTTTGACGTTGGCCTTTTCCGCGGCCGGGAGCACGGCCTTCATGAAGTAGGTGTAGGCGCCCCAGATGTCTTCGGCCGAATACTCGCGCTCGAACGCCTGTTTCTCCACCTTCGCGCGAAAGTCCGCCAGATCGAACTGGCGGGCCTTGTAGCCGCGCGGGCTGAGCACTTCGGCGGTGGTGTAGGTGTTGGCGGGATGCCAGTCGTAGTTCGACACGGGAATCCCCAGGCGCCCGCAATCGCGCAGAAACGTGCAGTAGGTTTCGATCAACTCGTCCCGCTTGCCGCGCCCTAGCTGCACGTCGGCATGCCGGTATGCATAGTGTACTCCCGAATAGATCCTCATCTGGAACCGCGCCAACCGGTCCTGCGTGGCCTTGATGAACTCGTAAGTGGCATCGCTGTCGAACTCGATGCGGCACCACCGGATGCCGATCTGCTGAAGGAACAGCAGGTCTTCGTCCGTCATCGAGCGGATGGGCATGCGGTGGGAGAGTTTGATGTTCGATGGGTCGTATTCATCAATGACTGTTCTCTTCCGCCCGGCGGGCGCCGGCGACGGGGCAAGGGTTCGCAAGAGGGCCGATTGCAGCAGACAGCGGCGTGTAGGCATAGCCGATTCAGAATATCATCAAGGTTGTGACACAGTACGAGGTTTCCACTTTGGCGGGAGGCTGCTTCTGGTGCCTGGAAGCGGTCTTTGACGAGTTGGAGGGCGTGGTTTCCGTCGAGTCCGGCTACATGGGCGGCCATGTGCCCAACCCCGGGTACAAAGAAGTATGCACGGGCGCCACCGGCCATGCCGAAGTGGTGCGGGTGGCCTTTAATCCCGAGGTAATCACGTTTCGCGAACTGCTCGAGGTCTTCTTTTCTATCCATGATCCCACTACGCTCAACCGGCAGGGCGATGACACGGGTCCGCAGTACCGCAGCGCCATTTTCTATCACTCCGCCCGGCAGAAGCGGACAGCGGAAGATCTGATTCGAAAACTCAGCGAAGAGCGGGTTTGGCGCGCTCCGATTGTGACGGAAGTGACTCCGGCCTCACAATTTTACTTGGCCGAAGATTATCATCAGGAATATTACCGGAACAACGGCAGCCAACCGTATTGCATGTTTGTGGTGACTCCAAAGATGAAGAAATTTAGGGAAAAATTTGGGATCAAGCGAAAATCATGAAAACAATTCAGTGAAACAGCGAATACTCCTGAAGGCGGCCGCTCCACGCACGCCCGGCGCCGCTTCACGCATTGGCGGCGAAGTATAAGGACAAAGGCGAAGATCACGGTGCAAGTGCATGATCGTGCGCGGCGCCGTCAACATTCGAGCGACGTCCGGCAATATTCGTAACACTTCTTGACTTCGGAAACCGTTTCCACGCCTTTGTATTCGTACTCGATGTTTGCCGGGATGGGATACTTTCTGTCGCGAAGCAGATGCAGCGCTTCTCTGATCTTCGTGTCCCCCTCGCCGAACGGCACGTTCTCTCCCTGGTCTTTCTTGCGGTCTTTCAGGTGCAGCGCCACGATCGCTTCGTGGTTCCGCTCGATAAACTCCACCGGATCGAGGCCGGCGGCCGTGAAATGGCCGATGTCGAGGTTAATGGCGATGTAGGGCGAATTTCCTTCCCGCGCCTTGGCGAAACTTTCCGGCGTCGCGAATTCGTTGTCCAGAATCCGCGAGTGATTGTGCATACCCACGCGAATTCCGGCCCTTTTCGCGTATTTGTCAATCCGCTTGGCGGTGGACACGTTCGACGATGCGGTAATGCACTTCACCCCCAGCGCCTTGGCGAACTCAAATCCGCGCTCGATCTCATCATCGTCGAAATCTTCCCGGAAGCTGTAGTTGTAGGCAACCAGTTCGATGCCCGCTTTCCGGAACTTCGTCCGCACTTCGCGGAAGTGATCGATGGACACCGTCTTTCTCCACATGCGCAGTTCATCGCGCCGCATGCGGTTGTGTATCCCCGTAGGCTCGACGTGGCCCTGCCAGAGTTCACAAAAGGTGAGGCCCACTTCCTGCATCCCGAGGATCGCATCGTCCAGCGGCCGGTCACGGAAGCTGTAGCTCTGCACACCAATCTTTACTCCTTGAACACGGGAGGATTGCGCCGCCGCCGCGGCCGTGACGGCGCCTGGAATCAATTGGATGAATACGCGTCGCGAAAGCATAACCAAGCCTCCTTTCCGGACATGGGGGGCGCACCGCTATGGCTACTAAAGCCCCAGCCACTTGCCGACGATAGAGTAAGCAGTGCAACCACGATCCTGGGGCATTCGCGCATGATGCCTCGGGAAGGCCATTGAACGCGAGCGCTATCCGCTCAGTGGCCATTCTGTTTTCGGACGTCCGGCTTTAGCGCAACCGGACGTCCGTCTTTCTTTGCTTCAGTGCGCCGATCCCGCCGGCTCCACGCCTTGCCGCATCCCAACCAGGTTCCCCTCCGCGTCGAATTCGATCGGCTGCGCTTCGCCAACTACCTCGAGAATCGGATTCTTGCGAATTTCATCGATCAGATTCTCGCTCAGCAGGATCGGAGATAGCTCCAGTGTATTGCGGATCCATCCGATCGATACCTCCCGGGAGTCAAACTTCCCCACCGTCGGCCACATACGCTCCAGACACTCCCGATCAGTAGCGAAGTGAACCGGCGTGCGGATTGCCGCCGGCGTCGAGGCGGTGAGTGAATTGATTCTCGTCGGCACCCAGTCGATGCGGTTCACCAGGCGGTCCGTCGTCACGTCCGCCATCCCGATGCCGACCGCATTGTTGTAAGTGAGTGAACTCAAATCGCGCACAAACACCCGATCGATGCTGGGCGTATCCGGCCAGGGATTGTACTGCCCTTGCACTCCCCGGTTGACCACCTTCGTATCCATGCCGGCGCCGCTGATGTTCTTTCCAATTTCGTCGAGAATCAGGATATCGAGTTGCGGAACGGGGATCTTCCCCATCCAGCTTTTCACCAGGGCGAGCAACTCCTCTTCCTGGCGCTCCATGTTCTCCACCGGCACCGGAGTGAGTTGCGCCGTGTTGTGATAGGCGTCCTCGAGAATGGCCAGGCCGCCCAGAATCTTCCCCGAGGCCAGCACCTGCCGCCCTACGCCGCGGATGACGTTTTCGAGCCCCATCTTGTAGGCGTACGTATGATAGCGCTGGGCGCCCGCGAACTTGCCCAGTCCGATCGCCATCATCTTGAGCAGGCCGCTCTCGATCTTCCCCATGAAGTCCGTGTGCCACTTCACCCGTCCCAGCAGCATCACGCCGTCGCTCTCGTAGGCGGTGCGGTCCATGAAGGTCTCAATCCCTTCCGGCGTCGCCCCCAGGGGAACCACGTCAAGCTGGCTGCTCACCGGGCAGCCCATGGCAGCCTCATAAATTCCGTAATGCGTGAGAACGTCCGCCTGTCCCTCGGCCGTGGCGGCGCCATGGCTCCCCATCGCCGGAAAGATGTGCGGCCTCAGCCCTTGAGACTTGAAGTAGTCCACTACGGCTCGGGCAATGGTGGCGATGTTCGAGATGCCGCGACTGCCCACTCCGATGGCCACGGAACCACCCGGTTTCACGCGCGAGGCAAAGGGCGATGCATTCAACTGCTTTGCGACTTCATCCGGAATATCCTTGATGCTCCGGTCCGGGAAGTTCTGCTTTACCAGAAAAAGGCGGGGTAACTCCATGAGCGCAGTATATCAAGCTCATGGTTAGGGCGGTCCGCTCAAGGCCCAGGGGCTTCCTACTCCTCGATCTTCCACTCCCGCTCCAGCATCCGCGTGTACTCCCCGGATGCGAAAAGATCGAAATGGAAGTTCTTGCAGCGGATCTCGGTGAACGGCGACATTTGCTGGTTGCAGGCAAACAAGTGGTCCGCATAACGGTAGTAGTTGCGGATAAAATCCAGGTTCAGCAGTTCCCGCTCCGGCACCTCGTTAAAGATCGAGTTGAGGCCAAGCGCCCGGGAAAAGATCGCCTTGTAGTCCGCCACACCCCACGTCCGCAGCTTCTCCCTCACGTTGTCCGGCGGATCCTCCACCAACAGCGTGGCAAAGCTTTGCTGCTTGATGCCCGAGTTCTTCAGTCCGCTATCCCGCTCCACCATTTCCATGCATTGCTCAATCCACCGGCCGAGATCGCGGCCAAGGTAGAAGAGCATCCGAAGTTCGCAAAAACGCCCATCCAGCAGTTTCTGATCGAGTTCCCAGGGAGTGAAATCCCCGCTCGGAAGGAGCCCTTGCAGCATGAGGCTGGCACGGGAACTCTCCAATAGCTTATTCGGACCGCTCGAGTCCGAAAACGGATGTAAGATCAGCGGAGGCAGCTTCCACACTTTCTGCGGGCTTAAAACGGTTTCCATCGTCTCCCTCCCCTTCATCGACATGTTCCGCTAAAACATTTAGCACTGATTCAGGAAGCTGGGCTACTTCCGCTGTTCCAGCGTCACTTTCACTTCCATCGGCGCGCCCGACCGCAGCACCTTCACGTTTACCACGTCACCGGGCTTCTTCGCTCGCAGCGCGTAAGTGTAATCGTAGAGATTCTGAATGGCCTTCCCATCAAACTCGATCAGGATATCACCTCCGCGAAGCCCGGCTTTGGCCGCCGGCGAGCCCGTCCGGATATCCGAAAACCGTACCCCATTCGGAAGTTCCGTAAAATCGGGAATACTCCCGAAATACGGACCGTACCCCGAGCCGCCCCCGGATCCGCCCACCGGCATGCGCGGCGGCTCCACTTTCACAAATTGCGGCCGCTTCACCTCCGCCAGTTCCTCCGTCACGCCGGCTACGATGCGCAGCACCTTCACCGCCTGCGGGACGTCAATCTTGTCCCAGGTATCGCTCGGCTTGTGATAATCGGCATGCAGTCCGCTGAAAAAGAACAGCACCGGCACCTGCTTTGTAGTGAAAGAAGTGTGATCGCTCGAGCCGTACCCGCTCTTCTCGGTCAAATCCACGTGCAGGTCCACACCCCGCGCGGCCTTCTCCACGAGGGTCTTCAAGCTGGCGCCTGTTCCCGATCCCCCGATGTACACCTTCCCGTTCCGCACCCTTCCGATCATATCCATGTTGATCATCGCCACCGCCTTATCCAGCGGCAGTTCCGGCTGGCCCACATAGTAGCTGGAGCCCAGCAATCCGAGTTCCTCGCCCGCAAATGTCATGAAAAGTATGCCGCGCTTCATCCGCGGACGCGCTCCGAAATATCGCGCCAGTTCCATCACGCCCGCCGAGCCAGATGCGTTATCGTCCGCTCCGTAGTGCACTTTCCCGATCAGCGATGGAGCGAGCGAGTTCTGGTCCCCCAAGCCCAGGTGGTCATAATGCGCGCCAATGACCACATACTCGTCCGTCTCCCCGGGGAGGTATCCCACCACGTTGCGCACCATCCTCTGTACGTGCCGCACGTCAGTCTCGAGTTCCACCTGCAGCGTCTGGGGAAATGCGAACGACTCCGGCTTCAGATCCTTATCGATCCCGCTCACGATCCTCCGCAAGTCCTTTCCTGCCCCGGCCATCCATTGCTCGGCTGTTTCCCAGTGGATCTGGACGAAACTGATCCCCGCATCCGCCGGCCCGTTCGTCTGCCCGAATTTCTCCAGCGCATCGGTCTCCCCGGCGCGATTCGCCATGTTGTTGATAAGAATCACGGCCTTGGCGCCGTGCAGGCGGGCGTTGAACGCCTTGTTCGGAAGCTGCGCGTGCATTGTGTAGGCTTTGCCCGCGAACACGCTGTTCTCATCGAACTCCTGCGGCTCATAACGCAGCAACAGCACGCACTTGTCCTTCACGTCCAGATGCGCGTAATCGTCGTAGTTGTACTCCTTGGCGGAGATCCCATAGCCGGCAAACACCACTTCGCAAGACGTCCTGCCGCTCGCGGAGAAATTCAACGGGATGAAATCCTCTCGCGCCCTCAGCCGCTTCTTCCCTCCGTTCTCCTCGATGACAAGATGGTTCTTCTCACCCATCCTCGCCGCGATGGTCACCGAAAACTCCTGGAAGTAGCTGCCGTCCACGGGCTTCAATCCGGCAAGCCGGAATTGGTGGGCAATATAGCCGGCGGCTTTCTCGAGCCCCGGTGTACCCGTGCCCCGGCCCTTCAACCTGTCGGATGCGAGGTACTTCACATACTTCAAATAGACCGACGGATCGAGTTGCGGCGCCTCCGCCCTGCCCCTGGCCCATCCCCCCATACACCCCAGCACCGCCAGCGCGCCGCCCATTCCCACGATTCTTCGCATCATCTCCTCTGCGTCGCCAGGTCCGCTACTTCACCGGAATGGCGAGCTTCACCTCGCAGCAGGCATCATCCTTCCTGGCCGCCCGCGCCTTCTTCGAATAGTCCAGTTCGTAATCAATCACCTGCTTCAACTGCTCCCAGGGCACGTTCCCCACCAGCCGCCGTCCGTTCACGAACAGAGTCGGAGTCTGGTTGATCTGAAGCGCCCGAGCCTCGCCCTCGCTCTTCTCCACGTCCTTTTCGGTCAACTTCCCGTCGATGCACTGCGTCAACTGGAGGCTGTCCACGCCGTGGCTGTTGGCGAATTCGAGCGACTTCGGTTTCACGTTTTCAAGCGAGATCTGGCCTTGCTGGTCGAAAATCCAGTCGTGGAACTGCCAGAATGCCCCCTCATTGAGTTTGTGGACACACTGCCCGATAATGGCGGCGGTCTTTGCCCAGGGGTGTATCGGCTCCAACGGGAACGATTTGAAGACCAGTTTCACTTCGGTGGGATAGGCCTTCTCCAGGTTCGCACGCAGCGTCTTTGCCTCCTCCTTGCAGAACTGGCACTGAAAATCGCTGAAGATCACCAAAGTCACCGGAGCCGCCGGAGGACCCGCCACCGGGGCGCCGTCTGTCTTCAACAGCTTCAAGTCTCCGGCGAAGGGGCTCTCCCGGATATCCAGCACCTTGCTTTGGAGAATCTTCTTCCCGTCTTTCGATACCAGGAACTGCACCTGCTGGTTCATGCTCTTGCCGTCAGTAACCGTGATATCTACGGCCATCAGGCCCGCCACCTCGGAAGGCTTCGCGTCCCCGACGATCACCTTCAGGTTCATGGGCAGCATGAACTGGTGGCGCAGGTATGCTTCCATCGTCGGCTTGTCATACGCCGTCTTCTCCGCGGCAAACACTCCTCCGGCAAGGGTCAGAAGAGCAAATAGGGACACTACTACGGTCCTGGACATATATCCCTCATTGTAGCGTCGTTCCACCAGTATCATTTTGCCGAAATCTTTTCTCCTCACACGCGTCTGATACCCTAGAAC
>JAIXKK010000019.1 GCA_026954325.1 Bryobacterales bacterium | reverse complement strand
GTAGTTGTCGGGGAATGGTGAAATATTTTTGGATTGAAGGGGAACCACACTTTCTCGCGGAGAGATGAGGCGCGAGGGGGAAGGTTGGAGAACGCTACCGGGGTAGTTTGCTGACGTCCCAGCCGCCGCCGAGGGCCTTGATGAGGAGGACGGTGGCATCCATGCGCCGGCGGAGGAGATCGACTTCGACGCGCTGGTTGGCGAGAGAGATGCTTTGCGCGGTGACGACTTCGAGGTAGGTGACGAGGCCGCCGGTGTAGCGCTGCATGGAGAGTTCGAGCCAACGTTCGGCGGCCAGGACGGCGTCATGCTGGGTTTTCGATTCCCGCTCGAGGGTGCGGAGGGTGGAGAGGCTGTCCTCGACTTGCTGGAAGGCCTGAAGAGCGGTGTCGCGATAGTTGGCGATGGTGATGTCATAGCCGGCAGTGGCTTCTTCCAGGAGGGCGCGGCGGCGGCCGGCGTCAAAGAGGGTTTGCAGAGCGCTGGGGCCGAGAGCCCAGAAGCGGCTGGGCCAGGTGAGCCAGTTGACGAACGAGTCGCCCTGGAGGCCTCCGGTGACGGTGAGGAAGAGGCTAGGGAAGAAGGCTGTCCGGGCAATGCCGATGCGCTCATTGGCTTCGGCCATGCGGCGCTCGGCGGCGGCGATATCGGGGCGGCGTTCGAGCAATTGGGAGGGCAAGCCGGTGGGGATGACGGGCGGTTCCTGGGCGAGAGGGGCCGGGCGCAGGGATAAGGATTCCGGCGTGCGTCCGGCGAGCACGGCGATGGCATGCTCGTACCTGGCGCGGGCGGAGGCGATGTCGATGTACTGGGCGCGCGTGGTTTCCAACTGAGTGCGTGCCTGCGCCACTTCCGTGCCGGAAGCGAGGCCTCCGGCGAACTGGCTTTGGGTGAGTTCGAGCGCCTTCTGGTAGGTGATGAGCGTGCGGTCGAGCAGTTGCTTTTGCGCATCCAGACCGCGGAGGCCGAAGTAGTCGAGCGCCATTTCCGCGTGCAGGCTGAGGCGGAGGGTTTCGAGGTCGGCGGCGGTGGCCTGGAGTTCCTCGCGAGCGGCGGCGATGGAACGGCGGATGCGGCCCCAGGCATCGAGTTCGTAGGAGAAATCGACGGGCGCCAGCAGATTGGAATACTCGCGCACATTGGCGGGGCGGTTGGCGCTGTTCGCGGAGAGGCGGTTGGTGGAGAGGGAGGGGAGGGTGGAGAGGTTGGGATAGAGGGCGGAGCGGCTTTCGGCGACGAGGGCGCGCGCCTGGCGGAAGCGGGCCTCGGTTGCCTTGAGCGTCTGGTTGGAGACATCGACCTGTGCCTGGAGGCTGTCCAACTCGGGATTATGGAAGACTTTCCACCATTCGGCGTGGAGGGCGTCTTCAGCGGGCTGGGCCTGTTTCCAGCCGTTCGATTCCTTGTACCGCACGGGGAGTTGTCCGTTATCGGCAGGAGCCGTGGGGACTGGTGGACGGGTGTACCTGGGACCCACGGCGCAACCGGACAACCCGAGCAAGGCCATGGCGCACCAGACAGCGAACGGGCGCTTCACTTCGTGTCCTTCCCCGGCGGGTGGACTTCGATGGCGCGCACGGAAGTTCCCGAGGTGAGGGAATCAGAGGGGTTTTCGATCACGAGATCGGAAGTGATGACGCCGTCAGCGAGCTCGACTGTAGTGCCGAAATCCCGGGACATGGTTACGGGAACCAGCACGGCTTTGCCGGCGCGAACCACGGCGACCTGTAATCCGGCCGCGCGAAAGATCAATGTATTGGCCGGGAGGCTAACCGCTCCGGATCTGGCGCCCACGCGGAGGTGGACAGAGAGGAAGGCGCCGGGCAGGAGTTCCCCTGTCTTGTTCTCTACGTCCACTTCCGTGAGCAGGGTGCGGGAAGTGGGGTCAATGGCATCGGCGGTGCGGGCGATCACGCCGGTGAAGACACGGCCCGGGTATTCGGCCAGGGTAAGACCGGCGGGCTTGCCGGCGGCAGCCCAGCGGAAGTAGGTTTGGGGGACGTTCACGAACACGCGGAGGCGGTGGGTGGCGGAGAGGTCAAAGAGCTCTTTGCCGGGGGAATTGGCGCCGGCATCGATGAGCGCGCCGATATCCGTATTGCGGGAGGTGATGACGCCGTCAAAAGGGGCGTAAACCTTTTGAAACCGCTGGAGCTCTTCAAGACGCCGCACGTTGGAAGCGGCGGAAGCCACGACAGCTTTCTTGGCCTGCATGTCGCCGACTTTGTTATCGACATCCTGGCGCGCGACTGCTTCCGTCTTGAGCAGGCTCTGGTAGCGCTCGGCGGTGATGCGCGCCAATTCGTAGTTGGCCTGCGCGGCGGCGAGGTCGGCCCGCGCCTGGTGCAGTTGTTGATCGAGTTCCGGCGTTTCGATTTCGGCGAGGAGATCTCCGGCCTTCACGCGCGTTCCGATGTCGGAATACCATTTTCTGAGGTAGCCGCTGACGCGGGCGAAGATGGGGGTGGCCACAAAGGCTTGAGCGTTGCCGGGAAGGACAAGTTCCTCGGCGGAGGAGCCGGGTTGGGGATGGACAACGGCCACGGTGGGCACAGCCATCTCGAGGGTATCCTGCTTCAGGGCGGTGTCCGCCTGGACGCGGGCGTGGATTCCGGAACGGATGGTGGAATAGAGCACCGCGGCGGCGGCGGCAATGACGGCGGCGAGCAGGATCAAGGTGATGCGGGAGATGCGCGGATGGGCGGCGAGGCCGGCTGGGCGGCGCTCGTGGGGCTCTGTCATTTCCTCTTTCGTCATTTTCTTTCTCTGGAACTTACTCCGCCATGACCGGATGCGACGGGTTAGGCGGGCGACGGCGATGCAACAGGCTGAAGACAGCCGGTACGAAGGTGAGCGTGGCCACGGTGGCGACCACCAATCCGCCGATCACGGCGCGTCCGAGCGGGGCATTTTGTTCGCCGCCTTCTCCCAATCCGAGGGCCATGGGGACCATGCCGATGATCATGGCAAGAGCGGTCATGAGGACGGGGCGGAAGCGGGTGGCTCCGGCGGCAAGAGCCGCTCCGACGGGATCTCCGGTTTTCAGCAGGGTATCCTTGGCGAAGGCGATGACGAGGATGCTGTTGGCGGTGGCGACTCCCATGCACATGATGGCTCCCATCATGGCGGGGACGCTGAGGGTGGTGCGGGTAAGGAAGAGAATGAGCACAATGCCGGCGAGGGCGGCGGGAAGGGCGCTGATGATGATGAAGGGATCGAGCCACGATTGAAAGTTGACCACAATGAGGAGGTAGACGAGGAGAACGGCGAAGAGCAAGCCCGCGCGCAGGCTGACGAAGGAGGAGCGCATGGTGTCCACCTGCCCGCGCAAGATCATCTCCGAACCACGCGCCAGATGCTTGCGGTTGGCATCGACGATACGTTCGACTTCTTCGCCGACGCCGCCGAGGTCGCGGCCATCGACGCCGCCGTAGATATCAACGACGCGTTGAATGTTGTAGTGGTCGACGTTGGCCATTCCGCTGCCGCGATGGATGGAGGTGACGTTGCGAAGGATTTCGGGGGCGTTCGAACCCTGCCGCGAGAGGGGAATACCGCCCAGGTCCTGAAGAGAGCCGGTGGCGTATTGCGGCGTCTGTGTCACGACGTTGTAGCTGACGCCGTTATCCGGATTGAGCCAGAAGGTGGGTTGTGTCTGGAAGCTGCCGCTGAGGGAGATGAGCAGGCCGCGGGCCACGTCGGCCTGGGTGTAGCCGCTTTGGGCCGCCTTGACGCGGTCGGTGACGAGGTGCAGTTTCGGTTGGTCGAATACCTGCTGGATGCGGAGGTCGGCGATGCCGGGAATTCGCCGCATCTGGTTCATGATGTTGTCGGCGAGTACGCGGTTGGCTTCGACGTTCTTGCCGATAATCTGGACGTCAATCGGAGCGGGGAGACCGAAATTGAGGATCTGGCTGATGATGTCGGAAGGAAGGAAGTAGAAAGCGACGCCGGGGAATTCGCGGGGGAGGGCGGCGCGCAGGGCGCGCACGTAGTCTCCGGTGGGGCGGTGGTCTTCGGTAAGCGAGACGAAGATATCGGCGTCGGCGGAGCCGACGGGGGCGGAGTTGCTGTAGATGGTGTTGATGCTGGAGTAAGGCATGCCGATTTCGTCGAGGATGCCGGCGAGTTCGCGGGCGGGGATGTGGCGGCGGATGGATTGTTCGACGAGATCGCAGATGCGGGCGGTTTCTTCGATGCGCGTTCCGGTTTTCGCCCGGAGGTGCAGCTTGAATTGTCCGGTGTCCGAGGTGGGAAAGAAATCCTGTCCGAGCCAGGGGTAGAGAAGGAATGCGGAGCAGCAGGCGAGGAGGAAGAGAGGGACGAAGACGGCGCGGGAGCGCAGCAGCATGGAGAGAATGGCGACGTAGGCGGCGCGGAAGGCGGCGAAGGCGCGGTCAAAAGCGCGCTGGAAGAGGATGAACGGGTTGTAGGTGGGCGCGTGGGATTTCAGCCGGAGGAGGTACATGGCGAGTGTGGGAACGAGGGTGCGGGAGAGAACGTAGGAGGCGAGCATGGCGAAGACGACGGCCTCGGCGAGAGGGATGAAGAGGTATCGCGCGACGCCGGTGAGGAAGAACATGGGCAGAAAGACGATGCAGATGGAGAGGGTGGACACGAGGGCGGGGACGGCGATCTGGGCAGCGCCCTCGAGGATGGCGGAGTGGAGTTCGTGGCCCTCTTCCATGAAGCGTTCGATGTTTTCGATGGTGACGGTGGCGTCATCGACCAGGATGCCGACGGCGAGGGCGAGTCCGCCGAGGGTCATGATGTTGATGGTTTCGTGGAGGAAGCTCAGCGCCATGACGGAGGTGAGGATGGAGAGCGGGATGGACACGGCGATGATGAGGGTGCTGCGCCAGCTTCCGAGAAAGATGAGGATCATGAGCCCGGTGAGGGCGGCGGCGAGGACGGCTTCGCGCAGGACTCCACTGATGGCGGCGCGGACGAAGATGGACTGATCGCCGAGGGGCTGAATTTTGAGGGAGGAGGGCAGGGTGGCGGCAACCGCGGGGAGGAGTTTACGGACGCCCGCCACGACGGATAGCGTGGAGGCGTTGCCGTTCTTGAGAACGGTGAGAAGCGCGGCGCGCCTGCCATCCTGACGAACGATGTTGGTTTGTGGAGAGAAGCCGTCGCGGACATGGGCGATGTCGCGCATGAAGATGGGAGATCCGTTGACGACCTTGACGGGAAAATCGTTGAATTCCTCAACCTTGGAAGGGCTGGCGTTCAAATCGACGTCGTATTCGAACTGTCCGATCTTGGAGGTGCCGGCGGGGACGATGAGGTTTTGGGCGTTCATGGCGGCGACGACGTCGGCGGGAGAAAGGCCGCGGGATTGAAGCGCGGCGGGGTTGAGATCGACGACGATCTGGCGCTGTTTGCCTCCGTAGGGAAAGGGGATGACGCAGCCGGGGACGGCGACGAGGCGGGTGCGGATGAAGTTGACGCCGAAATCGAAGAGTTCCTGTTCGGAAAGACCTTCGCCGCCGAGGCCGAGCTGGAGGATGGGAACGCTGGAGGCGTTATAAACGATCATGAAGGGAGGGGTGATGCCGGCGGGGAGCTGGCGCAGGACGGACTGAGAGACGGCAGTCACCTGGGCAGTGGCGGCGTTGACATCGGCATTGGGTTGAAAGAAGACCTTGACGATGGTGCGGCCATTGGTGGAGGTGGACTCGATGTGCTCGATATCGTTGACGGTGGTGGTGAGGATGCGCTCGTATTGGGAGGTGATGCGCTCCTCGATTTCTTCGGCATTCAAGCCTGTGTAGTAGAAGGAAGCGGCGATGATGGGGATATCGATATTGGGGAAGACGTCAGTGGGCGTGCGCTGGATGATGACAGGGCTGAGGATGAGGATGAGGAGGGCGAAAACGATAAAGGTATAGGGTCTGTCGAGGGCGATACGGACAATCCACATTCCGGCCTACTCCGAGCGCGAGACTGAGGGGCGCATATTTTGATTGTCGCACTTGAGGGATGTAGTTTATTTCGACTGCTCAGAATCCGTTCCCGCAGGCATCCCGCTCAAGACGCGGGCGAGGGTTTCGAGCACCTCGGTCCGCTTCTCCCACAGCGCCTGGTACGCTATTGCGCCCGATTGCGCCTCTTCCCGCGGACTTCGCGTGGCGGCATCTTGGACGCTCTCCCGCACGAGGTAGCCCAAGAGCGCAAACATCGCCGTCAACGCGACGGACGTGGACAGCCAGATTTTCCACAACAGGGAAATGCGGGGCGGATTCACTTGCAGTCCTTGGCTCCGCCTCATCTCAAGGCGCCGGATGGTTGAGCAGCGCCTTCGAGGTGGTTGTTCAACCGCATGGGAGAATACGGTGAAAATCCCTCGTGGCGGTAAGGATTCCAGACTATCGTGACAAAGAAGAAAAACATCCGGAAAAGCAGTTCCAACGACTGGCTGGCGTAAACGGAAATTCCTCGGGCCGAGGCGCACGTCGTGGCGAAAAGCACGTCCGCGGATGAAACGAAATACTGGCACTCGTCGACAATCAACACCAAGCGGTGGGACATTGGAATGCTTCCCATTCCCCAGCCAGAATGCTCGGGCCACACGGCGGCGAACTACGGCAAGAAACGATATCCGACGCCATGAACCGTAACAAAATGCCGGGGCATCTCCGCATCGGGCTCGAGCTTCCGCCGCAGCTTCACGACGTGGGCGTCCACGGTCCGCGTAATCGGGGCGGAATCGTATCCCCACACGGAATTCAAGATCATGTCCCTGGTCAAAGGGCGATCCGGATTCCGCAAGAAGTACACGAGCAGATTGTACTCCGACGGCGTCATCCGCACCTCCTGGCTCGCCCGTAACACGACGCGCCGCTCGAGGTCCACTTCCGTTTCCCCGAAGGTCACCGCGCGGGGCTGGTCCGGCAAGGTGCGCCGCAACACCGCGCGGATGCGGGCCAGCAATTCCCTCCGTCCGAACGGCTTGACCACGTAGTCATCCGCTCCGATTTCGAGCGGCAGCACCTTATCCACCTCGCCGCCGGCGGCGCCGAGGACGATGATGGCAGTCCGCATCCGCGCCGCGCGGAGCCGCTTGCAGATGTCCACGCCGCTCAGGCCGGGCAGGCGGAGATCGACCAGCACGAGATCCGGCTTGTGCCGCAGCGCGAGGTCGAGTCCCTCATTCCCGTTCCCCGAGAGGTGAATCCGGAACCCCTCCTGCTCCAGCATGACCGCGATCGTATCGCGCACGTTCCCGTCGTCTTCGATTACGAGGATGCGCTGATTCGTCATGCTCTTTCTGATGCGCGCGAGGCGAGAACGTATGAGTGAATTTTAGCGCGGTCAGCGCTCGCCAGGGCGCCGCAGGCTGGGGGCGCGAGGCGGCTGCATTGTTCCGGGCCTTATCAGTTCCCGCACGCGGCTCCGCACGGCGGGGAAGCCGGGATCCGGCTGGACACCGATTGTGAGGCGCGATGCGATCCGGTCCGCCTCCGCTTCCTCCGCGGGCCGCCACTTGCGGAGGCCGAAGGGGAATTCGGGCTGGTAAATCAATGGAACACCGGACGACGCGGCTCCTGATCCACGATCCACGCGGACCATTCCATGCCGCTCCGCCACGTGCGCCATCGCGTGCGCGAGTAGACGGACCAACGCGGCTTCGCTTCCCGACGCCAGCAACGGCGCCGGCACGAAAAGGAATCCCCCGGGGAGGGCGACCGGTTCGCGGGCGAGTCCGCCCCAGTCATTTCGAACCACGTGGAACGACCAAGCGAGATCAACGTCCGGCATTTCCGCGGCGAGGCGCCGCCCCAGGCTTTCGATGTAGGCCTGAACCATTGGGTCCTCGATCACCGGGTTCCGGCTGCGCAGGTCTGCCGCCAGGCTCGCGCCCAGGGCGGTTTCCTTCTGTCTATCCCGCGCGATCAACAGCGTTGCGGCCACCAATGACACACACAGCCACCTGATCATCCGTTCCTCCTCGTGCCAGGAAGGCTGATACAACTGTATCAAGCTGCCGCAGGTGTAAGGGAACACACACGGCGACGGCAACATGCCCGGAAACGCGTCAATTGTTGCCCAGTCCGACCGTGTGAAGAATGTTCCGGTAGCGCGGATCGGCTTCCAGGGGGGTGAGCATGGGGAGCCGTTTCAGCCAGATCAGTTGCGGATCGCGCTCCTGGACGGCCCGGTCCAACAACCGGAGCGCGGCGGGTTTGCCGTTGAGGAGCACCTTGGCGCAAGCCAGCAAGACCGGAGAGGTGGAAGATGGGACGGAACCGGCGAACAGCGCGGCCTTGTCGAGCCGTCCGGCCGCACGGTAGATCATGGCGGCGAACAGTTTTTCGAGCGGCTCATCGACGGCGGCGCCTTGCAGCAGATCCACGGCTTTCGCGTAGTTGCCGGCGCTTGATTGGCTGACCGCTTCGAGCAGAGGATTCTTCACCCGCTGATCGAAGAGCCCCGCGAGAAGCCGAATGCGGAGAAACGCGGGTCCGGCGGCGGCCAGAGGGTCCAATTGAGCGGCCGTGCCGAGGGAGGCCGCGGATTCGGCAGGCCTGCCGGAGGCGATGAGGAGGACGGCGTAGGCGAGATGCGCCCTGGCGTTACTTGGCTGCAGGCGGATGGCGTCGCGAAGGTGGAGCGACGCGTCGGCGGGGCGCCACTCGAAGAGATGCATCAGTTCTCCATAGACGGCGTGGGCGGCGCCGGCATCCGGATTGAGGTCGAGGGCGCGTTTGGAGGCGGCCCGCAACCTGTCGAGCAAGTCCCCGGGGGGCGCGGGGCCGTCCTTGGCCTTGTCGAGCAACGCTTCGGCCAGCTTTTGATAGGCGCGGGCGTAATAGGGGTCGCGCCGGACGGCCTGCTCATAGAAGCCAATGGCGGCATCGAGCGAGCCATGCGGGCGGTAGAACTGCTGTAATCCTTTCTGGAACAGGGTGAAGGCGTCGAGATCGGAGGTGATGCTGCGGAGTTGCGGACGGGGGGCGGGCAGATGCATCCATGCGGCCGCGGCGGCGGCAATCTGATCGTGAACGCGAATCATTTCCGCCGGGCCGCGGGACAACGTTTCATGGCCCCACTCGAAGCCGCCGGCGGCGTTCCCGAGGCGGACTGTAATCTTGAGGGGCCCGTTGTTGCCTGCTACCGAACCGCTCAGGAACGCCGCCGCCGGGAGAGTTTCGGGCTTCGGGGAGCGGAGGCTCGACTCGGGAGCGATCACCCGGAGTTGGGGAATGGAGGCGAGGGCGCCGGCGATGCCGGCGGGGAGCGCGGCGGCGATCAGGCCGGCCTGTCCCCGGGTGGCGGCAAAGGGGAGCACGGCGACGGAATCCGGCGAGGCAGGCGGCGGGCCGGGCCGGGTACAGGCCTGGGCGGCCAGCAACAGGACCGCGAGGGCGTGTTTCACTTTTGCGCGAGCCATGCGAGAAACAGGCCGTCGGGCTCGACGTCCTCCCAATAGCTGATGAAGCGGCTGGCGACTTCCCGGCAGTCTTTCTTCAGCAGGTTTTCGAGTTCCTCCCGGCGAAACCACTTCTCCCATTCCGGAGTCTTCAGGCGTCCCCAGTGCCCGGCGTTCTTATCAATGATGACAAGCTTTCCGCCGGGTTTGAGAATGCGGCACATTTCGGCCACGGCGGCACTGATGTCGACGGCGTGCTCCAATGATTCGGTGGCATAGACACAATCGAAGGACGCGGAGGCGAAGGGGAGGGAAGTCATTGTGCCGGAGCAGGCGCTGATTGAAGCGGGCACAAAGCGCAGCATGGCCTCGGAAAGATCGAGGGCGGCGATTTGCGCGGCGGGATAGCGTTCCTTGAGTACGCGGGCGAAGCGGCCTTTGCCGCAACCGGCGTCGAGGATGCGCTTTCCGGAGAGGTCTCCGAAGTAGTGGAGGATGAGTTGCACGTGGTAGATGCGCGGGTCGATGGTGGCGGGGAAATGCTCCTCATCACCGGCGGCCTCGTCAAAGCAACGGCGGATCTCGCGGAGCGGGATGGAGCGCTTCGCGGGGCTGAAGATTTTCCTGAGCCAGGGTTTCACGATTGGGGCGTCAGGCGTGCGTGAGGAAGATGGGGAGGCCTACCTTGCCGGCGTAGTTCGGGCGGTATCTTTCGGTGTTGTACATGGTGTCCACCTCGACACGGCGCGGGCCGAGGGCGGGGTCGGGGATGGAAACGGTGGCGAAGCAGCCGTTCTCGATGGCCATCATGTAGCCGAACCTGTTGGCGAGGATGCAATCGAGGGCCATGTTGCCGAAGGTGGTGGCCACCATCTTGTCGACGAAGTCGGCCTCGCCGCTGCGGAGGTCATAGGTGAGGTCGCTGACCACGGTTTCCTCGCCGGTGATGCGTTTCACCTGATCGCTGAAGTCCTCGGCCACGCTCATCTTCTTACGGTGGCCGAAGGCATCGGGCTCGCCATACTCGCGCACCTCATAACCCTCCCATTCGGCCCCTTCACTGAGGACGAAGAGGCTGTAGTTGCTGTGCGTGGCGCGTTTGTCGGTGAGCAGAAGCTCGATCATCTTTTCGAGGTTGAACTTGTACTCGGGAATCGCGCAACGGATGGAGGTGACATAGGCGGTGTAGAGGGCGGTGTATCCGGCGTCGCGGCCGAAGACGCGGAAGATGCCGATGCGCTCGTGGGAGCCGACGGTGGAGCGCTGGCGCTCGATGGCGTCCATGGCGCGGGTAATGGCGGTGGAAAAGCCGATGCAATATTCCGTATTGCGGACATCGTTATCCATTGTTTTGGGAATGGCCAGCACTTTCACGCCGATTTTGTCGAGTTTCGCCGCATAGCTGAGGGTGTCGTCGCCGCCGATGGCGATGAGGTAGTCGATGTTGAGGCTCTCGAGGTTCTTTGTGACCCGCGAGGTGACATCATAGACTGTCGACTTCGTGCCGTCCCTGGCGATCTTTTCCTTGGCGGGGAAGCTGGAGGGATCGAGTCCCGGGGGCAGCCTTTTCATCTGCGAGGGATTGGTGCGGGTGGTGTGAAGGAAGGTGCCGCCGGTACGGTCGATGGTGCGCGTGTTGTCGCGGTTCAGCGGCAGAATGTAGCGTTCCCTGCTGGCCGGATCCTCGAGGTGCACGTGAGTGAGGCCTTCCCATCCGCGGCGGATTCCAATCACGTCGCAGCCGATCTCGCTGCCGCGGTAGACGGTGCTCTTGATGACCGAGTTCAGGCCGGGAACGTCCCCGCCTCCCGTGAGAATGCCGATTCGTTTATTCGCCATCGATTCCTTTCACGATTACGTCGACCGGGACTCCATCGCGGATGCTTTGAGTCACGGTGCAAAAATCCTCGAACACGCTTCTGGGGCCGCGGGCTTGATCGAGGAACTCGCCCGCAATGCCCGGATCGAGAGTTACTTGTATTCGGTCAACGCGCAGGCGGCGGTTTTCGTTGCGCGCGATGCGCACTTTCACGCCGGCGTGGATGGGGGCGACCGGGACGCCCGCCTTGCGGCATGCGAAGAGGAGGCTGGCCGCGAGACAATTGCCCACGGCGGCCGCCAGGAGCCGCACGGGGCTTGGGCCCGCGTCTTTTCCGAGAGGCGGTCCTTCGTCCGTGGTGAGGTCGGCCACCGTAGGCTTGTCAAATTTCACGACAAATTCATAGTCCCGGAGTTGATCGACGGTGAGGGAAAATTCGCTAATGACGCCGCTCATGGAGTGACCTTTCAGGATAGCGCAGGAGGGCGGCGCATGCGGACGTGATATCTTCGAGGATTATGTGGCTTCCCGTGCTGGCCCTGGTGACGATTCAGACACAATTCGACGGCGGCAGCCTCGGGAGGATCGAGAAGGTCTCCGAGACACATTTCCGGCTGGGAGTGAAGGGGGACAAGGATCAGGACGGGCGCAACCGGCAGGCGAACTGGTATTACTTTCGTGTGGACGGGGCGAGCGGGAAGGAATTGACGCTCGATATCGTGGATCTGCCGGGCGAATACAATTACAAGGCGAACGAGGGCGCGATCACGAAGGACACGCCGCCGGTAATCAGCTATGACGGCAGCCACTGGCGGCACGTGGAGAGTTTTGAATATGACCCGGCGGAGCCGAAGCTCCGGCTGCGCGTCAAACCGGAGGGTTCGCGTTTCTGGATAGCGCATGTGGCTCCCTATACCAACGAGACGCTGGCGAGGCTGCGGCATGAGATTGAGGGCAACCCGGAGTTCCGGGAAGAGAAGATCGGGAAGTCGGTGGGCGGGCGGGATCTGGTGTTATGGACGATCGGCCGGGGGCACAGGAAGAAGACGGTATGGCTGATGTTCCGCCAGCACAGTTGGGAGACGGGCAGTTCCTGGGCCGGGGAGGGGGCGGTGCGCGAGTTGCTGGCGAACGCGGCGCTGCGGCGGGATGTGACGTGGAAGATAATTCCGCTGTGCGATCCGGACGGGGTAGCGCGGGGAGGAGTGCGGTTCAATCTGAATGGCTACGATTTGAACCGGAACTGGGATGTGGTGGATGCGGTGAAGATGCCGGAGATCACGGCCGAGCGGGGGGCGGTGAAGAGGTGGCTCGATCAGGGTGGGCGTGTGGATCTGTTCCTTTCGCTGCACAACACGGAGACCGTCGAGTACCTGGAGGGACCGCCGGCGGGGCATCGCGAGTTGGCGCGGCGGTTTTACGAGTTACTGGTGGAGCGCACGACGTTTTTCCCCTCGCGGGAACTGTCATTCGCCTCGGAGACGACGACAGCGGGGATGAAGGGGCGGATGACGGTGATTCAGGGTCTGTACAAGGACTGGAAACTGCCGGGGTTTCTGATGGAGCAGCGGATCTCCTATAACGGGAAGCTGAAGCGGTTGCCGCTGCCGGAGGACCGGATGCGGTTCGGAGCGGAGTTGGCGCGCGCGGTGCACACGCTGGTCAGCGCGCCTTAACGCAAGAGAGCGGAGGTCATCCGAGAATATCGAGCGTGGACCGCAATTCGCCGGCGGTTTCAATGAGCTTGAGATTGGTTTCGAAAGCGTGTTTGGCGGCCATGAGGGCGACGGCTTCGGAGCTGAGGTCGACGGTGTCGTGGGGCTCATCGAGCGACAAGAAGGTTTTGGAGATTTGAGAGGCGGCGCGGTTGAGTTTGGACTCGGCGGCGTGCAAACCGTCCAGACCTGTCTGGAGGATATCCATAGTCTTCTCCTTTGTCGCTCTCATCGGCGGGTTCGGGAAAAGTGAGAGGATCTGCTAGAAAAACTTCGTAAGGTCCTCGAACCGCTCGACGATCAGGAGCCGGTCCCCTTCCCGGATCTCCTCGTGTTCGAGACTCCAGGTACGGGCATGAGGGACGAAAACGGCTCCGATGCCGGCCTCGAGGGCGGGGTTGATGTCAGACTTGGGCGAGTTGCCGACCATCCAGGAAATCTCGCCCGCGAGTTCCTGTTCGAGGACGACGCAGCGGTAGGCATCGGGGTCCTTCTCGCGGACGATGACGGTCTGGCGGAAAAAGACGGCGAGGCCTGATTTTTCGATCTTGGCGCTCTGTTCGTGGGGATCGCCCTTGGTGAGGAGGATGAGATCATGACGGCGGGAAAGGTAATGGAGGGTTTCGGGAACGCCGCCGATGATCTCGAGGGGATGATGGTTGATGCGGCGGGCGATGCCGGCGATGTGTCCGGTATCGCCGCCGCGAACGGGCCGCTCGACGAGGTTCAGGAAGCACTGGGCCATGTTGCGGCCGAAGTTGGCGGCTCCGTAGCCGTGGGCGCGGATGTTCACAATCTCGATTTCATCGAGCGCGGCGCGGATTTCGGGCGGGGAGAGAGTGGAGTGGTCAAGGAAGGCGCAGAACTCTTCAAAGGCGCGCTCGAAATAGATATTGTTTTCCCAGAGGGTGTCGTCGGCATCGATGAGGAGATGTTGGCGCATGCGGTCAACCGCTAATGGGAATGTGTTTGCCGTGGCCGTTGCGCGGGGCGACGGCGCGCACCTGTTCGGAGTGGCGGAAGCGGACGACATGGACGGGGAAGTAATCGGCGAGGCGCTTGAGGCGTTCCACCTCACTGCGAATGGTGAGAAGCTGCTGGCGGAAGTCGACATCCTCGACGATCTGGGCGAGTTGAAAGCTCAGTTGGGGATCAGTCCAGGCGGGTTCCGCGCGGGGCTCCTGGCCGGTGGCTTTGCGGGCGAGGGTGTAGGCTTCGACGGCGCGCTGTTTCAACTCGAGGGGAAGCGAGGCGGGGGTGTCGTCGTCGAAGTAGCGGATACGGCCCTGAGTGTAAGACTTGCCGTCGACGAGTTCGAGCACTTCGAAGCGGCGCCGGCCGACGGTGAGGATGTCCAAACGGCCGTCATCGTAGCGATTTACGACGTGATCGACGGACGCGGTGCAACCCATGTTGACGATGCCCTGCTCGCGGGCGAGCACGATGCCGAATTCGGAATCGTCTTCGATGGCTTCGCCGATCATCTCCTTATACCGCTCCTCGAAGATATGGAGGGGGAGGGGGGTGCGCGGGAAGAGGACCAGCGGGAGGGGAAAGAGGGGCAACAGTTCCTCGCGCATGATACCATTATGGCTCACCGGCGGCGGATGGACATTCAAGGAAAAGTAGTTTTGATTACAGGCGCGTCCGAGGGAATCGGGGCGGCGTGCGCGGCGCGCTTCCGGGAGCGCGGGGCGTCGCTGGCGCTAATGGCGCGCAACCGGACCAATCTGGAGAGGGTGGCGGCGGGGAAAGGGCTGGTGATTGCGGGCGACGTAACGGCGGATGACGACCGGCGAATGGCGGTGGACGCGACGCTCGACCGGTATGGACGGATCGATATTCTGATTAACAGCGCGGGAGCGGGGCTGTACGCGCCGGCATGGCAGGCTCCAATGGACGCGGTACGGCGGATGTATGATCTCAATTTTTTTGGGGCGCTGGGGATGATCCAGAGGGCGGTTCCCCCTATGCAGCGGCAGGGGGGCGGGTGCATTGTGAACGTGAGTTCGATCGCGGGGAAGGTGACGCTGCCGTGGCTGACGCTGTATTCGGCGTCGAAGTATGCGCTGGGCTCGCTGACGGACGGGCTGCGGATGGAGTTGCGGCGGGACGGGATTCACGCGATGACGGTGTGTCCGGGGTATGTGCCGACGAAGTTCCAGGATCATATGTTGGTTGGCAGAGCTCCGGCGAACGTGCGCGATTCGAGCTTATTCCGCATCCGGCCGGAGGAGTGCGCGGCGGCGATCGCGCGAGGGGTGGAGAAGAATGCGCGCACGGTGGTGGCGCCGAGGGTGGGATGGGTGTTCATCGCGCTGGAGCGGCTGTTTCCGGGTTGGATCGACAGGCGGCTGGAGGAGATGCACCGTCGCGGACCGGCGTTATGAACCCGCGATTGAAGCGCGCTCCGGGGCTGTTTCTGGTGGGGTTCATGGGGAGCGGCAAGACGACGATCGGGCGGAAGCTGGCGGAGGAACTCGGGTGGACATTCGTTGATCTGGACGATGACATCGAGGCGCGGGAGAATGTGGCGATCGGCCGGATTTTCGAGGAGCGTGGCGAAGCGGAGTTCCGGAGGATTGAAAGCGAATGTCTGGAAGCGCGGGTGAAGCAGATCCGCGCATCGCGGCCGCTGGTGGTGTCGCTGGGCGGGGGCGCGTATGCGCAGGTAAGCAACCGGGAACTGATCGCGGCGAGCGGGGTGGCGATATGGCTGGACTGTCCGTTCGAGCGGATCAAGCGGCGGGTGGAGGGGTTCACGCACCGGCCGCTGGCGCGGGACGCGGAAACATTCCGGCGACTGTTCGCGGCGCGCCAGGCGGCGTATGCGCTGGCGGACTATCGGGTCGCCATCGCCAGTGACGATCCCGGGGAGGCGGCGGGTGAGATTCTGAAGCTCGAAGGGTTGTTTTAATATCGAGCATCGAGGCCTGGCAATTATGGGAGAGGAAATGCCGGTTGAAAAGCGACTCAGAAAAGACGCACGGGCGATTCTGCGGGCGGCGCTGGAGGCGGCGGATCCGCGAGAGGCGGTGCGGCGGCACGCGCGGGTGAAGGATGACGCGCTGATCGCCGGCGGCAAACGCTATGCGCTTTCCCGGGTGGGGCGCGTGTTCGTGATCGGGGCGGGGAAGGCGAGCGCGGCGATGGCGGCGGCGGTGGAGCAACTGTTGGGGAAGCGGATTCACGGCGGGTTGGTAAACGTGAAGTACGGACACACGGCCAAGCTGAGCAGGATCGAGTTGAACGAGTGCGGACATCCGGTGCCGGACGAAGCAGGAGTGAGAGGATCGCGGCGGATCGCGGAGATCGCGGCCGGGGCGGGGGAGCAGGACCTGGTGATCTGCCTGATCAGCGGGGGAGCGTCGGCATTGTTGCCGGCTCCCGCGGAGCCGGTCACGCTCGGGGAGAAGCAGGAGACGACACGGCTGATGCTGGCGTGCGGAGCGAACATCCATGAGATGAACGCGGTGCGGAAACATCTTTCCACGGTGAAAGGGGGGCAACTGGCGCGGCTGGCCTCGCCGGCGGCGGTGTTGACTCTGATTCTCTCCGATGTGATCGGGGACAACCTGGACGTGATCGGGAGCGGGCCGACGGCCGCGGACGTTTCCACGTTTTCCTCCTCGCTAGGGGTTCTCGACAAGTATAAGATCAGGGAGAAGGTTCCGGCGAGTGTGCGGGAGCGGCTGGAGAAAGGGGCGGCGGGCGAGATCGCCGAGACGCCGAAGCCGGGCGATCCAGGGTTGGAGCGCACGCAGAACCTGATTGTAGGCAGCAACCGGCTGGCGGTGGATGCGGCCAAGGCGAAGGCGAAGGAACTTGGCTATCACACGCTGGTGCTGTCGACGACCATACAGGGCGAGACGCGGGATGTGGCGGGAGTGCATGCGTCGATCGCGCGGGAGATGCAGAGTTCCGGGCAGCCGCTGCGCCCGCCGGCATGCGTGATTTCGGGGGGTGAGACGACGGTGACGCTGCGCGGGCAGGGCAAGGGCGGACGGAGCCAGGAGTTCGCGCTGGCGGCGGCCATCGACATTGCGGGGATGGCGAACACGCTGCTGTTGAGCGCGGGGACGGACGGCACGGACGGGCCGACGGACGCGGCGGGGGCACTGGCGGACGGCGCGACGGTAAGGCGGGCACGAGAGTTGGGGCTGGATCCCGCGATGTATCTGGCAGAGAACAATTCGTATGCGTTTTTTGACGCGCTGGGGGACCTGATCCGCACGGGGCCGACGAACACGAATGTGATGGACGTGCGGCTGATTCTGGCGGGAAAGTAGGCGGTTATGGGGATGTGGGAGGAGTTGACCGGCTTCGCGCTCGATCACGAGACGTTGAAGGCGGAAGCCGAGCAGATGGAGCGGATCGGGCGGGAGCCGGAGAATCCGGCTCCTTATTACGCATTAGGGCAATTGCGGCGGATGCAGTACAAGGAGGATGAGGGCTTGGCGCTGCTGCTGCACGCGGTGCGGCTGGATGAAGGGTATGCCGCGGCGCACGCGGCGCTGGTGGAGGTGTACGGAGTGCGCGGGGATTACGCGGCGGCATGGCGTCATGCGCGGGCGGCGGAGGCGCACGGGGAGGGGCGGGGAGTGGAGTTGTTGCGCAGGCACGGAGTCACGGAGCCTGCCAACAGCAATTAGCTGGCGGCTATTGGTTCACCGCGCCGTCTCCAAAGATGCTCCGCCGCGCACCGCCGCCGCCCTCTCCCACGCCCAACCCGGCTTCCCGTCAACTTCCGAGCGAGACTCCGATTCTTCCCGGGGCGCCTGATGGCAATGCCATTTCACAACTGGTGGAGGCCGTGGTTCAAGGGCTCACGGCAATCCACGGCAAGATCCTCGGCATTTTCAACGCGCTGGAGGAGTTGCCTGACTTTGCCCGGAGCGAAATCCGCAGCCTGCCGGCCGGCCCCCTCCAAGCGGCGGTCTCCGCTCCGCGGGAAGCCGGCCGCCTTGCGCAGGCCGCCCCCGCCTCTGCCGCAAACATCCTCGCCGGCGCCATTCGTTCCGCGTTTCAGAAAATGACGGCCGCGCTGCAAGGTGTTCTCGGGGTGATTCGCCGTCTTCCCGATCTTCTGGGTCTTAGCGGCATTGCCGACAAGATTCAGAGCATCATTGTGAAGATTCAGCGGGCCGTGGAAACGGTGATTGACACCATCCTGCGAACGCTCAGCGGAGCAGGCAATTCCGTCGCCCAGGCGGTTTCAGCAATCGTCAGCGTGCCGCGCGGCGTCGCGGCGGCCATCTGAACGATGAAGCGCGGGGCTACTCGTCGCGATGCACCGTAGACGGGCTGAAGGCGGGCAGACAGACGGCAATGTACCCGGCGCCTTCCTTGAACGGGCGTGGTTCCAGCCACCCGGCGAACGCATGTGAGCGATGCTCAGGCGGGATTCGGTCGAGTTGACGGCCCCGATGAACTCGTCAATCAGCTTCGGTTTGTCGGCGGCGGCTTCGATTCGGGTTGGGGACTGGATGAGGCGTGGCATTTGTATGATCTTTCGCCGGTCTTGCCAAGGCAAGGATACTACTAATGCCGAGGGGATAATGCAATCTTGAGTATCCGGGGACTCCGCCGCGAGCGGCGGGTCTTGGCCGGGATGGACTTTTCCGGAGAGGTTCTTCACCACACCGCCACTTGATCGGTGTGGGACTCTTTCGCACGCGCAGCGCGGCGGTGTATGGAATCGACGCGCACCTGATAGACGTAGAGGTGGATTTATACCAGTCCGGGTCGGCGCGGGATTTCATTACGGTGGGGATGCCGGACACGGCGGTGCGGGAAAGCCGGGAGCGGATCAAGTCGGCGCTGGTGAACTCGGGGTTGGGGTATCCGGCGAAGGCGATCACGATCAACCTGGCGCCGGCGAACGTGAGGAAGGAAGGCGCGGGATTCGATCTTCCGATGGCGATGGGGATACTCGGAGCCATGGGGACAGTGGCGCGCAGCGAGCGGTTTCTGCTGGTGGGGGAACTCTCGCTGGACGGGAGTTTGCGGCCGGTGCGCGGGGCGCTTTCGATTGCGGTCTGCGCGCGGCGGGAGGGGGTGCCGGGAATCGTGGTGCCGATGGAGAATGCGGCGGAATCAGCCGTCGTGGAAGGGGTGCAGGTTTTCGGAGCGAGACATATCGCCGAGGTGGTGGCGCTGCTGCGTGAACCGGAGAAATTCCAGCCGCAGGCGCCTGCTTCCGGAGCGGTGGAGGAATCCGGCATCGCGGGGCTCGATTTTCGTGACGTGCGCGGGCAAACGACGTCGAAGCGGGCGCTGGAGGTGGCGGCGGCCGGGGGACACAATGTACTGATGGTGGGACCGCCGGGTTCGGGCAAGACGATGCTGGCCAAGCGGATGGCGGGCATCCTTCCGCCGCTGACGTTCGAGGAGGCAATCGAAACCACGAAGGTGCACAGCGTGGCGGGATTGCTGCCCAAGGGCGTGGCGCTGCTGCGCGAACGTCCGTTCCGGGCGCCGCACCACACCATTTCGGACGCGGGGCTGATCGGCGGCGGCAGCGGGGCGCTGCGTCCGGGCGAGGCGAGCCTGGCGCACCATGGGGTGCTGTTTCTGGACGAGATGCCGGAGTTTCCGAGGAACGTGCTCGAGTTGTTGCGGCAGCCGCTGGAGGACCGCGCGGTGACTTTGGCGCGGTCGAGCATGACGTTGTCGTTTCCCGCGAGCTTCATGCTGGTGGCGGCGATGAATCCGTGTCCGTGTGGATTCTATGGGGATTCGACGCGCGAGTGCCGGTGTACGGGAGCCATCATCGCGCGCTATCTGGGCAAGATCAGCGGACCGCTGCTCGACCGGATAGATCTGCACATCGAGGTCCCGGCGGTGCCCTACAAGGAACTGCGCGGGCGGGACGACGGGGTAACGTCCGCGCAGATGCGCGAGCGGGTGCTGGCGGCCCGGGATCGGCAGCACCGCCGTGGCTTCTACAACGCGGAGATTCCTCCATCGCAACTGCGCGCCTACTGCGCGCTCGACGAGGGTGGGGAGCGGACGCTCGAAATGGCGGTGCGGCGGATGGGGCTGTCGGCGCGGGCGCATGACCGGATCCTCAAGGTGGCGCGGACGATTGCGGATCTCGATGGCGCGGAGCGGGTCTCGGCGAAGCACCTGGCGGAGGCGGTGCAGTACCGGAGCCTGGACCGGAACTATTGGACGTGACCGGCTCCCTTGCGGCTTTCCAAAGGAGTAAGCTGCTGGTATTGTGCCTGATACAACTTCCCCACGGCTGCCGTTTGGATCCGAAGACCTGCGGCTGCCGGATGAATTGCGCGCCGGAGTTCGAGCGCACCTGGCCGCCCTGAGGGAGCAATATGTGGATCGCGGCTGGGCCGGCCGCGTAGGTTTCGGCAGCCGGCCGGCGCTAATCGTGATTGATCTCGCGCTGTGGTGGACCGATCCGGCGAACCGTTCCCAGGGGAGCAATGTGGATTCCGTGGTGGAGGCGGTGTGCGCGCTGTTGAGGGCGGCGCGCGCGGCGGGGATTCCCATCTTTTTCACTACGTGGGACTATGACTGGTCATTTCCGCCCTCGCCGCATGACCGGAAGGTGCGGATGGAGTTGAAGCCGGGCGATGAACGATGGTTTCAACTGGATTCCCGGCTGGAACGCCGGCCCGAGGAGCGGATCATCGCCAAGCGCTATGCGTCGAGTTTCAAGGGCACGAATCTGCACGAGAACCTGGCGGCGCTGGGAGTGGACACGCTGGTGGTGACCGGGGTGAGCACCAGCCACTGCGTGTACGCCACCTGCCGGGACGCCACGGACAGCTTCCGGGTGATTGTGCCGCGGGAAGCGGTGGGGGAGCGGTGCGAGATCATGCACGAGGTAAATTTGCTGGATATCGATGTGGATCTGGGCGACGTTTGCGGGCTGGGGGAGGTGCTGTCCTATTTTGAAGAATGCCGGCGGAAGTGACGTGGTTCGCCACGGGCGCTTCGGGGTGAGGGATGCCCGATGACTGACGAAGGGATGCGGTTGTTCCACGCACTGGCGGACCGCGCGCCGGCGGAGCGGGAGGCTTATTACGCCGGGCATGGAACGGTTCAGGCAATCAGGGAAGAAGTGGAGTCGCTGCTGTTCTTTGACGGGACTGGCGGAGATCCGGTGGGAGAGCGAGTGGCGGCCGCGGTGGGCGATCTGTTCGCGGAGGGGCCGGCGCTTCCCGGCGGCGGACGATGCGGGCCGTATCGCCTGGTCCGGTTGCTGGGACACGGCGGTATGGGGGCGGTGTATTTGGCGAACCGTGACGATGGCGAAATCAGCCAGCGGGTGGCGATGCCATCTTCTTCCGCGGGTTGCCGAGTGACGAAGCGAGCCGGCGAGATCGCCCGCGCGACATGGTAGGGAAAGTTACTTCCACTGTCTTCCGGGAAGTCACGCCTGATGAGCTGGGCCATCCAGCCTACTTCAATTTTCGCAGCGTATCGGAGCAGGATCAGTTGAAGGAAGAGGCGTGGGCTTGAGAGAGCAGATGAGGGCATGCCTACAGGAACCGCACCCACAAATACAGGTGCGAAAGGAGAATCGACAGGATCATCAGGAGGAAACTCGATTTCAGATAGGCGAGAAAGCGGATGGGCTGGCCGGCGCGTTCGGCCATTCCGGCGACGACGAGATTGGCGGAAGCGCCGATGAGGGTTCCGTTGCCTCCGAGACAGGCGCCGAGCGAAAGAGCCCACCACAACGGCAACAGGGCCTCATCGCCGCCGAAGGCCGGGGCCATCGACTTGATGAGCGGGATCATGGTGGCGACGAAGGGGATGTTGTCGATGAACGCCGAGAGGATGGCGGAGCCCCAGAGGACGGCGATGACGGTCACATTCCGGTCGCCGCCGGTGGCCGCGAGGAGTTCCCTGGCCATCTTGGCGATTACGCCGGAGGATTCGAGGCCGTGGACGAGGATGAAGAGGCCGAGGAAGAACATGAGGGTGACCCATTCCACTTCGGAAAAGGCATGGTGAACGCTCTTGGCCTGCTCTTCGGCATCGCGGTGGAAGTTATCGAGCAGCAGCAGGGCGGCGGCTCCGAACATGGCGATGGTGGCGGGTTGGATGTTGAGGGCGTGGGCGAGGATGAAGCCGGTGATTACCGCGGCAAGAACGGCAAGAGACTGCTTGAGCAAGCGCGGATCCGTGATGGCCTCCCGCTCGTTGAACTTCATGACGCGATTCATGGCGGCTTCCGTGGCCGTCAGGTCGCGCCGCCAGAGGAAGTAGATGGGAATCAAAGTGGCTCCCATCACGATGAGGATGACCGGCGTCAGGTTGAAAACAAAATCATTGAAGGTAAGTCCTACCGCGGAGCCGATCATGATGTTCGGCGGGTCGCCGATCAGGGTGGCGGTGCCGCCGATGTTCGAAAAGAGAATTTCGGAAAGCAGGTAGGGATAAGGCTTCACCTTTAATTCTTCGGTGATGAGCAGGGTTACGGGGACAATCAATAGAACGGTGGTGACGTTGTCGAGCAGCGCGGACAGGAACGCGGTCACAATCGAGAGCATGAAGAGCACGCCGATGGGACGCGCCTTCACCTTTTTGGCCGACCAGATGGCGACGTATTGAAACACGCCGCACTTGCCGGTGATGCCGACAATCACCATCATCCCCAGCAGCAGGCCGATGGTGTTGAAGTCCACGCCGCGAATGGCGGCCTCCTGCGTGAGGACACCGGCGAGGATCATGAGGCCGGCTCCCAGCAGCGCCAGAATGGCGCGGTTCAGTTTCTCCGTGATCACCATCACGTAAACCGCGACGAAGATGAGGCTGGAGACCCAAGCGGCGCTCCAGCCGAAGATCACGTGCGCCGCGGCGCTTTCCGAATGCATTCTTCAGTCACTCCTTGTCATGCAGCCTGTTGAGAATCTCCCATGGGGTGAGAATTCCCAGGAACCGGCGCGTCTTCTTTTCCACCACCGGAAGGACTCCGTCATGGTGATAGAGCATGAGGATGGCTTCTTTTACAGAGGTTTCGGGATGGATGGCCGGGGCTTCCTTGTCTTTGAGAAATTCGATGACGGACCGGGGCCCAGCCGCGAGAGTTTTTTCCCGCAACTCCTCGAGCGAACCCGGCATGAAGCTGAGGTCCGTTACGTTGGCTCCCTCGAGTGTGGCGGCTTTGGGAAGCAACAGTTCCCAGAGGTCGTAGAGGTAGAACATGCCGCGGTAGATTCCGGCGGAATCGAGCACGGGGAGAGCCCGGATGTGGCGCTCGAGCAGGATCTTGAGAGCGCCGCCGAAGGTCTCCTCCAGGGTGATTGTGACGGGATGGGGGTTGAGCAGGTCTTTCACAGTCATGGGACTCACCTCGATGGGGTGGATTCGAACATACCGGCCGGGGTCACAGATAGCGAAGCCACAAATACACATGGCACACGGCGACAGACAACACCATTAGCAGAAAGCAGGACTTCAAGTACGCCATGAAGCGGATGGGCTGACCGGCGCGCTCCGCCATGCCGGCCACGACGAGGTTGGCCGAGGCGCCGATGAGCGTGCCGTTTCCGCCGAGGCAGGCTCCGAGCGAAAGCGCCCACCACAAGGGAAGGAGCGCATGGGCGCCGCCGAAGGTGGGCGCCATGGACTTGATGAGCGGGATCATGGTGGCGACGAAGGGGATATTGTCGATGAAGGCGGAGAGGAACGCCGATCCCCAAAGGATTGCGATCACGGTGACGTTGCGGTCCCCGCCCGTGGCCGCGAGCAGGGCGTGAGCCATTCTTGCAATCACCCCCGAGGTTTCGAGGCCGTGCACAAGGATGAACAGGCCGAGGAAGAAGATGAGCGTGACCCACTCGACTTCGGCAAACGCATGATGAACGTTTTTCGACTGATGCTCCGCGTCGCGCTGGAAATTGTCGAGCAGCAGCAGCGCCGCCGCGCCGAACATGGCGATGGTGGCCGGTTCCAGGTGAAGGAAGCGCGCGAAGACGAATGCCGAAATGACGCAGGCGAGCACGCCAACGGCCTGTTTGAGCAGCCTCGCGTCGGTGATCGCCTCGCGATCATTGAAGCGCATCACCTTCTCCCTGGCGGCATCGGTGGTTACCAATTCCTTGCGCCAGAGGAGATAGACGGGAACGAGGGTGGCCGCCATCACCACGAGGATCGCCGGGGTCAGGTTGATCACGAAGTCATTGAAGGTAAGCCCGACCGCGGAGCCGATCATGATGTTGGGAGGGTCGCCGATAAGAGTCGCGGTGCCGCCGATGTTGGAAAATACGACTTCCGAGATCAGGAAAGGATACGGCTTCACCTTCAGTTCTTCCGTGATCAGGAGCGTTACCGGAACAATCAGCAGGACGGTGGTGACGTTATCCAGGAAGGCGGAAATGACGGCGGTAACGATGGACAGCATGACGAGGACGCCCATCGGATGGGCGTTCACCTTCTTGGCCGACCAGATGGCGACAAACTGAAAGACGCCGCATTTGCCGGTGATGCCGACGATGACCATCATCCCCAGCAACAGGCCTATGGTGTTGAAGTCGATGCCGCGAATGGCCGCTTCCTGGGTGAGAACGCCGCCCAGAATCATCAGACCCGCTCCCAGCAGGGCGACAATCGCCCGGTTGAGCTTCTCCGTGACCACCATCACGTAGACCGCGACGAAAATAGCAGAGGCAACCCAAGCCGCGCTCCAGCCAAAGATCACCTGCGCGGCGGTACTTTCCGAATGCATGAATGCATCTCCTTGATGGCGAAATGTCCGGCGTGGGAATTGCTTATTTCTGTTCGAATTGACGCGCGAAGCCATCCGTCATATGACGTTTGCCTAGCACGTCGATCACCAGTGCGTCCACGTTCTCGCGGCGCGCAAGGGCGAGGCCCTTTTCGGCGCCGAGGATGAAGATGCCCTTCGCCAGCACCACCGCCTTTTCGGCCTCGGGAGCGAGAACGCTTACGGACATGGAAGCCTTGGCGGGGTAGCCTGTGCGCGGATCAATAATGTGGTGATAGCGAATCCCGTTGACGATGCGGAACCGCTCGTAATCGCCGGAGGTGACCAGGGCTCCGGCGGTGAGTTTCACCATGCCGAGCATCTGTCCGCGTTCGGCGCGCGGGTCTTGAATGCCGAGCCGCCAGGGCTGGCCCTGGTTGGATCCCGAGACCAGGATATCGCCGCCGCCGTCCACCAATGAATCCGCAAAGCCTTTCTTCTTCAGCACTTGCGAGGCCCGGTCAACGGCGTATCCCTTGGCGATTCCCCCAAGCCCGATATTCATTCCGGCAGGGAGGAAGACTTGGTTTCCTTCAATTTGAATCGCGCGGTAATTGATGTTCTTGCGGGCCTTCTCCACTTCCCGGGGCGTAGGGGGCACAAAGGCGCCGTCAAAATGCCAGATGTTGCCCATGCCGCGCCAGGTGATGTCAAAGGCGCCCCCGGTGATTTCGCTGTAATGAATGGATCTCTCGAGCATTTCGCGCAGTTCAGCGGGTACTTCGACGGGGTGCTTGCCTGCGTTGGCATCGACGGCGGAGATGGGAGAATCCGGCTTCCATTCGCTCATCATGCGATCGATGCGCTCGAGTTCTGCGTAAGCAGCGGCGATGGCTTTTCGAGCCGGTTCGGTGCGGCCGTGGTCTGCGACTTCAATGGTCCAGGTGGTTCCCATCAGCGGCCGTTGGACCTTGAGCAGACCGCCCGGCGCCTCGCGGTGCGCGGCGTAGCGAACCGCCACGAGCAGGCCGACGATCGCCAAGCCGATGAGAGTCTTCCGCCACATCCCTCTATTAGTTTAGAGGACAGCCCATGATGGCACGGAATTTGCACTAGCGCCTCATGCGAGGATTGCTGGTGAGACTATACACCCCAAATTCCCTGATTTCATTACCGGAGTGCTCCAAGGGCCGCGGGATGGAGGAGAAACGGGCAGAAACGGCTGGGGCAAATACCCCAACTTGTGGTGGTTGCCACACCCCGAAACCTGGAAGGGAATTGTATGTTTGAATACTTGATTGCCGGCGGATTGATGGCGGCTATCGGTACCCTGCTGGCGGCGATTCTCGCGTTCGCCAGCAAGAAGTTGTACGTTTACGAGGATCCGCGCATTGACGAGGTGGAATCGATGCTGCCAAGCGCCAATTGCGGCGCCTGCGGGCAGGCCGGATGCCGGGCATTCGCCGAGAAGGTGGTGAAGGGTGATCTCGCGCCCGGCAAATGCACGGTGAGCACGCCCGGCGGCATTATCGCCATCGCGAACCTGCTTGGAGTAGCGGCGGGAACGGAAGAGAAGCGGGTGGCGCGCCTGGCCTGCGCGGGTGGAGATCATGTGGCTCGCAACCGCGCCCGTTACAGCGGTCTCGATACGTGCCGGGCGGCGGCGCTGATTTCCGGCGGCGGCAAGAGTTGCTCCTGGGGTTGTCTGGGGCTGGCCGATTGCGAGCGGGTTTGCGACTTTGACGCCATCCATATGGACCGGCACGGGCTTCCGGTGGTGAGTGAAGTAAAGTGTACGGCGTGCGGAGATTGTGTCGAGGTTTGTCCCAAGAGCCTGTTCTCCATTCACGTGGTGAGCCACCGGCTGTGGGTGGCCTGCAAGAATCCGGCAAACGGCGAGGAAGCCGAGGCCTCCTGCGAGGTGGCTTGCACGGCGTGCGGCCGGTGCGCCGCCGATGCTCCGGCGGGTCTTATCCAGATCGTCAACAACCTTGCCGTGGTGGACTATTCCAGGAACAAGCTGGCGAACGATGTTCCCATTCAGCGGTGTCCCACGGGAGCTATCGTATGGATTGACCCGGAAATGGGGCCGGTCAAAGGGATCGAAGCGAAGAAAATAACCCGCAAGTCGCCGCTGCCGGTGGAGCAGGCGGATTTGCCGGTTTCACCGCTGAGGTGAGTAAGGAAGACAGGATGAGCACAAAAAAGACGTTCAAGTACCCGGGCATCCGTCAGGCAATGGACGGCAACACGGCGGTCATCATGTGCGAGCGCGAATCGAGCGATGCCGCGGGGGCCTATCCGATCACGCCGTCCACGCAAATGGGCGAGTATTGGGCGGAGGAGACCGCCAAGGGTCACATCAACATCTCCGGCCGTCCGCTGATCTTCATCGAACCGGAGGGAGAACATGCGGCCGCGGCAGTGACCGCCGGTCTGTCGATGACAGGGCTGCGCGCCACCAACTTTTCCTCCGGGCAGGGCATCGCCTACATGCATGAGTCCTTGTACGCGGCGGTGGGCAAGCGCCTGACGTACGTGTTGAACATGGGCTGCCGCGCGATGACCAAGGCGAGCCTCAACGTGCATGCCGGCCACGATGATTACCACTGCGTGGACGATTCCGGCTTCTTCCAGTTGTTCGGGAAAAGCGCGCAGGAGGTATGCGACCTGAACATCATTTCGCACAAGATCGCCGAACTTTCGCTGACGCCGGGCATCTGCGCGCAGGACGGCTTTCTTACGACGCACCTCATCGAATCGTTAATGCTGCCGGAGCGGGAACTGATTGCCGAATATCTGGGCCGTCCGGACGACATCATCGAGACGCCCACTCCGGCGCAGCGCATCCTGTACGGCGACACCCGCCGCCGCATTCCGGAGATCTGGAACGTCGACAATCCGGTTCTGTGCGGAACCGTCCAGAACCAGGACGCCTACATGCAGAGCGTCGCCGCGCAGCGCCCGTTCTTCTTCGACCATATTGCGGAAATCACCGATCGGGCCATGGATGAGTTTCACGAACTGACAGGCAGGCGCTACCGCCGGGTGCTCACTTACCGCGCGGAGGACGCGGACTACCTTATCGTGGGCCAGGGCAGCATGCTGGTGACCGCCGAAGCGGTGGCCGACTACCTGCGCGAGTCCAGGAAGATCAAGGTAGGCGTAGTGAACATGGTGATGTTCCGGCCCTTCCCCGGCGATCTGATCGGAAAACTCCTGGCGGGCCGGAAAGGCGTGGCGGTGCTGGAGCGCGTGGATCAACCACTGGCCGCGGACCTTCCGCTGATCCGCGAAATCCGCGCCGCCATAGGCCGGTGCCTGGAGAACGGGCGCGCCGGGAAGGGGCCGCTCCCTTACCCGGATCACGCGGCGTATCGCAACGCGGAGGAGATGCCTCCGCTCTATTCCGGTTCCTACGGCCTCGGCAGCCGGGACCTTCAGCCGGAAGGGCTCATCGGAGCCGTGGAGAACATGCTGCCGGGCGGCGGCAGGAAGAAATTCTTCTATCTGTCGGTGGACTTTGCGCATGACAGACCGTTCACTCCCAAGCAGGAGATCCATCAGCAATCGGTCACCGACGCTTACCCGCACGTCAAGGACCTGGCGGTCCGCGGGAGCGAAAATCCGAACCTGATGCCGAAAGACAGCATCACGGTACGGTTCCACTCGGTAGGCGGGTGGGGCGCGATCACGACGGGCAAGAACCTGGCGATGACGCTGTTCGACCTGCTTGGATTCCACATCAAGGCGAATCCGAAGTACGGTTCAGAAAAGAAGGGGCAGCCCACGACGTACTATCTTTCGGCGGCTCCCGAGCCCATCCGCATCAACTGCGATTATTTTTACGTGGACGTGGTGCTCTCGCCGGACCCGAACGTGTTCAAACACTCGAATCCGCTGGCCGGGCTCAAGAAAGGGGGCGTGTTCATTCTTCAGAGTTCGTTTGAGGATCCGCGGGAGGTGTGGGCGCAGATTCCCGAGCCATACCAGCGCATCATCCTCGACAACAACATCCGCGTCTTCTATCTCGATGCATTCAAGATCGCCCGCGAGGAAGCCACGGACCCCGAGCTTCAGTTCCGCATGCAGGGCATCGCCTTCCAGGGCGCATTCTTCAAAGCCTCCCCGGTGATGGCCGCGGCCAGATTGAGCGAAGAGCAGTTGTTCCGGGCCATCGAATCGCAACTCGAGCATAAGTTCGGCGCCAAGGGCGCGCGCGTGGTGCAGGACAACATGCGCGTGGTGCAGCGCGGCTTCGACGAGGTGAAGGAGGTTCAGGAGAAGCAGGTGATGGTGGCGGCGGCGGGGCAATTGCGCAGGGAACCCGGCCTGCCGGTGCTGCTCAAGGAGCAGCCCGCCAGCGTCACTCCGACCACGGATATCCATCGTTTCTGGGAGCAGACCGGCAGCTTCTACATCACGGGCAAGGGGAACGACAACCTGGTGGACCCGTTCATCGGCCTCAGCTTCATCCCGGCCGTGACCGGCGTGTTCCGCGACATGACCGGGATCCGTTTTGAGCATCCGGAGTGGATCGCGGAGAATTGCACGGCGTGCGGCGCCTGCTACACCGTCTGTCCCGACAGCGCGATTCCGGGTCTGGTGCACTCGCCGCCGGCCGTGCTCGACACGGCTCACAAGATGGTGGTGCGGTCGGGCCGGCCGGTGAAGTATCTTCCGCGCGCGGTACGGGCGGTGGAACAGAGGCTGCGCCCCAGGCTACAGGCGGCGGGCGAGAAAGCCGACGTACGGGCGCTGATCCAGGAAGCCATCGCAGACGTGCTGCTCGGCTACGCGCCTGATTCGGCGGAGCGGAAGGAAGTGGAGCAGGAATTCGAGTGGCTCCGCGAGGCGCTCGGCGAATTCAAGTTCTCGCTGACGCAACCTTACTGGACGGCGCGGGAGAAGAGACAGAAGGGCAGCGGGGGACTGCTCTCCATTACCGTCAATCCATACGCCTGCAAAGGGTGCATGGAATGCGTCGAGGTTTGCGACGACGATGCGCTGCGGCCGATACCTCAGACCGCGGAGACCATCGGCAGGCTGCGGCGTGATTGGAACTACTGGATGGCGCTCCCCACCACCTCCCCGGAATTCATCCGCATCGACAACCTCGATGAGAAGATCGGGGCGCTCGAGACGCTGCTGCTGGACAAGCGCAACTATATGGGAATGGTCGGCGGCGACGGGGCCTGCCTCGGCTGCGGGGAGAAAACGGTCATCCATCTCTTTGTGGCCACCGTGGAAGCCCTGATGCAGCCGCGCGTGGCCAGGCAGGTGGAGAAGATCGACGGCCTGCTGCAGCGCCTGGACCAGCACGTGCGGCTGAAACTGGCGGCTTCGATGGACCTTTCCGATATCGGCCGCGTGGAGTCGGCTCTCGACAAGCTGAAGGATTCCGACCTGACGCTGGCGAGTTTTTCGGAGAAGCTGGATGAGCGGCATGCGGGGCAGACAATAGACAGCGAGTGGCTGCGCGAAGTGACGCAACTTCTGGCCAAACTGAAGCACCTGAAGGCGCAGTATACGGAAGGACCAGGACGCCGGGGCCGCTCGAGCCTCGGCATTATCAACGCGACGGGCTGTACCTCGGTGTGGGGGTCCACCTATCCGTTCAATCCCTATCCGTTCCCGTGGGCGAACCACCTGTTCCAGGATTCTCCTTCGATGGCGATGGGCGTCTTCGAAGGGCACATGGCGAAGATGGCCGAGGGCTTCAAGGCCATCCGCATGGCGGAGATTGAATTGAACGGCGGCTATAGGAAGGAAAAGCACGGCGAGTTCCTCACCTACTTCGACTGGCGGAAGTTTTCCGATGAGGAATACCAGCTCTGCCCGCCGGTGATCTCCATCGGCGGCGACGGCGCGATGTATGACATCGGCTTCCAGAATCTCTCGCGGATGATGATGTCCGGCAAGCCCATCAAGGCGCTGGTGCTCGATACGCAGGTCTATTCGAACACGGGCGGCCAGGCGTGCACTTCGGGATTCACCGGCCAGATTTCCGACATGGCGCAGTATGGCAAGGCGGTGAAGGGGAAGGAGGAAGTCCGCAAGGAGATTGCGCTCATCGGCATGGCGCACCGCACCACTTATGTGGCGCAGGGCAGCTTCTCAAACGCGACCCACCTGATTGAGAGCTTTATCGACGGGCTCAACGCGCGGCGGCCCGCGCTGTTCAACATCTACATTCCGGACACTGGCGTCGATCACCGGGTCCTGC
>JAIXKK010000211.1:7496-30928 GCA_026954325.1 Bryobacterales bacterium | reverse complement strand
GGAGAGTGGGTCGCACCGCAAGTGTCGCCCTCTCTCCTACTCTACCGCGAAAATTTGTTGCCTACACCGCCCGCACCCAAAAAAAGTTCTCTCCCGCATGGATGATTCAGGGCTACCCTCAAAGCTCTGCGAGAACCCCGCACACCCTCCCGGCCCGGAATACCCGCCGCCAACATGTCAATAGCTCCGCGAGCACCACAACTACTGCCGCCGCAATTCCCCCAGCACCCGCGCCGCCCCATACACCTTATCGAGCGCCTCCAGAATCGCCGCCGAATCCACCGCCACCGCCCGGTTCAACGCCGCGTCAAATCCGTAACTTCCCCCGAGCGAATGGATGTTGCCGTCGAAAATCAACCCCACCAGCTCCGCGTTCCTGTCGATCACCGGAGAACCCGAGTTCCCGCCGATAATATCGTTCGTCGTCACGAAATTGAACGGCGTTTGCAGGTTCAGCTTCGCCTTTGCCCGCAGCCAGCTTTCCGGCAAGGCAAACGGAAAACGCCCCGTCGCGCGTTCGAACGCCCCGCCCAGATTCGTAAACGGCGGCACGGCCTTGCCCTTCTCCTCCCAGCCCTTCACCTGCCCGTACGTCAGCCGCGGCGTGAACGTCGCATCCGGATAGATCGACTTCCCGTACACCGCGAACCGCGCCTTCGCCAGGCTCTCCTCACTGATCGTCAGCACCGGCTCCACTTCGTCTTCCATCTTCTTGCGGATCTCCCGTGCGTAGGGGTCCACCAGTTCCGCCAGCGCGATCATCGGATCGTGCGATGCCGCGAGCGCCGCTTTTCCCTCCATCAGCTTCTTCCTCACGGCCACATCCCGCAGCGCCGTCCCCTTCACCGCCTCGGTCGCCACCTCGCGCGGCGACCGCTTGCCGAACAGCTTCCGGATAAACGGGTCATCCGGCCCCAGCACCTCTCTCAGCTTCGTCAGCGACCACGTGAGCGTCTCCGTCTCGAACTCCGGATAGATCGGAGCCGCGCTCAACAGCGCCTGCGTCACTTCCGGCTTACGCGCATCGGCGTATTCCGCCAGCCGCTCCCCGTTCGGCTTCGGATATTCCTCCGCCATTCGCACCAACCGCCGCGCGTGCCGGTAGAGATCGGACCGGAAGCCGTACAGGATCTCCACGAATTGGTACGCCGGCCATAACTGCCGGTGCTTCACCTCCACCCGCGCAATCTCATCCCACGCCTTGCCGTACTTGCGCCGCAGCGCCGGGTCGCTTTCGACGCGCTTGCGAAACTCCCGTTCCTCGCCCCGCTTCTGCGCAAAAAACCGCTCATCGAGAAGCGCCTCCTCCTCCCCCGTGTACGCCTTCAGCGAGTTCTCCACCGTAAACAACTCGTCCTGCGAGATCCGCTTCTCCTCCTCCCCGCGCGTCTGAAATTCCGTCAGCAATCCGCGGTATTCGGCCAGGTACGGCAGTTTGCGGAAAGTAATCACATCCCGCTGCGTCTCGAGCATCGAAATCGTGTCCTGCCGGTTTGTCGATCCCGGATTGCCGGAAACAAATACCAGTTCCTCCGCTTTCGGGCCGCCGCGCGAAACGGGAAAATAATGCTTGGTCCGCAGCGGCTTCCCGTTTTCGTAAATCCGCAGAAATGTCAAATCCAGGTCATAGCGTGGAAACATGAAATTGTCCGGATCGCCGCCGAAAAAGGCGATGGCGAATTCCGGAGCGAACACCAGCCGCACATCCTGATAGCGCTGATACTTGTACAGGTCGTAGACGCCGCCGCCATAGAGTGAAACCACCTCGCAGCGCAGCCGCTCGCTCGTCGCGCATGCCTTCTCAATCCTCGCGGTCTCCGCCTTCCGCGCATCGTTCGCCGCCTTGTCCGGCATCCCCTTCGTCGCCTCCATCAGTTGCGCGGTCACGTCCGTGATCCCGATGAGAACGTTTGCTTCCTGCTCCGGGCAGCGCGCCTCCTCCCCCTCCGTCTGCGCGTAAAATCCATTCGCCGCATAATCTTTCCGCGCGCTCGAAATCTGCTGAATGCAAGTGCTCGCACAGTGATGGTTCGTCAGCACGAGCCCTTCGCTCGAAACGAAACTCGCCGAACAACCCTCCGTCAGCCGCACCGAGGAAAGCCGCACCTTGTCCAGCCACTCCCTGTCCGGAGAGAATCCGTACGTTGCTTTTACCTTGCCGCTGGGAAAATTGTTGAACGTCCACATGCCTTCCTCCGCCGGAAGAAGCGCGCACGTGAGTAACAGAATGACGGAAATGCGCCTCATCCGCCCAGGATAGCAGCCGCTTCCCGGCCCACTCCCCGGACGGGCGCTCCTCTCATCCCGCGAATGTCCGGTCAAAGAACTCGCGCGTCCGGTCCTGGATCTGCGCCAGTTCCATCTCGAGCGCCTGATCGTGCAGATGATCAGGAGTCCACCGCCCCACCAACTCCGCCAGCATCTCCTTTTGCGAGTTCGATCGCGGCAGCGTCCCCTCCGCCTGTCCGGTCAGCACCCGTAACCCGTGGTCCAGCGCGCGGTAAAACGTCGCCGCATCCCGCAAAAACGCCGCATCCGCCCGCTCCAGGTGCCCCATCTTTTCGATCACATCGATCCGCTCCGGTGTGTTCAGGACCTTGAAGAATATCCCCGCCCCCTTCAATCGCAGATACATCAAAGCGAAATCGATGTCGTAATATCCTCCGCGCCCCGCCTTCAGCGGATTCTCCGGTCCCTGCTCCTTCTCGAGCCTCTGCCTCATCAACCGCAATTGTTTTTGCGACCGCCCGCTCTGCCCGTAGCGCCTCCAGTCCAAATCCTGCAATTCGTTCAGAAATTGCGTGCACCGCTCCACGTTCCCCGTCACCGAACGCGACTTCAGGAACGCGATCCCCTCCCAGGCTTCCGCCCGCTGCGCGAAGTAGTCCTTGTACGCGCCTTCGAGTTGCACCAGTTCGCCTTCTCTCCCGTTCGGCCGCAGCCTCGTGTCGATGGCGAACATGAACCCTTCCCGCGTGTAGGCCGAAATCCGGTCGATCATCTTCGCCGCCACGCGTGTCCAGAACTGGTGCTCCGGCCCGTCCTCATCCGGAATCACGAACACCAGGTCAGCGTCCGACCCCAGGTCGAACTCCCGCATTCCCAGCCGCCCCAGCGCAATCACCATCATCTGCTCGCCCGGCGCGTAGCCCGCCGATAGCGGCGCATGCGATTGCGCCACTTCTTTTACCGCGATCCGGTAAGCCGCCCGGATCGCCGCGTCCGCCAGGTTCGATGTGCGCATCAGGCATTGAAACACCGGCGTGCCCAGGCAAATGCTCTCGCTCTGGATGCGGAACATCTCCCTCCGGAAAAACCGCCGCAGATCGTTGGCGTCTTCCAATTCCGCCGCCTCGCCAATCGAGGTGTCCACGCCAGGACGCAACCGCGCTTTCCGCAACTCCTGCAGCATCTCCGGAAACCGCATCAACTGCTCGGAAAAATACACGCTGTGCTCGAACAGGTCCAGCAGATACCCTGTCAGTACCCCATCCGAATCGAGCCACTCCAGCCACTCCGCATTCGGAACCACCCACTCCAGATACCGCTCGAACGACTTGCCGCCCCGCTTCAGATTCGCCCGGCTCACCGCCGCCGCGAAGTTCGGAGCCCTCTGGTCCAGGAACCTTACCAGGTTGCTGTCCAACTGCTCCAACCGCGGCTGCTCTGCCTGCGCCGCGGGTTTCGGTTCGTCGCCGGCCGCCTCCGCGGACGGCGCGGCAACCATTCCCGTGTAGTACATCGGCTGCTGCGCGTGAATCACCCGATCGTAGATCTCGCTGACGTCGTCTAAGTACTCCCGCAGCCGGCTCATCATTTGGCTCGCCGATGCCTGGCTTCCCAGCTCCGAGGCCGGCATGCGGCGCGCCAGTATCTCCAGCGCATCTCGGTCCTGCGGCAGAACGTGCGTTTGCCGGTCCTCCTCGAATTGAAGCCGGTGTTCCAGATGCCTCAGAAATTCATATGCCGAGCAAAGCCGCGAGTATTCCGAATCCGAAAGCAGGTTCTTATCGCGCAACCGGAACAGCGCCAGCAGCGTCCCGCCGTGCCGCACCCATGGTTCCCGCCCTCCGTGCAGCCGCTGTAGGCATTGCACCAGAAACTCGATGTCCCGAATCCCGCCCCGCGCCAGTTTGACGTCAATCTCCTTGCCCGTCCCCCGGCGCTGTTTCAGCTTCTCCTGTATGCGCTCGCGCGTCGCCGACACCTCTTCCACCGCCGAGAAGTCGAGCGTCGAAGAGTAGATCAGCGGCTCCACAAAGTCCAGCAACTCGCGCCCCGGAGCCTTCTCCCCCGCCGCCACGCGCGCCTTGATCAGCATCTGCAACTCCCAGTCGCGCGCCCGCTGCCGGTAGTATTGCTTCGCCCCCGCGAGCGAGATGCAAACCTCGCCCAGTTTTCCGTCCGGCCGCAACCGCAGGTCCACCCGGTAGCACATCCCCCTCGCCGTATACGTCGAGAGCAGCGCCGTGTACTGCGTCGCCACTTTCTTGAAAAATTCCTTGTTGCTGATCGATCGCTCGCCGTCCGTCTCCCCGTTTGCCGAATAGACGAACATCAGGTCAATATCCGAGCTGTAGTTCAGTTCCTGGCCGCCCAGCTTTCCGAGCGCCAGCACGCTGAACTCGCACAGCCGCACCGCGCCTGCCTCGTCCACGTAACGCGGCGCCCCGTGCCGCTTCGTCAACTCGTCCCGAATGTGACGGTAGGTCACATTCAGAATCGCATCGGCCAGGTTTGACAACTCCTCCGTGACTTCCGCCAGGGTGCATAACCCGGAAACATCCCGCAGCACAATCCGTAGAATCTGCTGCCGCCGGAACTGAGCCAGTTGCAGCGCCGAGGGAACGCCGGCGCCGTGCTGCAGCAGAAAATCCTCCAGCCGCAACTCCATCTCCTCGGTTGTCAGCAACTGGTGAAGATCGCCTCCCAGCACCGCCTGCTCGAGCCACGACGGCTGTTGCAGAATCTCCTCCGATAGAAACCGGCTGTTGGAAAAAACGGTGATCAGCGGCAGCAGGAACGAGGGATTCGCCGTCAACCTTCGGAACTCCTCCTCCTTCTCCTTGTGGAGCCGCGACAGACAATGCAGCGCCATGTCCGGATCCGCCGCCCCGCTCAGAAGGAAGTAAATGCGTGATTGCAGATCTACCGGAAGATCCGCCGACAGGGAGCCGAGATTCGCGATCGCCCGGTCGCGATTGCGGAATGAGGCTGTTTCGAACAAACGATGCATGAATGTCCCGCCGTTGCGATTATATCGGCTCGGCCCCATCCTGGCAAAACATGAGCGATTGCGTAACTTCCCCCACTGTCCTGCGCCGTATAACGCAGATCGTTCTATTCTCTCCACGTGTTTTCAATAAATTAGCGGTCCAATGCGATTGGAAGGCCGAATGCAATATGAATGGGCAGAGTAAGTCGTCATCGACTTGTTAGCATCCTCGACGACGAGACCCAGCTCGTCGTGCTTATAGCCCCTTAAGGCCCCGAAGATCCCAGCTTCGGGGCCTTTCCTCTTTTTAAGCCCTCCTCGTATCCCGCAGTGGGGCATTTCCGGGGAGCGAAATCACTCAATTGCGCATTTTGCCCCAGTGAATATTTCCTTGCTTTCGTGCATTTTCAATGACTTAGCCATGATGCAGCTTTGGCACTTGGCCTGCACTCTTAAGAGGCAATTCATAAAGTCGTCATCGACTTTATCATCCTCGATGGTGAGACCCAGCTCACCATTTAGCCCCTCTACGGCCCCGGAGTTCCTAGCTCCGGGGCCTTCTCCATCTGTGCACCCCTCATGCCCCGCTGCCGCCGCTCCCCCTTCTTGGGTGCGCCCCGGTGTGGCCAGATCGCCCACATGCGTCATTTCACACATCGCCCCCGATCTCTTCTTTGCCTGTTTTCAATCACTTGCGGGAATTTTTCCCCATCCGCGGTTTGGCATTCAGACTGCATTACCATAGGCACTTAGTAAGTCGTCATCGACTTATAGCATCCTCGGCGGCGAGGCCCAGCTCGCCGTTTATAGCCCCTCAAGCCCCGGAGCTCCCAGCCCCGGGGCTTTCCTCTTTCTTCACCCGCTACAAAAACGCCCGCTCCACTGACGTAATAAACTGAATCCCCGCAATGATCTTCCGGCTCAGCCGGTCATCATTCGTCAGAAACAGATCACACCGCGCCTGCGCCGCGCACGCAAGCTGTATCGCGTCCGGAGCCTTGATGCTCCGGTCCTGCCGGATCCGCGCAAAGCTCCCGGCGCACGCCCTGTCAAACGGAATGATCGTAATCGCCGGCGGCCCCAACTTGCTCTCATACAACCGCGCCAGCCGCTCGTTCCCCTTCTCCACCGGCTTCACCAGCAACTCCCCCAGCGTCAACGCAGAAGTGTAGATCTCGTCCTTCCGCGCGTTCATCCGCGCAATCAACTCCCGCGTCTGCTGCGTCCGCTCCCCGCAATCTTCATAAAAATAAATAAATAAATTGGTATCCAGAAAGATCCGGCTCAATCCCACTCCTCCCGCAAACGCCTCACGTACTCATCCGGATTCTCCCCGCTCCAAACCCCTTCCCCCGCCTCCCGTAACTCCTGCATCACCTCCAGGAATGTCTTCGGCCGCTGCGGCGACTCCTCCGCTGGAAGAGGAGCCTGACTCCGCCACCAGTCGATCAACTCGTGGTACTTCTCCGGTACCTCTTCCTTCGCCGGCATCGTTCGCCCTGTCCGCGCCGGATGCGTCCGGTCCCCATTGCGGTACAGCCGCCGCGTATTCCGTCCGGTTGCGTACAACATCCGTAAAGTGCTCGGGTTCGGAGCCTTATTCGCACAACAGTGCAGCCGCGCATGCACCTCCACCCCCGGCCTCACCGTCCCGTAAATGTTCTCCTCACCCACCCTCGCCATGATCTCCTCAACCAGGAAATTTTCACGTCCCGGCTGTTCCCGCGTCAACAACGCCGTCGCAATCCAAACTTCCGCCCCACAGGTGATATCGTGGTGACTCTCAAGAGCAAGCGCCGGACTGGCCATACAACAACCTCCGATACAAACATACACCAACAACAACACATAATCAAGCTGCAATTTATACCTTGTCTCAATTTGTATGGAGCCCTGTACTTGTATTCCAGCACCCGGTTCGCCCCCTCCCCGTTCCTGAACCGCTCCGCCGCCCCATCCCACTCCAGGTAACTTCTCGTCTTATACGCGATGTTCGCAATCCGCGTCGCCGCCGTCGGCCGACGCCTCTCCGGCACATCGCGGTTGCACTTCCTCCTGCTCTTCACGCAATCGAGAAAGTTCCGCGTGTGGCACGCCGTATCGATGCTCCCCTTCGCACTCCGCGTCTCCATCGCCGGTTTCATCGACGGCCGGTACCTCTTCTCCGTCTGACGGTCCACCGGAGTCCGCGCCGGCGCCAGCATCTCCGTGTTCTTCTCCGCCCATCGCCGTCACCGCCCGCGGCGCTTCCTTCCCCAGCGCCCACCGCGGCATGTCCATGTAATGCACCCCCCGAATAGCCGTAAAACCACCGGAACCGGTAATGGTCCCCGTGCTCCAGAAACGCCTCATGCACCTGCGTCCCGCGGTTCCACCCCGATGTAGCCCAGCCGCAACCGGTCATTGGCGCCAGGAATCCGCGAATGACCCGCCGCGCTGGCCGCCCCCGCCGCGCGCGCAAAATCACGACGCGAAAATTCCTACATCGACAACTCCCGCAACAACAAAACCTCAACAACAACACTCCGATTGGCTATGCTGTGGTCATGATACTGTGTTTGACGGGATTCCTGGCCGCAATGACTCTCTCTGCCCAGACCATCCAGGTCCACGGACACCGCGGCGCGCGCGCCATGCGCCCCGAAAACACCCTCCCCGCCTTCGAATACGCCATCCAGGCGGGCGTCGATGCTCTGGAACTCGACCTCGCCGTCACCAGCGACAATGTCCTCGTCGTTTCCCATGACCCGCAAATCAACCCTAAACTCTGCGACGGCCCCGGCATACCGAAGCCCATTCATCAGATGACCCTCCTCGAACTCAGCCAGTGGGATTGCGGCAAAAAGAAGAATCCTTCCTTCCCCAACCAGCAACCCGTCCCCGGCGCCCATATCCCCACCCTCGATGAGGTGCTCGCCCTCGCCCCCCGCGGAGCCTTTCGGTTCAACATCGAAACCAAGTGCTTCCCCGATAAGCCCGAATTGTCTCCCCCGCCCGCCGAATTCGCCCGCCTCCTCGCCGCCGCCATCGAAAAGCATCACCTTCGCTCCCGCGTCATCGTCCAGTCCTTCGACTTCCGCACTCTCCATGAGATGAAGAAACTGCTCCCCGATGTCCGCCTCTCCGCCCTCTACCAGAATGGACTTAAGGACTTCCTCGCCATTGCCCGCGAATCCGGAGCCTCCATCGTCTCCCCCCACTTCTCCCTCGTCACCCAATCCCGCGTCGCCGAAGCCCACCAAGCCGGTCTCCAGGTCGTCCCCTGGACCGCCAACACCCCCTCCCAATGGGACAAACTCATCCACGCCAAAGTCGACGCCATTATCACCGACGACCCTGCCGCCCTCATCGCCTACCTCAAACAAAAGGGACTGCGGTGAGACAGCAAGCGCCAGTTTTCTGTTGACACCGGATGTCCGCGCGGTTAGCATTCCATCACGGGTCCAATCCGAAAATGCGGAGAAGAGAGTTCGTTCTCGGAAGTACGGCGATGATGGCGCCCCAGGCTGGGCCGCGGATCCGTATTGCATTCCTCGGCGCAAGCCATCCGCACGCCGCGGCCAAGGTGTTGATCACCCTCAAGTCCCCCGATTGGGAACTGGTTGGCGTTTGTGAGCCCGATCGCCCGGTGATGGCCCGCTACGCGCAGGCGGGCGTCGCGGAACTGACGCGGGCGCAGGTTCTCGAAGACCCGTCCATCCAGGTGATTGCCGTCTGCTCGGACGTCCCCCATCATGCCGCCGGCGCGAAGGCCGCGCTCGAGGCGGGTAAACACATCCATTGGGAGAAACAGCCGGCCACCAACATGGCGGGCTTTCGCGCTGTCCTCGAAGTGGCCGCGCGCAAGAAGCTCCTCTACCAGATGGGGTACATGTGGCGGCACAATCCGGCCATCAACGCAGCCCTGGCCGCCGCGCGCGCGGGCTGGCTCGGGGAGATCTTCTTCGTGCGCGGCACGATGAATGCTCAGATCGGAGACGAAATGCGCAGGGCGGAGGCGCGCTTCGCCGGCGGTCAGATGTTCGACCTCGCCGGACACATGCTCGATCCGATCGTGCGCATGATGGGCCGCCCGCGGCGCGTGACGCCGTATCTGCACAGAGGCCTTCGCCCTGACGACACCCTCATGGACAACACCCTCGCCGTGCTCGAATGGCCCCAGGCGATCGGCACGTTCAGCAGCGCTTCCATGCACCCGCGTTTCCTGCCCTACCGGACCCTCGAGTTCGTCGGCACGAAAGGGACCGCGGTGGTGCAGCCCATCGAGCCGCCGTCGCTGCATATCGATCTGAGTTCCCCGGCGGGGCCATACCAGGCGGGCCCTCAGAAAATTTCCTATACCTATACGCGTTATGTAGACGATTTTGTGGAGTTGGCGGCGGCAGTGAGGGGCGAGAGGAAACTGCCGGTGACCCCGGAAGAGGAGTTGGCCGTGCAGGAAACCCTGCTGCGCGCCGGCGGAATGGATGCGTAGCTGGGCATTTCAATTTCAGGAGAAAAAACGTTGCTCCCATCGAGTTCCTCCCGTCGAGGTTTTGTCGGAGCGCTGAGCGCAGCCTCCTACCAGCGCGTGATGGGCGCCAATGAGCGCCTCCAGGTTGCCTGCATCGGTTGCGGCATCATCGCCGGCCATCATCTGAGACATCTCAAAGCCGCGCCCGATGTGGACCTCGCCGCGATGTGCGACGCCTACCTGCCCAGGGCCGAAAAGTACGCCGCCGAGTTCAATCCCCGGGCCAAAGCCTGCCAGGACTTTCGCCGCGTGCTCGAGGATAAGAACATCCAGGCGGTCTTTATCTGCACGCCGCCCCACTGGCATGCGCTGATGACCATCCTGTCCTGCGCCGCGGGCAAGGACGTGTACGTCGAAAAGCCGCTGACCGTGTTTGTCAGGGAAGGCCGCTGGGTGATGGACGCCGTGCGCCGTTACAACCGCGTGGTGCAAGTGGGCACGCAGCAGCGCTCCCTGCCGCATTATCAGCGCGCCGCCACTGACCTGCTCCGCGGATACCTCGGTAAGATCTCCAGCATTCGGTCCGGAGCCGTGCGCAACGTGGCGCCCGGCTGGGGAAAGCCGTCCGATTCCCCGCCTCCCCCGGGACTCGATTGGGAACTCTTCCTCGGCCCGGCCCCCAGGCATCCGCACAACTCGAATCGCGGAATGAACAACTTCCATCTCCAGACCGCGCGCTGGTTCTGGGATACCGATGGCGGACAGCAGACGAACATGGGCGTCCATGAGATGGACATCGTCCTGTGGGCGCTTCAGGCGAAGGGTCCAACGTCCGTGGTCTCGTTCGGCGGGCGCCGGATCCTCGACGACAACTGCGAAGTTCCCGATACCCAGGACTCCCTGTTCAGTTTCCCCGGCGGAGCCACCGCCGTATTCAGCTATCGCGAAGCAAGCGTGGGCGGGCAGACAATACCGGTCCTCTGGTTCTTCGGAACCAAAGGCGGCATGAATCTCTCGCGCGAGGGATTTGACATTTATCCGGATTCCCGGAATCCCGAAGGGGAACTGCCCGGCTCCTCGCCGCGCGCGAAGTTGGAACCTTGGATCGAGCCCTTGAAGATGCGTCCCGAGTCATCCGTCTACGGCGGCATGGATCTGCACGAACGCAACTTCCTCGATTGTGTCAAGTCGCGCCGGCAGCCCAACGCCACGGTCGAGAACGGCCACTACGCGGCCGCTTCCTGCCACCTCGCGAATCTTTCTCTCCGCCTCGGCGGCCGCACATTGCGCTGGGATGCGGAGCGCGAGGACTTCCTGGGGGACCCCGAGGCCTCGGCGATGCTTGTCCGCCCCTACAGTTCACCGTGGGACCGCGAACTGCGCGCTCTCCACCTCGGATAGCCGGGGAAAGCCTACGGCAACTCCACCATTCCCGTCCAGAACAGGCTCCGTCCCTTGTCCGTATCCTGGTCGTACTTTCTGACAAACGTCAGCCTGCCGTCCGCCCCGATCCGGAACACGGCCAGGTTCGCCGGAAGCGTTCGCACCGTATCCTTCTCCCGCACCAGCGCCTGCTCCAGGTTCGCCACCACCAGCAAACGCCCGCTCGGATCGAGTGTGAACGTGCGCGGATGCACCCCGTGTGTATCCGCATTCTGAATGAGAGTAGGCTCGCCCGTCTGCTGGTGGATCGAATACGCCGCGATCGAATTCTCCGTCGCCGCCATCACGCGTTTCCCCTCAAACGTCGCCGTCGCGCTGCCGCGATTTCCCAGGTACAGAAACCGCCCGTTCGGATGCGCATGGATCGCGCTGGTCGCCTGCGTCTCCATCCGGCGCGGATCCATCAGCGTCTCCTTCGTAAACAACGGAGCCGCGCTCAGCGTTGCCCCGTCCACCACCCCGTACATCTGCACCTTGTTCTGCCGTTCCAGCGTGATATAGGCGAACGGCCGCGACGGATGAAACTCCAGATGCCGCGGTTGAAATCCGTACCCGCCCCCAGGGGCAATCGAAGCACGGTTGCTCAATACCCCATCCTTGTATCCGAAAACCTTCAACGCCCCGGGATCTTCCTTCTTTGTCGCCGTGGGACCGTTCCCGCGCGTCACCAGCACCACCATCCGGTTCGACGGAGCCACCCGTACCTGATGCGCATAAACCCCGAAGTCGAGCCCCGCCGCCTGTGCAACTCGCGCCCCCAGCCCTCCATCCGCCTCGATCCGGTGCACCGTCGCCGCGCTGGGGTTGTTATGCGCCACCACGAGGTACCGGCCCGGAATATCCACGGTCAGGAAGACCGCGCGCGACACCAGCGCAATCGGCGAGCCGTGTTGCGACAGCGCCCCGCTCTTCGCATCCCGCGCGAACGCCGTCACCCCGTGCCGGCCCCCCGGTCCCCCGCCATTGCTGCTCCACGCCACGTACAGAAACTTCCGCGACGGATGCGGCCACGCCTCCTGCACATTCGCCGGAAGCGTCACGCTCGTCTGCTTCGTCAGGCTCGCGCCCTCCACGTCCACCGCGTACGTGCTCAACTCCGGCCCCGTGGCCGCATACAAAACGGTCCTACCGGCGGCCGCGAACCCCGGCGCCGCCGCGATCGCGCCCGCGGAAAGAAAAAAACATCTCCGGCTCTGCATGCCGTCCAGTATATTCGAATGCGCCCCCTCCTCCGCGCTCTCGGCTAGAACCCGCTTGCCCCCCCAACCACCAGCCGAGTAACAGACAGGCCGGGCAACAGACAGTTGTGACAATGCTGTGGCCCAGGTAGTATGAAAAGAGAAATTGAACCCCTGGTAGTACGCCTGCCTTCCAATATGGGCAGAGCCGATCCCAGGGGTTTCTGTTATGCCTACTGCAATTCTTGTAGATGGTGGTTACTTCCTGAAGCGCTTCCGGGCTCTAATCCGTGATGCAAACAGCCGCGATCCACGGCAAGTCGCGAAGAATCTCTTTGCTTGGGCATTGCTTCATCTTGAAGATAAAGATGCTGGAAAGCGCGAGTTGTATCGTATCTTCCGGTCGCCATCATCACATGGCTGAATGGCGACCCGTTATCCGCCGCTTTCTCCATCAGCGTGTCATGCGCCAGCGATACCGAAACTCCATCCCTTACCAGCCCCGCGGCCTGCCTCCGCTTCGCCGGTGTGATCAGGTTCACCGTCCCCATCTGATCCTCTTTGCCCCACCTGCCCCAGTTCGATAGTTCCTTCATCCACTTGTCTACGGTCGCCTTCGTCACCGCACGGCTCTGCTGCGCCGCGAGGAAAGTGGATGCAATCAGCAATGCAAGAAGCGCTCTCGGCATAGGAGAGCAAGTATACCGCGTTTCTCCTCCGCGCCCGGCGAGTTCTGCCTCACCTGGAACCCTTCTGCCGCAAGTCCCACGACTTCAAAAACAAGAACCTTTTTCCACGCTCCACGTGAACCTCAAAAACTCCTCACCCCCATCGCCACCACGTCATCCACCCGCATCATCTCTTTCACCACGAACGGCTCCCCGTACCGCACTCCGATCAGATTCCCGTAAAACCGCGCCACCGCCGCCAGCCGTTCCCGGATCTCCTCCCTCTTCGGAAACAACCCGGACCCGTCGTCCTGTTCCCCGTATTGCGATTCGTACGCCAGCAGCGCCTGCATCCGCCGTTCGAACTGCGCGCTGATATCCACCACGAACGCCGGCGTCACATTCGCATATTGCGACGCATACAACACCTTGAACGGCCGGTGCGGCTTGCTCTCCCCTTCATCTATCTTCGCCAGCCCCGACAAAAAACACGCCTCATACGCCAGTTCCGCTGTCTTATAGTGGTCCGGATGCCGCCCCTCCCAATAGGGCAGAATCACCACTCGCGGCCGCAACCGCCTCATCTCCCCCACCATCGTCATCCGCGCCGGCAGCGAATTGTCCAGCCGCGCATCCGGAAACCGCAGGTTCCCCCGCCAGGCCAGCCGCAATTGCCGTCCCGCCGCCAGGGACTCCTCCACCCGCGCCGCCGGCGTTCCCCGCGTTCCCATGTCTCCCGCCGTCATATCCAGCACGCCCGTCCGGTATCCCATCTCCGCCATCCGCAGCATCGTCCCGCCGCAGGTCTGCTCCACGTCATCCGGGTGCGCGGCGATCGCCAGCAGGTCCAGGGGTTGGAAATCGTCAGGTAAATCGAGCATGGAACAGTCTCACCAGTTCAGATCGTAGCGCCGCCGGAACCGGTCCCGCGTCTTGAACGCATGAATCAGCAGATACCCCGTCAGGAACCCGCCCACGTGGGCAAACCACGCCACCCCGCCTTGCGAGGCGGTCGAATAGCCTACTTCTCCCACCCCGCTGAAAATCTGTAACAGGAACCAGTAGATCAACACGAACACCGCCGGAATTTCGAAAGTCGTGAAAAAGATAATTAACGGAACCAGCATCAGGATCCGCGATCGCGGAAACTTCGCCAGGTACGCCCCCATCACGCCGGCAATCGCCCCGCTCGCTCCGATCGTCGGCACCCGCGAACCGGCGTTGAATATCACATGCACTACCCCCGCCGCCACTCCGCAGATCAAATAGAACAGCAGGTACTTGCCGTGCCCCAGAACGTCCTCCACGTTGTCCCCGTAGATCCATAGGAACCACATGTTCCCGATCACGTGCATCCAACCCCCGTGCAGGAACATCGACGTCAGCAGATCGAAGTACTGGAAGTGCCGCGGCACGATCCCGAACACCGATATCAACTCGTTCCGCGAGAACGGATCAAGCGAAAGCTCGAAGAAAAACACCACAAAATTGACGACGATAATCCCGATCGTGACAACGGGCGTCGTGTAACTGGGCTGGGTGTCGCGAAGCGGAATCATGCGGAGGCCGTTATGCCGGCGTGGGCGAAGTCCGGGTGCGCCCGGCGCTCGGCTTTTCTCATCAAGGCGTACGCCTCGGCCGAGGTGCCGATCCCGCCCCTCGCCCCTAGCGCGCGGCAATTGAGCGCGGCCATCGCGTTCGAAAAATCGAGTGCGTCCGCCATGGGCATCCCTTCGAGCACAGCATAGCAGAAGGCTCCGTGAAACACGTCTCCCGCCCCCGTCGTGTCCACGCAGTTCACTACGAACGCCGGCGAATAATACACGTGTCCGTTCACCCTCGCCAGCGCCCCGTATGAGCCCAGCGTCATCGCCGCCACCGCAATCCGGTATTCCTTCTGAATCAGCCCCAGCGCCTTCAGCGGATCCTTTTCCTTCGTCCACGCCACCGGAAATTCCGAACTCGCCACCAGGTGCGTCACGTGCTTCAGCACCCCCTCGAATCCCGGATAAATCGTGTCCACGTCCACCGTCACCGGCATGTCCGCTTCCCGCGCCAGTTTCGCCGCCTTCTCCACCGCCTCCGTATCGTGCCCGTCAATATGCAGCAGCCGCGCGCGCGTAATCATCCCCGCGTGGATCTCCTCCGGCTGAAGGCGCAACCCCTCCGGCCGGCTCCAGAAAACTGTCCGTTCTCCCGTCGTCCGGTCAATGATGATGTACGCCGTCTGGTTTGCGGTGTTCTTCCTTACCTGTACATCGTCCAGATTGATCCCCGTGCTCTCCAAACTCTTCAGTTGAATCCGCCCCCGCTCATCGTCGCCCACCGTGCCGATATATTTCGTGCGCAATCCCAGCCGCGAACACGCCACCATCGCGCTCGCCACCTGTCCCCCGGGGCTCAGCAACTCTTCTTCAAAAGCCACCTTCCCGGCATAAGCCGGGAAGTGCGGCACAAGAATCACCGTATCCGTGGCATTGAGGCCAATGCCCACCACATCAAAATCGGACATAACCCGGCATGGTACCACGCCCCAAAAATCACCCGAATTTAAAACTAAGGAAACTCCGCGCTCTCCGCGCCTCTACCGCGAACCTTACAAGGCGCCATGCCGCACGGCTACTGCTCAGAACATGTACTTCAACCCGAACTGGACCACCCTCGAGTCACCCGGCATTCCCGCTGCCCCTTGCACCGTGCTCGTCACCCGTCCGAAGTTGTTCGGGTCCCGGATGTTCAATCCCGGAGACCCGAGATTCACATGGTTGAACAGATTGAAAAACTCCGCCCGGAATTGCAACTGATGCGATTCATAGAACCGGAAGTTCTTCACCAGCGATCCGTCCACCTGATTCAACCCCGGCAGATACACCTGGTTCCTCATCGACGTCCCGAACTGCCCCAGTTGCGGCAGCGCGAACGCCGCCGTATTGAACCACCGGTCGCGCGTCCGCTGCCCTCTATCAAGCAGCCAGTTCTGTCCCGCCGCCACATCAGGCCTCGACGCGATCCCCGTCCCGGTCGTGTCCACCACGTTCGAAAGCGCCGCCGCGAAGCCGGTCTGCTCCGTGATGATCGTGCCCAGTTGCCAGCCGCCGAACATCGTCCTCACCAGCCGGCTTCCGCTCTCCCGGAACAGCGGTATGTCGTAAATCACCGCAACCGATAGCCGGTGCCGGATGTCAAACGCCGACGGAGCCTTGCTGGAACTAAGGTTGAAGTAATCCTGAATTACTCCGTTGAACGATCCCCCGCCGATGCTCGAGATGTCCACGTTCGACAGGCTCTTGGAGAACGTGTACGCCCCGATCAGCGACAATCCGCGTCCCACGCGCCTCTCCAGCTTCGTCTGCAGCGAATGATACGTCGAATTGCCGAACCCCTTCACCACGCTGATGTTATCAAAGCCCTGGAACGGCCGCCGGCTGGCGATCGAACTCGTCACCACCGATGGATTCACCACCTGAATCGGCCGGTTCCCGTCGAACGCCCCTGTCAATTTCGTGCCTTTCGCCCCCACATAGCCGACGTCCAGGAACAACTGCTTCGGCAGCCGCTTCTGCACCGTGAAGTTCCACTGCTGGTTGTACGATGTGCGGATATTCGGATCGAGCGCGCCGGAGCCGAACAGCCCCGCGCGGGTGGTCCCCTGCTGCTGAAACGCCGTCGCCACGTTGATCGGGTTGTTCGCGTTCCCCGTGAACGACAACGTCGCCACGATCGGCGGATTCAATGTCAGCGTTGTCCACGAGTTCGTGATCTCCGGCGTGTAGTAAATCCCATACCCGCCGCGGATCACCATATCGCTCATCTTCGGTACCTGGTACGCGAATCCGAACCGCGGCCCGAAATCGTTCTTGTCCGGATACACCAGCGCCGCCGGCCGGTCCGAGGTGTCTGAAATGTCCGGGAAACCGTGGTACGTCTGCCGCGCCGGCACGAATCCGTTCAAATCGAAGTTCGTCGCCTTCCCGCGCTGCACGGGAGGCTGGAAGTACTCATACCGCACCCCCCAGTTCAAGGTGAGGTGCGCCGACACTTTCCAGTCATCCTGGAAATAATACCCGTGCCACCAGTTGTTCATGCGCGTCGCGAACGGATCCACGCTCACCCCGGCATCCGTGGCCAGCCCCAACAGGAACTCCGCAAACTGGTTGTCCCTCGTTCCCGTCGTTCCCGGAGCCGCCGTTACCGTCCCGTTAAATCCGAACGATCCGCGCGGATTCACGGCCTCGTCAAATGTCCAGTTGCGGCGCGCCACCTGTCCCCCGAACTTCAGGTTGTGCGAGCCGATTCGCGTCGACACGTTGTCCGAAACCTGCCACAACTGGTTCAGCCGGTCCCGCGGGCCGATCCCGCGCACCGCCGGCAGCGCGTAGCCCGCGCTAAACGTCGGCGGGCCAAAGTCGCGCGCCCGTTTCGTTACCCCCGCGATTCCGATAAGATTGCCGATGTCAAACGCCGGGTTGTCCGTCGTTCCGAAAAATTCATGCTCGAAGAAGCGATTCCACCCGGCGCGCAATTCGTTCACCGTCGACGCGCCGAAAATATGTGTCTCCGCCAGGGACAGGTTCTGCCCCCGCGCGCGATTCCCGCGTGTGTCGAAACCGAACGTCGGCGTCGTATCGTCCGCCTGCGTATTGAACATGTAGCTTCCGCTGAAGTTATCGCGTGAAGAGAAGCTGTGGTCGATCCGGCTGACATACTGGTCCTGCGTGATGGGAGCCGCTACGCGCGGGCCGCGGAAGTTGATTCCAGGGTCATTCGCGTTCGGAGCCGGCACGAACCCGTCCAGAAACTTCCGCGCGTACGGAGCAATCCGCGACGAGGGAATCACGTTCCCCGCAAACGGCTGCTTCGTTGCCGGATCGTAGATCGGAGCCGCAATCGACGAGAAATCTCCCTGCCGCAACGCGGTTGGAGGAACCAGCGCAATCCCACCAAACGAACCCGCCACCTGCCGCCCGCTCTCCCAGTTGAAGAAGAAAAACGTCTTGTTCTTCCCGTTATACAGCTTCGGAACCAGCACCGGACCGCCGAGATTCGCCCCGTATTGGTTGCGGTTCAACCGCGGCGACTTCGCCCCCGGCGCCCGCGGCTGAAAACCGTTCAGCGCCGTAAACGCATCGTTGCGGTTAAACCACCACGCCGTCGAGTGGAACGCGTTCGTCCCGCTCTTCGTCGTCAGGTTCACCTGCCCGCCCGGAGCCCCGCCCACTTCCGCTGAATACGTGCTCGATTGCACCTTGAATTCGTTGATCGCGTCCACTGACGGCGAAAACGCGAAGCTGTACGAATCCAAATCCATCGCCTCGATTCCGTCGTAATAAAACCGGTTCTGTGTGTCCCTGGCGCCGTTGGCCGACATGCCTACCGCTTGCCCCACCGAACCTCGCAAGCGCCGCACCGTGATCGATCCCGGTGTCCCGGGGTTCACCCCAGGAGTCAACAACGCCAACTGCACGAACGACCGTCCATTCAGCGGCAGTTCCACCACCTTCTGCGAATCGATCACCGTGCCCACCGTCGCGTTTTCCGTCTGCATCAGCAGCGCGCCTCCCTCCACCGTCACTGACTCCGCTGCCTGTCCGATGGTTAATTTCACATCCAGCCGCGCCACCTGGTCCACCGAAAGCGGAAAGCGGCTCACCGACGCCTTCTGAAACCCTGCCGCCTCCACCGTCATTGTGTAGTTGCCCACGGGAACGAACGCGAATTCGTAGCTCCCTTGATCGCCTGTTGTCGCCGTTCGAACGAGGCCGGTATCCGCATTCTTCAACTCCACGTTCGCGCCTGCCACCAGGGCGCCCGACGGGTCCGTTACGGTGCCGACTACCTTCGCCGTGATCGCCTGCGAGAATGCGCAGGGCGTCAATATAACTGAATACAGGAATAGCAAGATACGCGCGAGACTCATATCGAAGACCTTAACACTCACTTCCGTCCGTTTCAATGGGCAACTGCCTCCCGTTCAGCCCGCTGAACGCGCCCCGCTCTTTCAGCCACCGCCAACCCCGCTGGTAGTAAAATATGAGGACATATCTCTCATGGAGGACCACTCCCCTAAAAAAATCACCCGGCTGCTGGTGGAATGGCGGGGAGGCAATAAGGCCGCGCTCGACGTCCTCATGCCTCTCGTCTACCAGGAACTCCGCAAACTCGCCGACAGCTACCTCAAACGCGAACGCCAGGACCACACCCTCCAGCCCACCGCGCTCATCCATGAAGCCTACATGCGCCTCGCCGATCAGCGCCTCCCCGAATGGCGGAACCGCTCCCATTTCTTCGGCGTCGCCGCCCAGATCATGCGCCAGGTGCTCGTCGACGCCGCCCGCAAACACCGCGCCGCCAAGCGCGGCTCCGGCTCCAAAACAAGCCTCGAGGAATCTGTTCTCGTCTCCGCCTCCCGCGCCCCCGATCTCGTGGCCCTCGACGATGCCCTCCTCGAACTCGCGAAATTCGACGAACGCAAGGTCCGCGCCATCGAACTCAAGTATTTCGGCGGCCTCACCATTGAGGAAACATCCGAAGCTCTCGGAATCTCCGACGCCACCGTCTCCAGAGATCTTCGCTCAGCCGAAGCCTGGCTGCGCCGCTATCTGTCCGAAAAGTCTTGATGACGCCCGGCCGTTGCCGGCGGCCTCTGTAGCAAGCCCTCTCCGAACGCCCCCAGGTGGAATTTCTGCCCTCTTCGTCATCCTTTTTCTCTCCCCGTTCTCGCGTAACCGAACGTGAACAACTTCACGGCAGGTCGCGGGACCGGCAACTTCCGCATCCTCCGGAAACTCGGAGGGGGAGCATGGGAGCCGTCTACCATGTCGTGGATGAGATGGTGGACCGTGACGTCGCCATCAAATCCCTGTTGCCGCAAATCGCCCACCCGCCCGGCACTTTGGAACGCTTCCGCGCCGAAGCCGTCGCACTGGCTAAACTAAACTCAACCACACCAGCGTGGCCGCCCTTTATAGCTTCCTTCGCGAAGGTGGCCAATACTTCACGCATGCCTCCGCCTTCCCTCGCCGCCCGCGGCGTCGCCGTTCCCGAAGCCATCGAGTGGATCGTGCAAACCGCCCTCGCCAGGCAGACTCAGCAACGCTTCGAATCCGCTGCCGCCATGCGCGCCCACCTCAAGCCGTACCTCCCCGCGGAAGCAACCGGCCCGGCCGCCCCGCCCGCTGGCGCCACCTCTAAGGACATTCCTCAGGCCGGCGCCGTCCACACCCGCGCCTCCCGTCTGCCTTCCCGCATTCTGCTTGCCGGCCTCGGCTTGGCCCTCCGCCAGGTAATCATCGAAACGCCGGTTCCCCATGGCGCCGCCGAACTCCCGCCTCCTCCTCGCGTGGAAACCGCCCCCGCCAAACCCGCCGGTCGCCATCGCCGCGTTCCTCACGCAATCCGAACTCGAATTGTTCGCCGAACAACGCGGCGTCCACTTCAAACTCGCTTCGCGGGAGGAGACCGGACTGAAGGCCGGAGCCTCCCAAGGCTTCCTCGATGCCGTTAAGGCTGGTTATCGCCCCCTGCGCATGCCTCTACCCCCGCACCCGCCGGGAAACCGAAGAACTCCCGTCCCCTCTCCAAAGCCGGGGTCGTCACTCTGCATCGGAGCCCTCAATCGCTTGCATCCCTCCGAAACTCCCCTCCCTATCCCCGGGAACGCGCCCCCCTGCCTGCCGCCCCCGCCCGGCCGCCCTCGCCGAAAATCACTTCCCTTCAGGAAGTGAAAATCATCTTCGCCGACAAAACGCCCGGCGATCTCGATCAATACATCCGCGCCGAAATCACCAAACAGTTGAAAGGCCGCCTCACCGTCATCCTTGTGTGCAGACAGGCCGATGCCATCCTCAACGGCGCCGCCGAAAGTCACACCGGCCCAGGCGCCATAATCACAGGGCCGTTACCTCGGTCTTCACGATACCGCCCCCGGCTCCATCAGCGTCCTCGATGCCACCGGAACTAAAATCCTTTGCTCTGAGGAAGCCGGGGACCGCGGCCTTTGGTCCGAAGTCCTCACCACCCGCGCGCCTGCGCCTCCCTCGCCGCCCGCCGCACCGCCTCATCGTAGTTCCTCACCGCCACCTGCACATGCGCCCCTTCTCCCCGAATGGACTCGATGCGCCTCTCGGAAGCATGCGCCGGAAGGAATATGTGCGATGCCATCCCCAGCCTCGCCGCGGCACGAGCCACCGCCCGTCCATGATTGCCGTCGCCCCCGCCGGCGCCGCATCCGGCCTCAGCCGCCCCTCCCTCCTCAGCCGTTCCACGGCATACCTTACTCCCAGCGCCTTGAACGCCGGCCGCCCTTGCTGCGCCCTTCGAAATTACGGTTGGATGTCGAGACGCTATATTGGCCGGGCGAAAGCTGGTCGCCGTTCATGGCGATGCACATGGGGCAGCCGGCTTCGCGCCATTCGGCTCCGGCGTTGCGGAAGATGCGGTCAAGACCTTCGGCCTCCGCCTGGCGCTTGATCTCCATGGAGCCGGGGACCACCATCACGCGCACCTGAGGATTCACTTTGCGGCCTTTGAGCACGCCGGCGGCCGCGCCCAGATCGCTCATGCGGGGGTTCGTACAGCTTCCGATGAAGACGACATCGATCTTCCGGCCGAGGATCGGCTTGCCCGGTTGGAGCGCCATGTAGGCGAGGGATTTCCGTAGGGAATCTCGCTCCATCGGGTCGGAAACCGCGGAATTCAAATACACAGCCGGTGCCGCCGCTGACGCCGATGTCCACTTAATCTTAATCAGTCTGCATCAATTGGCGATAGGGAGGATGACAGGAGCGCTCCGGGTGATCGTTGGTTGCGGGCTGCACAGAAACTGCATACATAGCTCGCGCTTCACTGTGATCCAAGTTGTCCCCTTCGACCACATATCGGGAACAGTAAAGTTGATCTGGTAAATGCCGGCAAGGCCGGGGACCAGTCCCATAAACAAAGGCGCAACCTCTAACGGATTCATCTCCGTTGCGCCATACTCGACGGTGTAGATATCCCACGAGATCTTGCGTATGTCCTGATGAGGAACCTCGGCCAGCGGTGAAAACGGAGCGCTTTCCCCGGTCGGAACGGGGGGTGTTGTGCCCGGCATCCCGGTCAGATATGCGACGACCGTCTCGCCGGGCCGGGCCGGCCTTTCGGACGTCACCAGTGAGTAATCGTTGACGTGCTGAAATATCCCCAGATAACCGGTGCCCTCCTGATAGTTTCCCGGCCAACGAAAAAAATCGCCCGGTGTGCGCCGCACCGTTGTGTGGGCAACCTCATCGAAATCCTTGAATTGGACACGAACGGCCATGGTGCCGTCGGGACCGAGCCGCGCCTCCCAGGGAACCTGTACATTGATCTGGTAGTAGCCTTCAACCGGAGCCACGGCCAGAATTGGCGCCGGAACGCCCCCGATCGTCACGCGTACGCCTCCCAGTTCACGGGGAAGGGGGAATCCGGCAGCTTGTATCGTCTCGGTGATTCCGGTGAGCCCGCGGCAGAAGATCGCCGCAATAGACCCAGGAGGCGGAACTCCAAACTCAAAACTGGCGGCGGAGGAAACAACGACGTTGCCTAACTGGCCCGACAAGGTCAGAGCCATGAAAGGCAGCAAGAGCACTCTTGTGAGCACGGTAGTTACCTTCATTCGTGGACCTCCCCTAACGCTCCGAATCGGCGACCTTCTTCTTCACTTAGGTTGCTCACTTATACTAAGGACGCGGAACAGCACGCGGAACTCCCCCGCCCCAGCGCCGCGACTGAACATCCGTGGCCCAGGCGGAGGGGATTGCGGGACTCGTACCTGAACCTGATACCCTGGTGCCGCACTTATGGGAGAACCTGCCTCATCCGACAGAGAAAGCAAGCGGCTCCGCACGGTTACCGTGAATGGCACGTCCGGCGGCACAAGCTCCGTAAAGCGCCACCCTTGGGTGCGTGACAGAACCCGCCGCTTGCCGTCCGGCCCGGTGATTTCTACAGACGGAAGGCCTTCGACACGTCTTCCCTCGAATTGGTCCAGCAGGCGTTTGTCGTCGGCAAAATCCACGTTCAGCGGCACTCCTCGTTGGAGTTGGATCCTAACCTCGGCTGTTGAAGGCACTTGAACCGAGATAGGCGCACCCCAGGAGCATGAATCAAGATAGCCGCCGAGAGCGGTGACGCAAACCTCGTATCGGCCATCCTCGACGGCGTCTATCGAAAACCGGCCTTGGCGGTCCGTCACCGCACGATAGGGCAATGCGGTACGGACGTTCAATTCCTCGCGAACGCGCATGGCCAGAATGTGTACACCATATAAGGGTTTGCTGGAAGCGGCGTCGATGACCGAGCCGCCTATCGCGCCCGCGGCTTCGGCCGCCGGGCGAAACCCCGCAAGTAAGACAGCGAATATAAGAATGAGTCGTGGCTGCATTTGTTCTTCCTCGCCCTTAAGGGTTGATCGTCACCGGAAAGGGGCCCGCCGGTCCCGAGGGATATCCGTTGCG
>JAIXKK010000211.1:6271-7486 GCA_026954325.1 Bryobacterales bacterium | reverse complement strand
AAGGGTTGATCGTCACCGGAAAGGGGCCCGCCGGTCCCGAGGGATATCCGTTGCGCACATAGAGGCTCCAGGTTCCGGGGGCTAGCCGGCCCGCCGCCGATGTCCACTTAATCTTAATCAGTCTGCATCAATTGGCGATAGGGAGGATGACAGGAGCGCTCCGGGTGATCGTTGGTTGCGGGCTGCACAGAAACTGCATACATAGCTCGCGCTTCACTGTGATCCAAGTTGTCCCCTTCGACCACATATCGGGAACAGTAAAGTTGATCTGGTAAATGCCGGCAAGGCCGGGGACCAGTCCCATAAACAAAGGCGCAACCTCTAACGGATTCATCTCCGTTGCGCCATACTCGACGGTGTAGATATCCCACGAGATCTTGCGTATGTCCTGATGAGGAACCTCGGCCAGCGGTGAAAACGGAGCGCTTTCCCCGGTCGGAACGGGGGGTGTTGTGCCTGGCATCCCGGTCAGATATGCGATCACCGTCTCGCCGGGCCGGGCCGGGTTTTCGGACGTCACCAGCGAGTAATCCTTGACGTGCTGAAATATCCCCAGATAACCGGTGCCCTCGCGATAATTTCCCGGCCACCGGAAAAAATCGCCTGGTGTGTTCCGCAGCCTTGTTATCCGGGCAACGCCATCGAAGTCTTTGAATTGGACACGAACGGCCATGACGAAGTCGGCATCGAACCGCGCCTCCAGGGGAACCTGTACATTGATCTGGTGGTAGCCTTCAACCGGAGCCACGGCCAGAATCGGCGCCGGAGCGCCCCCGATCGTCACGCGCACACCGCCCAGTTCGCGGGGAAGTGGGAATCCGGCAGCTTGTATCGTCTCGGTGATTCCGGTTAGCCCGCTACAGAAGATCGCCGCAATGGACCCAGGAGGTGGAAGTCCGAACTCAAAACTGGCGGCGGAGGTTACAACTACATCGCCCATCTGGCCCGACAAGGTCAGAGCCATGAAAGGCAGCAAGAGCGCTCTCGTGAGCACGGTAGTCTCCTTCATTTGTGGATCTCCCCTAACGCTCCGAATCGGCGATCCTCTCCTTCACTTCGGTTGCTCACTTACACTAAGGACGCGGAACAGCACGCGGAACTCCCCGGCCCCAGCGCCGCGACTGAACATCCGTGGCCCAGGCGGAGGGGATTGCGGGACGCGTACCTGAACCTGATACCCTGGTGCCGCACTTATGGGAGAACCTGCCTCATCCG
>JAIXKK010000211.1:0-6261 GCA_026954325.1 Bryobacterales bacterium | reverse complement strand
CGTACCTGAACCTGATACCCTGGTGCCGCACTTATGGGAGAACCTGCCTCATCCGACAGAGAAAGCAAGCGGCTCCGCACGGTTACCGTGAATGGCACGTCCGGCGGCACAAGCTCCGTAAAGCGCCACCCTTGGGTGCGTGACAGAACCCGCCGCTTGCCGTCCGGCCCGGTGATTTCTACAGACGGAAGGCCTTCGACACGTCTTCCCTCGAATTGGTCCAGCAGGCGTTTGTCGTCGGCAAAATCCACGTTCAGCGGCACTCCTCGTTGGAGTTGGATCCTAACCTCGGCTGTTGAAGGCACTTGAACCGAGATAGGCGCACCCCAGGAGCATGAATCAAGATAGCCGCCGAGAGCGGTGACGCAAACCTCGTATCGGCCATCCTCGACGGCGTCTATCGAAAACCGGCCTTGGCGGTCCGTCACCGCACGATAGGGCAATGCGGTACGGACGTTCAATTCCTCGCGAACGCGCATGGCCAGAATGTGTACACCATATAAGGGTTTGCTGGAAGCGGCGTCGATGACCGAGCCGCCTATCGCGCCCGCGGCTTCGGCCGCCGGGCGAAACCCCGCAAGTAAGACAGCGAATATAAGAATGAGTCGTGGCTGCATTTGTTCTTCCTCGCCCTTAAGGGTTGATCGTCACCGGAAAGGGGCCCGCCGGTCCCGAGGGATATCCGTTGCGTACATAGAGGCTCCAGTTTCCGGGGGCTAGCCGACCCGCCAAATAAGCGTTGATCTGGTTATAGGAACGCTCCCAGAAGAAATACCCGTCATTAATCCACATCCACACGTCGGGATAGCCGGACCGCACAAACTGCAGTGTGTTGCCGCCGAATCTCGAGAAGCCGTCGCCCCAGACCACAAGATAGTCGTATCGGCCGATGTTCGTCGAGTACTCATTATCGGTCACGGCGGAAATAGTAGGAGATCCGCCAATGGTTACATTTGCCGACGCCTGCGCCGGTGTGCCGCCGCCCACGGGAGTTGCCGTGAACGTGAATGTCTTCGGGCCTGTAACATAAATTGGCGGGCTGTAGGCGAAAGCGCAACTACCGTTTGGCGATGAGTAAAAGGGATCCCCTGGACCGGATCCCGTCCAGGTTACAAGCTTACATGGGTAACTGTTTGCGTTGCTCGGTATATCCGTGATCGCCCACGCGGAAGTGTCGGCCGCCGTCCAGATCAATCCGACGGGTTGTCCTATCGTATAATAGCCGGCGGCCGCGTTGTCCCGTTTGAAAGTTATCGAGGGCGGCCTGGGATTTGAGCATTGCAGCGAACCGTTCAAATAGAAATCCCTCAGGACCGCCCAGCTTGGCTTGTCGCCATCGATCTCCCTCTCGTACTTGAGGCCCCAATAGCCGTTCCATGCCAAATCGTAACTGCTGCGAAACCACGGAGGACCCGTCCACACCGTGTACGGATCGTAAAGTGCCCAGTAGCCCAATTTCTGAATGTTCGCCGATTGAAATGCGCAAAGCGCGCTCCTGAGCCATTGCGCCTGTCCGGAAGGAGTAAGTGTCGGTGTATTCGCATCGCCCCAGGTTTGAATGTTGTTGCCCTTGACTTCATCCTGAAGAGCGACGGGATAGGTCATCGACGAAGAAGTGGCAAACTCGACGACAAAGATTCTATCGGCCTGCGGATTCAACGCTACGCTCGGGTTATAGGGAGCGCTAACCAAGCTACTAATCGCGGCTTGCATATCTGTCGAATTCGCGTGGTAGATCTGCATCATGTAGACGTCCGGATCTTTTGTGTATCCATAGACGCCGCTCAATAGCGTCCTCATCGACTTCACTACCCGCTGGGCGCCCTGCCAGTCCCACTGATAAGACCCCACACGCGCCGTCATCGCTTGATCGTCCCCTGGAACATGGGTTAGGAAAGTCATGCCCAGATTAGTTCCGATGATGCCCATCAATCCCGAATTCGGCGAACCGGCTTTCGCGTGCTCGTCCACAAGCTTGTAGGCGTCCCGCCACGTAATCCCCCAGTTGTTCGACGTATCCTCGGGGGGCTGGACGGAAAACGCCAGTCCCCAAAAGAGAACGTTCTTTCGAGCTGACGCGGGCGATGCCGGCGTCAGGAGGTCGATGAAGTGGTTCGCCCACGTGGCGAAGGCGGGCGCACTGATTGACGCGGGGACTCCGGCCCTCAGATCGTTGATCAGCTTTTGACTGTCGAAATGCAACGCCACGTAGATCCCCTTGCTCTCAGCCCGCTGGACAAAGTCCGCCAGAGCGTTCCACTGGCTGGATGCATTGCATCCGGGTCCGCTGGTCGGGTGGTTCGGGTAGGGGCAAAACCCAGAGGGTTCGTACAAAGGAAGAGAATCCCTGTCCCACAAGTACAAATGCACCAGGTTAAAGCCGTTCTGCTTCAGCATCGTCAGATCGGCATCCGCCATCTGCCAGACAAATTGGCCCGCGGTGGCATCGTAGCTGTACCAGTCGTACAGCATCCGAAAGTAGGTGTGCCGCCGCGGCGAGTAGTTGATGCCCTTCCACTGCCACGGCGGGTCAAGCTGCATCTCGATACCCGTTCTCGAGGACCAGTAACTCCAACTGACAAGTCCCGCCATTGTCTGCGATGCCATCTGCTTTCTCAAGACCTGGACGAAATACGGGCAGAAGAGACCTATCGGGCAGCCCGGGGTCGCGGAGGACGGCGACACCGCGCCGAGATCGGCAAAGCGCTGGATCCATTTGAAAAACGGATCGCTTGATGGGACGTCGCTGAAGTAGGGGGTGGTGGTGTACGGGAAAGCATCATTTCCGCAGGGCGCGGTGCACAGGCCGTCGGCGAGTACCCGAGCCCGCGTGGTAAACACCGCGATCTCGTGGTTTTGTAACGTTCCGCCTGGACAGAACATGCGCGGATTCGCGGAACATCCGCTGGTGATTCCCAATTCCCACATCTTCTGGACATGGGGGAAGGACGGATCATTCGTGTTCGTGAAGTCGGTGAACCACGGCGTTGGTGACGGAGGCGCGTAGATTTTGAAGGCCTCGGCGTCGTGCCAGAGGCGCCGCGACCAGGCACGAATGATAAATACGGCCATCTGCGAGCGAAACAGGTTGGAATCGGCGCAGTATTGTAGCGGGGCCGTGCTACAGCCGCTTGTAATCTTGAGCGAATACATCGCTTTTGTGGAGCCGTAATACGGCGAGGTGGTCGGAACGTCGGAGAAGAGCGGCTGCTGCGCCGCTACGGAAAGAGAGAGAGAAAGAGAGAGAAGAACGTATGTTCGGAGAAACATGAGCTTAACAACCTCAACTACAGCAAGTTTTCATCCAAACGCCCCTCACGAACGCTTTCACGACTGCCCGTGTGGTTTTCATCATAACCTATAATTCATGGAGGTGCAAATATTAAAATTGTATTGAATGCATTCGCGGTGAATACGCCTTGTGAAATTTGAATTGGCGCGGGCGCTCGAACCAGCGCTTACACCGATCGGAAAGGCGCCGCAATCGATGGACTTATGCTGACCTGGGGCGCTCTTCCAACCATGCAGCCAGTTGCCCATCACCCCAGCGTGTTGATCGACCCCACGCGGGCGGCTTCGAACGCCCGGATGCTCGCCTCCTGCTGGAGGATGTAGCCCAGTTCATCGATGCCCTCGAGCAGGCAATGCTTCGAGAACCCGTCCACCGGGAAGGGGATCTGGCGGCCGTCCGGGAGGCCGAGGGTCTGGGCGGCGAGGTCGATTTCGAGGGTTCAATCGGGGTGGGCGAATAATTCGATGTGGATTTCCCGCGGAATGGCGACCGGTAGAATAGAATTCTTCAGCGAAGTCTGCTTGAATATGTCGGCGAACGAGGTGCTGACGACCGCGCGGAACCCGTATTGCGTCAGCGCCCAGGGGGCGTGCTCGCGGGAACTGCCGCAGCCGAAGTTGTCCCCCGCGAGCTGAATGCGCTTCCCTTTCGACTCCGGTTTGTTCAAAACAAAATCGGGTTTCGGCGTTCCATCGGCTTCGTAGCGCCAGTCATTAAAGAACTGGCCGCCGAGGCCTTCCTTCGAGATCGTCTTCAGGAAGCGGGCGGGGATGATCTGGTCCGTGTCGATGTTGTCCACGGGGAGCGAAACAAACTGGCTCGAGAATGGTTGGAACCTGCTCACAGCATTGTCCTCACGTCGGTAACTGCGCCGGTGACGGCGCTGGCGGCGGCGGTCAGGGGGCTGGCGAGCAGCGTGCGGCCGCCCTTGCTGCGTCTCCTCTTTCACCATCAACTCTCCCACCCCGAGCCTTCGCGCCGGCGATGGAAACATGTGCGGCATCGCCGGACGCTCCCCTGCGTAAACCTCTCCACGTCCGCATACTCCTCCGGCGAAAACATTCCTTCCATGCCTTGTTCCGGCCTGTTCCCGGCTTTGAGAAAGAAACGCGTCACCGCCCCGAAAACCGCGGCTCCCGCTTCTCCAGAAAGTGCGCCACGCCTTCCTTGAAGTCCTCGCACGAAAGGCTCTCCAGCATCTCCGCAATCGCCCCGTCCATCGCCTCGTCCAGCGTCTGCCGCTGCGCCTCGTAAATCTGCTTCTTCATCACCCGCAGCGACCGCGGCGAGACCGACTTCGCCAGGTTCCGCGCAAACCCCTGTGCCGCCTCCAGGAATCCGTCATCGGGCAGCACCTGATGCGCCAACCCCATCTCCCGCGCCTCCCGCGCGTCCACCTTCCGCGAAGTGAAGATCAGGTCAATCGCCTTCGGCAGCCCCACCAGTCGCGGCAGCATCCACGCCAGCCCGTACTCCGCAATCAGTCCGCGCCGCGAAAAGATCACATTGAAACTCGCCGATTCCGCCGCCAGCCGGAAATCGCAATACAACGGAATCACGAATCCCAATCCCACCGCCGGCCCGTTGATCGCCGCAATCACCGGCTTCGGCACGCTCAGCAGCCACGAATGCTGCCGCTGATGATCTTCCAGCGCGTTGCCGCTCACCTTCTTATGCTCGCTCGTGCTCCCGCTCCGCGAGATCGAACTCAGCAGGCTCATGTCCGCCCCAGCGCAGAATCCCCGGCCCGCGCCCGTCAGCACAATCGCCCGGACTCCCTCATCCGCCGCCCCGCTCCGGATCGCCGCCGTCGCCTCCTCCTCCATCTGCCGCGTCCACGCGTTCAATTTGTCCGGACGGTTCAACGTCACCGTCGCCACTGCGTCCGATACATCGTAAAGAATCTGTTCGTACATAGAAACGTTCCCGAGGCAATCAAGATACCATTCCCCGCCGCCGGAACGGAGCCCACAGCAAACCGAACAGACACAAAGCCACCAGTTCTCCCGTCAGAATGTATACCGGCCATGGCCCCATGTAATCGAGCAGCGACGCATTCTGCGGCTTCCGGCACAGGTACATGTAATTCGTGTGGAACACCGCGTTGAATACCGCCACAAACGCCGCATAGCCGTTCAATAGCAGCATCACCCGCCGCGGACATCCCGCCCGCGGTCGCGCCGCCCCGCTCCACCACAGGTACAGCAGCGTTGCCGCAATCCCGCAATGCGCCAGAAAAAAGTAAATCGTCGGATACGACGGAAACGGCTCCCACAAATCCGGCGTCAACACCGCCATCAGCGCCCCCGCCAATCCCGTGAAGAACGCGAATTCGAACACCGCCTGCCGCAGCGTCAACGCCGCCACAATCGTGCACCACAGCGTCAGGTCGCACAACTGCAGCGGCAGCCCCGCCGGGAACTGAAACCATCCCTTGTACAACTTGAACCCGTACCACCCCAGCTCATTCATCAGCAGAAACCCGCCCAGCAGATATCGCCCCGCCGCCATCGCCCGTTCATCCCTCCGCGCCCAATACGCCAGCCCTCCCGCCGTCACCGGTATCGAAAGAAGAATCAGCACATGCGTGAGTCCCAAGAGCGGAAAATTTGCCAAGTAGAACAGTCCTCCTATCCTGTCAGTCACATGTCCGGCCAAAACATTCCCGTGTTTCTCCCGATTCCAGTGCAGGGAGTCTTTGAACGGCGCGGCCTCAACCGGCCTGGAAAACTTTGCCCCCTGTACTCTCTGCGCCCAAAGAACTACCTCCGGCCGCTAACGCGCTTAACTGTCCACAAAGAACAATCATCACCCTGCTCCCTCTGCGTCCGCGGGAAAAGTTGGTTCCAACCACTTACAAACCCGCCTCATAAATCTTAAAACCTCCGCGTGCCAAAACATGGCCAGAGTACAACCCTATGTCCACCATCAGCGGCGCCGCTCGCCTCAACGGAGCCCGGTCCCAAGGC
>JAIXKK010000123.1 GCA_026954325.1 Bryobacterales bacterium | reverse complement strand
GACCATGGGCATGCGAACATCATGTTCGCGCTGGGGGCAGGTGTGCGGGGCGGCAAGGTACACGGAAAATGGCCGGGGCTCGCGCGGGAACAGCTCTACGAGGGACGCGATCTGGCTCTAACCACCGACTTCCGCGATGTTCTCGGGGAAGCCGTGTCGGTGCATTTGGGCAACGGGAACCTGGGCGCTGTCTTTCCGGGTTACACGCCCAAGCCGCCGGGAGTGTTGGAGCGGGGCTAGTTGCTCCTTCAGCCGTTCGCGCATTGGCAAACGTTCCCGCGCCGGATCATGCGGCTCAACTCCGTTCGAAGACATACGGCCGCCCGTGCGCCAGTTCCTGATACGCCACATCGGGCGCCCGCAGGTGGAGCGTGGCGCGGAATTGTTTCGGGTCGATCGAGTTATCGGGAAACATATCGTAGTGGCTGGGTATGGCCAGCTTCGGCTTGATGCGCGAGCACACCTCGGCCGCCTCCCAGTGCGAGAGGTTGTTGAAGCCTCCGTTGATCACCGTAATCACAATCTCCGGTTTCTCCTTCTCGTTCGAAAAGAGCAATTCGCTGAAGTCCGTGTCGCCGGTGATGTAGATCTTCGGGCCCGAGCCGAACTCGTAGATATAGCCCATGTGGTTGAGGTCCGAGTCATCGGTGGGCAGCGCGAAGGTCCCCGTGATGCGGACATCGCCGTATTCAAGCACGTTCCGCGGCCAGGTGGGCGTGATGCGGCCCTCTTCGATGTTCTCCGCGCGGAAGACGCCGCAGGAAGGATGCGGCCCGATGAACCGCATGGTGTCCTTGTTGCGCAAACCGCGGATGGTGAGCGGATCGGTGTGGTCCTGATGGTTGTGCGTGCAGGTGAAAATGTCGACGTCCAGTTCCTCCGGTTTGATGAGCACCGGCACTTTGCGGGCCATGTTCAGCCCCGGCGCGATGCCGTTGCAGCTATCGGTGAGGTACATGTCGACGCTGGTGAGCGTGCCTTCGTGCGATTTAAATGTACTCTGGCCGAGCCACCACAGCGCGACACTGTTCCCGGGCACCGGATACGCACGGATGTCTGTCATCAGGGACATGGAAAACCTCCTAAACTATGGCCGCGGGCGGCGCGGGTTCGTCGGGCGAGCCGGCGTTGGTCAGCGGCAGCCGGATCAGGAGCGCCGCGAGCCCCAGCAGCACGGCAAGGCCGATGGCGTACGACTCGTTGTGGAAATTCGGGATGGAGCCCGGCGGAAGGAACTGCATGCCGGACCACACCAGGCCGGTGAGCGCCTCGCCGGCGATCAAGCCGGAGGCGGTGAGGATGCCCGCGTTTTCCACCCGCGCCAGTTGCGCTTCGTTGTAACCGCGGCGCCGCGCCACGCTTTCGGCGAGCCAGCGGATCACGCCGCCCACGAAGATGGCGAACGTGGTTCCGAAAGGCAGGTACATGCCGACCGCGAAAAGCATCGGGCTCTTTACCTGAAGCATGATCATGACGATGCCGAGAAACATGCCCACGGCGACCAGCGGCCAGGCCATGTCGCCGCCCACGATGCCCTGGGCCATCATCGCCATCAGCCCGGCTTGCGGGGCGGGCAAGGCCGCTCCCCCGAAACCCTGGCCGCCCTGGAGCAGATCACCCTCATTGAGCAGCCACAGAGGGAAGTACATGATGAGGCAGGCGACGACAACCGCGATGAGTTCCACAATCTGAATGGTGCGCGGAGTTCCGCCGAGGATGTAGCCGACCTTGAAATCCTGGAGTAGTTCTCCGGCTACGGCCGAGGAGACGCAGACCACGGCAGCTACGCCGAGAACGACGACGACTCCCTTCGGGCCGCTGAATCCGAGCGCCACCATGAGCAGCGCGGCGATGAGCAGAGTCGAGAGCGTGAGGCCGGAGACGGGGTTATTGGAGGATCCGATGACGCCGACCAGGCTCCCGGAAACCGTGGCGAAGAAGAATCCGATGACGATCATGACCGACGCGGCCACCACGGCGGCGAGGATGCTTTCCGAGAAGTAGTAATACAGGGCGATCATCAACAGGAACATCACGCCGATGAGCGAAAGGACTACCTTCGAACTCATATAGCGCTCCATGCGGCTGACGGATTCAAGCGGCGGTTGCCCGTGTTTGAGTTCAGCGAACGCGCGGCCCAGGCCGGAAGTGAGGCTCTTGCGCATCCGGAACAGAGTATAGGCCGCTCCCACCAGCATTCCTCCGACGGCCATCGGGCGGACAATGAAGCGCCACAGCGACCCGGCCATGGCGTCCCAGTCGGTGACGCCGTTCGTCGTGAAGCCGGGGGACAGGGAAGGGCCAAGGAAGTACACCAGCAGGGGGACCAGCAATGCCCAGGCGAGCACGCCGCCGGAAAACTGGAGCGCGGCGAGTTTCGGACCGATGATGTAGCCCACGCCGAGCAACGCCGGGCTCACTTCCGGAGCAGCGAAGGAGGCGAAGCCTCCGGTGTTCGCCGCCGGAGCGCCATCCCCAATGCCGAGCCTGACGCGGGTGACGCCGGGCGTTCCCAGGGCAATGCCGCCCACCTGGTGATCGAGCGCGAAGAGTTGGAACTTGCCGAGCAGATAGACCACGCCGCCGATGCCAATGTTGTAGAAGAGAAACCTCACCGCCTCGGCCCCGCGGCGGCCGGCTTTGTGGATTTCCGAGGCGGCAACGGATTCGGGGAAGGGAAGTTCGGGGTCTTCCACCATCACCCGCCGCACCAGCGAGACGAAAAGAACGCCGATGATGCTGCCCACCAGCATGAGCGAGGTGGATTTCCAGTAGGCGTCGGCAAACCCGAACGACGGCCAGGCGCGCGAAATGACGAAGGCGGGAATGGTGAAAATGGCGCCGGCCGCCACTGATTCGCCGATGGAGCCGGCGGTACGGCAGATGTTCTCCTCAAGGACGGAGCCCTTGAACAGACGTAGCGCGGCCATCCCGATGACCGCGGCGGGATAGGTGGCGGCGATGGTGATTCCGGCGCGCAGGCCGAGATAGGCGTTGGCCGCGCCGAGAACGACGGTGAGACAAATGCCGATGATCACGGCGCGCGCCGTAAACTCGGTCATGTGCATGGATTCGGGTACGAACGGCTGGTGTTTTTTCGCGTTCATATGGAATGGTCTACCGCATCATAGGCTGAAGCCCTGGCAAATCGCAAGATTCTTCAACAGGTTACAATGAAGGCATGAAGCTGCGTGCGGCGGGGACGGGCGAACGCCGCTGTGAATCCATGAGCGGAATTCCGCTCGAACCTTACTATACGGCCGAGGATGCGGCGGGGATGCCGGTATTGCCGGCGCCCGGAGAGTTTCCCTATACGCGCGGCATTCACGAAACGATGTACCGGGGAAAGCTGTGGACCATGCGCCAGTTCTCCGGCTTCGCCACGCCGGAGGAAACCAACGAGCGCTACAGGTATCTGCTTTCGCAAGGACAGACCGGGCTTTCCGTGGCGTTCGACCTGCCCACGTTGATGGGCGTGGATGGCGATCATCCGGCTGCCGCCGGCGAGGTGGGCAAGTGCGGCGTCGCCATCAGTTCCCTGGCGGACATGGAAACCCTTTTCCGGGGGATTCCACTCGGAGACGTCACGGTTTCGATGACCATCAACTCGCCGGCGCCGGTGCTGTTTGCCATGTACCTGGCCGTGGCCGGGCAGCAGGGCGCGGACCGCGCGAAGCTGTCCGGAACGCTTCAGAACGACATTCTGAAAGAGTACATCGCGCAGAAGGAGTTTCTCTATCCGCCGCGCCCGTCGATGCGGCTGGTGACGGACGTAATCGAATTCTGCGCGCGCGAGGTCCCGAAGTTCAACCCGATTTCCATCAGCGGCTATCACATTCGCGAGGCGGGCTCGACGGCGGTGCAGGAACTGGCCTTCACGCTGCGGGATGGCATCGAATATGTGGATTGGGCGCTCGAGCGCGGGCTGAAGGTGGACGAGTTCGCCCCGCGGCTGAGCTTCTTCTTCAACGCGCATAACGATTTCTTCGAGGAGATCGCCAAGTACCGCGCGGCGCGGCGCATGTGGGCATACATCATGCGTGACCGCTACGGCGCCAGGGACGAGCGCAGTTGGAAAATGCGGTTCCACACGCAGACGGCCGGGTGTTCCCTGACGTGGCAGCAGCCGTACAACAACGTGATCCGCACAACGATTCAGGCGCTTGCGGGTGTGCTGGGCGGTACCCAGAGCCTGCACACGAATTCGCTCGATGAGGCCTATGCGTTGCCCAGTGAGCACGCGGTCACGCTGGCGCTGCGTACGCAACAAGTGATCGCCTACGAGAGCGGCATTCCCGAAGTGGCCGACCCGCTGGGCGGCAGCTACTACCTGGAGTTCCTGACGAACGAAGTGGAGCGGCAGGCGAATGAATACATCCGCCGCATTGACGGGATGGGAGGGATGATCCCGGCGGTCGAGCAGAGCTTCCCGCAGAGGGAGATCGCGGAAGCGAGCTTCCGGTACCAGCGCCAGGTGGAGAAGGGCGAGGCCGTGATCGTGGGGGTGAACCGCTTCCAGAGCGAAGAGGACGAGCGGATTGAACTGCTCCAGATTGACGATTCGGCCGCGCGCCGGCAGCAGGAAAGGCTGGCCGCCTTGCGGCGCGAGCGGAACTCCGCCAGGGCGGAGTCATGTCTCGGCCGGTTGCGCAAGGCGGCGGAAGGCAAGGAGAACACCATGCCCCACATTCTGGACGCGGTGAAGGCGTATGTGACCGTGGGGGAAATCTGCCAGGCGTTCCGGGATGTCTTCGGCGCCTGGACCGAGACCAGCGTACTTTAGCGGAGCGTTCTATAATTTGGTTATCAACAAATGACCAGTCCGATCCGAGTTCTTGTAGCCAAACCAGGTCTCGACGGTCATGACCGGGGCGCCAAGGTGATTGCCCGGGCTCTGCGGGATGCCGGTATGGAAGTAATCTATACCGGACTGCGGCAGACACCCGAGATGATCGTCAACGCCGCCCTGCAGGAGGATGTGCGGGTAATCGGACTCAGCATTCTCTCCGGAGCTCACAACGCGATTGTTCCCCGGCTGATGGAGTTGCTCCGCGAAAAGGACATGACCGGATTGGTGGTTGTAGTTGGGGGCATCATTCCCGATGAGGATGCCAGACAGTTAAAAGAGAAGTACGGGGTGGCGGAGGTGTTTCAGCCGGGTGCATCGCTGGAAGAGATCGTCAATTTTATTCGATCGGCAACCCAGCAGCCCGCTTGAAGCAGTTTGCCTCTCCGCGGCAGGTAGTGTGCGCTGCCCTTCCGGGCATGGCGTATCGTCTACCAGGCGCGCAAGCCGCAGGCATGCGCGTCCGAAGGAATCGAAAGAAGAAGATCGCACAGGTTGAGAGAACAGATGCAAGAAAAACTCAACATCGCCGTGTTTGTCGACTACGACAATATCGAGATCGGTGTGAAATCGACCTTGCGCCGGGACTTTGACGTCTCACTCGCACTGGACGCATTGAAGGAGCGCGGCGACATCGTTGCCAAGTTCGCCTATGCCAACTGGAGCCGGCAGGACTTTGCCACGCGCCAGATGGCGGAGAACGCCGTGCAAATGGTCCAGCGCAACCCGTCGCCACGCGGCGACAAGAACGGCGCGGATATTAATCTCGCCCTGGACGCACTGGAGATGGCATTCACGCACCCGCATGTGAACGCCTTCGCCATCGTCAGCGGCGACAGTGACTTTATACCTCTGGTGAACAAGCTGAAGGAGTTCGGAAAACGAATCTTCATCGTCGGCGGAAAAGCGTTCACCAGCACCATCCTCCAGCAGAACTGCCACGAATTCGTCAGCTATGAAGCGCTACTCGACTCGCGCGGCGAAAAGGTGGCCGTCGTGGCTCCCGAGCGGCGCGAGGAGCGCAAGGAAGAGCGGCGGGAAGAACGCAGGGAAGAAAGAAGGGAAGAACGCAAAGAAGAGAGAAGGGAAGAGCGGCCGCATGAACGGCCTCAGGAAAAGTCCGGGGACCGTGGACCCGACCGTGGACCCGACCGTGGTCCGGACCGGCATGAGCGCCGCGACGAAAAGCGGGAGAAATGGCAGCGGAACCGCCCCGCTCCGCTCGACCTTACCCACGCCATGCCGCTGGTGGAGCGCGCGCTCCAGGTCCTCGAACGGCGCGAAGTGAAGCCGCAGCTTGGGCTTCTGAAATCCACCATGCTGCAACTGGACCCGGCGTTTTCCGAGAAGGCTTATGGCTGCAACAGCTTTTCGGAGTTCGTCGACAAGATGAAGAAGGCGGGCCTGGTGGAAGCCAAGGGCCACGGCGGACATTACACCATCGAGCGCAAGGGACCGTCGGGGCCGGTGGTGAAGCCTGAGGAGGCCCTGCCCGTGCTGCGCGAAGTGCTGGAAATCCATCGCTTGGAGATGGAGGATGGCCGTCCGGCCGATGAACTGGGTGGGTGGTTGGCCGAGGAGTTTCCGCGGTTCGACATTCACACTTATGGTTTCCAGGAATTCTCGGAGTTCCTCAACTTCGCGCAGGACAGCTTCGTGGTGCGGTTGGAACGGCACGAAAAGGGCGCCACGGTGTACCTGGGCGCCGAGTTCTATCCTCCCGCATTGCCGCCGGCGCCGGAACTGCCGGAGCCCGAGGAAGAGGAAGACGGGCCGCAGCCCTATGTCGAGGGGCAGCCGACGATGATGGAGCCGAATCCTCCTCCGCCGAAGCCGGCTCCGGTTCGCAAACGCGCTCCGCGTAAGGCCGCCGATGGTCCGAAGCCCGCGCGCAAGACCACAACGCGCCGCAAGAAGACCGACGGGTAGGCCACCGGGCAAAACCTCACGGTAGGATGGATAGACAATGATTGAACGCATCTATCCATCCGACAGTCCAAAACCGCGCGGACCGTATTCGCCCGCGGTCCGCGCCGGCGGCTTCATCTTCGTCGCCGGCCAGGGGCCTATCGACCCCGTGACGAACGAGTTCTCCTTCGGGACAATCGAGCACGAGACACGCGTCACGCTCACCAACATTCAGCGCATCCTGACCGCCGCGGGGGCAAGCATGGCCGACGTGGTGAAGTGCTCGGTGTTTCTCAAGGACGGACGCGATTTCAACGCCATGAACTCGGTGTATGCCGAATTCTTCGGCGAGACGAAGCCGGCGCGTACCACCGTGGAGACGAAGTTCGCCAACGACGCGATGAAGGTCGAAATCGACTGCATCGCCTACAAACCGTAAGCATAGCCATGCGGACCACGAGGCGGCAGTTGCCCGGTGGGGTTGCCCGCCTCGGCTGCCGCCCGCCCGCTTGCCGCGCAACGCCGTCCAAAGGTATTGCTCATTCTCGCCTGCAACACTCCACCCGCGCCCTATCTGGCGCGCCCAAAGAACCGGGATTGGCTCCGGAGTACGGGTGGCCATCGGGAGTATGAACGTGGAGACGAAGATCACCAAAGCCACGCCATGGATCCATACCCGCATCGGGACCTGATCCCGCGGCGGGCGCTGTTGCCCGCTGGATCGCTGGATTTGCCCGCCGGCCGGGCGCAGTGAGTGGTGCAAGCCGCGCAGAAACCATGCAAAACCGTGATGGAACTCGACGCGGCGCTGTTGACGCGCCTATTCCCGCGGTAAAGGCTCGCGCGAGGAAATGGCATCATTAAAATACGATGAGTCAAGTATTGCCTGCCGTACCGCTGACCCTGGAGGGGGCAGCCGTTTTGCACCAGATGATGCGTGTGAAGTGGAGCGCCTGGCGCGCGCTTCCGGAGAAGGAGAAGCAGGAGATTGTCGGCGAGGCCGCCGGCGCCCTGGGAGATGGGAGGTCGAGCGCTCCGTACGCCATGCTGGGGCACAAATGTGACCTGATGCTGATCCACTTCCGTAAGGATTTCGAGGAACTCGCGGCCGCGCAGATGGCCGTCTCGCGATTGCGGCTGTCGGAGTTCCTGGAGCCGGTGAATTCGTACGTGTCCGTGGTGGAGTTGGGGTTGTATGAATCCAGCGGCAAGACGTATGCGTCGCTCGCCGAAAGAGGGGTGACGCCACACAGTGAAGAGTGGAATGCCGGTGTCGAAGAGGTGCTGCAACGGCAACGCGAGGCGATGGCGCCGCGATTGTTTCCCGATATTCCGCCGGCGCGCTATGTGTGCTTCTACCCGATGGACCGCAAGCGCGGCGAACACAAGAACTGGTACATGGAACCGATGGCCGACCGGGCGCGCATGATGCACGAGCACGGCCTGGTGGGGCGGCGCTACGGCGGTCAGGTACGGCAGATCATCACCGGCTCCATCGGGTTCGACGATTGGGAATGGGGCGTGGATCTGTTCGCCGGTGATTCGCTGGTGTTCAAGAAGCTGATCTACGAGATGCGGTTTGACGAAGTGAGCGCGGTGTACGCGGCGTTTGGGGCGTTCTTCGTGGGGCTGCGGTTCGCGGCAAGGGATTTGGGGATGTTTCTGGGCGGGAAGTACCGGTGTGGCGGGTGGGGTGACCGCGCTCCCGCCACCGCCACCAGCGGCGTCACCAACCCCCCGGGCTTGTAGCCCGGACGCTGACGGATGCGTGGCCGTAGGTGACACCGAGGAAGAAACTCTTTGAAATCTCCAGGAAGCGCTCACGGCGCGCGTAGACTAGATCATAGCGCTTGCCGGCGCGCCGGAGGCGGGCAGCATTCCGGTGTACAAAGCCCCGGGATGACGCCTCCACCCTCCATACGTTCCAGAATCAGCTCGCGGACCATGCGAACGAAGTAAGGATGGGCCCCCGCCGTGCCCGCGCGGACCATCGTCAGGCCGAGTTCCTCGCAGAGATGACGGGCTTCCTCATCAAGGTCGTAGAGGACCTCCATGTGGTCCGAGACGAACCCAATGGGAACGATGACAACAGCCTTGCCGCCTTCAGCATGGTATTGCCGGAGCGCGTCGAGGATATCCGGCTCGAGCCACGGTTGCGTGGACGAACCGCTGCGGCTCTGGTAAACCAACCGGTACTGCTCGCGTTTCAGCAGACGCGCGACGGCCGCCGAAGCTTCTTCGAGTTGGTGCGCGTAGCGGCAGGTGGCCGCCATGGACATCGGGATACTGTGCGCGGAGAATAACAACATCGCATTCGCACGAAGGTCCAAGGGCAGGAGCCGCAGCGCGTCGAAGGCCTGCTGGCGCATCACTTCGAGAAACGCCGGGTGTTCGGAGAAGACCCGGATCTTGACCACTTCCGGCGCGCCCTCCCCCACGGCGGCGCGGGCGGCGGCGATGTTCTCTTTGTATTGACGGCAGCCCGAATAGGAACTGAAGGCCGACGTGACGAAGGCGAGAGCCCGGCGCACGCCGTCCTGCTTCATCCGCCGCATCGTATCGGCGAGCATGGGATGCCAGTTGCGGTTGCCCCAATAGAGCGGCATCGGCATACCGTGTATGCTAAGTTCCTTTTCGAGCGCGGCGAGTAACGCCCGGTGGTGGCCGTTAATCGGGCTTGCTCCCCCGAAATGATGGTAATGCTCCGCCACTTCCAGCAGACGCTCGCGGGGCACGCCGCGGCCGCGGGTGACGTTTTCGAGGAAGGGCATGACGTCTTCAGGCTTCTCCGGTCCTCCGAACCCGACCAGAAGCAGGGCGTCGTAGGTATTCATAGGCTGTTCCTCAAAGCCTCCATTGGCTTCTGTTGCAGAATGCGATAGCTGGCCAGCCAGCCGGCAATGTTGGCGAGTATCGCGGTAAGCAGAATCGCGACGAGGTGGGGCCAGGGTTCGAAGCGGTAGTCTACCTGGAAGAGGCGTTTCAGCAAGAGTAGGGAAAAGCCCGTGGCCAGAAGACTTCCCAGGATGCCCGCGACAGCGCCCAGCAGGAGAAACTCGACGGAGAAAATGCCTGCGATGCGGCGGCGTGTAGCGCCGAGCGTCTTGAGGATCACCACTTCCCGGACGCGGCGGAACCGCGTTCCGGCAACGCTCGAAGCAAGAATGATCGCACCGGCGAGAATTGCGAAAAAGGAGATGAATCGCACCACGAGCGCGATCTGATCCACCACATCCTGAATGATAGCGAGGACATCCGCCCCATTGATTACCGTCACCGTCGGAAAGCGCCGGAACACATCGCGCTGGAGCTGGGCGACCAGTGCGGGCTGCATGCGGATGGCGGCAAAATGAAGCGTGGGGATGCCGTCGAGGGCTCCCGGGATGAAGAGGAATTCCAGGTTGGAGCCGATGCGCACCGCCTCGCTGCGATAAACGCAGGAGACCTGGGCGGTGAAGGTGCGCCCACCGGCGATCCAGTCGATGCGGGTTCCCGGCTTGACGGATAGAATTTTCGCCACGTCTTCGCCGACGCAGAGTTGAACACCGGCGGATTGCGCAGTGTCCTTCGGACCCCAGAATTTGCCCTCGGTCACCACAGTCTGAGAATTGAGGGAATCACTCCAGGTAACGGAGCGGCTCTGGCGGAAGCGGCGGGAAAATCCCTTCAATGGCAGGTCCTGAACGGCCGCACCGTCGATCCGAAGCATGCGTGCGGAAACGATGGGGATGACTTCGGCGGGACCTTGAATGCCCTTCTGATGGTGGAGCATCCCGGCAATGCCGTCGCGTTCGAGCGAGGTGATGTTGATAAGGAAAACATTCGGCATTCCCGGCGGCGCGCTGTTGGCGATCTGGACCAGCATCGACTTCTGCACCAGGTAGACCGTCAGCGTGAACATGACCCCCAGGCCGAGAGCGACCAGCAGGGCCGAAGCCTGGTTACCGGGCCGGTAGATATTTGCCAGTCCATGCCGGATGGCCGCTGGCAGCGCCTGCCGGCTCCAGCGCGCGGCGCGGCGCAGCAGGGCGAGAATGCCGGTAGCTATGGCGGCCAACATGAGAATGCTCGCCAGGAATCCGCCGGCGAAGTAGAGGCCGACGCGTAGGGATTCGCTAAGCCACCAGCCAATGGCAAGGATGCCCGCAATGATCACGGCGCCGGCGATGGCGCCTGTCCGGCCGTTTTTCAGCCGGTCGCGCCAGTGGGGGCGGGCATCTTCCATCTCGCGCCGCAGAATGATGCTGGGACGGATGGCGCGGATGCTCAGCAGCGGCGGCAGGGTGAAGAGCAGCGTGGTGAGAACCCCCGTGGCCAGGCCCTGTAGCGCGGATCCGGGATCCCAATGAAGTCCCGGATCGATTTGAAAATAGCGGGCGATCAATGGCGGGAAGGCACGCTGCACGGCGAGCCCGACGATAATGCCGGCCGCCCCGCCGAGAAGCCCTAGCATCAGGGTCTGGAGGGTGTAGATGGTCATGATCTGCCCCGAGCGCGCTCCGATGGATTTCATCACGGCGATGATGTCCATTTTCTGCTGAAGGTGGGAATGCATGGCCATCGCCACGCCGAGCGCCCCGACGATCAGGGCGATGAGGCTGACGAGGCTTAGGAAAGTGGTGGCGCGGTCGAGACCGCGGGTAATCAGCGGATGCGTCTCGCGATAATCTATGATCTGCGCATCCGGAAAGGCTTCTTTCAACTCCGCGCGCGCCCTCGAGACGGGGATGGAGTTGGGTTCAAAGCGGAAGAGAACGCGCTGGGCGGCGCGGCTGCCGAGCGTGATGAGACCGGTGCGGTCAAGCCCGGCGCGGCTCATGAGGATGCGCGGACCCACATTGAGGCTGCCGGCCATGCGGTCGGGTTCCGCGGTGACCACGGCCGCGATGCGGAAGTTCGCTTCACCAAGCTTGACGGTGTCTCCCGTTTTGATGTCGAGCCGCACCAGGAGATCGCCGGATACCGCGACGGCGTCCGCTTGCAGGGCCTGCCGCAAGGTCAACGGCGGATTCAGTTTCAGAGCGCCGTAGAACGGGTAGACGGCCGGATCCACTGCCTTGACGGACACAAGAACCGGCGTACTCTGGGACGGTATCGAGAGCATGGAAACCGTCTCCGTCACCTGCGTTTGGTCAACTCCGGACCTTGCAAGCTTTTCGAGTACGGACTCCTGAGTGGGTGTTGGAAGGGCGAAGGCGCGCACGGTCATGTCCGCCGCCATCAATTGGCGCGCGTCCCGCATCAGCATGCCGCGAAATGACTGGCTGAAGCCGCGGACTCCGGTGAGCGCCCCGACGCCGAGCGAAACGGCGAGGATCACAAAGAGGAAGCGCGTGGAGGAGGCGCGAGCCTCGCGCCAGGCAATCTTGCGGGCAGTGGAAAGAGAGAAGCGGTCAGGCACGAAGCTCGTCTCCGACGATGACTCCGTCCTTGAGCCGGAGGATGCGGTCGGCATGGGCGGCCAGAGTCGCGTCATGGGTCACCAGGACTAACGTCGTACCCTCTCTGCGGTTCATGGAAAGCAGAAGTTCCAGCACGTGCTCACCGTTGGCCGAGTCGAGGTTACCCGTGGGCTCGTCGGCCATGAGGATGGGCGGGCGCACCATGAAGGCGCGCGCCAGGGCGACGCGCTGCTGCTCGCCTCCGGAAAGCTGGATGGGGTAGTGATCCCGGCGCTCCGATAAGCCGACATTTTCGAGCAGTTCCATGGCGCGCGCGAGGCCGTTGGCCTCACCTGCCAGTTCATGCGGAAGGAGAACGTTTTCGATCGCGGTGAGTGTCGGGATGAGCTGGTAGGACTGAAAAACGAAGCCGATCTTACGCCCGCGGATGAGCGCAAGGCTGTCCTCGGCAAGCCCCGCAATCTCCTGCCCGTCGAGCACGATGCTGCCCGCCGTTGGCGTGTCAAGGCCGGCAAGCAGGCCAAGGAGAGTGCTCTTGCCACTGCCCGAAGGCCCCATGATGGCGATGAACTGGCCCCGCGGCACCGCAAAATTGATGCCGCGGAGAATCTCCACGGTGTTTGCTCCGTTCGTGATCGACTTGGTAAGACCGGATACCAGAATGGCCGGCCGCGGAGCGGGTTGGTTCGACATTCACCTCTACAACTTCTTATTATGGCATTGCGTGCGCATTTATCTTCTCTTGATGCTGCTTACTTTAGCCGGATGTGGCAAGGAAGCGCCGCCGGCGGAGCAGCCAAAGGCCCCGCCACCCCCGCCAAGGACAACCGCGGCGGATGACCGGCCCGTGATTGTGGCCTTCGGCGACAGTCTTACCGCGGGGTTTGGCGTCGACGCCGGGCTGAGTTTTCCCGACTACCTCCAGAAGGAGCTGGACGCCGCGGGCTACCGCTACCGTGTGGTGAATGAGGGAGTGAGCGGGGATACTTCGAGCGGGGGCGTGGAGCGCATCCGCACCGTGCTTGCCGGCAAGCCGCGAATTGTGATTCTGGAACTGGGAGCGAACGATGGGTTACGAGGCATCCCCGTGGCGAAGACGCGTGCCAACCTGGACCTGATCATTACGGAACTGCGGAAAGCCGGGGTGAAGGTGCTGCTGGCTGGGATTACGCTGCCCCGCAATTACGGGCCTGACTATATCAAGGAGTTCGACCGCATCTATCCGGAGATCGCACGGAAGCATCGCGTCCCGCTGTTGCCCTTTCTGCTCGACGGGGTGGCTCTGCATCCCGATCTGATGCAGAAGGACGGATTACATCCGCTGGCGCCGGGCAACCGGATTGTGGCCGGAAATGTGATGAAGGCGCTGCGGCCGCTGCTCGAAAGGCGGTAGGGTGGAGGGTATGCGCGTCGCGATGCTTCTACTGTTGATACCCGTGGCGCTGTCCTCCGCGGAACCGGGAATGCCCGGTCCGAAGTATACGGCAAGCGGACGGCTCACGCGGCCCGAGGGATGGCGGGAATGGATGTTCGCCGGGGCAAACCTGGGTATGGGCTACACGGAGGGCCAGGAAAAGCCGCGGATGAACTACCACAATATCTATCTCCAACGGGAAGCCTACGCGTATTTCCTCAAGAACCGGAAGTTCCCGGATAAGACGATGATGGTGATGGAAGTCTTTGCGAGGGGAACCAAGGAATCCATCAACCGGCAGGGTTCGTTCGAAGCCGCGCCCCTCGGGATCGAGGTCGCCCTGAAGGATGAAAAGAGGTTTCCCGACAAATGGGCCTACTTCAACTTCATTGGCGAGGGCGGAAAGCCCATGCCGGATTCAGCCCCGTTTCGCAAAGACGCTTGCTGGAACTGTCATAACCAGCACGGCGCCGCGGATAACGTATTCGTGCAGTTCTACCCCGTGCTGCGCGAGGCGCTACCATAGAAGCGATGCGCTGGCTGTTGTCAATCTTGATTCTTCCCGCGGTCTTTGCGGCGAACGCGGACCTTGTTCGGGTGAAGTCTGTGTACGTGTTGCCAATGTCGAACGGCATGGATCAATACCTCGCGAATCATCTCCTGGCGGCGGATCTCTATGTAGTGGTCACGGATCCCAAGGCGGCCGACGCAGTCTTTACGGATTCGCTAGGACCGGCCTTTGAGAATAAAATGACGGAGCTGTATCCTCCGGAAAAACCCGCGGAGAAGGAAAAGGACGAGGATTCGAGCGAGGGGGCCATCAAGGAGAGCGGCGCCGTTGCAAATCCTGTATCCACCTTCAGGAGAGGGCGTGGGATGGTGTTTCTGGTAGACCGCGCCACGAAGAAAGTGGTCTGGTCCGTGTATGAGCCTCCGAAGAACACCACTTCGGACTCTTTAGACCGGGCCGCGCGAAAGATTACCGGCCGGCTGAAAAAGGAGTTGCTGACTAAGGCTCCGGCGAAGTAGCGGAGTGTTCCCTCTTCCGGCGTAAAGCGGACCGGTAGCTATCGAGCAATTTCACGGTCATGCGGGTGATGTCGCGTTCCGTTGTGACGTAGCTGTGTGCGCGTTGCACCATCCCGGCTGCTTCCCCTGGCCGGTTGAAAAGCTCGAGAATGCGAGTTGCGAATTCGCCGGGATCGTCCGCCAGGCGGCAAATTTCCCCGTCAACGGCAGTGAGGCCCTCCGCGCCCAGAAAAGTGGAAACCGCGGGGATTCCGGTGCAAAACGCTTCCAGCAGCTTTACGCGGACACCTGAGCCGCTGAGAATCGGACAGACAAAGACGGCGTAGCGGGCGAAGGGTTCGTAAAGGTTCTCGACGAACCCACGAATCTCGATGTTCTTATCGTCGACGGGCAGCGAGTGACGGGGTGGGGGATCGGACCCGATAATCACCAGCTTTGCCCGCGGGCAGCGTTCGACAACGCGAGGCAGCACGAGTTTGGCGAACCAATCGAGGGCTTCCTGGTTGGGAATGTGGCGGAAACTGCCCAGGAAGAGCATGGTGAACGGGTCACGGGCGCCTGTGTGCATCGTGTATTGCGTGGTGTCGATCCCCGCGCGGAGCGTATCGTCGATACGGTCCTTCAGATCGGGCAGGAAGCTGAGGAGATATTCTTTATTCTCTTTGCTGCAGACCTGGACCAGATCCATCCTCGGGAGTGTACGAAGCTCGTACCGGAGAGCGCGAAAGTACTCAAAGGCGGCACTGGCTTTACGTGAGGCGGATCCGGATTTTGCCAGCCCCCGGCCGATGGACTGGAAGTAGACGTCGTGCTCAAACAAGGCGGTGACAATATTGCGAAACTGTCCCGCATACTGGCCCATGTTGGTGTACTCGATTTGGAGGACGTCAACTCTGTTCAGGAAGACGGTTCGGTGGATCATCCATTCGAGATCGGCGCTGGCAAACTCCGTGACCGCATGAGGCCGGATGGAGCCGAACGTGAATACCTTCGAATCCAGCCGCACGAGGAAATTCGCGGAGGCGCAGCGGGAGGCGAGCGGGTCATGTTGCGGGATCTGCCACTCCTCGTCGAGCACCGCGATCAGGTGCAGAAGGCAGCGCGAAGCGAGCGCGTTCGTCGTGCCGTACATGAAGACGCCGCCGCCGTGGATTGGGGGATAGATTGCGTAGGGAGACAGGAAGAGAACAGAGAGCCGTTCGGGGTCCCGCTGGTGGGTTCCGAAGTGGTCGTGGAAATAAGCGCCAAGCGGACGCCGGAAGGCCTCCGTGTCTGTAGTGACAGAGAGGCTGCGGGCTCGCCAGCGGCTCGAGGCCGCCCCGGGGAGCTGACGAAAGGCTCCCCAGATTGCGGGACAACTGGTTCGTTCGGGCGACGGCCCGGCCAGGTAGGTGAGAAACGCATCAGCGAAGGATCGCGCAAAGTGGTGGAACAACTTGCGGCTCTCGTGAATGTTCTTCCAGAGGAAGAGGAGGAAATTCTTCTGGACAATTGTGTTGATGTAGTCCGGTTTGTGCGTCCGCCCGATGGTCCCGCGATGCTCATGCCAAACCACGCTTCGAGGCTGATAGAAAACTTTCCATCCGCGCTTCCAGGCCTGTATCCCCAGGTCCGTATCTTCAAGATAAAAGGGGTGAAAGAGCGAGTCAAAGCCGCCCAGTTCCAGGAACTTCGCGCGGTCATAGGCGCTGGAACCGCCTCCCGCGTAAAAGCAAGGGTAGATGCCGGTAACCGCGTCATCCAACCGGTGACGGACCCCTAGCCGTCCGTTGTTCCACCACGCCTGCGTGAGACCGGTCTCCTGCCGCGCCTTGTTGGGGTCAGTAAAGAAGATCTGGCACGAGACCGCGAAGACTTTGTCGTCGGTGAAGCCGTCCAACAAGGGCTGGAGAAAGTCCGGGGCTACGCGCATGTCGCTATTCAGCAGCACGACAATGTCGTTTCGCGCGGCGCGGAATCCGGCATTGGACCCGCCGCCGAAGCCGAGATTGGATGATTGGGCGAGGACGGTTACGGTTGGAAAGTGCTCGCGCAGGTAGGCCACGCTTCCGTCCGTGGATCCGTTGTCGACGACGAGTATTTCGTTCTCGGGGTTTCCCGCAAGCGCTGTAACAACGCTTGGTAAGTATTTCTCAAGCAGATCGCGGCCGTTCCAATTGGGGATCACAACCGTCCCCGCTGTGTGGCGGGGCAGAGTATCCGCTGGCTTCCTCTTTCGCCCGAACAGCAGAAAGAAGGCATCGGCCAGAAGGAGCCACAACAGCGAGACGATAAGCAGGATGGGGGAAAGCAGCAGAAGGGGGAGTCCCTTCAACAGGCGAAAAACCGTTGGCATATCAGGACTTGGTCAGTTCCGGGCCAAGCCCCAGCGTTCTTCCGAGGCGGTGCCAACGGGAGGCGGAGACGGCGCTCACCTTTGCCTCCATTTGCTCGAGATGGGCCTGGAGGGCCAGCGCCCAGCTCGTCCTTTCCTCCAGTTGGGCCTCTGTCCGGTGAAGAATCTCCACGCACTCCGCCAGTTCCTTGAGCTTTCCTGTGAGTTCGGCGGTGAGACGCTCCTCGGTATCAAGCGCCCATTTGGTCTTCGAGAGGATGTCCTGGTGAAGCTCGGCTACCTTGGCTTCATAAGCCTCATGTTCGACGGCAAGCTCGTCCTGTAATTGGACAACTCGTTCGAAGGCGGCCTTGAGCCGGCTATCCAACTCCCCGGCCCAACGGCTGCGTTGCTTGAGTTCTTCTGTTTGGGCCTCGTGCTCGCGAACGAGTTGCTGGTGATCGGAGAGCGACTTCTCCAACCAATGGGTCTTGGCGGCAAGCTCGTGTTCCAGGAGCTGGATATGGCGCTCCCGCTCGCGTAGGACGTTGGATGTGGAGGGAAGATAGACAAATGTAGGAGACCCGGTCTGGGGCTTCAGCGCGCAAACAGCGAGGAAAAAGTGCGCCTCTCCCGGCATCGCATGTGATTCAGCCATACGCACTTCCGCGGATCCAGTCATCTCCGCTGGCTGGAAGACGATACTACTAATGTGGTTTTGAAGAAAAAGTGACACGTAGGGGAAGAATTCGGCCAGCAGAACGCGGAACTCTTCGAACTCGAACTCGTGGACATGAAACGGGTTGGGACCGGAAAGACGGCGAGTCTCCGTGTAGTAGAGTTTGTTGGGCGTGGAGACGATGAACTGGCCGCCCGGCGCGAGCAGGCGCCGCGCTTCGGAAAGAAGCGCACGAGCGCTTTCCAGATGTTCGATCACTTCAAAAGCCACGACAAGGTCATAGCTCTGATCAATGTGCGGAATGGCGTCCGCTGGCGAGCATTCGAAGGTGAGGTTCGGCAGATGATAGTGTTCTTTGGCGTAGGTGATGGCTTCGGAGGAGATATCAATTCCGGTGACGGTGCGAGCAACCGCGGCCAGTTCAGCGGATCCGTAGCCGGCCCCACAAGCAATGTCGAGAACGCGTTTCTGCCGGGCAAGACGCGAAGCAAAGCTATACCGCGCAAAGTGTTCGTTCCAAAGGTCCGGTTCGACCTGGCCGGGCACCACTCGCTCGCCGGTGAATTCAGCCAATGGAAGGCTCCGGTGTACGGCTGAGTGTTTGAAGGGTCGCGTTCACCTCCACCCGGCAGGGCAGGTGCAGATAGCCATAGATCTGGCCTTCGGAATGACCCATCTGCAGAGTAATGGCGTTGTCGATCCAGTCACAGTTCGAATAGTGATGCAGCGTACCATCCGCTACCGCGGGGGAAAAGGAGAAGAAACCGGGGTAAAGTTCGGGCAGATCAAGGTGGAAATCAACCGTGAAGATATCGCCAGCGGCCATCGGCGGGAGTTGATGGCCTTCCCGGGCGGTATTTGTTCCCGCGAAGTCGATACCCAAATGGTTGCGAAGCATGAAGCCAACGATGGGAAGATCGATCTCCTCGTTTGCGCGAAGGCTGATGCGAACTATTATGCGAGAGGCGGGCTCCAGCAGATGAAGAGGACGGCCGAACTCGTCGAGAACCGTGATGCCGATAACTTCCACCCGGCCGTCGCCGTACCGGTGGTCTATGTTGGGGATGGTATCGACAATCTCGGGCGCTTTGGTGGAGGCAAGCGCAACACCTCGCGTTGGCTTCTTCTGCTGAATGTAGGCGGAATCCTTCTCCACCATCGCGGCCAGGTACTTGGCGACCACGGCATCCGTGGTTCCGATTGCCCGTATCGAACCTTTGTCGAGCCACATCGTCCGGTCTCCGATTGCTTTCACGTCTCCGATTGCGTGGGAGACGAACACAATGGTTACCCCTTTCTGCCGGAGGTCGTGAACTTTGCGCATGCAGCGCTGCCGGAAGTAGATATCCCCCACGGCGAGCGCCTCGTCCACCAGTAGGATCTCCGGATCCACGTGTATCGCCACTGAAAACGCGAGCCTTACGACCATCCCACTCGAGTAGGTCTTCACTGGCTGATGGATAAACTCCCCAATCTCGGCAAAAGCGGCGATGTCGTTGTAGCGCCGGTCGATTTCGGAAGACGGTAGCCCGAGGATCGCGGCGTTGAGGTATACGTTATCCCGGCCGCTGAACTCGGGGTTGAAGCCCGAGCCAAGTTCCAGAAGCGCCGCGACGCGCCCATGTATTTTCGCGGCCCCACTGGTGGGGGCGAGGATCCCGGCGATGATTTGCAGCAGTGTACTCTTTCCGGATCCGTTCTCGCCAATGATGCAAAATGTCTCCCCGCGTTTGATTTCGAATGTGACACCGTGGAGCGCCCAAAAGTCACGGTGGTAGCGGAGGCGGTTGAACGAAAGCAATTCCTTGAGGCGGTCTCCGGGGGAGTCGTAGATGGGATAGCTCTTGGATACCCCCTCAAAGGAGACTACGGGATCGGGCACATTGATGAATCTACTGGAGGGGGGCGGACGGTGTCAAATACAGGCGAGTCCGGAAGCGTTTAAAAAAAGACAACGTCATCTGATATTGACTTTCCCCTGTTCGTTCAGTACGCTGGTAAGTGGCCTGAATGGCCGTGCCGGTGTAGCTCAGGTGGTTAGAGCGACGGTCTCATAATCCGTAGGTCGTAGGTTCAACTCCTACCGCCGGCACCAGCCCCGTCATTTCTTCCCCTCTGTAATCAACGAGTAGAGCCGGTGCAGGTCGTCCTGGCTGAAATAGTCGATTTCAATTTTTCCCCTCTGTTCCGATCTTTCGACGATTCGTACGCGAGTGCCTAAGGTGCGCTCCAGTTCCTCGGCCGCGGCTCGGACATTGGGGTCCTGCTTCTGCTCTTCTGCCGCCTTGTCTTCCCGAGTCTCCGTCATCTTCTGGACGGTGCGCTCCACCTGCCGCACAGACATACCCTGGGATGCGGCCTTTTCCGCCAACTGCCGTTGCATGTCCGGGGATTGCAGCCCGAGCAGGGCTCGCGCATGTCCCATGGAAATCCGGTGCTCGGCTACGAGGAGTTGAACGTCCGCGGGCAACTTCAGGAGCCGCAGGGTGTTGGTGACGCTGGTTCGGTCCTTGCCGGTCCGCCGGGCGATGTCCTCGTGGCTGAGTTGGTGCTCTCGGTGGAGGCGGTCAAACGCCTGTGCCACCTCGATGGGATTGAGGTCTTCGCGTTGGATGTTCTCTATCAGGCTAATCTCGAGCAGATGGTCGTTGGAAGTGCTCTGAACTACCACCGGCACCTCGGGATACCCGGCAAGGCGCGCCGCCCGCCAGCGCCGCTCTCCGGCGATCAACTCGTAACGATCGCCCTTTTGGCGTACGATCAGCGGTTGGATGATTCCGTTCGCTTCGATCGATTGAGCCAACTCCCTGAGCCGGTCGGGTTGAAAGACGGTGCGCGGCTGTAATGGATTCGGGTCAATACGATCAATGGGGAGTAGGACGGGGCCAGCGGGTGTCGGGGATTGCTCGCTTGGTGGTGGAGCCGCCACGGCGACGGGGCTCGATGGCTTATTCGGCAGCAGTGCGGCCAGCCCTTTACCCAGCACTTTGCGTGGATTGTCCTGCGGCTTGTTCATTCGTAAGGATTTCCTTGGCGAGTTTAATGTAGCATTCTGCTCCTTTGGAGCGCGGATCATAGAGCAGGATCGGCTTACCGTGGCTGGGAGCTTCGGCCAGGCGAATGTTCCTGGGGATGATTGTCCGGAAGACCTGCGGTCCGAAGAATTCGTTAAGGTCGTCCGCCACCTGACGAGTGAGATTCGTTCGGTCGTCGTACATCGTGAGAAGGATGCCCTGGAGTTGGAGACTGTGCCCAAACGAGTCCCGCACACGGTCGATGGTGTCCATCAGCTGCGAGATCCCTTCGAGGGCAAAGAACTCGCATTGAATTGGGATCAAGACCGAATCCGCTGCCACGAGCGCGTTCAGGGTGAGAAGGTCGAGCGCTGGAGGGCAATCGATGAGGATGAAGTCATGCTCCGCCCGTTGCTCGGCGAGTTTGCTCCGTAAGCGGCTTTCGCGGTCAGGAAGTTCCACCAACTCAATGTTGGCGGCCACGAGGTTTCGATCCGCGGGGACGATAGTAAGACCGTCGCAGAGTGTGCCGCGAAGAATTTCGGAAATTTGGGTGTCGCCCACGAGAGCGTTATAGGTGGTGAGCTGGTCTGGTTCTTTGGTGATACCCAAACCCGTCGTTGCGTTTCCTTGCGGGTCAATATCGATCAGGAGAACGCGGAGATCATTGGCGGCAAGGGAAGCGGCCAGATTGATGGCGGTTGTAGTCTTTCCGACGCCGCCCTTTTGGTTGGTGATGGCGATTACTTTTGCCATGATGGAAAGGTGTATGGGAAACCATATGCTAGCACGCTTGGGTTTGGGGTGGCTGAATAAATACCAAATGATTGCGGGTGTTTGAGCGGGCTTCGCGCCGGCTCTTTCGTGGTACGGAACTGAAGTTCCCGGCGGAAAGGGATATCCGCTTGACATGCTCGGATGACGCGGAACACGAGTGTGACGATTCGCGTGATTCCCGTTCGCTGTTCGGGTCAGGGTTGGCGGGTCTTGATCGTGCCGTGAGTCCGCTGGACCTACCCCACATCTTGACCGTGCCGTGAGTTCGTTAAAGCTGCCCAGTATTTTGATCGTGCCTTGACTCCGTTGCACCTTCCCCGTATTTTGATCGCGCCGGGGGCCGCTGGACCTACATCGCATGCTCCGTAGGAACCATGTTCCACGTGGAACAAAGCCGCGACGAGTCCTCCCTCAGACTCTCCTCCCTTTAAGATCCCCTCGCGCGCTGTGGACCACTTTCTGGTTCATTGTACGTTCCGGCTTGCCCTTCAAATGGGAAGCGACCGATCAATCCCGGAATCTTGCGGGGGGCGATCAACCCTGACATGCCGCAACATCAGACGTAAGGAGGCCTTGCCTTCATTCGAGCGAAGCATGACGTTCCACGTGGAACTCCTTAGATCCCACTTCCATCAGCCAACGTGGCTGTTACGAGCGAAGATTGCGCATTCCAAGGGACACTTTGGATCTTTTCAACCACCCAACCCCTCGCCCTTGACTTCAAGCCTTCCACGTCAGAATTCGACAACAACAACCCGACATTAGCAGCCAACCGCAGCGCAAGCACATCCTCCCATCGAACCGCCCGCGATACCATCCAGTCGAATGAGCCCTCATGTAGCGCTTCCGACCGAATCGAGGCAACCCTGACATTCGGAAGCCGTCTCGTGCTCTCGCGCAAGAACACTGCCTTGCGCTGATGAGATTCAACCAACGTAACTTCGACCTCAGGCCGTACAATCGCAACGGGAATCCCGGGAAACCCACCTCCCGACCCGATATCCGCAACTCTCAGAGGTCCAGGGGGTAAATGGGAGCCAAGAAAGAGAGACTCACCATAATGTCGCCGCACAGCCCACCGCAACTCAGTGATCCGCGTCAGGTTCAGAACCCTGTTCCACTTCAAGAGAGCTTGATAGTGCGCTTCCAAAAGAGACCCCTGCTCATAGCTGGGAGCGAGTTCCGGCCCTAGTTCCTCGACAAGCAAGGTAGTGAAATCGCTCATAGCGCCCTTTTTTCGAGGTCCAGATAGACAGCCAGGACAGCAACCGCCGCTGGTGTCACCCCGGGGATGCGCCCGGCCTGCCCCAGCGTCGCCGGACGCACCCGGCTCAACTTCTCGGAAACCTCCCGGCTGATCCCAGGAATCTCCCCGAAGTTCATCCCCTCCGGGATCTGCCGATCTTCAGACTCCCGAAGGCGCGCCATCTGCCGGTGCTGTTGCTGAATGTAGCCGGCATACTTCAATTCCGTCTCAATCGTCGTCATCAGACCCGGCGCGGGTTCCTCTCCCAGAAACTCTCGGATCACGCCAAGGATTTGCCGAATATCAGCCTCCGGGCGCCGCAGCCAGACGGAATACGTAGGCCGGTCATCACCGGCAAGCGCAAGTTCCGTCGTCTTCACGCGACGCTCGCAAAGAAACGAAAGGATACGGGACTTCTGTGCCTGTTTCCTCTCGTACAGCGCCCAGCGCTCCGATGACACGATGCCGCAGCGGCGAACCATATGCGTTAGCCGCTCATCTGCGTTGTCAATGCGGAGGTGCAGTCGAAATTCCGCGCGCGACGTGAACATCCGGTACGGCTCCTCCGCTCCCTTCGTTACCAGGTCGTCCACCAGGATGCCTGTATATCCTTCGGACCGGCTAATCAACAGAGGATCCATCCCTCCCAGCCTGCGCCCCGCATTTAACCCCGCCATCAGGCCCTGACATGCTGCCTCCTCATATCCGGAGGTGCCATTGATTTGCCCTGCCAGAAACAACCCTGGGATGCGCCTCACCATCAGCGCATGGCTCAGTTCCCGTGGATCGATCGCGTCATATTCGATCGCGTAGCCAGGTCGAATCATTTCCGCATCCTGTAAACCCGGAACACTCGCCACCATGGCGGACTGCACGTCAATCGGCATGCTCGTCGACATACCGTTGACATATACCTCGTACGTATCGAGGCCCTCAGGCTCCAGAAACATCTGATGCCTCGTCTTATCCGGGAACTTCACTATCTTGTCTTCAATCGACGGACAGTATCGCGGCCCAACCCCCTGAATCTGGCCGCTATACAACGGCGAGCGGTGAATGGCCTCTCGAAGGATGCGGTGAGTCTCTTCCGTCGTATGCGCAACATAACACGGTACCTGCCGCCGATCGATACGTCTCGTCAGAAAGCTGAAAGGGGTCGGTTCGGAATCCCCCTCCTGCGCTTCGAAACGATCCCACTGAATGGTTCTCCCGTCCAACCGTGGAGGAGTGCCTGTCTTCAACCGCGCCCACCGCAACCCGAGGGAGCGCAACTGCTCGCCCAGTAGCTGAGACGGAGCCTCCCCATTCCGGCCGCAACTGTACTGCTCCTCTCCCACATGCGCAATTCCGTTCAAAAATGTACCCGTGGTAACTATTACACAGTACGCTGCGATACTTCTACCGTCTCTCAGATGCACTCCATGGATAGAATCCTGCTCAATCCAAAGCCCGGAAACCTCCGCCTGCAGAATCCGCAGATTCTCCTCTCGCTCCAGCACTTCACGCATTCTTGCCCGGTACTGTTTCTTATCGCATTGCGCCCGTGGGGACCAAACCGCGGGTCCCCGGCTGGTGTTCAACAGCCGGAACTGGATTCCAACAGCGTCCGCCACTTCACCCATGACACCGCCCATTGCGTCCACTTCCCTCACAAGATGCCCTTTCGCGATACCCCCAATCGCCGGATTGCAGGACATTTGCGCAATGAGATCAAGATTCATCGTGATCATCGAGGTGCGCAGACCCATGCGCGCGCACGCACGGGCGGCTTCACAGCCTGCGTGACCGGCCCCCACGACAATGACATCGTATTTTACGGCGCGTCCCAGATTTGGCATCATTCGTAGTTACCTTCAATTTTAACGAACCAGGAGCTGAAACTTGAAAATATTGGTCATCGGAGGCGGCGGCAGGGAGCACGCCATCGCCTGGCGCCTCGCACGGGAACCAGGCGTCACAGTCTGGGCGTCCCCCGGAAATCCCGGCATTGCTCGCTCGGCCACCTGTCTGGCGCCGCCGCGTCCCGGCGTGGACGGCTACCTTCAGGTGGCGGAGTCGGTCCAGCCTGATCTTACCGTCGTTGGGCCGGAAGCGCCACTCGTCGCCGGAATAACCGACGCCTTCCAGGGCCGCGGATTCCGCGTGCTCGGCCCGGAACGAAAGGCGGCCCAACTTGAGGCAAGCAAAATCTTCGCCAAGCAAGTCATGGCCGAGGCCGCCATTCCCACAGCCGCGTATCGCGTGACGCAAACCTTCGACCAGGCCATGGAATGCATCCGCGAGTTCAGTTATCCGCTCGTTCTCAAGGCGGATGGTCTTGCGGCCGGCAAAGGCGTCGTGATCGCGCATGATCAACCGGAGGCCGAGCGTGCGGTCCGCGCGCTCCACTCAGCGCTCGGCCCCCGCATCGTCATCGAGGAGTTCCTTCATGGGGAGGAGGCAAGCTTCATCGTTCTTTCCGACGGCGCCAAGGTCATCCCCCTGGAGGCGTCCCAGGACCACAAGACCATTCGCGAAAATGACGAAGGGCCCAACACCGGAGGAATGGGCGCCTACTGCGACGGTCGAATCCTCACACCCGCCCAGACAGCCGAAATCCTGGACCGCGTGATCCACCCGGCGATTCATTACATGAGCGCCCGCGGTACGCCATTCACCGGGTTTCTCTACGCCGGCCTGATGGTAACACCGCAAGGAGTGAAAGTTCTGGAATTCAATGTGCGCCTCGGAGACCCGGAAACGCAAAGCCTCTTGCACCGCATTCAAGGGGGTTTCGCCAACGCCCTCTATGCCGCCGCCTCGGGAAACCTTGCCGGCGTGGATCTTGATTGGAAAACCGGCCCATCGGTCTGCGTTGTCCTGGCATCCGCCGGATACCCCGAGCAGCCACGTATCGGCGATCCCATCTCCGGAATTCAGGAGGCCGAGGACTCCGGAGCCGTAGTCTTCCATGCGGGAACCCGCCTGGGCCCAGCCGGTCTCGAAACCTCGGGGGGGCGCGTGCTGGGGGTCACTGCCTCCGGTGGCGACCTCCGCCAGGCGATCGACAACGCCTATCGCGGCGTTTCCGCCATCCATTTCGAAGGCATGCAGTTCCGCAAAGATATCGGCCGGAAAGGGCTGAAGCGCTGGTAGAATTAAGGAGGCGTGGGGACGTAGCTCAGATGGATAGAGCGGTCGCCTCCTAAGCGACAGGTCGGCAGTTCGAATCTGCCCGTCCCTACCACTCTCCACCCTCGGAATCGCTATAATGGTCCGATTCGATCCGTCGGAGTTATCAGCAGTGTCCGAACAGACATCGAAGCACGAGGTCACCCAACTCCTCTCCGACCTTCAACACGGGCGCGCCGGAGCCGCGAACGACCTGCTGCCGCTGGTCTACAATGAACTCCGGCGGATTGCCGGCGCCTACATGCGCCGTGAGCGCTCGAATCACACCCTCCAGGCCACGGCCCTGGTTCACGAAGCGTATATACAGCTTGTCGACCAGACCCGGGTGGATTGGAAGAACCGCGCACACTTCTTCGGGGTTGCCGCCCAGTTGATGCGCCGCATCCTGGTGGAACATGCCCGGGCGCACCATGCCCAGAAGCGCGGCGGAGACGCCAGTAAACTCTCGCTGGAAGAGGCGATCAACTATTTTCCTCAGAAGGAAATGACTTTGGTCGCGCTCGATGACGCCCTCAAACAACTCGAGGAACTCGACCCCCGCCAAAGCCGTATCGTCGAACTGCGCTTCTTTGGCGGCCTGACCACGGAGGAGGTCGCCGAGGTTATCGGCATTTCCACGGCGACCGTCGAGAGGGAATGGCGCTCCGCCCGCGCCTGGCTACACTCTCAGTTGGCGGAAATCAAATAGTTTCTCCTTCCTGATTTCTTTTTGCCCGCATTTCCGCGTTTCCTATTGAAGGCGGTTGGGCCTCGGCAGGCAGGCGAAAACGGTACCGCGCGTAAGCGGAAAAATAACCAAAAACGAATCGTAGCGCTCAGGCAAGACAACCTCGCACGTAAGAGACACCGGTCTGGCAGGGGAGTAAGGGGTGCGGCCTAACTCCCCGGGCGGACCGGCTTTTTCTTTCCGTGAAACACATCCTGATGCGCGCGGCCATTCTGACGCATACTGAGAAGTAAAGAGCCGCCTGGATGACGCCTGAACGCTATCAGAAGGTCAAGACGCTTTTCGAGAAGGCGCTGGAGCTACCCTCCCTCCACCGTCCCGCCTTCCTGGCCCAGATGTGTATCGGTGACGATGAATTGCGCAGCCAGGTGGAAAGCATGCTCCACTCGGACACCGAGGAGACAACGTTTCTCGACAAATCACCGGTTGACCCGGTGTCCAAACTGTTTGAACTGCGCGAGCCCCCGCCGCCGACGCGCCTAGGGCCCTACGAAGTGATTCGGGAGCTGGGCCATGGCGGAATGGGAGCCGTGTACCTGGCTGCCCGCGCCGACGACCAGTATCGCAAGCAGGTGGCGATCAAGGTCGTCCTGCGGGATAGGGAAAATGCGAACGTCTTGGAACGCTTTCGCCGCGAACGGCAGATACTCGCGAATCTGGACCACCCTAACATCGCCCTCCTGCTCGATGGCGGCGCGACGCCGGATGGCCTTCCCTACCTGGTAATGGAGTACGTGGAGGGGCAGCCGATTGACGAGTACTGCGACACCAACAAGCTCACTGTTTCGCGGCGCCTCAAGTTATTCATGACAGTCTGCGATGCGGTCCAGCATGCACACCAGAACCTGGTGATCCACCGCGACCTCAAGCCGAGTAATATCCTGGTCAAAAAGGACGGCGCCGTAAAGCTCCTGGACTTCGGCATCGCCAAGCTGGTGAGTTCTCATCCGCAAACCCAATCCCTCGACAAGACGGCCACCGCTCTCCGCCTCCTTACTCCTGAGTTCGCCAGCCCGGAGCAGGTAAAAGGCGAGCCTGTCACCACCGCCACTGACGTGTACCAACTCGGCGTCGTGCTCTATCAGCTACTCACCGGACATCATCCCTTCGCCTACAAGAGCCGGGCGGCTATCTTGCAAATGCTCCTCTCCGACGAGCCCCAACGTCCCAGCCTCGCCACCACCAGGGTCGTGGAAGACGACCTTTCCGACGGCTCGAAAACCAGCGTCCGAACCCCGGAGAGCATCAGCGCCACGCGCGAAGGGACTCCCCGGAAGCTGCGTCAGCGGCTCGATGGCGACCTTGACGCCATTCTCCTCATGGCTCTCGCCAAAGACCCTGCGAAACGGTACAGCTCCGTGGAGCAGTTTTCCGCTGACATCCAGCGGCATCTGCACGATCTGCCGGTCCATGCCCGCACTCACACGCTCCGCTACATTGCTTCCAAAACCTTCCGCCGAAACAAGACGGGAGTCATCGCCGCCGGCCTTGTCGTCTGTACGCTCATCGGCGGCATTGCCATGTCGGCGCGCGAGGCGCATATTGCGCGTCTCGAGAGAGCAAAAGCCGAGCGGCGCTTCTCCGAGGTACGGCATGTAGCGAACTCTTTCCTCTTCGAGGTGCAGGATGCCCTGGCGCCTCTCGCCGGCACCACCCCCGCCCGCCAGCTCGTCGTAAAGAAGGCGATGGAGTACCTTGACAACCTGTCCAGGGAAGCCTCCGACGATCCATCTTTGGAAAGAGAACTGGCCACCGCCTATCAACGCGTAGGTGATTTGCAGGGGAACCCCAACGTCGCCAACCTCGGTGACACCGTAGGGGCCCTCAAGAACTATCGCAGGGCGCTGGAGATCCGTGAGGAGTTGCTGAAGACATTCCCCAAGGATCCCGGCCTGCGCCGCGACCTCGCCGCCAGCGAGGAAGCCATCGGAGACTTGCTCCTTACCGGGGGCGATCTCGAAGGCGCCCTCCGCGGCTATAAAAAGTCGCAAACCCTCCGCGAAGACCTGGTGAAGGAGAATCCCGCCAGCCGTCCGCTGCGCAGTCTACTGGTGAAAAGCTATCAGAACGTAGTGGGCCTTCTCGCCACCATGGGGGAGACCAGGCAGGCGGTGGGGTTGGCTCGCGGCGCTCTGAAAATGTGCGAAGACATGCTCCGCGAAGAGCCCGGCAACCCTGAAGCACGGCGCAACCTTGCCGTGGCTTACGACCGCCTCGGTTTTGTCCTCAGCCACGCCGGAGACAACGCGGCCGCCTTGGACAATTACCGGAAAGCATTAGCGATTCTGGAGAAATTATCCAATGAACATCCCGAGAGCGCTCAGGCAAAGCGGGAGCTTTCGCTTATCTATGAGGACATGGGAGCAGCCCTGACCGGCCGCGGCGAAATCGGGCAGGCCACGGAAAGTTATCGCAAAGCACTGGAAATACGCAAGAATTTGGCTGCCGCCGATCCGCTGAACGCTCAAGCCGCCCGCGACCTGGGACAGGCCGAGATGCGGATGGGAGATATGCTCGGCCGCGCCAACCTGCGTCCGGCCGCGCTTGAGAGCTACCGGCGGGCGATGGAGGTATTTCAGAGTCTGGCTGCGAAAGATCCCGCCAATGTTCTCGCACGCCGGGATATGGCGCTGGTATTCGAGCGGCTGGGCAATCTCCAGGCTGCGGCAGGCAATCCCTCCGCCGCCTTGGACCACTACAGACGCCTCGAGCAGGTAGCCAAGGATTGGGCGGCCAAGGATGCCTCAAACCCCATCGCCACGCACACCCTCGGTGTCGCCTATCTGAAGGTAAGCGACATGCTGTCGCGCTCCGGGGACCGCGCCGGGGCTCTCCAGAACAGTGATGCTGCCTTGAGTATCTTTCGCGCGCTCCTTGATCGCGACCAGAACAACGCGGAGAACCAGCGCGGACTGGCCTGGGCCTGGATTCGCAAAGGCGAAGCCACCGCCATGCTCGCCCAGACCGATCGGGGACCGATGCCGGGAAGAATACAAAGGTGGAAAGATGCCGGCCAGTGCTTCCAGCAAAGTCTCACTTTGTTTGAGCGGATGGCGAAGAACGGAGGATTGCGCCCAGCCGATTCCACCCTCAAACAGAGCGTGCATGGAGCACTTCGCCAGACCGAGCAGGAAGCAAAGAAGCTGCGGGAAGGCGGAGCCCGGTTGGAACACGCTGACCTGTAACGCTGCGTCAGCGCAAAGCATGACAGAGCAACCGCAGTGCCAACCCCGACATTTCTTCTCCTCCCAGCAGCGCGACAGGTTTTCCCTGAACACGCAATTCCAGGCACAAACCGGCGGCGGCCAGTGTCTCGTGGAGGGCCTCCAAAATCTCGGCCCGGCGTTTCCCATCCCCCCAGGGCTTCCACAGCGACAGGGCCTCTCCGAGACTGGGAAAGTCGATCACGATCTGCCTCCCCTCCCCGCTGACTGTGACTGTATCCGTCATCGCTGTCCAAGACCGCCGCTTTCCTTATCGGCATTTTCCTCGCGGTCAATTACACCAGCCGCCTCCCTGGCTGAACGCCTGGCCTGAGACTATCTCACGCGGGAAACATCTCTTACGCTGTACATCCTCGGTGAGGGTTTTCGAACAGGGCTTCACACTCCTCCAAAAGAACGCCGGAAACCACCACGGGTGGCGGGCCCCAGCAGGTCATGGAGGGGTCGATCAGAATCGGATGGCGGGAAGTCAGGCCTCCCGCCGCCGCGTACGGCCGGCCAATGACCACGCGCGCAATGCGTAACTGCCGTATTGCGAAAGAACAGAGATAGCAGGGCTCGGTCGTCGTATAGAGCGTAGCCCCCGCCAACTCCAGTGCGCCGGTTCTGCGGCATGCGGCTCGCAGCGCTTCGATCTCGGCATGGGCCGCCACGTCCAGCAACCGCCGGGTGCTTTCCATGCCGCTTCCCAGAACCTCTTCCCCACGCGTCACCAGTGAGCCTACGGGATGATCTCCCGATTCGCGCGCGCGGCGAGCGAGTTCGATGCAATGCCGCATCAGGCGGTCGTCGAGTTCCGTCATCATTACCAGTATGGAAGGTTCAATCCCCGGACAGGACAGGCCCGTTCTTCGGCGGTCATGCAGTTTGCTGCGTGCTAGCATGAGTTTAGAAGTAAAATACATGCCGGAATCCATCAGCCTTCCCAAAATCGGCGATCCCGCGCCGGACTTTACCGCGGTCACCACGCAGTCGAACTCCATGAAGTTCAGCGAATGGCAAGGCGAGGATTGGGTGGTCCTGTTTTCCCACCCTGCGGATTTCACACCCGTCTGCACCACCGAATTGATGGCCTTCGCCAAGCGCAATGAGGAGTTCCGCGCAAACAGGACGAAGTTGATCGGATTGAGCGTGGATAGCATTCACTCCCATCTGGCGTGGCTTCAGAACATGAAGGATAAGATGGGCGTCGAAATCCCCTATCCGCTCATCGCCGATATCGACACGAAGGTTTCCCAACTCTACGGCATGATCCATCCGGGAGCCAGCGCCACGGCCACCGTTCGCGCGGTGTTTGTCATCGACCCCGTGCGCGTTGTGCGCGCCATTGTCTACTACCCGCTGAACGCGGGCCGTAACATCGATGAGATTCTGCGCATTGTCAAGGCTCTGCAAACCACCGACAGCCAGTCCTGCGCGACACCCGCCAACTGGCTGCCGGGCGACAAAGTCGTCGTCCCGCCGCCGAAAACCGTCGCCGACGTTGCGGAGCGCCTGAGCCACCAGGACTACGACATTAAGGATTTCTACCTTTCGCTGAGAGAACTGCCGAAGCAGTGAACGTAGTCCTCATCTCTACCTACGATTTGGGGCGCCAGCCCTTTGGGCTGGCCTCTCCAGCCGCTTGGCTGCGGGGGCAAGGACATGCGGTCACCTGTGTGGATCTGGCGGTCGATCCGCTCCCTTCCCTCGCCATCCGCGAAGCGGATGCGGTGGCGTTCTTTGTACCCATGCACACCGCTACCCGCCTGGCCGCGGACGCCATCACGAAGGTGCGTTCGCTAAATGCGAACGCGCGGCTGATAGCTTATGGTCTCTATGCCCCTTCAAACGCCCAGTACCTGCATGAATTGGGCATCGAGAGCGTCATAGGCGGAGAATTTGAAAAGGCGCTCGCCGAGGTAATTTCCGGCCCCGCAAAGGATACCGTGTCCCTGGAACGCCTCGCCTTCCGCGTCCCGGACCGCGAGGGGCTTCCCGTGCTCGGCCGGTACGCAAAGCTTCGCTGGAACGGGCAGGCTCGAACGGTGGGCTACGCCGTGGCCAGCCGCGGGTGCAAACACCTCTGCCGGCACTGCCCCGTTGTCCCCGTCTACAACGGCGCATTCCGTGTGGTTCCGCTCCAAGTGGTTCTCGAGGACGTTCGCCGCCAGGTACGGGCCGGCGCCGGACATATCACTTTCGGCGACCCCGATTTCTTCAACGGGCCTACTCATGCCATGCGTCTCGTGAGGGTCATGCAC
>JAIXKK010000166.1 GCA_026954325.1 Bryobacterales bacterium | reverse complement strand
GTTCCTGCCCGGAGGCACGCTTGCCCGCTACCGCAAAGGAGCCCGCGAGTTCGACATGTTTGTCGGAAAACTCCCGTCCCCCACCGACGCCGCTCTTCTCCTGCTCGATTGGAAAAAAGCGCTCACCGGCGCGAAGCTCATCCCCTCCTTCGGAGGCTACTTCGGCATGGATGGCAAGCGCCCCGTCTTCGTCTTCGCCAAAGGCAACTGGATTGCCGGAGTCGCCGGCCTGCCCGAAAAAGAGGCCGACCTCCAGGCCCGCGGCCTCGCTTCCCGTCTCGATTGATGCAGAATCGCCGCGGATTGCCCCTACAAATGATGGAAAGCCTCCGGCTTCTCCTCCTCCATCCGCACCGTCTGCTTCTCGAGCGACCGGCTCACCAGGTCCTTCGATCCCAACCCCACCGCCAGCGCCAGCGCCAGCACGATCCCCCCGAACAGAATCCCGAAGGCCAGATCCACAATCCGTCCCCCGATCCCCAGGTGATTCAACGCCATCGCCGCGCTCAGCACAATCACCAGCCACTTCACCCCCAGGCTCAGCAGGCGCGCATAGTGCAGGTTCATGTTCACCGCCCCGATCAGCACCCCCCGCGCCAGGAACCGCGCCAGTACATTGCCCACCACCAGCACCACCACCGCCGCCAGCAGGTTCGGCAGATACGCGAACAGATTCATCACCAGTTGCGACGTCAGCGTGGCGTCGAATGCCGCCACCCCGATCAGCAATCCCACCAGCACCACCCCCCACGACACAATTCGCGACACCAGCAACGCCGGACTCTTCCCCGGAGACCAGTCGCTTAACCCCGAAAATCCCCAACTCGCCAGCCGTTGGTCAAAATCGATTCCCCGCAGCGATCGCCGCAGCACATGCCCGATGATCCACGCCAGCACAAGCGAGAACAACAGCGCCACCACGAGAGCAAGAACTCCCGGCAGCATGTGCGCCACCCCCGTAATCACCTGCTTCACTGATTCGTTCAAGGCATCTTCCACTTGGTTCCACATACCTCTCTCCTCTCCCCGTCACGGGTTAAAACGGTCCGGCCATCTCCAGCGCGACAGCAAGTACGGCTTATTCGCCTCATAGGCGAGGCAAAGCCGCTCCAACCGGTCATCCACCATGCGCGGCCCCGCGCCTCGCACCTCCAGAATGTACGACGCCACCCACGCCAGGTACGCCGGCGTCATCGCCCGCAGCAGGTGGTCGCGGCTCATCACCCGGAACCGGTGTGCCAGCGCAAAATCATAAACCACCCTCACCCAAACCTCGTCCGGCATCCGGAACTGCTCCTCCGGCAGCCGCGTCAGTTTCTTCAACTCCAGCATCGCCGCCGGCGTCAGCGCCATTCCCCAAACGTCCACCAGATTGCGATACCCCATCTGGAAGGAATCCACCATCTTGTGCACCTCCACCGCCGCGCTCTCCTCCGCCTCCACCTTCGTCTCCCCTTGCGTAACCACCGCTTGCGACCCGCGCACCTTTTGCCACACAGCCGCATTCCGGTCCATCTCCAGAAACATCGAATCGAGAACCAGCGACAGCGTGGAACTCAGGTCCGGATTCCCTTTCGCCGGCGGCGGCTTCAAATCCACCCGGACCTGGCTGACAGACATACCCGCGCATACCGCCCGCACCGGCAGCCACGCCAGCGTGGCCATCCGTCCGTTCTTCCGCTCCGGCATCGAGAAGCGTTCAATATACTTCGCCGAGGCCCCGATATCCGTCGTCAGCGGATAGCGGATGCGCTTCCCGTACAAAGCGCGCGTCAATGGATACACGATTCCGCTGTTGATCAGCCCGTCCAATTTCTGCTGCCGGTAGTAAGGAACCGCCAGGTCGCAGCTTCCCTCCATCAACGGCCGTACCAGGCCTTGAATCGATCCTCCACTGATGCTCTCCAACTCCGACCCGATCAACGCGCATGCCTTGCCCCCCACTTTCCGGCATACGTCGAACAACGCGCGAAAGGGATCGCCCGCCCCCTGCCCGATGCCCGCGAGACGGTCCACCTCGGGCAGCGGCAACGCCAACAGACGCACCCGGTCCTCCTCCCCAACACACCCGCCGTCAGGGATCGTCGCGTCCGAATGCACAATCAACGCCCTTCCTTCCACCAGCGGCCGCACCGCGTCGCCGGTCCTCTGGATCGCCCTGCGCACCGCTTCCTGCCCGCCCGCTGCTCCCAGCCCAATCACCACAGCCGCCTGGCCAATACGCTCCAGACTCTCCTTTGCCTCAACCGCTCTTGCTTCATCCACTACTTCCTTCTCCTTGCCACGCCGGGCCGTCATATCCCCAGGGAAAGAATGCCCAGCAGCGGGATGCGAATCCACGCCGGACGGTTGTTCAATTCATACCGCAGCTCATATAACGCTTTGTCCAGCAGATAAGCCTCGAGCAGCGCGCGGATCCCTCGCCTGTCCGCCGGAAGAAAGTCCGCCTCCCCCGCTGTCCCCAGATACACCCGCAGAAACTCCGAAGCCGTCGCGCTCTCCCACAGCCGCCCCCAAGGCTCCAGCCGGCTGTAATCGTCCGGACGCCGTGTTGTATAGTTCAACAGCGACGCGTACGCCGCATAGCTGAATGACCGCAGCATCCCCGCCACGTCCTTCAGCGGAGAATGCTTCGCCCGGCGCTCCTCCAGCGGCCGCGCCGGCTCGCCCTCGAAATCCAGAATCACGTAATCGTTCTTCACCCGCAGCACTTGGCCCAAATGATAATCGCCGTGGATCCGTGTCCGCAGGCCGCCCGCCTCCAGTTTTTCCACCGCATGAAAGCGATCCAGCAACTGCCGCCTGTGGTTCAACACGTACCCCGCCTGCTCCACCGCCTCGTCCGGCAATTTCGATAGGTTCTCCTTCAGCGTGTCCAGCACGGCTTGCGCGTGCTCCCGCAACTGCCCGCCAAGAGCACGAAGATAACCCGCATCAATCGGCTCCGGCTTCATTGCCGGATTGTCGTTCGCCGCGCTCAGCGCCGCATGCATTTCGGCCGTTCTCTTCCCCAGGATCGCCGCCGAATCCAAGTAAATCCCCAGATGCTCCCGCGCCGGCACGGACGGTTCGCTTTCCGATAGTTCGAAAATGGACTTTCCCCTTATGCCGTCTCCCGGATACGCCATCGGCGCGCAGTCCTCGTAGTAATGGTCCAATTGCTCCAGTGTCCATTTCCATCCGTCTCCTTCGTTCGCCACCAGCCCTTGCACCATCGCCAGCGTCGCCGCTTCCTGCCCGCTACGGGCGTATTCCAGCGCGCCCGCAAACGGCGGAATGCGATCGAACCCCGCCTTCTCCGTCAGATATTGCCCGATCTCGCAATCCGGGTTCGGCCCTGCTTCCTGCCGCCGGAACAGCTTCAATATAAGCCGCCCGCCATACAGAATCGACGTGTTGCTCTGCTCGGCCGCGCCGCGCGCCGCCGCCAGCGGTCCGCTCGATGCCCCGCGCGCCTCCGCGTACGCCCTGCCCGCCATTCCGCGGATCACGCCTCGCTGTGTGGGAAACTCCTTCCCCTCCTCGATCGCGGACAACAGCGCGGCGTTCGCCCCCTCGTCAAACGTCGCATCGTACAATACTCCAGGCCCCTTCGGCGTGGAAACCGGACACAGAATCCCGTTCGGGCTCGCCTCTTCCACCTCTTCCGCCTCGTGCCCTGTCGCCATCATCAGCGGAAGAAAGTAAGTCTCCGCCGGGCCGCTTTCAAATTGCGCCTCCACCAGCGCCAGCGCCCTTTCCCCACTCTCCCACGCCGCCCAATCCACAACTGCTACTGACCGTATCCGCCGCGACTTGCTCCCATACCAGCGCTGCTTCACCAGAAACCGCGGCAGCACGCTCCCTTCCAGCATCTGTCGCGACGCCCCGCCCAGCAGGCTCCCCACGCTCGCGCCCGCCGGAACAGGAGCCTCTGCCGGCGGCTCTTCCACCGTCTCCCGCACCCGCTGCAACTCGAACCACAAAAACCCGTACGGCCCCAGCGTCAGCGGATACGGCCGCTTTGTAATCACCGGAAAATCCACATAACCCAACATCTCCACCGGCTTCAACCCCTCCAACTCGGAGAGGTCCAGTTCCACCGGCTGCGCGAATCGCGACAGGTTCGCCACGCACAACACCTGCTCTCCCTCGAATCGCCGCACATACGCCATCACCTTCCGGTTCGAGGGATGCAGAAACTCCATCGTCCCCCGTCCAAACACCCGGAACAACTTCCTCAGCGCGATCATGTTCCGCATCCAGTGCAGCAGCGACGATGGATCGCTCTGCTGCGCCTCCACGTTCACCGCTTCATATCCGTAGACCGGATCCATCACCGGCGGGCTGTACAGCTTCGCCGGATTCGCCCGCGAAAATCCCCCGTTGCGGTCCCCGTTCCATTGCATCGGCGTCCGCACGCCGTTGCGGTCCCCAAGATAAATGTTGTCCCCCATCCCCATCTCATCGCCGTAATACAGAATCGGCGTGCCCGGAAACGAAAACAGCAGGCTGTTGAGCAGTTCGATCCGCCGCCGGTTGTTGTCCATCAGCGGAGCCAGCCGCCGCCGGATCCCGATGTTGATCCGCATCCGCGGATCGGCGCTGTAGGCCAGGTACATATAGTCCCGCTCTTCATCGCTCACCATCTCCAGCGTCAATTCATCGTGATTCCGCAGGAAAATCCCCCACTGGCACGTCTCCGGAATATTCGGCGTCTGCCCCATGATGTCCGTAATCGGCATCCGGTCTTCCAGCCGCAGCGCCATGAAGATCCGCGGCATCAGCGGAAAGTGAAACGCCATGTGGCACTCATCCCCGTTGCCGAAATACGGAAGCACGTCGCTTGGCCATTGGTTCGCCTCCGCCAGAATCATCCGCCCTTCATAGTTCGTGTCCATCTCCTCGCGAATCCGCCGGATCACCGCGTGCGTCTCCGGCAGGTTCTCGCAATTCGTTCCCTCCCGCTCCACCAGGTACGGAATCGCGTCCAGCCGCAGTCCGTCCACCCCCATATCCAGCCAGAACCGCATCGCCTTCAACACTTCGTCGATCACCGCCGGATTATCGAAATTCAAATCCGGCTGATGCGAAAAAAACCGGTGCCAGAAGTACGCCTTCGCCACCGGATCCCACGTCCAGTTCCCTTTCTCCGTATCCGTGAAAATAATCCGCGCGTCTTTGTACTTCTGATCGGTATCGCTCCAGACGTAAAACTCCCGCTCCGGCGAGCCCGGCGGCGCATTTCGCGCAGCCTGAAACCACGGGTGCTGATCCGACGTGTGGTTGATCACCAGCTCCACCATCACCTGTAGCCCCCGGTCATGCGCCGCATCCAGAAACGCCCGGAAATCCTCCATGCTCCCATAGCTCGGATGGATACTCAGATAATCGGCAATGTCATACCCGTCATCGCGCAGCGGCGAGGGGAAAAACGGCAGCAGCCAAAGGCACGTCACCCCCAACTCTTGCAGGTAGTCGAGCTTCTCCAGCAGTCCTCCGAAGTCCCCGATCCCGTCATTATTGCCGTCGAAGAACGCCTTTACGTGCAGTTCATAAATGATGGCGTCCTTGAACCACAGAGCATCTGACGCGCTCCCCGTCCGCTTCGCCATCAGCCCTGCCCCTCCGCGCTACGGTAAAGGATCGTCGCCGGCATATGGCTCAGTGCGCCCGCCACCCGCATCACACCCTCCCCATCCTGCTCCTCCACCTCCACGTCCTCCCCCGTCAGAACATTCCGGTACGCGCCGCCGCTCAGTTCCCTGGGCATCCGCATCACCGTATCCCTCCAGCTTTCTCCATTCATGCTGCCGTTGCCGCACAAGGAAGCGAACAGCCTCCCCGCCGTCACAATCACCGCATCCGCTCCTTTCCGCCGCCCGAAAGCAATCAAATGCCCCGCTCCCGCGCCGCCCACCGTCAGTGGAATATATGCCCCCTCGAGAAATACCTCCCTCAGCCTCCTCCTCAGCCGCAATCCCGCCGCCGTCGCAAACAGCTTGATGCGCCCGTCCTCCCAATGCTCCAGCAGCCCGCGCACATACGCCCTCCGCGGTCCGCCGCAGCCCTCGAACATCGCTTCCATCTCCTCCAAATACCTCGCCCGCTGATCGAAGTCCACCCGCCGCCGGTTGTCCGGGTCCACCAGGCTCAGGTCCCACAACTCCGCCCCCTGATAAAAATCCGGCACCCCAGGCGACCCGATTTTCAATATCAGTTGCGAAAGCGAGTTCATCACCCCCAGTCGCGCAATCCGCTGCTGGAACGGCAGGAACAGTGGCAGGAACGAGCGCGAATTCTTTCCCGTCAGCGCGTGTTCCACGAACCGCGACACCGCCGCGTCATACTCCTCCGATGGATTGATCCAACTCGTGTGTACCTTCTCTTCCTTCACCGCCTTTCGCATATAAGCGCGCATGCGTTCCACGAACTCCGCCGGCGGCGGCCCGTTCAGACCCGCCGGCCACGCCCCGAGCAGCGCCTGATAGAACAGATATTCGTCCCCGCGATCCGGCGCGGACTTTCCCTCCACCATCGTTCGCGCCGAAGCATTCGCCCGCGCCCACCTCGAAATCATCGCCCGCCACTGCCCCGGAATCTCAGAAAGCGCGTTGATCCGCGCCCGCGCGTCCTCCCCCCGCTTGGTGTCGTGCGTCGATGTGCTCAACATGCTCAGCGGCCGGCAATGCAGCCGCTTCCGGTTCAATTCATGGAAGCGCTCCGCTGACCGGCCGAACATGCCCGGGTCCCCGCCCACTTCGTTCAACGACACCAGCGGCCCGTACCGGTAAAATGCCGTGTCCTCCATTGCCTTCGCCTGCACCGGCCCCGTGTACTGCTGGAACTTCATCGCGAACCTCACCCGCCGCTCGTATTCCTCCTGCCGGACCTCCGCGCTCTTCACCGGCAGCAGCATCGCCCGGATAAAGTGGAAGATCGAAGGCTCCATCGCCGGATTCCGCCGCAGGGCCTCGCTTACCGCCGCATCTATCGATCTCTCATCAAGCTCCGTCCACCCCCGCGGCGTGAAATAGGTGCGGTACACCGGAAAGCACGCCACAATTTCCCGCAATGCCTCCTGTAAGCTGTCCAGCGTGAAATCGCGGAAACTCCGGTGGCTCTCCGAAATTCTGTTCAACTCGTGCGCCAGCACGTTCAACTCGCTCGCCATCGAAGTCGAGATGATCAGCTTCTTGCTCGCGTACACAACCTCCGGAAACCAATCCTCCCGTCCCGTGAATCGCTCATACAGTTTGCGGAAATCATGCACCCGCCCGGCATCGGCAAACAGCCCGTTCAAATCGTTCAGAAAATCGTAGCCCGTCGTCCCGTGCACGCTCCATTCCGGCGGCAGCGCTTCTCCTTCGCTGAGTATCTTCTCCGCCACCACATAGATCCGCCTGTCCGGCCCGAACATCTCCGTCAGCTTCTCGAAGTATCCGTGCGGGTCAAACAACCCGTCCACATGGTCCAGGCGGATCCCGTTCACCAGGCCCTCCTTCGCCAGACCGCGGATCAGCGCATGCGCCTGTGCGAATACCTCCGGCTCCTCCATCCGGATTCCCGCCAGTTCGTTGATGTCGAAAAACCGCCGGTAGTTGATTTCGTGCATCGCCGTTCGCCAGAACGACAGCCGGTATGCCTGAAGCTCCAATAACCCATGCAACAAGTCAAATGACTTGCTCTGCCCCGGAGCCCCGTTGAACAGCTTCACATTCTCTTCGATGTACCGCCGGATGCGCGGGCATTCCTCCATCAGGTTCGCCAGCCGCTGTTTGGCTACTTCCTTTTCCCGCCTCCGCAGCGCCACCTGCTCCGCGCCGGTCTCCGTGTATGCCGGGATATTGTCCATGTGGAACAGAATGCTGAGAAATTCCACGAAATGCCTGTCGTCCGGCCCCAACGCGGCCTCGAGCGATTCCAGGTTGTGCCGCAACAGCACCCGCAACTCCCGCGGATTGAGCGGTAGGTTCAGGTCGTAATACCGCAGCCGCAGCGCCCCGTCACGGTACTCGATCTGCAATTCCCCCTTGTCCAGCGTTACTCCATATTGATCCCCTAACACCGGAAGCAGCACCTTCCCCTTCAACTCCGTCTTCACCGGATCCCAGTCAATGTCGAAACACTTCGCAAACGCCGAGGAAGGTCCGTTCTCCAGCACGCTCCGCCACCAGAGATTCTCCTGCGCATCCACCGCCATGTGGTTCGGAACAAAATCCAGAATCACCCCAATGTCGTGCTTCTTGAGCGCCGCCGCAAACTTCCGAAACCCCTCCTCTCCTCCCAGTTCCGGATTCAACCGCGAATGGTCACAAATGTCGTACCCGTGCGTACTCCCCGGCTTCGCCGCGAAGATCGGTGAGCAGTAACACTCCGTTATCCCCAACCGGTCCAGGTATCCCGCCAGCCGCGCCGCCTCCGCGAACCGGAAACTGCCGTTCAACTGCAGCCGGTACGTGCTCACCGGGATACGCTCAGGCTTCTCCAGCATACGAACCCTCCCCTTCCCCTGCCAGCACCGCCGCCCCCGCCCCGGAGAATTCCATCCTCTGCCCCGCCAGCACGGGCGGAGCCGTGGATTCCTTCGCGTATGGCGGATCCTCCGTCGTAAACAACACTCGCCAGCGCCCGTCCGGTGGCAGGCTCACCGCGCCGCTCCCGCGCAGGCGCACAACCCCCAACAGCGGCGTCCCCTCCTTCGTCTTCCGCCCTACCAGAATCGAATCTTCTCCCGCCCTCACCGTTCCCTCCGCCGCAATCAACCCGCGCCGCAGCCGCAACAGACGCTGGTACAGTCTCCACACCCCGGCATGCGGTTCCCTTCCGCATTCCTCCCAATCGAGGCGGCAGCGCAAAAACGTCGCCTCGTTCTGTGGATCGGGAATCCGCTCCCGTCTCTCCGCGTCCGCAAACGACGCAAACCGTCCGAACTCCCGCCTCCTCCCCTCCGTCACCAGCCTCCCGAGTTCGTCATGGTGATCGGTGAAATACAGGAACGGAGCCGTCGCCGCCCACTCCTGCCCCATGAACAGCAGCGGCGTCTCCGGCAGCATCAGCAGCAGCGCCGATGCCGCCCGCCACGCCCCTCCGTCAATCTGGTGATGCAGCCGCTCGCCGAATGCCCGGTTCCCAACCTGATCGTGATTCTGAAGAAAAAAGATAAAGCAGTCTTTTCCTAAACCGTCCGTCTCCGTCCCCCTCGCCCCCTCGAAATACTGTGCGTGTTGCCCCGTATAGAACCATCCCTTCCTCGCCGTGGCCGCAATGCTCTCCGCCGTTCCATCGAAATCCTGAAAATACCCGTCACTGTCCCCGGCCAGCGCCCGCCTCATCTGATGATGAAAATCGTCTGACCACGCCCCGTCCAGACCCCAGCCGCCTTCCCGTTCCCCTCTCAGCATCGACGCCAGGTTCCGCGCATCCTCCGCTACCACCGTCACCTTCCGCGATCCTTCGACAGAACAGTGCGCCGCCGCCGCGATCGACGCCACAATGTGCCGCCGGCTCGCGTCCACAATCGCGTGCGTCGCATCCAGCCTCAGCCCGTCAAAATGATATTCGTGAATCCACCGCAGCGCGTTCTCAATCACGTAATCCCGCACCGCTTCGCTCTGCTCGCCGTCGAAGTTGATCCCCGCTCCCCACGGGTTCCGGTGCGTCCGCGAATAATAAAAACGGCTGAAAGTCGATTGATATGCCCCATCCGGCCCCAGGTGGTTGTACACCACGTCCAGGTACACCGCCAGCCCCAGCCCGTGCGCCTCATTCACAAACCTTCGTAAATCGTCCGGCGTCCCATAGCATCGTGCCGGAGCAAACGGAGCCGCTCCGTCGTATCCCCAGTTCCGGCGCCCCGGAAAGTCCGCCACCGGCATCAGTTCCACCGCCGTCACGCCCAGTTCCTTCAGATATGGCAGCTTCGCCGCCGCCCCCGCGAATGTCCCCTCCGAAGTGAACGTGCCCGTGTGCAACTCATACACCACCGTCTCCGTCAGGTCCAGGCCCTTCCACCCGCTATCCGTCCACGCGAAATGCCGCCAGTCCACTACCTCCGACGGCCCGTGCACTCCCTCCGGCTGATAGCGCGAAGCCGGATCCGGAAACGGCCCGCGGCCATCCACGCGATAGCGGTACCGCGCGCCCGCTCCCACCCCGGGCAGCGTCGCCGCATGGAACCCGTCCACACCTTGCGCCATCGCGTGCGCGCTCCCGCCTCCCTCACTCTCCAGCACCACTTCCACGCTCCTCGCCTCCGGAGCCCATACCCGAAACCGCGTTGCATTCCCGAATATGTTCGCGCCCAGAACCGGTTCCCAGTTCAATACTCACCTCCGGGTTGACGCTCGAATACCACCACCCCCAGCGGAGGAGCCGTGATGCTCAGCGAAAACGGCCGCCCGTGCATCGGCAGCGGACTCGCCTCCACCCCGCCCATGTTGCCTTGCCCGCTCCCGCCATACAGCGGCGCATCGCTGTTCAGCACCTCTTTCCAGAACCCCGCCGCCGTTGCCCCTACCCGGTAGTTATGCCGCGGTTCCGGCGTAAAGTTGCACACGAACAACAGCGCCTCCCCCGGATCTTTCCCTCTCCTGAGAAAACTCACCACGCTCTGCTGCCTGTCGTTGCAATCCACCCACTCGAATCCCCCGGCCTCGGCGTCCTTCTCATACAACGCCCGTTGCCCCCGGTAGAACGTGTTCAGATCCCGCACCCATCGCTGTAAACCGGAATGCATCGGATACTCCAGCAGGCGCCACTCCAGGCTCGCATCGTGATTCCACTCCTCCCACTGCCCGAATTCACACCCCATGAACATCAACTTCTTCCCCGGATGCCCGTACATGTATCCATACAGCAGCCGCAGATTCGCGAACTTCTGCCAGCCGTCCCCCGGCATTCTCCCCATCAGCGACCCCCTCCCGCTCGCCACCTCGTCATGTGAGAAAGGCAGAATGAAGTTCTCCGTGAAGGCGTACAACATGCTGAACGTGATGCGATCGTGATGATGACTGCGATGAATCGGGGCCTCCCGCATGTACTCGAGCATGTCGTGCCCCCACCCCATGTTCCACTTGTAGCCAAACCCCAGCCCGCCCGCATACACCGGCCGCGACACCATCGGCCATGCCGTCGATTCCTCGGCAATCATCATCACGCCCGGAAACTCCCCGTACACCTTCCCGGTCAACAAACGCAGAAATTCGATCGCCTCGATGTTCTCCTTCCCTCCATGGCGGTTCGGTATCCACTCCCCCTCTCGCCGCCCGTAGTCCAGGTAGAGCATCGACGCCACCGCGTCCACCCGCAGCCCGTCCACGTGGTACTTGTCCAGCCAGAACAGCGCATTGCTGATGAGAAAATTCCGCACCTCGCTCCGCCCGTAATTGAACACCAGCGTGTCCCAATCCGGATGCCGCCCCTGCTTCGGATCGGCATGTTCATAAAGATGTGTCCCGTCAAAAAATCCCAAACCATGTTCGTCCGCCGGAAAATGCGCCGGCGTCCAGTCAAGAATCACGCCAATCCCCCGCTGATGAAGATGGTCCACCAGGTACTGGAAATCCCGCGGCATGCCGAAGCGGCTCGTCGGAGCGAAATATCCCACCGTCTGATAACCCCACGACCCGTCGAAGGGATGTTCCATCACCGGCAGCAACTCCACGTGTGTGTAGCCCAGATGGCTCACATAGTCCGCTAGCCTTACCGCCAGTTCGCGATAAGTCAGCCACCGGTTTCCCTCCTCCGGCACGCGCATCCATGAGCCCAAATGAACCTCGTAAATCGATACTGGCGCATCCGGCGCATGCCGCCCCTCTCTCGATTTCATCCACTCCGCGTCATTCCACTCGTAGCCGTCGATGCGCGCCACCTTCGAAGCCGTCCGCGGCCGGATCTCGCCCGCGAATCCGTACGGGTCCGCTTTGTCGCCTCTGTATCCTCCCAACCGCGAAACAATGTGGTACTTGTACAGCGCTCCTTCCTCCACTCCGGCTACGAACGTCTCCCAAATCCCCGCTTCCGGATGGTTCTCCATCCGGTTCCGGTCATCCCGCCAGTCATTGAAGCCGCCGATCACCGAAACCTGCTCCGCGTTCGGAGCCCATACCGCGAAATGAACGCCGCGCACCCCGTCCCGCTCCGTAAGGTGCGCGCCCAGCTTTTCATACGTGCGGTAATGGTTTCCCTCGGCCAGTAAATGAAGATCGAACTCAGTTACGAATGGCGTGACCACCCTTGTCCCCCTTTCTTTCTTCTGTTTCCTCCGTCAACCGGAACGCCGCCACGCACCGCCCCGCCAGCCGGTAGCGGTTGTTCCGCACCACGAAGCGCGCTCTCCGCGGCTTGTGCGTCGTGTCCATCACCCTCACCCACCGCTTCTCGGTATCTTCCGGAAGCACGGCGCGCAAAATGAGCGTCCCACGCCGAATCGCCGCCGCAATTCATCGGCACACCCAGCGAGAGCAGCAGCGTCGCCGGAAAATTCCGCTTCTGCCGCTCCTCGGCGACAAAACAGCGGGGGCGCTCGCCGGCCCCTCCTCTCCGCGGTTCCAGTTCAAATCATCGTCAGCCCCGTAGCAGTTGCTTTCCCCGTTGGCCTCGTTGTGCTTCTCGTTGCAGATCACCAGGTCATGCAGCGTGAATCCGTCGTGCGACGTCACGAAATTGATGCTCGCGTACGCATGTTCAACGTTCACCCCGGACCCGTCCCACGCCGCTCCCAACGGATACGGACTCCCGTGTCTCACCTTCACCGTCATAGGTAGTAGTCGAAGTCCTTCTCCGTCCGCACACGCTTCCGGAACCGCAGGATGTGCACCGGCGTCGACTCGGGAGACATCTCCACGAAACTGCGCCTCCCCTCCCACAAATACCGCGCCCCGCTCAACAGGTCATGAGCCTGAAACGGAACCCCTTCCTCCAGCCCCAGCCGCTCCAGTTCCAGCGTCACCCATCCTCTCTGCGTGTGGAACGGATCCAGGTTCACCACCATCACCACCGCATCCGCCCCGCCCTTCCGCGCCTTGCTGTAACAAATCAGCAGCGGGTTGTCCGTCGCGTGAAAATGCAGCCCTTCATCGCTTTGCAGCGCGGCATTCTCCTTCCGGATCCGGTTCACCCGCGCGATGAACTCCTTCAGGCTCCATTCGGAATTCAAATCCCGCTGCTTGATTTCATACTTCTCCGAATGCAGGTACTCCTCGCTCCCCGCCTCCCGCGGCGTGTTCTCGCACAACTCGTATGCCGGCCCGTAAATCCCATAGCTCGCCCCTAGCGTCGCCGCCAGCGCCAGCCGGATGAGGAACGCCGGACGCCCGCCCGTCTGCAAAAACTCCGGCAGAATGTCCGGCGTGTTCGGCCACAGGTTCGGCCGCAAACACTCCCGTAGTTCCGTCTCCCGCAATTGCTCGAAATACCGCGTCAGCTCTTCCTTCGTGTTCCGCCATGTGAAGTAGGTGTATGACTGGCTGAACCCCAATTTCGCCAGCCGCGCCATCACCTTCGGCCGCGTGAACGCCTCCGACAGAAACAACACATCCGGGTATTGCTCCTTGATCCCCGTGATCGCCCATTCCCAGAAGGGAAACGCCTTCGTGTGTGGATTATCCACCCGGAAGATGCGCACCCCCTGCCCCGTCCAGAACAGGAAAATGCTCTTCAACTCCTCCCACAACTCCTCCCGGTTCTCGCTCTCGAAATCAAGCGGATAAATGTCCTGATACTTCTTCGGCGGATTCTCGGCATATCGAATCGTCCCGTCCACACGCTTCCGAAACCACTCCGGGTGCTCGCGTACATACGGATGGTCCGGTGTGCATTGCAGCGCGATATCCAGAGCCGCCTCGATTCCGTACGAACGCGCAGCCTCCACCAGATGACGGAAATCCTCGAGCGTCCCCAACTCCGGATGCACCGATTTGTGCCCGCCATCCTCCGCCCCGATCGCCCACGGACTCCCCGGATCCCCCGGTTCCGCCGTCACCGCATTGTTCCGCCCCTTCCGGAACGTCCGCCCGATCGGATGAATGGGCGGCAAGTAGAGCACGTCGAAACCCATGTAGGCGATGTAAGGCAGCCAGCTCTCGCAATCCCGCAGGGTCCCGTGCTTGCCCGCCTCCCGCGCGCACGATCGCGGAAACACCTCGTACCACGCGGAAAATCGCGCCCTCTCCGGGTCCACCACCATCGCCAGTTCTTTCCCATACCGCGTCGCCAGCCGCCGGTCCGGATAGCGCGACACCACTTCCGCCAGTTCCCCATCCAAAGCCGGCGCATTCCGCTCCTCAGCCGCCGCCTCCGCCCGCAAGATCGCCGCCCACTCCATCAACCGGTCCCGGTCCGCGCCCTCCGCGCGCCCCGCCGCCTCTTCCACAAGTTCCGCCCCGGCCAGCGCCTCCACCCGCACGTCCTGCCCCGCCGCAATCCGCTTCCTCAAATCACCCCGCCACGTCAGGAAGCGATCCACCCATCCCTCCACCGTGTAGCGGTAGCGCCCCAGCACGCTCACCGGAAACACTCCCCGCCACCGGTCGTTTCCGATCGCCTCCATCAAAGCTTCCCTCCACTCGGGTTCGCTCTCATGGCGGTACAACACACGGCACCGGATGACATCATGGCCGTCCGCAAAAACATCCGCCTCCACCTCCACCACATCCCCTATCACCCGCTTGATGGCGAACCGCCCGCAGTCGATTTCCGGACGCACGCCCTCAATCGCGACACGATTTCTCCCCTCCTCGGTGAGCGTCAATCACTCCTCCTCTGGGTTGGTTTCGAGATCCGTGCGGCAGCTCCTGTCGCCGGATTTTAGAGTGCGCCCCTCTTGGCGCCATGCGGGCGCGCAAGCGCCCCGATCGGCAAGCGAGTTGGTCAGACCTCTAGCTCTTCAATGATGTCATTCAGCCTGCAATCGAGGCCATCCAGGGAACCCGTGACATCGTCCGCAAAAACAGGGTAGGCCGCGCCTCTACAATACAAACCGCCCTCATCTTCGCCACAATGGCCCCATGTCACACAACACGCTGGGATACCCCACCATCACCCTCTACCTCGCCATCCGTGGAGCCGCTCAAGCCATGGAGTTCTACAAGCGGGCCTTCAATGCCGCGGAACGTATGCGTCACGCCGACCCCGGCGGCCTGATCCGCCACGGCGAACTGCAAATCGGCAACTCGCCCCTGATGCTCTGCGATGAGTTCCCCGAATTCCCCCAAATGCGCAGAGTCCAGGCATGGGGAGGCTCCGGCGTGAACATCTTCCTCTCCGTCGATGACGCCGGCGCCATGGCCGCTCAGGCAGTCGCCGCCGGGGCATCCTTGAACACCCTATGAAAAACGCGCCCTACGGCCGTTCCGGAGCCGTCAAAGACCCCTACGGCATCACCTGGTGGATCACCACCCCAAATCCGCAATAATCCGCCGCTACAGCGCGGCCGCCTCCGCCTGTTCCACCGTCTCAAAAAACGGAAACACCGTGTCCAGGTGCGTCACCCGGAACGCGGCCCGTACCGCCCCCGCCGCCGCGGCCATCCGCAGGCTCCCTCCCTCCACCGCTATGATCTTGTTGTAGCTTGCTATGAACCGTCCAATGCCCGTGCTATCGATGTGCGTCACCCCCCGCAAATCGAACACGAAGTGCCTCACTCCCTGCTCGATCAGCGTCGCCACCAGCATATCGACGCTCAGATTCGCCGCCCCCAGCATCATCTTCCCCTCCACGGTGATCCGGACCATCGCCGGACCTGACATCGCATGACGCACCGAAAGCATGGCTATAACAGAGTTTTCGAGCATACCATCATTTCACCGGCCGCAGCACCGCGATGAATTCCGCATCCGCCGCGGCAAGCACGTTTTTCGGTATGTAGCAATACCCTTTGTCCCCCCACTGTTCCCCCCACGAATTCTTCGCAATGTAGAAGTTCCCGTTGTATCCCGCAAGCAGCATCGCATGCCGCCCATGCCGCCCGGAAGGCGGTTCCGCCGCGGAGATCACTCCGTCGCGTCCCACATCGGCAAATGCCGGACCCGTGTTCATCCCAATCTGCACCGCACACCCGGCCGACAGAACCTTCTTCACATCCTCCAGTCCGATCGGGTGCGGCTGCGCTTGCAGCCTGTACTGCTGCGCGTCCGCCGCCAGCATCCGCTCGCTCGCCCGCGGACCCTCTTCATCATCCGGCCACAACTCCTGCCGGCACGTCCCGTGTTCCACCAGAACATTGCCCGGGTCCGGCCCGCTGATCGTTCCGTTCCCTCCCTCATGCGCATACCGGTAATCCTCCGCGTCGCCCTGAAGCCGCTGAAACTGGAGCATTGTGTAGGTGGGCGAAAGCCGCGGCGCGGGCCGCCCTTCCAGATTGCGCGTCATCTCTACCGCATGCGTCCACGCGAACGCCGAACACCGCGCCGTATCCGCCTGGTCCCCCACCGGAGTCGCATACGGCCGCAGGTCGATCGCCGCCCGCGCCTCCACCCGCTCAATCTCCGGTGGAAGCGGTTGCGGCTCTGCGATATCCCCTTTCCGCGGAACCGAGATGTGCAGATTCGAAAAATCGAGCGCCCCGTATCGCTGCCTAAGAATCAGCGCCAAGGCCGCCGGAACGAAGCCGAAAGCGTGAAGTTGCCCGTCACGCTCGAACAGCCGCAGCGTGTCCGAAGCGCCGGGCGCAATTCGGTCAACCGCATCGTGGAAGCCCGGGTCATCGAAAAACCGGAACCCCTCGGCGGCAAGCTGGTCATGAATCGTTTCGCCGAAAAACTCGTTGTGCCCGAATAGCCGCTCAGCCGAGGCCTCGTAGTCCTCCGCGCTCCAGTCTCCTTCGTCCTCCTCGAAATCTTCCTCCGCGGCATCCGGAGAGTACGGCGTCAGGCCGTCGTCCCCATCCCCGTCGTCCCCCTCCTCAGACCCGTCATCGTATTCCTCGCCCCCGTCCTCGTCCTCCTCGTCATATCCTTCGTCATCTGGATCTTCTTGATCGGGATCGTTCCCAAAGAAGTCATCATCATAGTCACAGCGGTAGGAAAACATAGCGTGCCGCATCGATAGACGCGAAACCCACCCCTCAGGTTCACCTTACGTTGAGTTTTCCCAATGTGCTATGTTATACGTTTCAACTTATGGCATACGTTATCGCTGAACCTTGCATTGGCACCAAAGACACCGCTTGCGTGGATGCCTGCCCCGTGGATTGCATTCACCCGAAGAAGGACGAAGGGAATTTCGACGAGTTCGAGCAGCTCTATATTGATCCCGTGGAATGCATCGACTGCGGAGCGTGCGTGCCGGTTTGTCCCGTCTCAGCGATCTTTGCCCTCGATGACCTGCCGGAAAAGTGGGCGAACTACGCGGAAAAGAACGCCGCCTTCTACGGCCGGTAACTGGCGACGGAGGTGTCCGTTTCCCAGACCGTAACGGCCTGGATGCGAACGGGAGCCGCCGCCCCCCCTTCATCCAGTCCCTTCTGCACCTCTTCACAGAAATACTTGGCGATGTTTTCCGCTGACGGGTTCACTTCCGTGAACGGCGGCAGGTCGTTGATGAACTGGTGGTCCAGATAGGCCATCGTTTTGCGCAAGAGCCTCTTCACTTCCACGAAGTCCACCAGCAGTCCCGTTACCGGATTGACGTCCTCGCCTTCCAACGTAACCCGCACCCGGTAGTTGTGGCCATGCACGTTCTCGCACTTGCCGCGATAGTTCCGCAGCGAGTGCCCCGCCGCGAAGGTATCTTCCACCGAAACTTCAAACATCGAAAAAACTCTCCACCTCGTTCCAATCCATCGTAAAGCGGTAGTCTGGAAGACTATCGAAGAAGACTTGGCCGTAGCGCTGCTTCGTAATGCGGTTGTCCAGCAATGCGACGATACCGCGGTCATTCCGTCCGCGGATCAGCCGCCCGAACCCCTGTTTCAGCGCAATGGCCGCCTGGGGAATCTGATAATCGTAAAAAGGATTTCCCCCGTTTTCGCGTACCATGCGGATTCTCGCTTCCACCACTGGATCGCTCGGCACCGCAAACGGCAACCTATCTATGATAACGCACGATAACTGCTCCCCCGGCACATCCACCCCTTGCCAGAAAGATGACGTGGCGAACAGCACAGCATTCGGCGTCGAGCGGAACTCCTCGAGCAGCGCATGCCGCGGACCCGTCCCCTGAAGCAGCGCCGGATACTCCAACGCCATCGAAATCCGGTCATGCGCCGCCCTCATCTGCTGGTAGCTTGTGAACAGCACGAACGCGCGCCCTCTACTCAACCGCAGCAGCCGCGGGATCTCCTCGCACGAGGCCCCCAGAAACGCCGGCGTGCGCGGGTCCGGCAGATGCTGCGGAACATACAGCAGCGCCTGCTTGTAATACTCGAATGGACTCGCCACCGCCAGCGTGCGCGCGTTCGGCACTCCCAGCCGCGTCTTCACAAAATCAAAACTCCCCGCCACCGTCAACGTGGCCGACGTCAGAATCACCGTATCCACCCGGTCAAACAGCTTCCGCGCGAGAAGCGCGGAAACGTCGATCGGCGTTGCCTGCAAATGGCACGTCCGCCCCCGCCGGTCCACCCAGTACACGAACCCCGCATCCGCGCTCTCCATGAAAAACCGTACCCGTTCATGAATGTCGCGCGCGCGCCGCAGCATGGGAATCATCTCCTCCGGAGCCCCCTTCACCAGTTCCAGGTGCGTCCACGCCAGTTCGAGCCCGCTCATCAGATCCTGGTAAACCTCACCGTGCTCCTCCAGAATCGCCCCCTGCTGCGCGAATCCGGCGCGCCCTTCCCCCTCCCCGAACAGCCGGAAAAACTGCTCCGCCGCGTCCTGCAGTTGCAGCAACACCCGGTCCAGTTCCGCCGATCCGAAATCCTTCCTGCGCGACAGCGCCGCCGCGTCCCGGCAAAATTCCTGCACCTGGAAGTTGCTCACGCTCACCCCGAAATACGAACCCGCCGTGTCCTCTATCTCATGCGCCTCGTCGAAGATGACCGCGTTGTACTCCGGAAGAATCGCCCCGTACTCGTCTTCCTTCACCGCCAGGTCGGCAAACAGCAGGTGGTGATTGACAATGACAATGTCGCTCTCGTGCGCCCGCTGGTGCATCTGCGTGATAAAACACCGATCGAACTGCGGGCACTTCTGCCCCGTGCACAGGTCCCGCCGCGCGTCCAGCTTGTTCCACGCCGTCGAGTATTCCGGCAGCGTCCGGATCTCCGCCCGGTCCCCCGTCTCCGTCGTCTTCTCCCATTCCCGGATCACCTGGAAATCCGCAATCTCCTCCAACCCGTCGAGAATCGCCTCCTTCTCCGAGTCGTACAGCTTCTGCCGGCACAGAAAGTTCCCCCGCCCCTTCATCAGGCTCACTTTCAGCGGCTCCGCGAAATGCTGCCGCAGAAAGGGAATGTCCTTGTGGTACAACTGCTCCTGAAGATTCTTCGTCCCCGTCGACACCACCACCCGCCGCCCCGATAAGATCGCCGGAACCAGGTAGGCAAGCGTCTTCCCCGTCCCCGTCCCCGCCTCCACAATCAGGTGTCGCTTGTCCCTGAGCGCCGCCTCCACCGCCTCCGCCATTTCCAACTGCCCCGGACGGAATTCGTAATTCGGATGCCAGCGCGATAGCGCCCCCTTCCGTGAAAAGAAGGCGCGGGCGGATTGTGTTCTGGCCGCGGTCGACATTCCCTTTTCAAGTATAGTGGGGCCGGCCGGCGCCTCCGCTCAGGCGTATATGGGATCCAACCTCTTTTCGATGTACTCCATGCACCGCCCCAAACTGTGCCGCGGGCTCACCGGTGCATAATGCAGATCCAGGTTGATCCAGCCCTTGTAGCCAACCCCCTTGACAATCCGCATGATCCCTTCCAGATCCACTTCCCCGTCTCCGTAAATCACGTTCCCCAGCATGAATGTCCCGTTCTGCGACCCTGCCTTCTCCGCCTTCCCGTTCGGCAGCCGCAGTTCGTGATCCAGGTACTGATACTTCGCATCCACCAAATCGAAGAAAATCAGCCGCTCCGCATACTTCCGGAACAAACCCAAAATGTCGCAATTCGCCATGTACAGATGCACCGTGTCCGGGCACCAATGAAATTTCTTCGGGTCCGTCTGCCTCAACAGTTGCTCGATCTCGTCCTGCGTTTCAATCAACTGCCCCTGGCTGTGGTTGTGCAACCCCGTCCGGATCCCGTACTCCGCGCACACATCGCCCAGGTGGTTGTAGAACAGGCACGCCCGCCGGATATGCTCCCGCTCCAGCACCTTGTTCACCCGCCGCGGCGAGAAGGTCACCAGTTCCGTCGCCCCGAAGCGCTTCAGAAACTCGCACGCCCGCCGCGCCGATTGCTCCATCTCCGGCTGCTTCTCCGGCTCATCCGCCGGCCCTCCGAAAGACAGCGTCGCAATTCGGAGATTCCTCTTCGACAACTCCTTTTCAAGCCGCGGCAGGCTCATCCCGATTCGCTCCACAATCGACGGCCACCCCGTGAACCGGTACCCGTTGAATCCCGTGTCCCGAATCACGTCCAGCATCTCCGTGTACGGCAGCGTGCCCGTATCCCGCCACTGCGTGGAAGTCCAAAGAAAACTGCTCACGCACCATTGAATGTGCGGGCGCTTGCCTGGATAGAAAGCCGCCGCGCGCTCGCGGAGCGCGCCAAGCGAGGCTGCTAGAGCGGAAAGTGCTTGCCGGCGATGCATACACGGAATCTTTTCACAATTTTCCCTCCGCCTGTGCGCCGAAGGCGTCCGCCTACTCGGCCGGCAGTCTCACTTCCAGCTTCAAAACCCCGTCCACCGCTTCAATCGACGCGCTGCCGTTGTGCGCCTCGGCGATTCGCTTCACGCTTGCCAGCGCAAGTCCCGAACCCGGCGGAAGATGCGGCGTGAACGCCTCAAACAGCTCCGATGCGTGCGCCAGCATCGCCTCCCCCGCCTCACACGAACATTCGAGCGCCGCCTGCGCCCCGTCCCGGTACAGCGAGACATACACCGGCTGCTCCGTCCGCGCGATCTGCCGGAAAACATTCAAAATCGTCCGAACCATGTGTTGGCCCTGCGCCGCGTCCATCAGCACCCGCGGCGTCGAGCAGCAATCGGTCCAGTCCAACTCCACATTCTGCTCCACCGCCTGCGCCGTCAAATGGTCCGTAATCATTTCACACAGATCGATCCACGCCGGGCGCGGAACCGCGGCCTGCAGAAAATGAACGGCGTCCGAAAGAATCCAACTCATCTGATGAACCATCTGCTGGATCTTTTCCAACTGCTGATCAGCCCGGGGGTCCGCCCCCGAAAGAATCAATTGAAGATAGTACGCGGCGGTATCGATCGTACTCAATGGCTGGCGTAACTCATGCGAAAGATGACGCACGGCGGCGTTGAGTTCCAAAGGCTGCTCCACTGCGCGGCAGTCAACCTCTGAAGTGCGATAAAATGCTGCTGCTTGGGCCATTCGATTGTTGTATGAATGCGCTAAGTTCGGGGGAACCGCTCTCGGGGGACTTCATTTTTATACCCCAGCCGCATAGGCGAGTCAACGTACATTTTGCGGGTATTTTTCTGGTACTCGTGGCCGTCAAAGAGGAAGCGAAAATACCCTAAAAACCCACACCCCGGATGTCGCGAAGCGGCAGCTTGAAACCCCGAAGAACCGGATCGCCGGAAACGCCCTTCGGCTTGTCAACTACAACCGGCGCCTGCCCCGCTCGATACACATGGACCCGCCGCTCGAACGGATCAATCAGCCACCCAAACAGGACCTGGTTATCCGCATACTCCCGCATCTAGGTCAGCCAGGGAATCCGAGTCCGATCGGATTTCCGCCACGAACTCCGGAACGAGCCGCGGGAAGGCCCTCCTGCGCGTCTTCGGCATCTCACTCAGCCGCTCCTTGCTCACCCACGCCGCATCGGGAGAACGTATCGCGCCATTCGGGAGTTCAAAACCCGTAGAGGAGTCAAAGCATTGTCCCGTGCCGTCTTTTCGAGCCCAGTTGCCAAGACAGACGGACAGCTTGTGGTTTCGATTGCCGGATTCGAGGCGCGAGGCGGGAATCACCACCACGGCTCCATCGGAATCGCGTCCCATCCGCCAATCCGGATGCTGCTCGCGGAGCCGGTAGAAGTCTTCCCGGATCATCGGCACACCCCGTTACCGCGAATACACCGTCAAATTCTGCTTCGTCGTCCCCCGCCACTTCTCCTGCGCCGGCGCTCCGTACTTCTCAAACCACCCATCCAACTCCGCATCCAGACTCCGCTTTACGTTCGCGTATGCCGCATCATCGATGTGGTTCGTCTTCTCCCCCGGGTCCCGCTCCAGATCGTACAATTCGCTCGGCCACTCCTTCGTCCGCCGCACATACTTCAGGTTCTCTGTCCGCACTCCGCGCACGTACGAATATTCGAAGTACAGCCGGTTCCTCCACCGCGGATGCTCGCCTCGTAGAAACGGCGCGTAACTCCGCCCAGGCCGCCGCGCATCCGCCGGAGTTTGGACCCCCAAATAGTCCAGGATCGTCGGAAAATAATCATAGCTCGAAACCATCGGCGACAGCACCTTGCTCGCCTGAATCCGTCCCGGATGGTTCCAGATCAACGGTACGCGAATGGATTCCTCGTACATGTTGAATGGCCACGTGCCGTTCCCTTTCCCCCACACCCCGTGATGCCCCGCGTTCCACCCCTGGTCCGCCGTGAAGATCACCAGCGTGTTCTCACGCGCGCCCATCGCCTCCAGCTTCCGCAGCACCTTTCCCACGTTCGCATCCACTCCCGAAATCAGCGCCGAATAGCCGCGCTTGTTCTCCACGTTCCCATGCAGCTTCCGCTGGCTCCCGTTTTGCCACGGGTGAATCGGCTCGTTCGGAAAGCATTCGAACTTCGCATCCTTGTAAGGAGCCCGGTACTCCTCCGGCTGAAAATCGAGCGGCGTGTGCGGAGCATAAAAAGGAACCAGCAGATAGAACGGCTTCTCCTTCACCGTGTCCAGAAACTCCACCGCGCAGTCGCCCACGCTATCGGTCTTATACTCCCGCAAGTGCGTGCGCACCCCGTTCTTCACAAACTCCGGATCGCGGTATGGCCCGCCGCCGCCCGGCACGGTCGCCCAATACGAAAAACCCTCCTGCGCCTTGTCGTCTTCCCCCATGTGCCACTTGCCGCACATCCCCAGCGTGTAGCCGTGCTTCTCGAGCACCGAAGAGTACGTCGTCTTTCCGCTCAGCCAGTGCCGCGTGTGCTCGCCGAAGCTGCCCTCCGGCCGCAGCCAGTCCTGTACCCCATGCACCGAGGGAATCGTACCCGTAATCCACGTCATGCGGCTCGGTGAACAGACCGGCGTGCATGCGAAAGCCCTCGTGAAACGCGCCCCTCCCGCCGCCAGCGCATCCAGGTTCGGCGTGTGCATCTCGCGGCATCCGTACGCCCCCATCGCCCAAGCCCCGTGGTCGTCCGTCATGAACATCACCACGTTCGTCTTTTTTTTCTGCGCCGCCAGCGGAGCCGCGCTCAAGCTGCCAAGAAACGTCCGGCGATCCATGCAGCTTACTTTACACGGCCAGCAGGCACGCTTGCACCGGCATTCCCGTGATGCGTTCCAGCGCCGCCGCATACCACGCAAGTTGCGCCCCGTACCGCGCCGCCATCGTCTCCACCTCGAGATCCGTCTTGAAGTCCACCACCACCCAGCGCCCCTTCTCCTCGAATGCCAGGTCGATCACCCCCTCCAGCAACTGCTTCTCTCCCGTATGCGCCGTCACCGGATACTCGCGATGACATCGCGCCGCCCCCCGCGCCCGCTCGAGCACCGGATGCAGCAGCGCGTTCCGCACCGCCGTCACCGCCGCCTCCGCTTCCTCCTTCGGAGCCGCGAGCAGCCGCGCTTGTAGCCGCACCACACCCGCAATCTGCTCCCGCGATGCATCGAGCGGCACGTCCCGCAGCGTGTTGTGCACCAGCGCCCCGAATCGCTTCCCTCCCGGCCGCGCCGCCGACCGCGCCGTCTGCTCCAGCAAAATCTCGCCCTCCCATCCCGCCGGCGGCTCCGTCGCCTCGCTCGCAATCGTCAACTCGAGCGACGGCCGCATCGCCGCTTCAAGCAAATTGCCGCGGCGCCCCTGCCACGCCGCATGCTCCGCCAACCCACGCTCCACCGCCCCCTCGTCCTCCGCGAAAATCTCCCGCTGCCGCGCCGCGAACCGTTCCTCCCGCCCCTCCGGAAGAATCGCCGGATCCCACCACGCCACTGCATGCCCGCCCGCCCGCGCAAAATGCAGACCCGGACGAACACTCGTTTCCTCGAAATATTCAGCCGGCCGGTTCAGCACGCTTACCCCGCCGAACCCTGGACACCCATGCGCCGTGTGCGGTTTCCTCCTCATCTCCGCATGCGGATACAGAGCCTTGTTCAGCGGCGATACCCACCCGTTTCGCTCCGTGTCCCCCACCACGGGAACCACCAGCAGATCGCGCGCCCGCGTCGCCGCCACATACGCCACCCGGATCCCCTCCGCATGTTCCCTCTTCTTTTCCGACTCCTCCTCCGCGATCAGCTCGAACGGCGAACAGCCCAGCAGCCGCATCGCGCACAACCCCGTGGCGGCTTCAATGTACCGGTCCGGTGTCTCATGCGAAATGTTCGCCGTCATGTCCGCCAGCAGCACCACTGGAAACTCCAGCCCCTTGGCCGAATGCACCGTCATGACGCGCACCCCTTCGGCCCCGTCTTCCAGCACCGGAGCCTCCGCCGATTCCGCCCGCGCCGCCCGCCGCGATAACTCCTCCACGAATCCCCGGAACGAAATACCGCTCGTAGTCTCATACTGCCGCGCCAGGTCGATCACCCGCCGCACGTTCGCAAGCACTTGGTTCCCCGCGGGCCGGAACGCAAACGCCGACCACGCCCGCGTCGACTCCAGCAACAAATACAGCGTCTCCGCAATCGGCCGCTGGTTCCGCTCCCTATGCAGATCCGCCAGCAGGCCCAGCGCTTCCTTCACTGCCTGAAACTCCGCCGGCAGCGTCTCCGGATAGCCGTGAAAGGGATAGAGCCGCCGGTGCTCATGCCGGAAGCACAGCAGCGTGTGGTCCGGAATCGCAAAAATCGCCCCTTTCAGCGTCGCGAACACCGCAAGCTCGTCCTCCGGCCACTCGATCGCCGCGAGCGCCGCCCGCACCGTGTCGATCTCCTCCCGCTCATGAAAGCTCTTTGACCCCACCAGCAGATGAGGAATCCCCCGGTCCTCGAGTGACCGCGCATAATCCCGCGTGATATCCCTTCCGTAGTTCGTGAAGCGCCGGAACAGAATACAGATGTGCCGCGGCTCGATCGCCACTAACTCCTCCGGCCGTTCCGGATCCGCCACCTTCCACCCGCTCTCCCGCACCAGCCATTCCACAAAACCAGTCACCGCCCCCGGAAGACATTCGTCGATCGCCTTGTTTGAAACATCCCGCTTGCCATATGGTCTGGGAGCCGGAAGCGCGACCACGGCTGGCTGCGTCTCCAAATCCCCGCGGTACGGCTCCAACGGCACATACTCCGCCTGCGCCGCCTCCTCGTCTCCGGTCATTTCCATCGCGAACGCCGCGTTGACGCACTGCTGAACACCCGGCGCCGAACGGAAGCTCCGGCTCAACCGCACCAGCCCCACCCCTCGAGCCTGTAAGCTCGCCCGCAGAATCCGGTAAAGCTGCACATCCGCCCGCCGGAACTTGTAGATCGATTGCTTCGGGTCCCCCACCAGGAACAGCTTCCCCGGCGCGGGAGCAATCTTCAACATCTCCGTCCGCCGCGCATCGCTCGCCGAAAGCATCAGTAAAATCTCCGCTTGCAGCGGGTCCGTATCCTGAAACTCGTCCACAAACAAATGCGAGTATTTCTGTTGCAGATAACCGCGCACCTCGGGGTTATCCCTCACCAGGTTCCTCACCAGCAGCAGCAGATCCACGAAATCCAACTGCCCCGCCCGCCGTTTCGCCTGGTCATACAGTTCAACCAGTTCCCACATCTCCCCGCGCAGTTGCGCCGCCAGATCCGCTTCCGCATAGGGGCGGAAGTCCGCTACGGCCTGAAACAGGATCTTGTCCGGAACCTGCCGCTCCCGCCGCTTCCACACACGATAGAGCTTGAACAACAGCCCCTCCAGCATGTCGTAATCGCGCGGCTCGCGTTCCATCCACGGAAGCAGATCGCGCACCGGCTCCATCAGTTCCGTCTTGTGGCGGCTGAGGTGCGGAACCAACGTCTTCACATGCTCCAACAGTTGGTCGATCACCCCCTCCCGCGCCAGCGGAGGCCGCTGCCAGGCCCGCGGAAAGTCCCGCCACTCGATCAGACTCCAGCCCGCGTATTGCAGCGACTCGATCGGCGTCACATCCTGATCCCGTTGCTCCCGCACCGCTAGCCGCGCCAGCGCCCGCCGCAAACCCGGCGAATCCTCATTCAACTTCCCCTGCAGCCATCGCCGGAACACCGCTTCATACACCCGCCGCGCTCCCCGTTCATCCAACTCCTCGAAGTCCGGATCGACGCGCGCCTCCACCGGGCGCTCCCGCAGAATCTGTGCGCAAAACGCGTGGATCGTTCCAATCGCCGCTTCTTCGAGGTGCGCCAGCGCCTGTTCCAGGTGTCTCGCCTCCTCCGCGTCCTCCGTTTGCCCACGCGCGCGGTCCAATTCCTGCCGCAGCCGCAGCTTCAATTCCCCCGCCGCCTTGTTCGTAAACGTCACCGCCACGACCCGGTCGATCGTGGTCAGCCCCGCCCGCAGCACATTCACGATCCTCCGCACCAGTTCCGACGTCTTCCCCGTCCCCGCCGAAGCCTCCACCAGCAGGCTTTCCCCCAGCGAATGCCGAATGCGTTCCCGTGCCGCCCCGTCTCCTGTCTGTGCGCCCGCAATCATGGGATGCTCCTCAACCGCTCCAGCGGCTCCAGCGGCGGCTTGCGCCGCACCCTCTCTTCCTCCCTCGGACCGCACACCATTCTGAAATCACACCACTCACACTGGCCCTCCGAAGGAGCCGCCGGCAAACGCCCGCTCGCGATACCGTCGTCGATAATCCTCAACGCCCGCTCCACATCCTGCCGCGCGCCGTCCGTCACCGCCACGCTCACGGGCGTGTACCCGCCGCGCTGCGTGCAATAGTAAAGCCGTGATAACTTCACCGGCTTGCCGAACAATTCCTCCGCCGCCAGCGCGTAAAGCAGCGGCTGCAGGATCAGTCCCCCGCCCACATGGCGCGGGATCTGTGCCGGAGACTTCCCCGTTTTGTGATCCGTGATCCGCAGAGCGTCCCCATCCCTGTGCTGCTCGATCCAGTCAATGGATCCTCGCAGCAGAATCCCCTCGAGGATCCTGGCCGGCTGTTCCACGCTGTCCGGGTCGCGATGCTCATCCGCCGGCATCCCGAATGCGAATTCGGCGTACCGCCGCTCCCAGCCTGCCGCATCCTGTTCCCGCCGCCGCAGCCAGCCCTTCAAATCCGCACGCAGGTCCTCCACTTCGCTCCTCCAGACACGCGGAATCGCGGGAGCCAGGTCATCCTCGAACTTCGCCGCCACCTCGTCCAGCACCGTATCCGCAAAATCCTGGAACTCCTCTTCCGTCCGCGCCCGCTGCGCCAGTTGAAACAGCGCTTCGTGGAACAGCGATCCGCGCGTCAGCGGATCCATCACCTCGAGCGGAACCGAATCCTCCCGCGGCCGCAGCCGGTGAATCCCGTGCAGCAGAAAGCGATAAGGACATGCCGCGAAGTGCTGCAGCGAAGACGCCGACCACGGCCGCCGCGTCAGCCTGTGCACCGCCAGCACCGCCCGCGTGGCTTCGCTTGCGTCCATCAGCCCATCCGCCGTCTTCCATTCCCTGTCCCAACGCATGTACCGCGCCCGCAGTGACCGCGCCAGGTGCGGATTCAGGTGAAACAGATACCGCCCCCGCCCGCGAATCTTCCCTTGCGGTTGCCGCGAGGCATCCTGCAAAACGGCGAGGTCGAATTCCAGCGCATCCACTGCCCGTTGCGGGTTCATCGGAGCCGGCCACCCCAGCCGCGTCATCGCCCCGGCCGCCGCCCGCCGCTCGAACTCCTTCAACTCCGCCAGCCGCCCCTCCGCCGCCCGTACCACTTCCATCGCATAGAACGAAGGAACACGCGCGCGATTCTGCGTCACGTCCATTCGCGGATACGAAACCACCAGCCGCCGCCTCGCCGCCGCCGCGGCAACACGCAGACGCAGACGCTCGTCCGCAACCCGGTCATCCCGCAACGGCAGCCCCGCCTCCAGCCCGCGGCGGGAATCATCGAGCAGCAGTGGATCTTCGAACGCCTTCTTCGGAAATACGCCCTCCGCCAGCCCCGGCAGAAACACCACCTCGAAACAGTGCCCGCGCAACTCGTCCACTGAGCCGATCCATACCTGCCCGTAGCGCCGCTTCCGCGGCGGCCGCCGCAGAAATCGCAGCCGCTCCGTCAACACCAGAAACACCTCATCCAGCGTGACCGGACCCACCTCCCCCATCGACCACAATTCGTTCAACGCCAGCAGAACCGAATCCGGATGCCGCAGCGTCATCTCCGCCAGATCCGACAGCCGCCCCAGCCATTCGCCCCATGTCGCCTGCCGCGGCAGTTCATCCAACCGCCGGATGATCGGCAATGCCAATCGCTGAAGATTCCCCAGCAACTCCAGTTGCCGTTCCAAATGCCCCGCCTCGGCCTCGTCCTCGTCTTCCAGCTTCGAAAGCCGCAGCCGAAACTCGCTCTCCAGCCCCCGAAGCCGCCGCTCCCACCGTTCCTTCCCGCCCACCACCGCCGCGTCCACAATTAATTGCTCCCACGCCGCGGGCGTCGCAGGCGACGCCGCTTCCTGCTCCTCGATCACTCCCGGAATGTACTCCTCCCGCGAAAGCAGTTCATCCTCCGTCCCCATCCACGCCGCCTTCCCCGCCGCCATCGCCTTCGGAGCTTCCATCGCGGGCGTCTGCCCCAGCGACAAATATTCCGCAAACCGCGTCGCCGGAAACTCTTCCGCCGCGCACGCCAGCAGAGCCAGAAACGCCCGCCCCGCCGGATCCGGCCGCACACTCCCGCGAGTGAAGTAAAACGGAATCCCCGCCCGGTTCAACGCCTCCTCGAGCAGCGGCTGATACCGCTCCGGGCCGCGCAGCGCGATCGCCATCTCATCGAACGCCAGCCCCTCCTCCGCCAGTTGGTGCATGCGGCGCGCCATCTCGATGCATTCCAGCCCCTCCCCCGCGGCGGAAAAGAAATCCAGCGTCCCATCCGCCGCCGCCTGCTCCGGCGCAGCCGGCGCAAACAGATGCGCCCGCAAACGGTGCAGCGAATCCTCGCCTCCCTCGGCCGCTCGCTCCGCCTCCACTCCCAGCACCGCCCGCAGCCGCTCCACGCTTCCCTCATCCCCGTCCAGCACAAGCGCCAGCGTCTGCCAGGTCTTCGCGGCCAGCGCCCCAATAAACTCCGCCGCCAGCGCCGAATGCACCGGCACATCCAGCAGCAGCAACGGCAGGCCGCGCAGCGGATGGAGCCCCGCCGCCCCCTCGCTCACCGCCATCTCGAGCAGCGCCGGAAAATCCGCCAGCCGCGTCTGGGCAAGAAGCTCCTCATACGCCTCATGAAGCGCGCTCAGATCCCGCGCCGCCGCTCCCCCCGCCGCCAGGCGCATGCTGGCAATCCCCTCCAGCCGCAAGTCCCGCAGCGTACGCGCCAGCGCCCGCGCAAACCCCGGGCTCCCCGCCACCGGAGAAAAATACTGGAGCCGCCCTTCCGTCCGCACCCGGTACGCGGCGCGCGCCGCCAATGCCTCCGCCCCCAGCGCATTCAGCGGAGCCAGCCCCCTCTCCGCCATCGCCGAAGCCGCCAGATTCGCCGTGAGCTGTGCCGTCGTCATGCGATGCACCCCCGCCACGCTGCCGCAGTGCTGCCGCACGAAATCATCCGCCGCCCCGCGCGTCGCGCCCACCACCAGCACCTCTCCCGTTGCCGCGTTCCCCACCGTGAACCGGATTGCTTCCTTCAGTAAAGTCTCATACCCGGAGGCCCGCACAAGTCGCCGCATGTTTAGAATCGTAACTGTTCCAGCCCCGCCCGCGACAATCCGCAGTGCGCCTCCAACTCCTCTTCCGTCATCGCTCCGCTCCCCAGCGCCCGCAGAAAGTAGGTGTGCAGCCCGCGCACCGTCGCCGCATCGTCGAACTCCGCCCCAACCCGCGTCGCCTGCGCCGACTGCGCCACAAAGTTCTTCATCCGCATCGCCGCTTCCTCCAGGTGCGCCTCGAAAAAGTGGAACACCGCCGCATACCGCAATGGAAGCTGCGCCGGATGCAGATCCCACCCCTGATAGAAGCCGCACGAAAGCGCGCGGTGGATGTCCTCCCATTGCGCCTTCCACGCCCGCTCCACATCCTCCCGTGAACCCACCGGCAGAATCCGCGTCGGTCCGTCCGAGAGCCACATCCCCGTTCCCGCCAGTTCCACCAGCATCTGGTTGCGTGCATGCACGCACAGCGGATGCCCCAGGTCCTGCGCCGACCCCAGCACTCCACAGGACGACGTGAAATCATAAGGACCGAAGTGCGCCCCACGAATCCGCGATCCCGCGGCCGCAACCATCCCCCGCAGGTTCCTTAATGCCTCCGGCGTCTCCACCATCAACTCCACGCTCGCCGGTGCCTCCAGGTCCTCCAGCGCGCGTATCAGCGCCGTCACCTCCTCCTCCGCCGCCACCTTCGGAAGCGTCACCGTGAAATTCCGCGGCAGCGCCCCGCCTGTTCTCTCAAACAGCGCGCGGAAAAACACCCGCAGCGTCCGTACCGCCCGCGCCCGCCCGTGCGCATGGAACGATTTTGAACGTAGCCCCAGAAACTCAGGCAGCGTCCCCGCGCTCATCCCAAGCGCTACTTCCAGCGCCGCTCCGGCTGCGTGTCCGTCCTCCTCCTCATCCCGCCGGTAGCCGTACCCGTCCTCGAAATCGATCCGGTAATCCTCAACCGGCCGCGTGCGAAGCTTCGCCTGAACACGCACAGCCACTTCATCCGGCACTGGCAGCAGATCACGGTGCTGCTCAAGAACATTCAGCGCGATCCGGCCGAATTTCGCCCCCACATCATGGCGGAAAAGATGAGCCCCGCCGTAAACAGTATGAATCGGTTGCCGCATCGTAGGTTGCAAGGTCACTTCTCATATCTTGCCACCTGGAGACCCTCTTCAATCCCGCGAGATCCCCAATTGCCGGATCTTCTCCTGCAAGCTCTGCCTCTCCAGCCCGATCGCCGCCGCCGTCCGCGTCACATTCCCCCCATGCTCCCTCAACTTCCGCGTCAAATATTCCATCTCGAACAGCTTCCGCGCCTCCCGGTAATCCGCGGCCTCCAAATACGGCTCGCTCTTCCCTCCGAACGGCAACGGCTCCGCCGCCATCTTCACATCCGCCGCCGTCACCCGCTCGGACCGCGCCAGCACGAACAGCCGCTCCACCGCGCTTCGCAACTGCCGCACATTCCCCGGCCAATCGCCCCCGCCCAGCAGCACCATCGCTTCCCGCGTCAATTCCGGACCCTCCCGCTTGTACTTCCGCCGCAAGTCGCTCCAGAACGTTTCCACCAGCAGCGGAATGTCCTCCCTCCGCTGCCGCAGCGGAGGCAGATACAGCGTCATCCCCGCCAGCCGGAAGTACAGGTCCTGCCGGAATCTCCCCTGCCGGATCGCTGTCCCCAGATCCTGGTTCGTCGCCGCCACAATCCGCACGTCCACCTGCGCCGGCCGCGATGCTCCCAGCCGCTCCACCATCCCCGTTTCCGCCGCCCGCAAAATCTTCGCCTGTGTCGCCGGCGTCATGTCCCCAATCTCATCCAGAAACAGCGTCCCGCCCGTAGCCAGTTCGAACTTCCCCGGCCGCGCCCCCGCCGCCCCCGTGAATGCCCCCTTCTCATATCCGAAGAGTTCGCTCTCCACCAGGTGCTCCGGCAGCGCCGCGCAGTTCAACGCCACCAGCCGTCCCCTCGCCCGCGGACTCCTCGCATGGATCTCCTGCGC
>JAIXKK010000197.1 GCA_026954325.1 Bryobacterales bacterium | reverse complement strand
GCTACTCGGCCTGGTTATCACTGTCATCCGCGTCGGCGAGGCGGGGGTGCGCATCAGCCAGATCTCCGGCACACATCCGGGCACGCTTTACCCGGGCGTCCACTGGATTATGCCTCGTGTGAATCGCATCGAAACCTTCAGCATCCGCGACCATGTCTTCACGACTGCCACGGGTGAAGACCCGAAGAAGATGGGCGGGAGCCTTCGCGTGCAGAGTAAGGAAGGCCCGGCCATCGGCCTCGCCGTCGCGGTTCGCTATCGTCTCGATCCCTCGAAGCTGACGCACATCCAGATGGACCTCCCGCGGCCGGTGGAGGCGGAACTGGCGGCGCTGGTGGTGGCAGGCGTGTTCCGCGAGCTTGCGCCGAATTACATGGTGCGCGAGATCTTCGCTACCAGGCGGGAAGAACTCCGCAAAGCCGCCGCCGTAGCCATCGCGCAAACACTGGGAGCCGACGGACTGGTGGTCAGGGAAGTCACTGATGAGTGAGGCAGGAATATAACATCCGCCGCGTGGCGGAGGCGAACTCCGAACGGATGAAGTTGGAGGCGGAAGTCCTCAAGCAGAATCCGCTGCTGATCCAGAAGATCATTGCCGAGCGGCTGAGCGACAAGGTGCAGATCATGATGGTTCCCAACGACGGGAAGTTTTTCTTCGCCAATGACGTGTTGAAAGGTCTGCACCCGGCCGCGGTGCGGTAACCCGGCCGGCGCCTTTGCTATGATTCCAACGGTGCTCCGGGGGCTTCTTCTCATCCTCTTGTTCGTGCCGCTCGCGGACGGTGAAACCTTGGAAGACGCCGTTCGCACACTCGCCAGGCTCATCTCCCCGCACCTGGCCCCCGGAGAACCGCTCCGCATCGTGAGCAGGAACCTCTCATCGCTTCCCTCGGCGGAAGCCGCGCTGGCGCAAGACGCCCTCGCCCGCGGCCTGCGCAAGACTGTTGCCGGCGGGCCAAGCCCGGAATTGATCTTCACCGTTTCGGAGAATCTGCAAGGGTATCTGCTGGTGGCGTGGATGGAGCGCAACGGCGAACGGTGGGTGGAAATGACCAGGTACCGGCCGGCGCCGCTGGCTCGTTCCGCCAAGCCGTGCTTACCCGCCGCCTGGTGTGGGATCAGGAGGGCGCCATCCTCGACCTATGGATTTCCGGTGACCGGATGATCGTTCTCGATTCCTCCGGCATCACCCTCTACTCGCGGCAGGAAAACTCCTGGCGCCGCGAGGCTTTCCAACCCGCGGGACAACCCGCCATTCGTGATCCTCGCGGCCGCCTTGTGGTACAAGACAAAGTGCTTTCCGCGTATCTTCCAGGGCTCACTTGCCGTGGAGGCCGGTTTCCGTCACTCGACCTGGCGTGTACCTCAGCTCCGAAGCCTTCGCGGTGCAGGACAATGCGGTACAATTCACAATCGCGCGGAATACCCTGGATGTGGAGGGATGGCCCGCGTTCTACGCTGTTGCACAAGTGGAGGAGCAGGCGCGGCCGCTGCATCTGTTCGCGGATGCCGATGGCCGCGCCCACCTTTACGATGCCGGCCGGCAACAGGTGGGTGTTTTCGATGGGCTGGGCAGAGACTTCATCGCCGTCCTCCCGTCATGCGCCGCCGGACATTGGCTCCTTTCCTCCGGTCCGGCGGATCAGGGGAACAACGACACCGTCTCGGTCTGGGAAATCGCCAACCGCAAAGTGCGGGAAGTAGGCGGCCGCGTGGAACTGCCCGGTCCCGTCACCGCGCTCTGGCCGGCCCCGCGGGGCGCGCCCGTCATCGCCCGCAACTTGAATTCGGAACGATATGCGGCATATCTGCTTACTGTCGATTGCGGCCCTTAGCCTGCTGCTGCCCGGCGGCGGGAAAGCCGGATGCGGCGCGCCGCCCCCGCTACGGCGGAACCTTGCGCGTGGATATGCGCGCCGCGATACAGAGCCTTGATCCGGGCGATTGGCCGTCCGATACCCTTGACGCCTCGGCAAAACAAGAACTCACCACACAGGTCTTTGAGACGCTCGTCCGGCTCGATGAACGCGGCAATCCGAAACCGCTGCTGGCCGTATCCTGGACGCATGAGCGAAAACGCTGGATCTTCACCCTCCGGCACAATGTCTTCCTGCATAACGGCGAGCCGTGGAATCCCCCCGGCGGAACCGTCGCGGCGCCCGATGACCGGCCCCTGGAAGACATCCTCCGCAATCTCGCGCGCCCGCGGAATGCCGTGATGGTACGTTCCAGCGATGTGCTCCTCGGAACCGGACCCTTTCATATTGCTCGCTTCGAGCCGGGAAAGATGCTCACCCTCGAGCGCAGCCACCTGTACAAAACATGCGCCCAGGCCGGAATTGACCTGCAAAGTTTACGCAAGACCGAATAAACCGCTACGAAGAAGACGTGACCTTCAGCAGCGCCTTGACCGCATCCACCACCAGCACGGCGGCATGTTTCGACTCCGCCGTCAGGCCGCCCACCAATTGCTCCACTTCGGCGGCCTTCAGCGCGCGCAGTTCCGTCCGGCTGCGGCCGGCCATCCATTCGGTGAGTGCGCTCCCCGCGGCGATGGAAGCGGTGCATCCCCGGGTCTTGTACCTCACCTCCCTCACCGTCTCCCCCTCCCACATCACCGATAGCCGCAGAATATCCCCGCAGGCGGGGTTCATCACCTCCACCCTCTGCGCCGGCGGCGGCAACTCGCCCACGTTCCTCGGGTTCTGAAAATGATCTAATAGTCTTTCGGAATACATGTCCGGCTACTTCCCCATCCTACGGCAGCGTGTGCGGAAACGCACCTTCCGGTCACTGTTTCTCTTCGTGACCTCGCGGTGCAATTCCCTATGCCGCACCTGCTTCTACTTCGACAAGCTCAACAGCAAAGATGATCTGACCTTCGACCAGATCCGGAGAATCTCCGAAACAGCCCCTCCGTTTGAAAAGCTCTGGCTCTCGGGCGGCGAACCCTTCCTGCGCGACGAACTCCCGGAGATCGTCGCGCTGTTTACCCGCAACAACCGCGTAGCGAACATCAATCTACCCACCAACGGACTGCTTCAGGAGCGCATTTTCCGCTCCGTCGACCGCATGCTGGCCTTGGCGCCCAACGTCTCCATCGACCTCAATTTCTCTCTTGACGGCCTCGCCAACACGCATGACGCCATCCGCGGCGTCCCGAACAACTTCCGCCGCACCCTCGAAACCATCCGCGAAGCGGAAAAACGCTACGCGAACGTTCCCCGCCTGCGGCGCAATGTCCTCACCGTCATTACCCGCGAGAACTACAACGAGATCGTGGAACTGGGATTGCGCCTCGCCGCTGAGGCAAAACTCAGCGGACAGTATTTCGAGATCGTGCGCGGAGAAACCCCGGATGCGGATCTGAAGCGGTTGCAACGGGAGGATGTCGCCGCACTCCACCGGCGGTTGATGCCTTTTCACCGTCACTACGCGCGCAGACTGTTCGCCCATCTGCCGCCTGGAGTGAGACAATTCGCCACCATGTATTACTTGGGAAATCTGCGGTTCCACTTCGACTTGCACGAGTCCTGCCTCGAACAACCGCGGAAATGGCCCATGCCATGCACCGCTGGGGAAACCACCATCGTCATCGATCACAACGGCCGGTTCCGCGCCTGTGAAATGCGGGAAATTGTGGGGAACCTCGCCGATTACGAATTCGACATCCCGGCGGCGCTGGCCTCAGCCGCCATGAGAGACGAGGTCGAGGCCATTCGCAACGCCAACTGCTGGTGTACCCATAGCTGCTTCATTCAGGAGAGTTCCAAGTTCTCCCCGCGCGTGCAATTGTTCACCATTCCCTGGGCCTGGCTGCGCCAGCGCCGGCAGAAACTGCCGGAAATGCCTCTTCGGGACATCGAACGGTTTCGGGCGCTGGAGACCGTCTGATGGCCCGGACCTACCGCATTCCCGTTGTCGCCGCGTTGATCGAAAAGGACGGTAAACTCCTCATTGGCCAGCGAAAAGCCGGCTCGCGCCACGAGTTCAAATGGGAGTTTCCCGGCGGCAAAGTAGAGCAGGGCGAATCTCCGCGCGCGGCTCTGGCGCGCGAGTTGCGCGAGGAATTGGGCATCGAGGCCACCGTTGGCAAAGAGATCACTCGCTACGAGTTTAACTATCCCAAGGGCGCGAGCCTGCTCCTCATCTTCCTCGAAGTGCCGGCGTTTTCCGGCGAACTGCGCAATGCCATCTTTGAAAAGATCCAATGGGAACGCCGCGAGAATCTTCCGAGCTATGATTTTCTCGACGGCGACTTCGACTTCGTAAAGCGCCTCGCCGCCGGTGAATTCTGATCCCCGCGCGCGGAGTGCTTCAACTGATCCTGACCTTGCGTGGAAACTGCGCGTTGTCTTCAAGGAATGTCTTCTTCCGGCTCAATTCCCCGGCAACCGGTTGCACGTTGCCCTCCACGTCCGTAACCCGGGACACAAGCATATGCTCTCCCGGCGTGGCCCCCTCCCACCGGTAGCTGAACAACTTCCAGGAATACTTCGTGTTGGCTGCGTCAAGCGTGGCCTTCTCCCATGCGCCGCCGTCGATTTTCACCTCCACGGACTTCAACGGCGTGCCGTCGTTCAACACGAAACCAAGAATCTGGTGCGAACTGCCCGTCTTCCGCACCCGCGCAATCACCGATTTCAGATGCTGCCGCGTGATCTCCGTTTCCATCCATTGCGTATTTATGTCAGCCGGTTCCCCCGTGCCGCCCACGCCCACCACGGACCGGTACCAGCGCGCCTGGTAGTTTCCAAGAAAACGATCCTGCTGCAAATGGACCTCGGCGAGCCACTTCACATTCGCCACCCCATACCACCCCGGCATGATCACACGCAGGGGTGCTCCCTGAGGGACGGTCAGCGGTTCGCCGTTCAGCGCGTAGGCGAGTAGCGGATCCGGCTTCATTGCATTCTCGAGCGTGATGCTCCGCGCAAACTGCTGGTTCAGGTTCCATGTCTCCCGCCGGAACACCACCTGCTCCTCGCCTCGGTCCGCCCCGAGAAACACCACCTCACGGGCTTTCCCCCCCACCCCCACATGGTTCAGCACCTCCCGCAACGGCACCCCCGTGAACCGCCCGCACGAGGACAGCGCTTGAAACGCCCGCCCGCTGTTGCCGGAGCATTCATACCCCGCCACCACATCCGCCGGCCGCATCTTGCGCAACTCGGCCAGCGAGAACTCCGCCGGCTTGTTCACCAGACCCGAAATCTTCAACCGGAAGCCTTCCGGGTTGATCTCCGGCTGATTGAAATGCTGAAGCACGAAGAATTTATCCTTAGGCACAATCAACCCGTCGATTGCGCGGATATCAAACCTGCGCACGGGAACCCCATTCCCGCCGGCTTTGAAGTTTGCCGGATAGTCGGTGAATGGAACATCCGCTTCCCCTTGCGCAAGCGCCGGAATCGCCGGGTCCCCCAGCGCCAGAAACCCCGCCACGCTCAAGCCTCGTTTGAGCGCATTGCGTCGTGTATATCCCTTCATTGGTGAGCCCCTCCCAGTCGACCTTGGATTATACCTCTCTCCTCACCTTTGCCTTGACGGCGGCTCGATCAGGTCCACCAGCAATGCCGCCGTAATCACTGCTCCTCGGATGTTCCGCTCCAGACTGAGGCCGTCGGCCGCAATCCATGATTGCAACTTCGCCGGGCGGATCTCGATTCCCCCCGCGGAAATAAGCGAGCTATTGCGCACGCGTTTCCCCCGGCTGCGCCGGCGCGCCGTGAAACATCTCCTCAACCTCACGCCAAACCCCGGGGGCATCCTATACGGACATGCGAATTCACTCCCCACAATCTGCACGCTCGACAGCAGATACCGTACCGGACTCCCGGAACGCGGCGATGCGACAACCCGGCGCTTTATGGCTTGGCTGCCGTCTCTCTTACTGGCGTGGCGATGTAGCCGGGCCTGGTGACCACGTGCAGATGAGGATGGCCCTCCGCATTGACCAGAACTCGAATGCGCCGCATCTCCCGCCGGGGAGCGGCGGCCGCGTTGATGGCAAGCATGTAGCGCGCGCGAATATCAAGCGCAATGCGCTGGCATGCCGGTTTCAACTCCTCGGTGGGTATGTCCATATAGGACTCCCCGCCCGTTCGCGACGCGAGTTGTTTCAGGAACTTGGCGTCCCGCTCCCGGTCTTCGTCCCAGATGCCGATCGTATAGATGGTGGCGTGCGACTCCTCCGCCAGATCGAGAATTTCCTTGCGCCCCACGGAACTCGCATTATCCGCTCCATCGCTGATCACCACCAGCGCCTTCCGCTCCCGCGTTCCCTTGCTCAACTGGTACAAAGCAGCCCGAACCCCCGCATACAATGCGGTTCGCCCTTGAATGGGCGTGCCCACCAGTTTCGACAACAACTCACCGGGAGCGTGCGGAGTCCCGGAAACCACCACGTCATTGAATGTCACCAGGAAAGTCTCATCCGCGGCGTTGCTTTCGCTCAGCAACGCCGAAGTAGCGGAGAGCAGTTGTGCCTGTCTCTTTTGCATGCTGCCGCTGCAATCCACCACCAGCCCGATCGTTACCGGAGCATCCTCTTTGGCGAAAGCCACGAGAGGACTCTCCTTGCCATCGTCCAGGACACGAAAGTCCCTCTTCTCCAGACCCGAAACTGGGAGGCCCTTCGAGTTCCGGACGCTCACGTCCATCACCACCAGGCGGACTTCGTCCACAATGCGATAGCCGGGTTCTTCAACCGGCTTGCCCGGCCGTTGTGGGCCTCCGGGCAGTAACAGGCCCCCCCCTGCCAGCGCGAGCCAAAGAGTAAGTGCCGTCATTTCCGTGGCTTGTCCTTTCCCGTGTCATTGCGTTATCTACATTTCCGCCGCGGAAGGCCCGCCGCAAAGCGCCAGGCCAGGCCGGCTGTCAACGCAACCAGTCCAACCACACCAAAGGCGCTGTAGGGACTTGCCGTCTTCGGCAGTTCCTCGGCCGCGGCAACAGGAGAGGGCTCGGGGGCAGGAGCAGGTTCCTCCTTAACCTCCAGGGGGCCCCCGGTAGGCGCCGGCGTGGCACGTGTGGTTACCGCTACAGGTTCTTCTTTGCCCGAAAGCGCCACTTTCGTCACCGTAGCTTCTTTCATCTCCGCCTCCGTCCGCGCGTCCGCCGTCAATACCGGCGCGGCTTCGGCAATCTTGGCGGGCAAACCTCTCGGATAAACGAATTCTTGTCCAAACCTATCCCCGGGGTGGAACCCGGCGCGCATCGCGGGCGGGGCTCCCGCCGCCGTCTTCCAGAACTTCATGTCCGTCCCGCCTGTCGTTGTTAGCTTCTCTTCCAGCTCATTCATTATCGTAACAATGCGACGGTTCGAAAGAGAATTCACCCGCTTGAAGACATACGTGCTCCGCCGTGGCGCAATCCCCGAAACCATAACCTCTTCATTGATCGTGACGATGGTCATCTTGTTTCACTGGTCCGCAAAACAAGCCGGAACCACCAGCATGACACTTGTCCAAAGAATGGATTATACGCCGCAAACCAGGCATTTCAGCGCTGGCGCTTCGCTTGCTGGAGCTACAATGGAATTGGAGGCACTTATGGCAACCACCATTTCTCACGCTTGTGTTTCCCATCATCCCCAATTTGAACTTGTCTGCGCTTCACCAGCCCAGTTGTCGTGGCTGTTACATGCCGATCCGTATTCGGCAGCCATGGCTTTCATCCGCGATAAGTTCAAAGTCAATGGCGACCTCATCGAAGCCATTCGATACCAGCTTTCCCACTCCAGCCATGGATGGCGCGCGCGCGCCATGGATCTTTTTGGACGTACCGCTCCCTGGAGGCTTTCCCAATGGTGGCGAAGCCATGAGAAAGATGCGGACTTCATCCGCTTCCATTACGACCGCTCCAACAATTTCTACCGGCAGTTCCTCGATTCCCGCATGGTATATTCCTGCGCCTACTTCCGTACGCCCAACGATTCTCTCGACGACGCGCAACTGGCTAAGCTGGACCTCATCTGCAGTAAGTTGCGGTTACAGCCGCAGGATCGATTCCTCGACATTGGTTGTGGCTGGGGCGCCCTCGTGGCGCGCGCTGCCGGACGGTTCTCCGCGCTCGCCTCGGGCTGCACGCTCAGCCACGAACAGGTCCGGTACGCCGCCGCGCAGATTTGCAACAGCGGCCTGGAGGCTTCCGCCTCCGTGCATGAGCAGGACTACCGCGAAATGACGGACCAGTTTGACAAGATCGCCTCCGTCGGAATGGTGGAACATGTTGGGCGCCATCGCTTGCGGGAATACTTCCGCTCGGTATACGCCCTCCTTCGCCCCGGCGGCTTGTTCATCAACCATGGCATTACGCGGCCTGCCCGCGTCCATCGCGATGCGCAGACCTTTTTCATCGCCCATCAGATTTTCCCCGGCGGTGAGATTGTCACTCTCAGCGACATGATCTGCGCCGCCGAACAGGAGGGCTTCGAAGTGCTCGATGTCGAGGATCTTCGCCTCCATTACGCCCTCACCTGCCGCCATTGGGTGGAGCGCCTGCGAGCGCATCGCGAGGGTTGCCTTCAGACGGTAAGCCTGGCCACCTGGAACAGTTGGCAACTCTACCTCGCCGGGTCGTCTTTGGCGTTCGAGGAAGGCGGAATAGGCGTTCACTCGATTCTGCTGTTCAAACCAGGAGACGCTCCACCGGTTCCTGCTCCGCGCCAGCCGATTTCACCTGAGTTTCTTGGCGTCTAGCAAAGCGCTACGGCCCTTTCTGAGTCACTTAGCCCACTCTGAGTACTTTGCCACACCCGAAGCAGACAGACAACTTATCGAAATTCAGAAGATATAAATCAGCGGTTCATCTTGCAGCACTTACTCCGCCGCTGCACCCGTGAGAACAAAACGGGCGGGCCGCAAATCTTGCGGGCCGCCCGTTCTTGCGTGCGTGGGGGAAGCGCACGGACTGTTGTTGCCGCGTTCTCAGGCTGTGCTCTTCGTCTCCTGAACCGGAATCTCCTTGACTTTCTGTTTCATCTCCGCGCAAGGGATCGAGACTCGCAGCAACCCATTCGAAAATTCCGCCTTCGCCTTGTCCACATCGGCGCCCTCCGGCAGCGGAATCGAGCGATAGAAGCGCCCGTAGCTTCGCTCCGAGCGGTAGTATTCTTCGCTCTTCTCCTCCTTCTCCTGCTTTCGTTCACCCTCTACCGTAAGGGTATCTTCCAGAACTTGTACTTTTACCTCCTCTTTCTTCAGACCCGGCAGTTCCGCGGTGACGACAAAATTCCCGTCGGCGCGCTTGGCTTCGACAACGGGAGCCCACCATTCCGCCTTCTCCATTGAACCTTTTGTGTAGAAGCGGTCCGTCTCGTGAAGAAAGTCTCTCATCATCGCAAACGGGTTCATGGTAAACAGGTTATGACGCATAAGAGGAAAATCAAACATAGCAGGACGCGCCAAACCCTTCTCTTCGCTTGTCTTCTTCACCACTTTTACATCGGCCATGCTACTTCTCCTTTTCATATATCCACCGCGCTTCATCGCGCCGCGGCCGCCAGCGCCTTCTCCTCCGCGACAATGGGCGCTTCCACCTCGGCGCGATGCTCGCAAATGGCTTTCATCGTGTTGACAACATCGTCGTAGGTAATGTCCGCCGGTTTGCGGGCCGTCTTGTGCGCCCGCAGAACCACTTCGTTCAACGACAGCATCCCCACGACCTTGCCGCCCCCATTCAGCACCGGCACCCGCCGCACCTTGTGCGACCGCATTGTCTTCAGCGCCTGGTGCACATCATCGTCAGGCGCACAGGTAAACACTTCCTGGCTGGCCACTTCCCCCGCGCTCACCATGTGAGCGCAGACATTTCTGGTGCCCAACGCTATGCAAACGTCCCGATCCGTCAGAATACCCTCGAGCCGCTCGCCGCCAATAACGGGAATTACACCGCAGTCACTTTGCCACATCAGCGCGGCCACCGCGGCAAGATCCGTCCCTGGCGAACAGAACGTTACGTTCCGGTTCATCACTTCACTAACTTTCATATTCACCTCCAAGACAGGATTTGCTTTTTGACCGGGCACGCAATGTGCCAATCACGAAAGTTCTGCCGCGGGGCGCCACGGACAGTCTTCGCTCATTCAAGCAACATCCAATGGCGGCCGCATGGAAACCACTTCGTGGGATTTCCCCTCCTCTTCGCCGATCCAAATGATATCCGGACCGTAATATTTCATGGTTCGGGCGGCGGCCTCCACGTCCTCCACCCGGAGTCTGTACCCATCGTTGACCCGCAACGCTGTGTAGATCCTGGGAATGCTTCCCGTTGTCCACGGCCAGTCCGAACGCTCCGACTCCTCGCGCAAGGCGCGCCGCAGCATGAGACTGAAAGGCTCATGAAGTCCTGCTTCGTTCCCGGGCTCCAGCACCGTCACCGCGAGAACATCCGACAGAACGTGCGCCAACTTCCGATATGGGATGTCCCTGAGGTCTTCCAGTGCTACGACACCCAGACGCAACTCCCCGCGAAGCCTGTCCGCGGCGTACATCGCATTAAACTTCAAATCACGGACAAGGCCTAATATGATGTAGTCCGCCTCCGGTAACCGGTAATGAGAAATATCAGAATCTCCGGCGTCGTGTCTTCCACTGCTGATATCCACCAGATTTGCCGTTCGTGGCGCGGTGCGGACTGCCCATGGCTGCAACTGAAACTTCATGATCTGTCCACCCTTCCCGGCGACGAAAACCGATCGCCTATATTTCGAAGCTACCAGCATTTCACTCGAGACAACACTGGGAAAATTACCGGAGGCGCCACAAACGCAAGCGCCACATTTTGAATATCTTGACCCGCACGGTCGAGTTCCGCAAATGCCGGCTTTATGGAAGAGTTGAATATTTGCGCCGGGGCCGAACTTGTCCGGTACGCCCTGAAAGACCGGATTGCAGCGTGATCTTCCCAGGGGTAAGAATACTGCCGAAACGCCTAGTAATACTCCGAGTACTCAAAGTTTATCGGTCCTGTTACTCTGAGTTCGATGGTTTTCCAACCCTGTCCGCGCCTCAGCATGAGAATGCGATTCGCGTGACGGGATAAACGCTTGGAGGCACCGATGAGTGCGTTTTCGCAGCCGGCGCTGCTGGCAATCCTTCCCGATCCCCAGGATCACCTCGCCCTTCACGGGATCTTGCAATTCACTGACTGGCGGCGCCTCATTGCCACCTCTTTTGAGGAAGCCCTGCGCATCCTCGCCGCCCAGCCCATACAGGTAATCCTGTCCGAGTATCAGCTTCCTGACGGCAAGACCTGGAAAGAAATCCTCTGGCGTGCCGAAATGATGACGCCTCCGCCGCCGGTCATCGTTGTCGATGGCCTTGCCAGCGAGTTACTGTGGTTGCGCGTCCTCGACCTCGGCGGCTACGACCTCCTGCCAAAGCCCTTCTCCGAAAGCGAACTCCTGCGTGTCCTCCATCTCGCCACAAGGGAAGCTCGGAAGCCGGCCGCCCCGCTTTACGAACCCCGCCTCGCGGTCGCCATCGCTCACTGCTAGCCGGCTTCCCCTCCCCATTCGGTCACTGGCGTGCTACTCATCAAGGTGGGTATGCGCATGTTAAAAGACCGAACCGAAGCCGGCCGCATGTTGGCCGGGCTACTGACACAATACAAGGACGCACTCGATTGCATTGTGCTCGCCCTGCCGAGAGGCGGGGTGGTGGTGGCCGCGGAGATCGCCAGGGCATTGCACCTGCCCCTTGATGTCCTGGTGGTCAGAAAGCTGGGCGCCCCCATGCAGCCGGAACTCGCCATCGGCGCTATCGCCGAAGGAGCCCAATTCCTCAACCAGGACGTGATCGACGACTTGGGCGTGCCCCCCCAGGAAGTCGAAGCCGAGATCGTCGCCGAAGAGGTTGAACTGCGCCGCCGCTCCGCCCTCTATCGATCGGGCAAACCTCCATTGGCCCTCGCCGGCCGGACCGTAATCGTCGTGGACGACGGGATCGCTACCGGAGCTACCATGGGAGTGGCTCTGTCTGTTCTGCGGAAGCAGAAGGTGCGGCATCTTGTGGTCGCCGTGGCCGTCGGTCCCCCACGGACCATCCGCTGGCTTCGCAAGGAAGCCGACGAGGTGGTTTGCCTCATGACCCCTGAGCCGTTCGCCGCCATCAGCCCGTGGTACCTCAACTTTCCGCAAACCGAAGATGATGAGGTGAGAGCACTGCTTGCCGAGGCTGCTCACCAACCGGCTTTAACGAAAGGGACGTGAACCCCCATGCCGTCTCATCGAAGTGTTCGTATCCCTCCGCACCATCTGGCGGGAGATCTCACTTTGCCGCCGGATGCCAAAGCTCTCGTGATTTTCGCTCACGGCAGCGGCAGCAGCCGCTTCAGCCCGCGCAACCGCTTTGTGGCCTCCCAACTCGTCAACCAGGGATTGGCCACTCTCCTCATGGACCTCCTCACCGAAGAGGAGGAACGTACGCAGGATTTGCGCTTTGACATCCCGCTCCTCGCCGGCCGCCTCATGGAGGCCACCCAATGGGCGCGTGGCGACCCCGATACGCGCCCCCTCCCCATCGGCTATTTCGGAGCCAGCACCGGTGCCGCCGCCGCTTTGCTGGCCGCGGCCAGACCGGAGGAAGGGCAAAGCGAAGTCTATGCGGTTGTCTCCCGCGGCGGCCGCCCCGACTTGGCCATCCCCGTCTTGCACCACGTCCGCGCCCCCGTCCTGCTGATCGTCGGAGGCCATGACGAACTGGTGCTCGAGTGGAATGAACTCGCCCTCAAGAATTTGAATGACGAAAGCAGCCTCGTGGTTGTCCCCCGGGCTACTCACTTGTTCGAAGAACCAGGCGCGCTCGAGGAGGTCACGCGGCTGGCCTATGAGTGGTTCACGTCCCACATTGCGCCGCTTACCACCACCAATCCACGGAAGGCCAAACATGCCGCCGGCGCTCACTGAAAGCTCGCACGGGGCCCACCCGGCGGCGAGGCTCCGTTGGCGAGCGCGTTCATAAAACGAAAGGAGGATTTGGATGGTACCGTTTCGAAGGATACTTTTTCCCGTGGACTATTCGGAAGCCTGCCGGATGGTCGCCCCCCATGTCAGGCAACTGGCGCTCCATTTCTCCGCCGAACTGTACCTTGCCCACGCTGTCGAAGTTTATGGCGTCGACCTCACCGGTGTCGAAAATGAAACCTGCAAACGCGAAGCGAGCCGCATCAGACAGTTTGGCGAGGAATGGTTCCCTGACCTGAAACCCCAGTCCCTGGTGACACAGGGAGAACCCGCCAATGTCATCAGCAGCGTCGTTCACCGCCACGGCGTGGATCTCCTGATGATGCCTTCGCGCGGATCCGGCGCTGTTCGCCGCCTTCTCCTTGGTTCCGTAACCGCGAAGATTCTGCACGATTCGAGTATCGCTGTCTGGACAGTCGTCCCCGAAACCCTCGCCTCTCGCCAGCCGCCCCTCCCCTATCGTTCCATTCTCTGTGCCGTCAGCGACGAGGATGAGTCCGCCGAACTGATGCGGGCAGCCGCGGCCGTAGCCAAGTCCTTTGACGCCCGCCTTGCCATCGTCCACGCCGTCGAAAGCCCTCCCGTCGCCTGGGAAGTGGATTTCGCCCCATACCGCGATCAGCTCATCGCGGCCGCCAACAAACGTCTGCTACGATTGATGACCGAGGCGGGCATTGAGGCTGACCTCTCCGTTGCGCCTGGTCCCACCGCAACGCGGATCCGGCGGGAAGCCGAAGAGCGCTACGCGGATCTTCTCATCGCCGGCCGGGGCCACGCGCAGGGCAAACTCGGCCAGTTCTGGTCGCGCCTCTATGAGATTGTACGCGAGTCCCCGTGCCCGGTCCTCAGCATCTAGGAGATACCCATGATCCATGTTCTGTTCACCACCGACGGCTCCAGAGAATCCACGCAGGCCATCCGCGCGGGTATGCGTCTACTGAAAACATCAAGTTGCAAGATTGATGTCCTGTGCGTCGCGCCGGATTTGTCCGTTCTCAGATCGCAGGCAAGGAAAGCCTCTACCCAGGCGCGCTATCACCACCGCATTGGAGAGGAAACCCGGCGGATTCTGCTGGAAGCCAGGTCTCTCCTCAAAGCCGAGGGAATCGAAGCGCAGACCATCTCCGAAACCGGCTCTCCCGTCGAAGTCATTCTCCGGCTCTCCCAGGACTATGACCTCACCGTGCTTGGAGCCAGAGGGAAGGCCGTCGAGTCTCAACTGGGCCTCGGACCGGTGGCGAGCCGTGTCGCCGAACACTCCACCGGCTCCATCCTCATCGCCAGAGAGTCGCCGGGCGTGGACGGCCCCCGCATCCTGGCGGCTGTCGACGGTTCCCTCGCCTGCTTCCACGCACTCGAAGCCGCCAACTCCCTCTGCGATTTGCGCGGAGCCGAAGTCACCCTGCTGCACGTCATCGAATCGCCCTGGCTCGGGCTCAACCTCGAACCCGATTGGTTCGACTATCAGCGGGAGAAAGGCCTCGCCGAGGAACCTGAATTCCCGATCGATCGGGAAATGCAGCGCGAAGCCGAAGCATTGATCGAACTCGCCCGCGACCGCATCCTTGGCCAGCATCCGGCCACGGTGCCCATGATTCTGCGGGGCAACCCCGCCAATGAGATTCTCAGCGAAGTGGAACGCGGCGATTACGACCTCGTGGTAATCGGAGCCACGGGAGCCACCGATCTCAAGCGGGTCATGTTAGGCAGCGTCTCCGCCAAAGTGGCTTGGAACGCTCCCTGCTCCGTCTTGCTCGTCCGCGGCGGCGAACTGCTCGAGTCGCTGCCCGAAGCCCAGGCGGCGGCCGAAACGTCCCTGGAGTGACCATGGCGCCTCAACCGTCGCAAGAGGCCGTCTTGGCCCTTGCCGGCGACGTCATGCTCGGCAGGGGAGTCGGGGAGGAAATCCTGCGCAAAGGGCCCGCCTACCCATGGGGCGACACCCGCGATGCCTTGCAGGGCGCGGATGCGGCCGTCATCAACCTCGAATGCGTCATCGCATCCGGGGGAGAACCATGGGCCCGCTGGCCAAAGGCGTTTCATTTCCGCTCCAGCCCCCTTGCCATTCAAACCTTGCAACTGGCCGGCATCGACTGCGTGACCCTCGCCAACAACCACGTCTTCGACTACGAAGGGGATGCCTTCCTTGAAATGCTGACACTGCTCGAAACCGGCGGAATCGCATTCACCGGAGCCGGACGCAACCTCGCCGAGGCCGCCCGCCCGGCGCTTCTCGACATCCGCGGCCTCCGCATCGGCGTCATCTCCTTCACCGACAACGAGGAAGGTTGGGGCGCAACATCCGATTCCCGCGGCATCAACTGGATCCCCATCGTCCCGGAAGCCGTTTCCGTCGTGCGTTCGGCCATCCGCAATGCGCGCGAACACGGCGCCCAATTCGTCGTCGTCTCCATCCACTGGGGTCCGAACATGGTGCTCCGCCCTCCGGACCATTTTCGCCGCTTCGCGCGCTTGTGCATCGCCGCCGGAGCCGACCTCTGGTTCGGGCATAGCGCACATATCTTTCAGGGCATCGAAATCATCGATGGGCATCCCGTCATTTACGATGCGGGCGACTTCGTCGACGACTACGCCGCGGACCCTGAACTCCGCAACGACTGGGGGCTGCTCTTCCGTGCTCACCTCGTGGGACCGGCGGTTCGCGAACTGGAACTCATCCCTACGTTGATCGGAAACTGCCGGGTCAACTTCGCCCGCGGGGACGCGAAACAGCAAATCGCTGCCCGCGCCTCTCTGCTCTGCTCGGAATTTGCCACCCCCGTTCACGAACGAAATGGAAGTCTGTTCATTGACTGTCAGGGAGGTGCTCATGATACCGCCTGTTCAAGTTACGTTTCGCAATATCAAGGAGGTTGACACACTCGAAGCTCTTGTCCGTAATCAAGCCGCCGCGCTCGAACGCTATTGTCCGGACATCATCAGTTGCCGCGTGATGGTGGAGGTTCCGTCGCATGAGCCCTCCGGGCTCTTCTACCACGTCCGCATCGATGTCATCGTCCCGGATGAGGAGATCGTCGTCCGCCGCGAACCAAGCATTTACTCCGCTCTTCAGGATGTTGAGGAAACCAGGGTGAGGAAAAAGGGCGGCTTGCGCCACTCCCACCGTGCCGCCATGCGCACCATCCGTGAGGCCTTCAAGGAAATGCGCCGCCGCATTCAGGATTACGCCCGCAAGCGCCGCCTCCAGACAAAGCGCCATGAGCCGGCCATCGCTCATGCATCCGTTGCTCGAATCTTCCCCGGCGAGGGGTACGGATTCCTCCTCGCCCGTGACGGCCACGAAGTCTATTTCCACCGCAACAGTGTTCGCGGTGAGGCCTTCTCCCTGCTGCGCGAAGGCGCCAAGGTCGGCTTTGTCGAGGAACCCGGCGAGCAGGGCCCCCAGGCCACACTCGTCCGCCTCCTCCGCGGCAGGAGTCTGGCAAGCGCGTCGGTACCCTTAACCCCACGGCGAAAGGCAGCGGCGCGATGAAGTTCCAGCTCGCCGTTCATGGATTCCAGGATGGAGATGTCATTCCCACGAAGTACACCTGCGAAGGGAGCGACATCTCCCCGGCCCTGTCCTGGGAAGGAGCGCCTGCCGGAACCAGAAGCTTCGCCCTCATCATGGATGACCCCGATGCTCCCGGCGGAACCTGGACCCACTGGCTGCTCTGGAACATTCCCATCGCCTTCCATTCCCTCAGCGAGCACACCGATCCCGTCCCTCCCATCCGGTCCGGCACAAATGACTTCCGCCGCACCGGCTATGGAGGCCCCTGCCCCCCGAAAGGCCACGGGGCCCACCGCTATTACTTCCGCCTCTTTGCGCTCGGTCAGGAAACCCTGGACCTCAAACCGGGAGCCGATCGCAAGCAATTCGACCAGGCCGTCCGCGCCCACCTGCTCGCGGAAGCTGTCTGCATGGGCCGGTACGAGCGCAAACGCTGACTGCACGCTTCTAACGAGTAGAGCAAGGTGGGATAGGCCTCTTATCCTGTCTTCTTCAATCTTCGACGTGTCTCGTCTCGCCCCTCAAGTGAACAGGATTGAGTTTAGTCCAAGTGAAGCTGCGTCAAAACAGCCCGCATCCTCGGCTGGCTTCGTAACGGGTCGAAGACTGGATTCACCTTGGCCGTGATCAACCACACGCCGTGAACTCGCAACATCTGCTCCAGCCAATCCAGGGCGCAATCGGTACGCGACTGGCGTCCGCAACCGAAGAGAACAGCGTAGGCAGGAATCCGGCCGGCCTTCGCGTCAGCCTCCAGGCGCTCCAGCGCGGTACGCGCGGCCTGCGGATTACGGTTCGGCAGCCATGCGGTCCACATCAGCCGGCAGGTGCTGGCTTCCTTGTCGCAGTCCGGCAAGGTCAACGCTTCCTGCCATGCATCTTCATCCCGGCGCTGAAGCAGATAGATGAGAGCCCTCCGTTCCCGGGCGAGGGCGAATGAAGGGTCGTCTCGCACGACACCTGCCAGCAACTCCAGTGCCCGATGATAATTCCTTTGGAAGAAATACAGTTGGGCTTCGTCGGCACGGATAATCGGGGAGATGGGATCGATTTCGCGGGCATGGGCAAACTCTGCCTGCGATTCGTCAAACCGGCCCATGATGGAAAGAAACTCCGCGTACCAATGATGAGCTGTCGCGTAATTCGGCGCAAGGCGGATCGCTTCCCGATACCGGCTTTCCACCTCTTTCCAGTCCCATTCGAGATTCTGTGTGACCAATCCGAGCGTGGCGTGCGCGTCCGCCAGGTTGGGGTCCAACTCGATCGCGCGCAGCGCCATCTGCTTCGCTTTCGGCAGCATCTCAAGTTGGGGAAAGTGCCCGTACAGGCCCAATAACAGGTAACTGTCGGCCAGACCCGCGTAGGCACGCTCGTAAGCGGGATCTCTTGCAATCGCCTGGCGGAAGTATTCAGCCCCCTTTTCCATGCCTTCGCGACTCCGCTTACCGCATTCGTATCGCCCATTGACGTACAGGCGAAAGGCTTCGGGCACCGGCTCGCGGCGGGCCGCAAGATCCCGCCGCTCCTGCTCATTCAGTCGCACCGCCATTCTCGTCGTGACTTGTTCGGCAAGCGAATCTTCCAGGGCAAAAAGGCGGTTCATGGGCGATTCCACCGTATCTGCCCAGAGCGCCTTTCCATCGGAGGAGCGCAACAGGCGTGCATTCAGCCGGACGAAATCGTCGCTGAACTGCAAGTTGCCCTCGAGCACGGCATCCGCCTGCAACTCGCGCGCCACCTTCACCGGATCCGCCGGTTCGCGTTCATACCGCTGCACCAGCAAATATGGGGAAACAATCAGCCCTTGCAGTCCGCTTAGCCTTGTAATCAGGACGTCCGCCAAGGCGACCTCCAGACCTTCCGGACGCCGCCCTGCCTCCAGAGCATGGAACGGCAGCACCACTAGCCTGTGAATCGTTGGAGCCGGAGGGGCGGTCTCCCGGGCGGTCAGTATCTTCAGAATTCCAGCCGCGGCGACTATCGCCGCTGCCGCCCATATTCCCTTTGAGCGGCCGGCACCCCCCACAGGATCTTCCACGACCCTGACGTCCACAGCCATCCGGTAGCCAAACTTGGGTACCGTCTCAATCCAGACCGGATCCCCCGGTTGTCCCAGTGCCCTGCGCAGGTCCGAAACCGCGCGGGTCAGGACAGCTTCGTCCACGTGCACGTCGCCCCAAACGGTGTCGAGCAAATCGGACTTTGTCACCAGACTCTGCCCGCGCGAGAGCAGCGCCGCCAGCACATCGAAGGCCTTCGCTGTGAGGTCAATCCGGGCGTCTGCCCGGCGCAGAACGCGTTCGCGCTCCTCCAGGCGAAATGACCCGAATTCGAAAACCCTCTTGCCCACAATAACATCCGAATGGCGGGAAATTCTTCAGAACAATTTCAGAGGTAATCCCAGCTTGGTTTGATGATGATGCGAGTATACTTCAACCTCCTGGGCAAAACAATGGTCACACACGGCACACACATCGAATCCTTCTTGTCCCCCTCCTATCACGGAAACATCAATGGGGGCTTACGGAAATCTGTATCAATCCTTGGACTCTGCATGCTGGCTGCCATGCCGGGCATGCCTGCTTCCACCTACACCGCTACTCCTCTACAGCTTCCAGCCGACTTGGCCGATGGCGGTCAGCCGTTCATGCAAGTGTATGGGTTCAACAACCTCGGACAGGTATTGGGGGAGGCGGGCGCCTCCAGTACCGATCGCAGGGGGCCTCACGTCTGGACGAACGGCGTGCCCACTGCCCTCCCCATACCCACCGGACGCTTCTTTGCCGGGTGGACCGGTAGCTTCAAGATTAACAATTCCGGGGATGTGGCCGGGGATCTTCTCGAAAACGTGGTCTTTGGAGCCATCACCCAGTTGCGCCACGCCTACATCTGGAAGAACTTTGTCCCGACCGAGCTTGTACCGCCGCGATTTGTGTGCCCCGCCGGCGGCGTCCTTTCGGCCGCTCCCATGGGCTACATTTCCGGCGGGCTCAACAACGCCGGGCACGTGTTTGGAGCGAGTGCTTACTTCTATCAAGGGGGCGGTCACTGTTCAGAACACTGGCTGTATGCGGGAGGGTCCTTTCGCAGAGTGGACCTCTCGCCAGTGTACGTAACGGATGGCGACCCTCCTCTTGGCTATATCGTCCTGAACGACGCCGACCAGATCGCGTTGCCCACTTACACGGGCACTGTCATACTCAATCCGGACGGCAGCACGAAGACGGCGCCTCCGGCCTTTGGTTGGCCGACCGGAGCCAACAGCCGCGGCCAGTTCCTCGGATTTTACAAGGCACAGAGCGGTGAAGCACACATCACGTTGTGGGATCCTCAGACCGGGGTTACCGATCTGGGTTCGAGCGGCTATGGATACCTGAACAACTTGGGCCAGATTGCCTTCTCGCTGCCATATCCCTTTCAAAGCAAGATCTGGGACAACGGCACGGTTACCGACGTCACCTATCCTGTGCTCAATCCGCCCATTTCCCTGAATTCGATCTTCACCCTCATCAATGATGCGGGCCAGCTCGCCGGCCCACAGAACGATAGTATTTCCACTAAGTACGTGCTGACGCCGTCCGGCAATGGCTGCGCGGACGCCATCGGCGGATCGGTATCGGTAACACGCGGCGGCTTCCGCTACAATCGCGCCAACCAGCATTACACCCAAACCATCGCCATCACCAACACCACGGCTGGCGTACTGACCGGACCTTTCTCAGTGGCGCTCGACGGACTGCCCCAATCGGCCTTGCTGTTCGGCGTTGCCGGCACAACGCTCTGCGACGCCCCACAGGGAAGCCCTTACTTGAACAACCAGGCTGCCACGCTCGCCCCGGGTGCCTCCTTGAGCTTCACGCTCGAATTTATCAACACCCAGGGCGGCAGCATCAACTATTCGTCCCGCGTGCTCGCCGGACCCGGAGGCAGGTAACCATGCGCACCATTCCTCTGATTCTTTTCTCGCTCCTCTTGCCGCCGACGTTGCAGGCCGACATCATTTATTCGGTCTCTCTCAACACGACGGCGCTCCCTTCGGGCGGAACCTTCTATCTCGACTTCCAGTTTTTCGATGGCAGCGGGCTCCCGTCCGATCTGAACAACAACTCGGTCGCGATATCGAACCTCGCTCTCGGCGGTGGTGCGACGACGGGAACTCCAGCCTTCACCGGCGGCGGCGCGGGGGATGCCAGCGCGGGATTCACGCTCAACGACACACAGTTCTTCAACGAGGTGTTACAGGCGTTTCATCCCGGTTCTTTCCTGACCTTTCAGGTGGCGCTGACCACAGCCATTGATCCCGGCGGTACCCCTGATCAACTCTCGTTCGCAATCCTCGACAGTACGCTGCTCGAGCTGCCTACCAACGGAGTTGCCAATGAATTGTTAAGCATAACGCTCAACGGGACGCCGCCTACCGTGGCAACTTATGGTACAGCCTCTGGCTCACCGTATTCGATCGCCGCACCGTCCGTGCAACAGACGGATATTCCAGAGCCGGGCGGAACCGGTGCCTTGCTGACCGCCGTCCTGGTTGGATTTCTCCTTGCCAAGCGGGTTCGCGCTCCGGCCCAATAACATTGCCCCGCCGCCGCGCGGCGGAAGAAGGCTGATTCTTCTCCCCATCTGCACTCTTTCCCCATCGCTGGCGTCATCACCAGCATGGGGAAAGGACCCTTACTGCAGTGCCCGCCACCGCCGCGCGCCCGATCCGTCACCCTATCCGAAGGAGCCGCCGAAACCCTCGCCCTCGATCTCTACACCGCCCCCTAACAGATATGCGCCCCGATCGCTTCCGTGTACACCGCGTACAATGACTGGCTGCCGCACATGAACAGCCGGTTCCGTTTCCTCCCGCCGAAACACACGTTCGCGCAGATCTCCGGCAGCAGGATCTGCCCGATGCGCGTCCCGTCCGGCGCGAAGATATGCACCCCGTCATAACCATCGCCAACCCACCCCGCGCTCGACCAGATGTTGCCGTCCGTGTCGCAGCGGATGCCGTCGCTCAACCCCGCGCCCTTTCCCGGCCAGTCCATGTTCGCGAACGGCTTCCCGTTCCTCACCTTGCCATCCACCACGTCATACACCTTGATGATCCGAGGAGCCTGCGGATAGTGCGTCGCCCCCGTGTCCGCGATGTACACCTTCTTGTAATCCGGCGAGAAACACAGCCCGTTCGGCTTGTACAACTCATCCGTCAGCTTCTCCATCTTGCCGTCCTTATCGATCCGGTAGACGGCCTCCTTCAACTCCAATTCTCCCTTGTTGCCCTCGTAAGCCATCAGGGAGCCATACCCCGGATCGGTGAACCACACGCTTCCGTCCGGATGCGCCACTCCATCGTTGGGCGCATTCAGCCGCTTCCCGCTAAACTTGTCTGCGAGCACCGTCACCTTCCCGTTGTGCTCGTAGCGCGTCACCCGCCGCGTCGCATGTTCGAACGATATCTGCCTCCCCTCCCAATCGAACGTGTTCCCGTTGCTCTGCCCCGCCGGACTGCGGAACGTGCTCACGTGCCCGTCCTCCTCGAGCCAGCGCATCTGCCGGTCATTCGGTATGTCGCTGAACACCAGGTAGCGCCCTTCCCCGTTCCAGGCCGGCCCCTCGCCCCACAACAGCCCCGTGTACAGCCTCTGGAGCGGCGTATTCCCGATCTTATACTTGGCAAACCGTGGATCAAGCACAAGGATGTCCGGGTCCGGATACCGTATCGGGTTCTTCCCTGACCAGTCCCGTTTCGTCTGTGCCGCTGCCGTGCCGGCAGCGCTCGCGGCGGCTGCTAGAAACTTCCTTCGGTTCATGCCCATGATGTCTTGTCATAATATCGCGAGTGAAGACCTGGAAAATCACGCTCGAATATGACGGCACGAAATATAGCGGCTGGCAGGAACAGAAGAACGCCCGCACCATCATGGGGCAACTCCGCAAGGCCGCCGAAGAGTTCCTCGGCATGGGTGTCGATCTTCAGGGAGCGGGCCGCACCGATGCTGGCGTCCACGCCCTCGGACAGGTCGTCCACCTCCGCGCCAACACTCGGGAGCGCATCCCGCCTTCCCGCCTCCTCCGCGAGTTGAATGACCGTCTTCCCGCGGACATCGCCGTCCTCGAAGTCGAAGAGAAGCCCAATCGCTTTCATGCCCGCCACGACGCCCTCACTCGCGGCTACGTCTACCAGATTTCCACCCGCAAAAATGCCTTCTCCAAGCGCCACGTCTGGTGGATCAAGGAAACCCTCGATGTCGATCTCATGCGCCAGGCCGCCTCGCGCCTTGCCGGACGTCACGATTTCCTCTGCTTCCGCGCGCAGGATCCTTCAAAACCGGATGAGTCCACCATCGTCGTCGTCGATTCCGCCGAATTCGAACAGCACGGCGACCTCCTCATCTTCCGCATCGAGGCCTCCCACTTCCTCTGGCGCATGGTCCGCCGCATAGTCGGCGTCCTCGTCAAACTCGGCAAAGGCGACATCCGCATGGAAGATTTCGAAAGCCTCCTCGATGCCCGGCGCCACCCTCGCCTCAAAGTCTCCGAATGGACCGCGCCCTCCGCGGGCCTCTTCCTCGAGCGCGTCCGCTACCGCGGCGAATCCGCTTGACGGTAACATGGCATTCTATGACCCGCCGCACAGCCGTCTCCGTCCTCTCGCTCTCCAGCGCCCCCCTCGCCGCCGCAACGCCGCCATCCCTCTGCTTCGAGTCCGCAAAGTCCCTCGCCGCCTTGCTGCGCAAAAAGAAACTCTCGGCTCGCGAACTCCTGGACGCGCACCTCAAACAAATCGAGCGGGTGAATCCGAAAGTCAATGCCATTGTCACCCTCGTCGCCGATCAAGCTCGGGCGAAAGCCAAACAGTGCGATGAAGCGGCCGCGCGCGGACAATTCTTCGGCCCCCTCCACGGCCTGCCCGTCGCGCACAAAGATCTCGAGGACACCAAGGGCATCCGTACCACCTACGGCTCGCCCATCTTCAAAGATCACGTGCCCGAATCCGACACCCTCATGATCCATCGCATTCGCGAAGCCGGAGCCGTCACCCTCGGCAAAACCAACACGCCGGAATTCGGAGCCGGATCGCAAACCTTCAACACCGTCTTCGGCGTCACCCGCAATCCGCATGACCTCTCCAAAACATGCGGCGGCTCGAGCGGCGGAGCCGCCGTCGCCCTCGCCTGCGGCATGATCCCCATTGCCGATGGCAGCGACATGGGCGGATCTCTCCGTAATCCCGCCGCCTTTTGCAATGTCGTCGGATTCCGTACATCGCCGGGACGCGTGCCCAAAGTCCCCTCCATCGCCGCCTGGAGCACGCTCAGCGTCGTCGGCCCCATGGCCCGCAACGTCGCCGATTGCGCCCTCCTGCTGAGCGCCATGGCCGGTCCCGACGAACGCTCCCCGCTTTCCATTCACGAAGACGGAGCCCGCTTCGCCAAGCCCCTCGGGCGCGATTTCAAAGGCGTGCGCGTCGCCTGGTTCAAGGATCTGGGCGGAATTCCCTTCGATCACAAAATTCTCGACGTGGTGAACGCGCGGCGTAAAGTCTTCGAATCCCTGGGCTGCATCGTCGAGCAGGCCGAACCCGGCTTCGAAGGAGCCGACGAAGCCTTCCGCGTCTTCCGCGCCCTCGCGTTTCATCAGCAGCATGCCGCCAAAGTTGCGCGGCACCGCCCGCAAATCAAGTCGACAGTCCTCGAAGAAGTCGACCTCGGATCCCGCCTGACCGGAGCTGAAATCGCCAAAGCCGGCTCACTCCGCTCCGCCTATTACCAACGCGCCGGCGAATTCTTCCGCAAGTACGAATTCTTCATTCTGCCCGTGACGCAGGTGCCCCCGTTCGACGTGAATCAACCTTACGTATCGGAGATCGAAGGCCGTAGCCTCGGCAATTACATCGATTGGATGCGCTCCTGCTACTACATCTCCGCGCTCAACAATCCCGCCATCTCCGTTCCCGCCGGATTCACCCCCGAAGGCCTCCCGGTCGGCCTCCAAATCGTCGGCCGGCATCAGGACGATTGGGGAGTGCTCCAGATCGCGCACGCCTTCGAAGAGGCAGCCCGCGTTCAGCGGATTCCCGCCGTAGCCCTCTAGCCCGCAAAGGGGCCGCCGCCCCTCAAGCCCAGTGCGGACTCGCAACGTGGCCCGGCGGCGAGCCTCCGTTTTGCGGGCGAGTCCTTAGAAGAGCCCTCTCACCCCGGCTTCAATCAGAATGTCCGGGTCCCGTTCACCTTCGTCGGCACGTGGTACACGCTCGTCCGCGCCGTGATATATAGCCCCCGGAATCCATTCCCCCAATTCAAGTTCGCCGGAGCCTCGGGCGTATTTACAATCCCCAGCATCTCCCCGCTCGCGTCAAACACCGCAACACCCTTCTCGCCGTCCGCCACCCAAACATTTCCCGCCTCGTCCGTTTTCAAACCGTCGCCTTGCGCCTTCGCGAAATCCCGCCCCTTCTCGAGCGCCCCGTCCGCCTTGATCCCATATACCCGGACCACCTTCTGTTTGTAATCCGCCACGTACAGCTTCTGCTGGTTCGGAGACAGCGCCACCCCATTCGGCCCCTCGCCATCCTCGCTCACCACGCGCACTGCCCCCTTGTCCGCCATCCCTCCCACTCCGCTCCGCTCCCGCGTCACCTGGTACACCCGTCCTTTGGGAAAGTCCGTGAAATACAAACTCCCGTCGATCGCATACACCAGATCATTTGGCCCTTCCAATCCCTCACTCGCCAGAACCGTGATCGCCCCGTTCTTCTCCGTCCGCGTCACCCGCCCCTTCTCGCACGCAAGCAGCCGCCCTTGATGGTCAAACGTGAGTCCGTTCGAATGGTTGCTCTTCTCGCGGAACACCGTCAGTTTCCCCCGCTCCCAGCGGAAAATGTGCTCCTGCCGCAGATCGCTGAACAGCAGAAAGCCAAGCCGGCTGAACACCGGACCTTCGACGAACCCGAACCCCGTCGCCACGCGCCCCACCTTCGCGTTGCGGTCTATGTAGTTCCAGAACTTCTCGCTCTTTGCTTCGATCATTTCTTAGCTCCCCATCCCGTGCGCATACCATGACTTCGCCGGAGCCTTGTACTTCACCACCAGTTCCGGCGTCTCCAACCGTTTCTCATGCTCGTAACGGGACTCCATCAACTCCGCCAGCGCGCCGCTCACCAGCAGCGTCCGCTCCACCGGATGCGACGGCTTCCCCGTCTGAATCATTTGCGTGATCCCATGCACCAGCATCGAGAAGTTGTTCGAATTCTCTGACGGCACGTAACACAACGTGCTCTCCACCTTCCCCCGCGCCTCGTATGCCATCAGGTATTCGTTCACCTTCGACCCCAAAGCCAGCACCGCCCCCTTGAACCCGTCGCGATACTCCACAATGCCCACCACTGCGTTCTTTGCATCCTCCGGCCGCCCCGGAGCCACCTTGTCCCCCCGCGACAATGCCGCATCCAGAAGCTCCCGCTTCCATAAGCCCTCTGCCGCCGCCTTCCAAACCGCTTCCCCCGTCATCATCTGCACCGCCTTCACCCCCGTTTCCGCCCCTTTGCGCCGCTCCACAAACGCCTGCAGCGTATCGAGCAGATGAAAGATTCCGCCATCGGCCACCCATCCGCCCCCCACGCACAAGGCCGATTCCATCGTCACTCCCAACGGCGGGTCCACCTCCGGGCGCCGGAACGTCACCGAAACGCTCGACCCCGCCATGAACGGAAAATGCAGTTCCCGCGACCAGTCATACATCTGCTTCGCCTTCTTCCAGTCATAGGAGAGATGCTTGTCCGAAAACACCGGACAGGACCGCCCGCTCGCCTTGAACACCTTGACGATCTGCTCGAAGAACTCGTAGCGCGGATACAACTGCTGCTGCTTGTCATTGAACGGATAGTTACCGTGCTCGCACACCATCACCACCCCGTCCACAGCCAGTTTCCCCGTGCCCAACGTCAGCGCGTCCTCAATCGAACCGGCCACCCGCACGCCATACGCCTGCGCCAGCCGCCCTCCGATATCCGCCGGGTGGATCTGGTCTCTCCACAGCGATGCCACTTCGAACGGCGGCGGATAGTATTTCTCGTCGATCCAATATCCCTCGAGAAACCGTGTGATGAAGTTGTCCGAATGCGACCGCACGTGATACGTGCTGCTCAGGCAGGCAATCTTCTTCCTCCCGCCCGCCGCGCCCAGCGCCGGCACGGCAGCCATCGTACCCAGAAATTCGCGTCTTCTCATTGCGCTCTCCTTTCGTTCTCCCGCATCACCCGCACCAGGTTCCCACCCATGATATTCCGGATCTCCTCATCCCTGTATCCCATCTCCATCAGTCCCTTTACCAGCACCGGATACTTCGAGACGTCTTCCATTCCCACCGGAACCATGCCGCTCACCCCGTCGAAATCCGACCCCAATCCCACGTGCTCCGAACCCGCCAGCTTCGCCACATAGTCGATGTGCCGCAGCAGTTCCTTCACCTGCACCGGAGGCATGTAATCGTAATACCGCCGCTGGATCCGCCGTATCTTCTCCCAGTCCGTCCCCGCCGCCTTGATCTCTTCATCCCGCTTCGGCCGGTTCCGGATATACACCTCGTACGCCGGCTTGTTCAAATAGCCCGCGTGGAAATTGATGCAGATCACCCCGCCTTTCCGCGCCACCGCCCGGATCACCTCGTCCGGCATGTTCCGCGGAATCGGAGCGATCGCCTTCACCGACGAATGCGACGCAATCACCGGTGACGTACTCGCATCCACCGCATCGAACACCGCCTTATCCGAGATGTGCGACACATCCACCATCACCCCCATGCGATTCATCTCCCGCACCAGTTCCTTGCCGCGCGCCGACAGCCCGCCATGCACCGCCGTATCCGTCATTGAATCCGCAAACACGTTGTTCTTGAAATGCGCCAGCGTCATGTACCGCACGCCCAGCCGTTCGAAATCTCTCAAAATCCGCACGCTGTCCCCAATCAGGTGCCCGCCCTCCAGGCTTGCCAAGGCGGCTATCTTCCCCGCCTTGTGAATGCGCGTCACGTCATCGCTTGTGTAGGCGAACTCCATGTCCTTCCCGTTACGCCCCACCTCCACCCGCAGCGCATCCAGCACCTCGAGCGCCCGCGGCAAAAATTGCCGCGGCCCGAAATCCTGCGGCTGTGCGTAGATCCCGAACAGCACCGCCCCCATGTGCCCTTCCCTCATCCGCGGCAAATCGAGTTCGTAATACGCATGCCGGTCCGCCAGCCGGTAGCCTTCATCGAGAAAATACCGCGGCGTGTCGATGTGCGCGTCGAAAATCAGGATGTCCTTCATCAGCCGGTCCAGCCGCGCATCCTGCGCCCCGCACAAACCGGCGAACACGGCAAACATCCATAGGCGGCACATGGTCCGGAGTATACTAGATGCTCCTTCCCCTATGGAACTCTCCGCCTTCGCCGCTCGCCGCGCCGCCTTCCGGAAACTCCACGAAAGCGGCTGTTTCCTCATGCCGAATCCCTGGAACGTGGGTACTGCCCGCTATCTGCAACACCTCGGCTTCCCCGCCCTCGCCACCACCAGCGCCGGCTTCGCCTTCTCCCTCGGCCTGCCGGACGCCGAATGGGCCGTCCCGCGCGATGCCGTGCTCGCGCACATCTCCGAACTCGTCAATGCCACGCCGCTACCCGTCAACGCCGACTTCGAATCCGGCTACGCCCACCATCCCGAAGACGTCGCGCACAACGTTCGCCTCTGCGTGGACACCGGAGTCGCCGGCCTCTCCATCGAAGACGCCACGGGTGACCCCGCGCATCCCCTCTACGATCTCCCCCTCGCCGCCGGACGCATCCGCGCCGCCCGCGCCGCCATCGACGCCTCCGGAGCGCCTGTCCTCCTCACCGCCCGCGCCGAATGTTTCCTCGTCGGACACGATAACCCGCTCGCTGAATCCATCCGCCGCCTCCAGGCCTACGCCGAAGCCGGAGCCGATGTTCTCTACGCCCCCGGTCCTCGTACCGCCGAAGACATCCGCGCCATCGTCGCCGCCGTCCACCCCAAACCCGTCAATCTCCTCATGGGAGCCCATACCGGCCTCACCGTCTCCGATGCCGCCGCGCTCGGCGTTCGCCGCATCAGCGTCGGCTCTGCCCTCGCCCGCGCCGCCTTCACCGCATTCCTCCACGCCGCCGCCACCATCGCCGAACAGGGAAGCTTCCGGGACTTCGACGGATTAGTCTCCCTAGCGGAACTCAATGGCTTCTTCCGGCGGCCTTCTCAATAAGACTCCGCACTCCCTCACCGGCCCTGTGCCTTCGGATAGGCCTCCTCCGCCAACTCCTTCAACCACGACGGATCCTGCCGGAACAGCTTCGCCGCCTGCATCGCATTCTGGTAAAAATACGCCGCCAGGTGCGGGCTCACCTCGAAAAGCGATTGCACCTGCCGCCGGATCGCCTGCTGGTTCTTCACCACCAACTCCCCTTCCCACGCCCTTCTTCCGCCCTTCAGATACGCGCGCAAGGTTCGCTGAAATAACCGTTCCGCAATCACCACCGCGTCATTCTGTTCCACCCCCGTCGCCCGTAAGGTCTCCACGCTCGCCGCCAGCAGCGGCAGCGCCAACCCCGTCGCGAAATTCACCCCCGCCAGATACAGTGACTTGCGCCCGTGGTCCATCGCAACCACCCTCACGCCCGGCCCGCCCACCAGGATTCTTGCCTGTGCGATCGCCTTCCTGTCTCCCTCGGCCACATACAGCCGCCCATCCGGCCCATCCACCGGCGTGATCGAGCCTGTCGCCGCCCCCGCCTCGCCCAGGCGCCGCAGCACGCCGCTGTCGCACGTCGAATCGCACAACAGCACCGTCTTCGCCTTCCAACCCAGTTCCGCTTCCGCCAGTTCCTGGATCGCGCCGGCCATACAGTGCTCCGGAATGGAAATCAGAATCACGCTGCATGAGGCGAAAGCCTCCAGGGTTTCCACCGGAAAGCCGGCGCCAAGAATATTCGATATCCGGCTCGCCAACCGGTACGAGGACGATCGCACCGGACCCAGGCGCTCCTTCACAACGGGGACGCGCCTCAAGAACGAGTCTCTAACCTTTCCCGCTGCCAGCAACGCTATCGGCGCCGATCTCTTCATAAGCCTTCGGTGTACGCAGTCCCTTGATCCGGTCGCGGTACTGTGCCGCTTTCTCAAACTCGAAGTTACGTGCTGCTTCCTTCATCAGAGCTTCCAATTCGGCAATCGCCTTCGAACGCTGCTCGGAAGTCATCGCATCATACTCGGTTTCCGTCTCCAGCGGGACGGTGACATAATCAGCCTCGGCAATCGCCGCCAGGCTCATGTCGATTGGTTTCACGATGGATTGTGGCGTGATGTTGTTCCTCTCGTTGTATTCCTCTTGAATCCTCCGTCTGCGGTTCGTCTCCTCCATCGCCCGGCGCATACTGTCCGTCACCACATCCGCATAAAGCATCGCCCGCCCGTTGACGTTCCGCGCTGCTCTCCCGATCGTCTGGATCAATGACCCCGTGGATCGCAAAAAGCCTTCCTTGTCCGCATCGAGAATCGCCACCAGCGATACTTCCGGCAAATCCAGCCCTTCCCGCAGCAGATTCACCCCTACCAGCGCGTCGAACTCTCCTTTCCGCAAATCCCGCAGAATCCGCACCCGGTCCAATGTGCTCACCTCTGAATGCAGGTACCGGCATTTTACACCGAGTTCAGAATAGTATTCCGTCAAATCCTCCGCCATTCGCTTCGTCAGCGTCGTCACCAGAACGCGCTCGTCACGCTCCACTCGCTTGCGAATCTCGTTCAATAAATCGTCCACCTGCCCCCGGATCGGCCGGATCTCCACTTCCGGATCCACCAGCCCCGTCGGCCGGATCACCTGCTCCACCACCACCCCCGCCGATTTCGTCAACTCATAGGGCCCCGGAGTCGCTGACACATAAATCAACTGGTTCACCCGGTTCTCGAACTCCTCGAACGTCAGCGGCCGGTTGTCCAGCGCGCTCGGAAGCCGGAACCCGAACGACACCAGGTTCTCCTTCCGCGAACGGTCCCCGTGATACATCCCTCCCAGTTGGGGAATCGTCTGGTGGCTCTCGTCAATGAACACCAGAGAGTCGTGCGGCAGATAGTCCAGCAGCGTCGGCGGAGCCTCCCCCGGCAGCCTCCCCGAAAAATGCCGTGAATAGTTCTCAATCCCGTGGCAATATCCGATCGTCCGCATCATTTCCAGATCGAACATCGTCCGCTGGTAGAGCCTCTGCGCCTCCACCAGCTTCCCCTGCTTCTCCAACTCCTTCCGCCACCATTCCAGCTCCATCTGGATACTCCGAATCGCCTCGTCCCGCGTCTCCGCGCTCATCACGTAGTGCGTCTTCGGATAAATCGGCAGCCGCAGATACGTCTGCCGGATCGTCCCCGTCAGCGGGTCCACCTGCGACAGGCTCTCAATCTCGTCCCCCCACAGTTCAATCCGGTAGGCGTAGTCGTCATACGTGGGAAACAGCTCGATCACGTCTCCCCGCACGCGAAACGTCCCCCGCCGGAAGTCTCCATCGTTGCGCTCGTACAGAATCTCCACCAGCCGCTGCGTGATCTGCTCCCGCTTCAGCCGCTGCCCCTTTTCAAGCATCAGCAGCATCCCGTAGTACGCCTCCGGCGAACCCAATCCGTAAATGCAGCTCACGCTCGCGATGATCACGCAATCCCGCCGCTCGAACAAAGACCGCGTCGCCGACAACCGTAACTTGTCCAATTCATCGTTGACCGTCGCTTCCTTCTCGATGTACACATCCGACGCCGGAATGTACGCCTCCGGCTGGTAGTAGTCGTAGTAGCTGACGAAATACTCCACCGCGTTGCCCGGAAAAAAACTCTTGAACTCCTGATAAAGCTGCGCCGCCAGCGTTTTATTATGCGCCAGGATGATCGCCGGACGCCCGGTCCGCTCAATCACCTTCGCCATCGTGAACGTCTTCCCCGACCCCGTCACCCCCAACAGCACCTGATGCTGATCGCCGTCGTTGACGCCGCGCGTCAATTGCTCGATCGCCGTCTCCTGGTCCCCTCGCGGCCGGTAATCCACCGCCAGTTGGTAGCTCATTTCTTCCAGTGTAGGATACGCCTTCCCCTCGTGACGCCGGCGAAACTGTTACCATGTCGGGCGGTGAATCTACGCAAAGCCCTCGTGCTCGCCGCCGGCAAGGGCACCCGCATGGGCAGCCTCACTCGGGAACTCCCCAAACCCTTGCTCCCCTTAGGCGGCAAACCCATCCTCCGCCATGTCCTCGACCGCCTCGCCTCGGCCGGAATACAGGAATTCGGCATTGTCATCGGTTACTACGGCGATCAGATCCGGGCCTGCCTCTCCGATTATCTCCTCCCCCTCACCTTTTATGTCCAGCACGAACTCACGGGAACTGCCGGCGCCGCCATCGCCGGACGCCCCTTCTGCGGCGCGGACCCCTTTCTCCTCACGTTCGGCGACATTCTGTGCACACCCGCCGACTACCGCGGCCTCATCCACCTCCTCCACCCTCCCGCCGAAGCCGTCGTCGGAGTGAAATTCGTCGAAGACCCCGCCCCGGGAGCCGCCGTCTACGAAGAACATGGCCGCGTCACCCGTATCATCGAAAAACCGCCGCCCGGAGCCTCCACCACCCACTGGAACAGCGCCGGCGTCTATGCCTTCACCCCCCGCATCTTCGACGAACTCCAACGCGTCCCCCTGTCTCCTCGCGGTGAATATGAAATCACCTCGGCCATTGCTCAACTCCTCGCCGCCGATAACACC
>JAIXKK010000051.1 GCA_026954325.1 Bryobacterales bacterium | reverse complement strand
CATCCACGCTGCTCACGGCCAGCCAGTGCGCCCCTGCCTCCGTCAGCACGCGGGAAACTTCGGCCGCGCCGTGGCGGTAGGCATCCGCTTTGACCACGGGCATCACTTCCACGCCCACGCCCACCGTGCGCTTGATGGCGTGATAATTGGCCGCCAACTGTTCGCGTGAGATCTCTACCCAGCAACGCAGGGCCTCACTCATTTCGTCAGCTCCACAAACAGATCCTCGTAGGCTTTCGTGACGGCATCCCAACTATAGCGCTCTTTCACCCGCTCCATTGCCTTGGCGCCCCATTCCGCCCTTTCTTCCGCGCTCATCCGCAGGACCTCTTCCATCTTTGCCGCCAGTTCTTCTGATTCGAAGGGGATCCCGGCTCCTCCGGCTACTTCGGCATTCTCCGGCGTGTTCAGGTAGAGCACCAGGCATCCCCGTCCCATGGCTTCGATGAGCGCCGGATGCGTGCCGCCCACTTCCGTGGCGTGCACGTAGGCCAGGCAGTGCGATTGCAATTCGTGATATCCGCCGCCGTAGATCGCTCCGGGAATCACCACGCGCGGATTGTGTGTGTCACGGACGCGGCGGATATACTCGCGGGCGTACGGCGCATCGCCAATCAGCGCCAGTTTCACATCCGTTTCCAATTTCTCAAACGCTTCCCGCACCAGCAGCGGATTATTCTCCGGCTCGAACCGCGTCACATACAGAAAATAGCGGCCGGGCTCGAGGCCGAGCGCGGGCAGTATGTTCCCCGTCTCCACTTTTCCGATGGGCGCCCCGTAGGAAATGCACACGGTATCTTTCCCGTATGTTTCCCGGTAATATTCGGCGATTTTTTCCGCGTCGCTGATGGCTTGCGTCGGAAAAACCGTCGCCATCCGCTCGGAGAGCCGGTACCATGCGCGGGCAAGCCGGTTCCACTTCTTCCGTCTGCGCTCGATTCCGTCAACGTTCAGCGCCACCGGGATTCCCACGGCGCGCGGCATCCACGTAAACACCGCGTTGGCCGCATTGCAATATAATGCGGCGTCGGCCCCGTGCAGCAGCAGATGAAGCGTCGAAAAGGCGCCATGCGCCAGCGTGTCGAGATATTTGTGACGGATGGTGGGAAGCCGGACCAACTCCACCCCGAGGTACGTGCGCGCCGGATGAGGGTTGCGGCAATATACCGTGACCCTATGCCCGCGCCTCACCAGCCGCCACGACAATTCCTCCGCAAATGTCTCGAAGCCGCCGTAATTCGCCGGAATGCCCCTTGTTCCGAGAATTGCAATGTGCACGGGCTACTCAACCCCGGGCGGCTTTACTCCGCACGGCAACCCGCTGCCGAGGCTTCGGGACGGGCATACTGACCGGCTCATAGGAAAACCAGGTGGCAATGTATTCATCGCTCACCCGCCTCCGGCTCATGATCTCCTTGCGCTTGCCCCACACCTTGTTCCAGTTCCTCGCCAGATACCAGAACGCCTTCAGAGACGAATGCTCCCTCGTGACGCAGCAAACAATCACCACCAGATCCCGCCACAGAATCGAGGGCAGGTTGCGCCAGTAGAGATGTCCGCTGATATTCTTGATGCGCATCAGGAACCGGTTTTTTACCGAGTGCATGTTAATCGCCGCGGGCAACGCCCTGCGATTGCCCGGCAATACCGTCCGCACGTGGTAGCCTCGGGCCGCCGGCGTATAGAGGCACTTCCACCCCATCAACTGCGCGCGCCATGCCACATCCGCGTCTTCGCGATACGTGAAAAAGTCGGCGTCGAAGAACTCGCCGTAAACGGAGATATCGTCGATCATTTCACGCCGGTACAGCGCCGCGGCCGCCGTGGCGCCGAACACGTACTCATGGTGGACATAGTGTCCGTTGTCTACCTCCCGGCTGCCGCGGTCCAGATGGCGCAGCATCGGCGTGAAGTAAATACCCGTCGAATCCACCAGTTGTTTCTCCGGCAGATCGAAGTTCGCGGTGATGGTGAGCAGTTTTCCGCAAACCGTCCCTACCTTGGGATCCATGCGCCCCGCTTCCACGAGTTCGGAAAGAAAGCCGGGCAGCATGAGAACATCCGGATTCAACGTCAAGACCCAATCACTGCGGGACATGCGGATCGCCTGATTCTGCGCGCCGGCGAAGCCGATGTTTTCGTCGTTATACACGATCCGGCAGCGGTCCTCGAACTGTTCCAGGATGTCGATTGTTCCATCCTTCGAGGCGTTGTCGATGACTATGATTTCTTTATGTTTGTATCGTTGCGCCAGCACCGATTCCAGGCATCGTTTGATGAACCGGCCGCTGTTGTACGTCACGATTGTGACGGATACGGAATCGCTATAGGACATGAATATGAGCCTGGTCTTTGATTGTTCGGTCGAAACAGCCACTCAAACCGCCGCCGCGAAACAGCAAACAACGGCAAGCCAGACGAATCACCTTACCATAAGTTCGAATCGATCCGAGCGCACCCCGATGAGGGATCCCCGCCAGCAAACGCAGCAAACTCCCTCCCGCGACGGCGAGGCATACCAGTGCTGTCCGGTTCCGCGGAAAGTGTTTACAGGCATATTTGAGAAGGCTAGCATACCAGTACACCTCCCTGCTGCCCCATTCCAGTTTGCCGGCCGAGTGGCCGCCCAGGTGGCGCGCCGAAGCGCCCGGTTCAAAACGAATGCGCAACCCCTTATCCATCAACCTTCGGCAATAATCGACATCCTCGAACCAGATGGGAAAAAATCGCTCGTCGAAACCTCCAACGGCCTCCCATGCATCTCGCCGCGTTAAGAGGAAAGCGCCGGCAGGCTGCTCTACGTCACACGCCTGGTCTTCCGAAAGATCCAGATACCGGTATCGCCGGTTCACGGGATTCGTCCCCCAGATGCGATTGATACCGAGAACCTCAAAGATGAGAGCCGCCGGCGTGGGGAGGCGGCGCAGGGAGAATCCACGCTGGAAAGACCCGTTCCCGTCCAGAAGACGTCCCGCCGCCGCGGCCACTCCTTCCTCCGAGCAGGCATCCATGAGAACCTCGATTCCCTTCTCCACCACCGCATCCGGATTCAGCAAGAGCACAAACGGACGCCTGGTTACCCCTATCCCCTGGTTGACCGCCGCCCCGAACCCTCTGTTTTCCGTGTTGGCGATCACGCGCGCCCCGCCGCGCGACGCCGCCTCCGCCGTGCCGTCTTGCGACGCGTTGTCGACAACAACCACTTCCATTCCCCGGCGCAAGCAGGATTCGACGCACGGCCCGATCACTTCGGCGGATTCGTAGGTGACAATCACCGCGGCTGCCTGGTTTTTCATGTCAATGCAAAATAGAGCCGCCAGAACAGATCATACCCCGCGCTTTCCTGCATCGTCCGGATATCCGACTCGCAGCCGGCCAGGATGTCGTGCAGCCTGGCGTTATCCCGGCGCGCGGAAGCCCGAATCCTCCCGAGCCCTTCCCTCTTCCCCTGGAACCACGCCCACCCGGTCCCGTGGCGCGCGGCCAACGCGCCCCACAGCAGTTGCGCCACCAGCACTTGCCGGCCATACCGCCTTACCCAATCCCGCGGATAGTGTTTCGCCACAATCAACATCTGGTTCCGCGACAGCCGCCGCACCGTTTCCGGATTCCAGAACCCTAACGTGGCGCTTCCGAGGTGGTACGCCGTCGCCTCCGGCTGATACACCCCGGAGCAACCGGCCAGAGCGCAACGCAATCCGAACTCCACATCTTCCAGGTACGATTCGAATTCCTCGTCGAGAAGCCCCACGCGCTCGAAGAGCGTGCGCCGGAAGATGGCCGCCGTGAACGGAACGAAGAAGACCTTCCGAGGCGTGTTCCACCCCGGGCCGTCGGGACGGTTGTTCCCCGCCCGCCACGCGCATGCTCCGCGGCAGAGCAGGTCATAGGCTCCATCCAGAATCCCGCTCTCGCCGGCCCGCATCAGCTTGCTTGAAACAAACCAGCAATCCTCCGAACCCGCCGGGGGCAGAAGCCGCTCCATCCACTCCGGTCCCACGCGCACGTCGTTGTTCAGAATGGCCACCCATTCGCCCGTGCTCTCCGCAATTCCCCGGTTCACCGCCTGGCTGAACCCCTTGTTCTCTCCGAGCCGGATTACCCTCGCCCCGGCTTCCTCCGCGGCTTCCGCGGAGCCGTCCGCCGACCCGTTGTCCACCACGATGACCTCCGACAACGGCCGCGTCTGCGCGCGCAGGTCGTCCAGGATCTGCCCGAGCAGGCGCCGTCTGTTCCAGTTCGGGATCACCGCGCTGACCGTCATCGCCGTTTACGCCGCGCAAAACGCTTCCGCAGCAGAAACCAAAGATTATAGAACCCGTCCCGCCAGGGATTTAACTTGATTTCTCCCAGCCGGGATGAATATTGAATGGAGATTTCCTGAAAACGAACTCTAGGATTCTTCAGTGCTTCGATCTTGATCTCTTCGGAAAACGCCATGCTATCCGATTCGAGATTCATCTCCTCGAGAATCCGCCGCCGGAACACCCACATCCCGGATTGCGAATCCCGCACCCAGCGGAAATACAGCAGGGACATGGCAATGGACAGCACCAGGTTGCCGAACTTGTGTTTGAAACTCATCGCCCGGCGGTCGCGAACCGGAAAGCGCGAAGCGTTGAGAAAATCCGCATCCAGGTGAAGGAACGCCTCCAGCAAGTAGGAGATGGCGTCAGGCGGATAGCTGTGGTCTCCGTCCAGGGTGATGATGACGTCGCCGGTCGCCTCGGAAAAACCCCGCTTGTAACTGCGTCCGTACCCGCGCACATCTTCCCGGATCACCCGCGCGCCGAATGACCGCGCCACCTCCGCCGTCCGGTCCGTCGAGCCGTTATCGACGACAATGACCTGGTCCACAAACTCCGGCATCCGCCGGAGAACCTGTTCAATGCCCTGTTCTTCGTTGAGACAGGGAATAACTACGGTGATCGAGAGGCCTTTGTACAAGCTGTTATTGTATCGGGGTTACAGGCGGCTGAAGAGATCGCCCACGGGCAGGGACCAGCCGGGCAGCAACGCGCTTTCCATAATCGCCGAACTCGTCAGGCGCCGGACCCCGGAAGCCGTGTGGACGTAGAGGTGCTTTGTTTCGGGATAGATCACCCACACTTCGGAAATGCCCGACTGAAGATAGATGCCGATTTTCTTATCCACGCCGAAGGCCGATTCGGAAGGAGAAACGATCTCCACCACAATCACCGGCATCTCCGAAACCGGCACTTTCAGGTGATCCATCCTCTTCCATGCCTCTGCCGGAAGTACAGCCAGGTCTGGACGCAGCCGGCTCTCGCCGAAGGCGAACTCCGTGTCCGGCAGCACAGCGCCTCCCTGCCGGCGAACAGTGAGACCCAACGCAATAATGAGGCTTGTCAGTATGTCACTGTGAACCGGATTCGCACTCGACACTTCCACCATCTCCCCATGAAGCAGTTCATAGCGCAGTCCTTCCTCGGGCGGCAGTTTGTCGAACTGCCCGGCGGTGATCAGCGATGTCGAGGCCATTACTCCTCCCTCACGGCATGCACGCTATTTGATCTTCTCGTCCTTGGCCACCTTTCCGTCGCGGATGTAGACGACGCGGTGCGCATGCATCGCAATGTCCTGCTCGTGTGTCACCAGCACAATGGTGTTGCCCTGCTGGTGCAAGCGTTCGAACAGGCTCATGATTTCCACACCCGTCGCGGAATCGAGGTTCCCCGTCGGCTCATCGGCCAGCAGAATCGAGGGGTTGTTCACCAGCGCCCGGGCAATGGCCACCCTCTGGCGCTGTCCGCCCGAAAGCTCGTTCGGCTTGTGATACATGCGCTGCGCCAGGTCCACGGCCTGCAGCGCCCCCGTGGCGCGGGCAATCCGCACATCGGCGGGCACGCCCGAATAGATCAGCGGCAGTTCCACATTGTGCAGCGCCGTGGCGCGCGACAGCAGATTGAACGTCTGGAACACGAACCCGATTTCCTTGTTCCGGATGGACGCCAGCTCATCATCGTTCATCTCGCTTACCAGGCGTCCGTTGATGTAGTAGTCGCCCCTCGTCGGCGTGTCGAGACATCCGATCAGGTTCATCAGCGTGGATTTTCCCGACCCCGACGGCCCCATGATCGCCACGTATTCCCCTACATGTATTTCCACGTCCACTCCGGAGACAGCATGAATCTCCTGGTCGCCCATGATGTAGGTCTTCCACAAATCGTACGTACGGATAACGACGCCGTCTCTCTTCAGTTGCGCGCCGCGCTCCGCTTTTTCCTGAACAGCCTGTGCCATGTTTGCGTGCCAGTTCCTTTAACTAGAATCAATATACCCCGGTCACGACTCGGCCTTCAGCGGGCCTTTGTTGTTTTCGATCTTCACTCTCGCCTCGTTGCGAATAGTCCGAATCACCTTGTACGAACCCGTGATAATCTCGTCGCCTTCCTTCAACCCGCTCAACACTTCGATGTCGGTTGCCCCCGTGATGCCTGTCTCCACCTTGCGGAACACCGCCTTCCCCTGAGACACGACGAACACGCCCTGCAACTCTTCCTTGTTCGCCTTCTCCTTGACGGGGTCCATTGGGTCCGCCGCCTTCACCGTTCCATTGGACTGCGGCTCCAGGTCGCCTCTCTGCCTCACGGTCAACGCCTGAATGGGAATGGAAAGCGCATTCTGCCGGGTAGCCGTGATGATCTTTGCGGTGCAGGAAAGCCCCGGCCGGATATCCTCCGGCGGATTGTCCAGCGCCACCACAACCTTGAAATCCTTCGCCTCCTGGCTCGAAATCGCGCTCTGGCTTGCCGCCAACCCCGTAGACCGCAGAATCGCCGTGTTGCCGATCTCGATTACGTGCCCCTTGAATGTCCGGTTCGGCATCGCGTCAATCGTCACATCCGCCATTTGATCCAGCTTCACGTTCACGATATCGGTCTCATCCACCTTCACTTCCGCCGTGATCAATGACATGTCCGCAATCGTCATGATGAGGCTCGATGCGGAATTCTGAATGCCCGGCACCACGGTTTCCCCTACCCGCACGGGCAAATTCGTCACCACCCCGTCAATCGGCGCAACGGAATAGGTTCGCTGCAACACGTCATTGGCTCTGCGGAGATTCGCCTGCGCCTGAAGCACTCTCTTCTGCGACGCCCCGAGGCTTGCCGCCACTTGCGCCCGCTGCGCCCGGGCCTGCGCAATCCGCGCTTCGGCCTCGCGAATAGCCGCCTGCGCTCCCATGTAGTCCGTCACCCGCTGGTCGTATTCCTGTTTGGCGACCAACTTGTCCTGATACAACTGCTTGGCCCGGTCGAAGTAGAGCTTCGCCCGTTCCAGATCCGATTTTGAACGATCGAGAGTGGCCTGCGCGGTTCGCACGGCCTCATCCGCCGCGCGAACCGAAGCTTCCGAGGCCGCCGATTCGGCTTCGGCGGAACTCACCGTCGCCCGCTGCGCCGCCACATCCGCCTCCGGCTGCACCGACTCCAGTTTCGCCAGCACCTGCCCTTTCCTGACGGCCTGCCCCTCCTTCACCAGGATTTCCGTAATCCTCGATGGAGACATCGCGTTCGTTCCAATGTTGATGTAATTTCGGGGCTTTATCTCTCCAGATGCCGTCACCAGCGCAGTCAGGTCCTGCCGCAGCACTCTCCCTGTCTGTACTCCCACTATCCCTTTACGGCTGTACTGATAGCCGGCAAACGACCCGGCCGCCGCCAGGACCAGTACGACCACACCGAGAATGACCTTGGTTTTCCGTTTCACCGTGAGCGGACTCCTAGTGGAATCAGACGCTTCGAAGGAGAGAAAAGTTCATTTTTCCGCCATTCGGCGGCAGCGTCCCACTTCTTCAGTATATAGACATCCGCGGGGTTTCAAAAAATGCCCGCTTTGCTTCCGCCCCCTCTCCTGGCCCTTTCTAAGGTAGGATGAGTGGGAACGGACTTCCATGGCTTTACGCTCTCCCGCCATCCTCGTCCTATCGGCGCTCCTGGCCTTCGCGCAGGAACCGATCCGCGGCCCGATGCTCGGCTGGGTATGGGATTCACAAAAAGAAACACTCCGGCCGGTGCTCGGCATCGCCGGCTCCTCGTTGCTCGGCGCCGGTCTCGATCTCGGAGGCCCCGTCAAATCCGCCGCTATCTCCGGCGCCCGGGAGTATGCCCTTGCTCTGCTCGGCGACACCCGTGATCCGGCGCTGGTTTCCCTGCGCGATACGCAACCCTCCGCCCGTCCGCTTCCCGATGTCCCCTCCGGCGCCAACCGCGTGGACCTCAGCCCCCGCGGTGACTCCGCCGCCCTGTCCTACGATGACGCAAAAAAGATCGTCCTTCTCACCGGTCTTCCCGCCTCCCCCTCCGTTCAGGCGAGCTTCGATCTGAGCGTCGAAGGCATGCCCGCCGCGCTCGCCGTGAACGACGACGGATCCGTCCTCCTCGCAACCTATCCCGGCCTGCCCGCCACACTCGTCTTCGACTCCGGTGGAAACCGCTGGCCCCTGTCCTTCAATCCCGCCGTGAAAGCGCTGGCCTTCTTCGAAAACTCCCGTGACGCCCTCCTTTCCGCATCCGATGGCGTCTACCTCGCAAAGAACGTATCCGATGCAACCGAAATAACCCAGGTCTGGCCATCCACCGCGGCCGGCGCCGTGGCTCCTCTCGACGCCAGCCGAATTCTGGTAGTGGACACGGATGGCGAAAACATATTGAAATTGGATCTCAAGTCCGGCGAAAATCTGACAGTGCAGTGCCCTTGCGCCCCCACCAGGTTGACCCGGATGCCGGGCGGGGTTGTATTCCGCTTGAACGAAGTGTCGAAAGGGCCGCTCTGGCTCGTGGAAGTACAGGATTCCGGGCTTCGCACAGTCTTCGTGCCGCCCGATGCTTCTGACCCGGATATGGAGGATTAGCCGCTTGAAACAACGCCTCTTATGGCTCACCTGGATTGCGTTGATGGCGGGGGTGTTCTTCGGAGCCATGGCGCAATTTATCCCGCAGCCTCCGCAGATCAGCTCCTTGACCGCCAGCCCGGCCAACGCGCCCGCCGGACAATCCTTCCTGCTCATTATCAACGGCCAGAACTTCTGCTCGGGAGCTATCGTCAGTTTCGACAGTAATTCCGTCCAATCCAGTTTCATCTCCACCAACCAGCTTCAGGCGGGCATCAGCGGCAGCCTGACGCTCGGCAAGTCCGGAACGGTACCCGTACAGGTGATGAACCCCACCAACTCCTCCGGGTGCTCTTCTCCCGGCCTCTCGTCGAATGCCGTTTCCTATCTCATCCCCGGCTCGCTGGTGATCGTCACCCAGTCCCTTCCCAACGGAACCGTTGGCGTCCCCTATAACGCATCCGTGGGCGCCACCGGAGGTCTCGCGCCTTACACCTTCAGCGCTTCCGGGTCGTTCCCCCCGGGCTTGAGCCTCAACTCCGCCGGCGGCAGCATCACGGGAACCCCCACCCAGGCCGGCAGCTTCAATTTCACTGTCACCGTGATGGACATGCAGGAACACAGCGCCAGCGCCTCCTACACGGTTGTCATCCAACAGCCCGCGCTCACCATCACCACGTCTTCCCTGCCCAACGGATTCGTGAACGTCTCCTACTCCGCCTCGATCCAGGCCACGGGTGGAGCGGGGCCATATTCCTGGGCGCTTCTCGGCGGCGGCCCTCCCGGTTTGACTCTCTCCCTCACCGGCGCTCTTGCCGGCGCGCCTACTCAGGCCGGAGCCTACAACCTCCAGGTGAGAGTAATGGATTCGCAGGAACATACCGCCACGCGGACCATTCCGCTCACCATCCAGCAGCCGCCACTCCAGGTCACGACCACCTCCCTGCCAAACGCCGCCGCGGGAACATTCTACTCGGCCGGGTTGGCCGCCATTGGCGGGACCTCACCCTACACCTGGAGCACCTCCAGTTCGCTCCCCCCTGGACTAACGCTCAGCAGCGCCGGCGTTCTTTCCGGCACAACGCAGCAGTTAGGCTCCTATCCGCTAATCGTCACCGTTCGTGATTCCGCCAACCAGACCGCGCAGGCGCAACTGGTGCTTCAGGTAGCAGTGGGGCTTCAGATCACCACCGTGACCATCCCCCAAGGGTTCCTGGTCACGGCCTACAACACTACCTTCACGGCCACTGGCGGCACGCCTCCATACCAGTGGTCGGCGCCCGGGGGCATTCCCCCCGGCCTCACCCTCGATGCGTCGAGCGGCATTCTCAGCGGAATCCCCTCCCAACAGGGCAGTTTTCCCTTCACCGTCCAGGTGCGCGATTATACCGGCCAACAGGCCCAGAAACAATTCATCCTGGTTTCCGGCAACGCGCTCGGCATCACCACCGGCGCCCTCCGTGATGGCACGATCGGGGCGCCGTACGAAGATGGATTCATCGCCGCCGGCGGCACTGCGCCCTACTCATGGTCCCAACTCGGAGCCGGCGTGCCCGGCCTCTTCCTCAATCCGGTTTCCGGCGCTCTCTCCGGCGTCCCCACCCAGGCCGGCGTTTTCAATATGACCGTGCGCGTCACCGATTCGCTGAACTCCTCGTCCACGCGGTCTTACTCCGTCAACATCAAGCCCGCCTTCCGCATCGACACCGGCCTTCCAGCAGCCACCCTCGGCGTCTACTACGAACAGACCCTCTCCGCCTCCGGTGGAACCAGCCCCTACACCTGGGCGCTTATCGGAACCGGCGTGGATGGGCTCACTCTCAACACTTTCACCGGAACGCTCAGCGGCATCCCCACACAGGCCGGAGCATTCAGCTTCACCATCACGGCCGCCGATGCCCTGGGCCAGCAGACTTCCCGCGCCTATTCCTTCACGGTCAACCAGGCTATCCGCATCTCTCCCGAGACCATCCCGAACGGAGCGACCGGCACGCGCTATTCCCAAACCTTCACCGCCGCCGGTGGAACCGCCCCGTACAACTTTCTCATCGCGGGTTCCGTGCCGGGCCTCACCATGGATCCGCCTACCGGCGTCCTTTCCGGCACGCCGGCTCAGGCGGGCGCTTTCCAGTTTTCCATCCGTGTCACCGATTCCAAAGGACTGCCGGGCGTCAAAACCTACACCCTGGTGGTGAACTCCGCGCTCCGCTTCTCCACCCCGTCCCTTTCCGATGCCGTCGAGCAAAGCTCCTACTCGCAAACTCTCGCCGCCACCGGAGGCACGCCCCCTTATTCCTGGCGTGTCTCCACCGGCAATCTTCCGGACGGCCTCACCCTCAACAGTTCCACCGGAGTCATCAGCGGAACACCCGCCAGGTCCGGTTCAGTAGCCTTCGCCATCGAGGTGTCCGACAGCACCACCCTCAAGGCGGCACAGAACTTCGCCATTAACGTTCTTCCCGCCGTTGCCATCCAGACGGCGGGCACTCTCACCGCCGGCGCGGTAGGCACGCCCTATAGCTTCACGCTCTCCGCAACGGGAGGCACGCCTCCTTACCAATGGCGCGTACGCGATGGCGCTCTCCCCGACGGCCTCGCTCTCGGCGGCGCCGGAATCATCGGCGGCACACCCGGAACGGCAGGGCGCTTCACTGCCACGCTCGAAGTATCCGATTCAGCCGCGCGAACCGCCGTGGCAGCCGTCATCATCCCCATCGGTCCCCCGGCCCTGCGCATCACCAGCGCCTCCAGCCTGCCTTCCGCCACCGCCGGAGTCGACTACCAATTCACCCCTGCCGCCGCCGGCGGCACTCCGCCCTATCAATGGGCGCTCACCGCCTCCCCCGCCGAATTGCAAATCGACGCCGCCACCGGAACCATCCGCGGCCGCATCTCCGCCTCAGGCGATGTGTCCTTCACCATTCGCATCTCGGACAGCGCCGGTGTCACCACTACGCAGGACGTGACCTTGCACGTGGGATTGGCAGCCGCGCCCGCGGTCACGATCAGCGGCCTCTCCGCAAGTTCCGGCCCCGGCCAGCAACTCCAGCCCGCGGTCGCCATTTCCCGGCCCTATCCCATCCCGGTCAGCGGAGAACTTCTCCTCACCTTCGATTCCGCCGTCAATGCCGACGATCCCGCCGTGCAGTTCTCCACCGGAGGCCGCCGCGTCGTCTTCAATATCCCCGCCGGAGAGACGAAAGCGGTCTTCAACGCCGTCACCCCAGGTTTCCAGACAGGTACGGTGGCCGGGACCATCACCGTCACGGCGCGCCTCTCGGCCTCCGGCACGGACATCACACCCACACCGGCGCCATCGCAATCCCTTCAGATCCCGAAACTCGCTCCGGTCATCACTTCCGTCCGCATCAACCGCACCACCGCCGGCTTCGAGGTCGCCATCACCGGATACGCAACAGGACGCGAGTTGACGTCCGCCAATATCCGGTTCCAGACCTCCGGCACGGTGCAGGGCACCGAGTTTACGGTGAACCTCGCGCAGACCGCCGCCGCCTGGTACCAGACCACCGATTCGCGGCAATTCGGCAGCCTCGCCACCATCACCGTCCCGTTCAACGTCTCCGGCTCCGGCGGTTCGGTGACCAGCGTCAGCGCCACGCTCACCAACAGTTCCGGAACATCGCCAGGCGTGTCGGCAACCTTCTGACACGCCTGGCGCAATCCGGCTGAGAATATTCCCCTCTTCACGAAACTGTTTATACATAGATGGTCACAGCTATCGTTGCGGATGAACTGCCTTTGGTCTGCGAGGGGATCTGCGCCCTTTGCGAAGGATTTTGTGAAGTCCTGGGCCGATGCGGCGACGGGGATGAAGCTTGGAGCATGGTGCGGCGGATGAACCCCGACATCCTGCTGCTCGATCTCAATCTGCCCGGATTGCTGCCGGCCGAGATCCTCCGGCGCGCCCGCCAAGATGGGCTCGCCACCAGGATCATTGTGATGGCCGTGCGTGGGGACCGCAAGACCGTTCTCGATTCTCTCCGCGCCGGCGCCAGCGGATATATCCTCAAGTCCGGTTCCGCCCGCCAACTCGAGGACGCCTTCAAGCAGATCCTCCGCGGCGGCGCCTACGTCTCTCCCCTCATCGAACTGACCAGGCTCTTCGCCCCTACTCCGGTCGAGCGCTGCCACCCCATTGAAAACCTCAGCAGCCGCGAGCAGCAGGTCTTCTCTCTACTGGTGGAAGGCATCCGCGCCAGGGAAATTGCCGCCCGCCTCAGCCTCAGCCCCAAGACGGTGGATACCTACCGCGCCAGCCTCATGCGCAAGCTGGACATCCACGATGTCCCCGGCCTGGTCAAATTCGCCATTCAGCACAAAATGACGCAGTTGAGCGGGTGAGGCCAAGGCAATAAAATCAGGTCCCCGCGAATCTGTCCATCGCAGACAGAGACGGGCGAACGGTGCGGAGCGTGAGATGAAGCAGTTTCAATAGATGCGAGCCAAGAAGCCGCACGCATCCGTGTACTATGAAGTTTCACATGACTCGCCGCCATTTCCTTGCGGGCGCCGGCTCCGTTGCCGTCCCCGCGCTCGCCGAGACGCCGCCGAACACTGAGATCCTCTCGAAAGTGCGCATCGGGGCGGAATTCTTCCTGAACCGCGCCGAAACCCGCGATTCGGTGTTCCTTCATTTCCGCGAGATGGCGGGCACGGGCCTGACCGTTGCCCGCATCTTCACCCTCTGGGATCAGGTCGAACACGAGCAGGGGAAGTGGGACTTCACCCGCTACGACTGGATCTACGATGCGGCGGCCCGGCACGGGATTCTAATCGCGAATACGTTGTGTTCGGAAGACCCGCCCGGCTGGATGGGGACCGCCCCGTTCTATCACGCGTGGCGAGACCTGTCGAACCCCGCCCTGAGGCCGTACTCGGAGATCTACCTGGAGAAGGTAGTCAACCGCTACAGGAACCATCCCGGCCACGGAGTATGGCTTCTTCAAAACGAGCCCGGAATCAAGGAAACCCGGGAACCGTACCTGTTGTCGGCCTTCGCGCGGTGGCTCGAAAAGAAATACGGAACTGTCGGCAAGTTGAATGCCGCCTGGTACAAGCAGCTTAGCCGCTTCGAGGATGCCGGTATCCCGGAAGAGTCCCGAACCGCGGGCTGGGCGGATTACGCGTCGAACCTCGATTGGCGCCGGTTCCGCTGCGATCATCTCCAGGACCAGCTTCTCTGGCTTCGCGCTCAGGTAAACCGCCACCACCCGGGCGCGCTGACCCATTGCAACCCGCCGGGCCTCACCGGAAACATGCCGGCGAGCGGGCGGGACATGTGGAAGTTGAAGCAGGCTGTGCATTATCTCGGCGCGTCAATGCACGCATCCTGGCATTTCGGCATGTTCCCGCGTAAAGACTTCGGTGTGGCTTATGGCTATTGCTGTGACCTGACTCGCAGCGCGTCCGCTCCCGCGCCGTGGTGGGTGACGGAACTGCAAGCCGGTCCGACGGTATTTACCGGCAGCCGTCCGTTGAACCCAACAGCGGCGGAAATCACGCGATGGCTATGGGACGGCTTCGGCAACGGAGCACGCGGGATCGTGTTCTGGCTGTGGCATCCGCGGACGGAAGGCAATGAAGCGGGCGAGTGGGCGCTGGCGGGCGCGAACGGTGAGGATACCGAACGCACTCGCGCGACGCGGGAGGTCGCAAGAATCATCAGGCGGCACGAGGATTTCTTTGCATCGGCGGAACCGTTACCCGCTGCCTCCGCCATCCTTTACGATCGTGACGCGATGCTGCTCTATGCCGTCGATGGATGGCGCCGCCCTGCTGACGAAATCACACACTCGCTGATGGGCTGCTACAAAGCGCTGCATCGCAAGCATCTGCCCGTGGATTTCATCGACGCAAGCGAACTCGAGTCAGGCAAGGCGGGCAAGTATCGCGTGCTTTATTTGCCGTACTGCTATGCGTTGTCAGCGAAGTCGGCGGCCGCGATTCGCGCGTTCGTCGAGCAGGGCGGCACGGTGTGGGCCGATGGCCTCGTCGCGTGGAAGGACGAAGAGGGTAAGACCCGGCAGTTGCCGCCGGGACCTCTGTCCGATGTGTTCGGCTTCACGCTTGAAGATATCCAACCCGAGGGGGATCCGTTTGCTCTTGCTGATGGGAATGACAATGCCGGTGAACTCTGGCGCTGCCTGATCCCCGCCGGCACGCCCAGCGCCTTGCTGAAAGGCGCGGGCGGGCGCCCCGCCGCCGTGCGGCACGGCTTCGGCAAGGGACAGGCGATCTACTACGGAACCGCCCTGACGCTGGCGCATCTGCGGCGGGAGACGGCCGAAATCGCTGACTGGATCGCGGCGCCCGCCATGGCGGCTTCGTACAGCATGCCGGTGCGGCTGATCGAGGGTCCTGGCCATGTCGCGTTCCGGGCGTTAAGATCGGGCGGGCGCTTCGCGGCGGTGCTGAACAACTGGGGGCCGGCCGCCGACGTTTCGGTTCGGTTCCCCGCCTCTGTACGTTCGGCTATCGAGATTATTTCCGGAGATCGCCTGACGCCCGGCGCCCGGGTCCGCCTCGCGGAAGGCGGGTCGGCCGTCATTCTGACCAACGCGTAACTCCGCTCGTGATCGCGGAAGCAACAGGCCCTCCCGGATTGAACACTCCGTCACGGCGAAAGCCGCTTTCTTACGGTCACTCACCAATCCGGATGGCTGGCCGGAAGGCGTAGAATTCATTACAGCCGGGCACGTCATCCCTGGCGGCTGCGAACTGATCGTGATTTATATAAGGAAAGTATCAAGATTGCCGGACCGCCCACACCGCCAAAATCGGCTTATGCTCAGGCCGTCGCCGCCTCCTCGATCACCAACTCCCCCTTGTCCGCATCAAGCGTCGTCAGCACCCCCAACGGCAGCGTCAACTGGTCGTCCGTGTGCCCCACCGTCAGCCCCGAAAACACCGGCGTCTTCAACTTCCCGAGAATCCGGTCCAGAATCTCGCCCAGCGAAAAATTCGATTCGAACGACGGCTTGTAATCCCGCGGCCGGCAATCGGCGCACTCCCCAAAGACGATCCCCGCCGCAGCCTCCAACTTCCCCGCCAGCCGCAACTGGGTCAGCATGCGATCTATGCTGTACGGCTGCTCGTCCACATCCTCCAGAAACAGGATCTTGTCCTTCGTGTCGATCTCATACGGCGTCCCCAGAGTCGTGCTGATGAGGGTCAGGTTCCCGCCCACCAGCGGCCCGCGCGCCCGCCCCGGACGGATGGTGCGTGTCGTGTGCTCCGGGCGCAGCGGATCCTCTCCGGGAGGATTCCCCAACACGCCGAGCGGTCTTGTTTCAAACAGCGCCTTCTTGAAATGTTCCTGCGTGTACCCGGTAAAGCGAGACAACACCACCGGTCCGTGAAACGTCACCATCCCCGCGTGCCGCCGGATGGCCAGGTGCATCGCCGTGATATCGCTGTATCCCAAAAAGATCTTCGGATTAGCCGTGATCAACCCATAATCGATCCCGTCCAGCAATTGCGCCGAACCGTAGCCGCCCCGGATGCAGAAGATCGCCTTCACCTCCGGATCCCGGAACATGGCGTGCAAATCCGCCAGCCGATCCTCCACTGATCCGCCCAGATATCCCTCCCTCTGCTTCACGTTCTTCCCGAACTTCGGCGTCAGCCCGAAATAGCGCACGGTTCGTTCGGCCAGCGCGATCCGGTCCGGGTCCGACACATACGTCGACGGCGTGATGAGCCCTACGGTGTCCCCAGGCTTCAAAGCCTTGGGCCGGATCAGCCCGTCACCCGGGGCGGCAGACAGCGCGGCGGAGGCGGCAATCGCGGTGGAGAGGTAGCGGCGGCGGGTCATGCAACCATGCTAACCCGCCTTGCCCGCGGGCAGCCGATTCCGGGAACAAGCGCCGCCCTGTTGGCGTATACTTTGGCTGGAGGCCCGATGTCACTCAAAGACTTCCTCAAGAAGCAATTTATTGATGTCATTCACTGGACGGAGCCGGAAGACGGCATCCTCGCCTGGCGCTACCCCATGCAGGACATGGAAATCCAGAACGGCGCCAAACTCACCGTGCGCGAATCGCAAATGGCCGCTTTCGTGAATGAAGGAAGGATGGCGGATGTGTTCGGGCCGGGCCTGTACACCCTCAACACGCAGACTCTCCCCCTGCTCACCAACCTCATGAATTGGGACAAGATGTTCCAGTCCCCGTTCAAAAGCGACGTGTATTTCTTCGCCACGCGCCTGCAAGTGAATCAGAAGTGGGGCACGGCGACGCCGGTCACGGTGCGCGACAAGGACTTCGGCGCCGTCCGCCTCCGGGCCTACGGCATCTACGCCTGGCGCGTCACCGATCCGCGCGCCTTTCAAACCAACGTCAGCGGCACCCGCGAACTCTATCAGGTGGCCGACATCGAAGGCCAACTGCGCAATACCATCATCGGCCGCATGACCGACACCTTCGCCGAAAGCCAGATCCCCTTCCTCGACATGGCGGCCAATCAGGTGGAACTGGCGCAGAAGATCGCCGACCACCTCAAGCCTGAGTTCACGCGTCTCGGGCTCGCCCTCGACAGCTTTGTCGTCGAAAACCTCTCCCTTCCCGAGGAGTTGCAGAAACGCCTCGACGAGCGCATCGGCATGAACATGATCGGCGACATGGGCCGCTACACGCAGTTCCAGGTTGCCCAGTCCATGCCCATCGCAGCGGCCAACGAGGGCGGCGGCGCGGCAGGCATCGGCGCGGGTCTCGGAGCCGGCCTGGCCATGGCCCAGACCATGATGGGCGCCATTCGGATGCCCGGCGCGGGCGGCGAGCCGCAGCCACCCTCCGTTGGTCCCGCTCCTGTTCCTCCCGCGGCCCCGGCGGCGGGAGGTGGCGCAACCGCCCCCGGCAAGGATACGAAGTTCTGCATCGAATGCGGCGCGTCCATGCCGTCGCGAGCGAAATTCTGCCCCAACTGCGGCGGCGCCCAAGGATAGCCCCGCTGGTGGTACGCTATACAAGTCAATGACAGGCCGCGAGTGGATCGTGGACGCGTACGGGTGTCTGCCGGACACGCTGAAGGACCGGGACCGCCTGGAAAAATTGTTCCAGCGCTTGATCGAGGTGCTCGATCTCCATCCCGTGGCTCCGCCCCAGTGGCACGAGTTCCCTCACCCGGGCGGGTACACCGGATTTGTCATGCTCTCTGAATCCCACCTCGCCTGCCACACCTTCCCCGAGCATGGGTCGCTGTGTCTCAACCTTTTTAGTTGCCGTCCGCGGCCCGAGTTCAACTATGTGTTCTTCCTCACCCGCGAGTTCGGAGCGGAAAGCGTGCGCGTGAGAAGAATTGAGCGGCCTTACGGCGTCTTGCCGCCCGCCGCATGAGGAGACAATGAGCCGGCCAGCGGGAAATTGTCCGAACTGTGGCGCTCCGGTGGAGTTCCAGTTCTCGAGCGCCGTTCAGACCACCTGCCCCTACTGCCACTCGATCCTTGTGCGGCAGGATGTAGACCTGAAGAAAGTCGGAGAAGTAGCCGACCTGCCCCCCGAGATCTCGCCTATCCAACTCCTCACCGAGGGCATCTACAAGAACAAGTCCTTCCGCGCCGTCGGCCGCATCATCTATCAGTACGAACTCGGCTATTGGAACGAATGGCATTGCGTCACCCAGCAGGGCGAAAGCCTCTGGCTTTCCGACGCCATGGCCGAGTATGCCGTCTCCGCCCTTGTAAAGCCCACGAAACCCCTGCCTGATCCGGGAAACGCCTACCGCGGCGCGCGCATCGAATGGAATGCGGCTACCTTCGAGATCACTTCCGTCAACCGCGCCCGCTACCTCGGCGTCGAAGGCGAACTACCCTTCGAATACTGGGACAAATCCGAGATGGTCTTCGCCGACCTGCGCAACAACTCCGCGCAATTCGGAACCATTGATTACAGCGAATCCCCGCCGCTGCTCTTCATCGGCGAGTTTGTCAGCTTCGATTCGCTCGGACTGCGGAACATCCGCGAATTCGAAGGCTGGTAGATGAGCACCCAACCGCGGCCGATGCCCAAAGTCCGATCGCTCGCCTGCCCCAATTGCGGCGGCACGGTGGAAGTGCGCGGGCTTGGCCGGACGCTCACCGTCGTTTGCATCCAATGTCTTAGCGTCCTCGATGCCACCACTCCCAGTCTACAGGTGATCCAACAGTTCCGCGCCAAGGAGCGCTTTCGCCCCCTCATCCCGCTTGGCGTGCGCGGTAAGCTTAACGGCATCCTCTACGAGGTCATCGGCATGCAGGTGCGCCAGATGACGGCCGATGGCGTGGCCTACCACTGGAGTGAGTACGTCCTGTTCAACCCTTATCGAGGCTTCCGCTATCTCACTGAATACAACGGCCACTGGAACGTGGTTTCCATCCTGCAGGCGTTGCCCCAGGCCGCTACGCGAGGTATACGTCCGGCCGCTCTCTATATGGGCGCTACGTACCGCCGCTTCCAGGGCTACCAGGCCGCCACCATCTACGTGATGGGCGAATTCCCCTGGCGTGTCCAAGTGGGCGAATCCGTTCAATGCGACGATTTCATCGCTCCTCCCCGCATGCTCTCCCGCGAGCAGACCAGCGACGAAACCGTCTGGTCACTCGGCGAATATACACCCGGCGCCGTCATCTGGCAGAGTTTCGGCCTCAAGGGGAAGCCTCCCATCCCCGCCGGCGTCTTCGCCAACCAGCCATCTCCCGCCGGAGGCCAGATCGGCGCCGCCTGGAAACGTTTCCTCGTCTGGCTGGCGGTCCTGATCTTCATTCAGTTCACCGCCATGCTGTTCCACGCCGGCAAGACAGCGTTCTCCCAGCGGTACTCATTCACCCAGCAGACCGCGGGGACGCACGAGAACTCCTTCGTCACCGATGTCTTCGAACTATCCGGGCGAATCTCTGACGTGGAGGTGAAGGTGAACACTGACCTCGACAACAACTGGGCCTATTTCAATCTGGCGCTGATCAATGCGGACACCGCGGACGCCTACGATTTCAGCCGCCAGGTGAGCTATTACCACGGCCGCGACAGCGACGGAACCTGGACCGAAGGCGGCTCGAAAGCATCCGCCGTGCTGCCCTCCATCCCGGCCGGCAGGTATTACTTGCGCATCGAACCGGAGATGGATACCGCCGCGGCGCGCTCCACTGCCAACTCGATGCGTTACCAGATCCAGGTGATCCGCGACGTGACCACCTGGTCCTTCTTCTTCATCGGTGTTGTGCTCCTCTTGATTCCGCCCATCTGGAAAACGGTGCGCGGCGGCAGTTTCGAACAGAAGCGCTGGGCCGAGAGCGACTACTCCGGCGGCGGGTGAGGAAACACGGCAATGATACGATCGTTGTTTTCCATATACGGCTTGCTGATCGCGAGCTTTGTGGGATATTCGCAATGGCGCGGGTGGAGTCTCGACCGGGTGAACGAGGTACGCAACGTGCCCAAGTCCATCCGCGATAATCCCGGCGCCTGGCGTTCGCATTACGGCGGCGGCATCGGCCGCTACTACGGAGGGAAATAAAACCATGGTGGACTTCCATCCCGGGTTCCTGTTAAACGCCCTGATCTTCGCGATCCTGGGCATTGTGATCTTCATCGCCGCATTCGCGGTGGTCGACAAACTGACGCCCTACGCGCTCTGGAAGGAGATTGTCGAGGAGAAAAATGTCGCGCTGGCGATCCTCGTCGGCGCCATGTCCATCGGCATGTGCATCATCATTGCCGCCGCGGTCCACTAGGCAGCCTTGGCGTTCCTTCTTCTCATCTCGACCTTCCTCATCGCGGCCTGTGGCCTCATCTACGAGTTGCTGGCCGGCACGCTGGCGAGCTATCTCCTCGGCGATAGCGTGCTCCAGTTCTCCACCGTCATCGGCACCTATCTCTTCGCCATGGGCATCGGCAGCTTTCTGTCGAAATACATCGGCCGCGGACTGGTGACCCGCTTCGTCACCATCGAACTCATGGTCGGCCTGGTGGGCGGCTTCTCCTCCACCATCCTGTTCGTCGCCTTCGCCTATACGCAGGGATTCCGCCTGCTGCTCTACGTGCTGGTCATGCTCATCGGAGTTCTGGTGGGCCTCGAGATTCCCATCATGATGCGCATCCTGAAAGACCGGTTCGAATTCCGCGACCTCGTCGCCCAGGTCCTCACGTTCGACTACCTCGGCGCCCTGGGAGCTTCGCTCATCTTCCCTCTCTGGCTGGTTCCCCAGTTGGGCCTCGTCCGCGGAGCCATCTTCTTCGGCATCCTCAACGCCGCCGTCGCTCTCTGGACCACGTTCCTCTTCCAGGACCGCATCGGAGGCGTCCTCCGTCTGCGCGTGCTCTGCCTGCTCGTCATGGCGGCGCAAGGCGTTGGAATGGCCTACTCCACCCACATCCTCGACATTGCCGACAGCGCCCTCTACGCCGACGAAGTGATCTTCGCCCGCACCACGAAGTACCAGCGAATTGTGCTCACCAAATGGAAGGACGACTTGCGGCTGTTTCTCAACTCGCACCTCCAGTTCAGTTCCCGCGACGAGCGCCGCTATCACGAGGCGCTTGTTCATCCCGGTCTCTCCGCCGTTCCCGGCGCGCGCCGCCTGCTCGTGCTCGGAGGCGGCGACGGGTTGGCCGTCCGCGAACTGCTGAAGTACCCTTCCGTCGAGAGCATCACCCTCGTCGACCTCGACCCCGAAATGACCCGCCTCTTCTCCACCCATCCCATCCTCAAAGGGCTGAACCAGGGTTCCCTCACCGCTCCCAAGGTGAAGGTGATCAATGCCGACGCCTTCCCGTGGCTTGATTCGCACACCGGCGTCTACGACTTCATCGTCATCGACTTCCCCGACCCCACCAGTTACTCCCTCGGCAAACTCTACACCACCGCCTTCTACCGCCTCATGGCGAAACACCTCAGCCAAGGCGGCCTTGCCGTGGCCCAAAGTACTTCGCCCCTGTTCGCCCGCCGGAGTTTCTGGTCCATCGCGGAAACCATGAAGCAGGCTGGCTTGAAGGTCTATCCCTACCACGCCTACGTGCCCTCCTTCGGCGAGTGGGGCTTCATGCTGGCGGGCGCGCGTGATTACCAACCGCCCAGTCACCTGCCGCAAGACCTCCATTTCCTCACCGTGGCCATGCTGCCATCCCTGTTCCAGTTCCCCGGCGATATGGGCCCCGTCCCCGCCGAACCCAACCGCCTCAATGACCAGGCGCTGGTCCGGTACTATGAGCGAGAGTGGCAGGCCGTTGCAAAATAGCCGCCGCCGGTTCCTCTCGGCCGCTCTGGTGGGCCTTTCTCAGAAAGCCAGCCGTCAAGTCGAAGGCCGCATCATCGATGACTCCCGCCTGCTCGGCCACAAACTGCGCGACCGCGCGAAATTCCCCTCCCCCAAACAGCAGGTCCGTGTCCCCGTGGTCATCGTAGGCGGCGGCATCGCCGGCCTCAGCGCCGCGTGGCGGCTTCAGAAAAAAAGATTTTCGGACTTCGTAATCCTTGAAATGGAGCATCAGGCCGGCGGCAACTCGCGCTGGGGCGAAAACGAGATCTCCGCCTACCCCTGGGCCGCCCACTACCTGCCCGTTCCCAACCGCGACTCCACCCTCGTCCGTGAACTATGCGAGGAATTCGGACTCATCGAGGACGGCCGTTTCAACGAACTGCACCTTTGCCACTCCCCGCGGGAGCGCCTCTTCCTCTACGGACGCTGGCAGGAGGGCATCGAGCCCGATATCGGCGTCACGCGCGAACACCGGCGGCAATTCCGCCGCTTCGAAGAGCAGATGGCGGCATTCGCCGCCACTGGCCAGTTCACCATCCCCCTCGAACCCGGAGGCAAACCCTCTCCTCTTGACAACATCTCCTTCGAGCAATGGCTGCGCGATCAGAAGTTCCATTCACCTTACCTCGACTGGTACGTCAACTACGCCTGCCGCGATGACTACGGGGCCCTCGCCCGCGACACCTCCGCCTGGGCCGGAGTCCACTACTTCGCCTCGCGCCAGCACGACGAAAAAGGGCCCTTCACCTGGCCCGAGGGTAACGGCTGGCTCGTCAGACGCCTGCTCGAAAGGCTGGGGAAATTCGTCCGCGCCGCGTCCATGGTGTACCACTTGGAGCGCGCGGGCCGTCACATCCGCGTGCGCACCGAACAGGCCGAATACCAGGCGGAGGCCGTCATCTGGGCCGCCCCCACATTCCTCCTCCGTTATGTGTTCGACGCGCCGCCCGACACCTCCGGCCTGGTCTATTCCCCCTGGATGACCGCCAATCTTACCCTTGACCGCCTGCCGCGCGAGCGCAACACCGAACCCGCCTGGGACAACGTCATCTACGACTCCCCCGCCCTCGGCTACGTCGTCGCCACCCACCAGAGCCTCCGCTCCTTCATCGACAAAAGCGTCTGGACCTACTATTGGTCCCTCGCCGAAGGAACCCCGGCCGCCAATCGCCAGTTGTTGCTCGACAAGGATTGGAACTACTGGAAAGAGGCAATCCTGAATGATCTCGAAAAGGCCCACCCCGATATCCGCCAGTGCGTCTCGCGCATCGATGTGCTGCGTCTCGGCCACGCCATGGCCCGTCCCGTCACCGGTTGGATGTGGAACGATAAACGCCGCCGACTCGCCGATTGGGGCGGGGACATCGTACTCGCCAACTCCGACCTCAGCGGCATGTCCATCTTCGAGGAGGCCCAATATCACGGCGTCCGCGCCGCAACCCGCGTCCTCCACCGCCTCGGCCGCGCCTAGCCGCGCAGCTTGTCGATTTCCGAAAAGATCTCTCCGAGGTCGAGCACGATCTCCTCAGCCTTCAATACCGGCCCGTTTGCTTCCTCCACCCCGTCTTTCGTGTAGGTCCACGCCCGCCGCTGCACGGGATCAATCGCCCACACGGCGGGGACGCCGAATGCAAGAAAATCCCGGATTCTCGCCTCCACCCGTCCCAACCGGTCCTCGGGCGAAAGAATCTCGACGCACAACAGCGGCGGCGCCGTGATGATGCCGCTCTTGGGCCAGCCTCTCGTCAGACAAATATCGGGGATTCGAAAGCGCGACGGCGCCACCTGAACCCGCGCCTCCGTGACCACGAAGAGACGCTTGGATAAACACTGCGCATCCAACCAGACAGTAATTTTTGCCTGCACCAAAGCGTGCTCGAATTCGCCCAAGTTCCTCTCCTCCAGCGCGCCATCCACGTAATCCACATCGGGATCGTAGCTGGTTCGGAGGTATTCTTCGATCGGAACCAGGGCCGTTCTCGCCATGCCCTTGATTGTAGCGCCCCCTATCCTTCGGTCATCTCATCGATCGTGGCGAAGATCTCCGGCAAGTCAATCGAGAATTCGGGCGCCTCGCACCGGAGAATCCCATCCCTGATTTCGTAATCGCCATTGCTGGTATATTCCCAGGCTCGCCGTTCCCGAGGATCGACCAGCCAGCAGCGCCGCACCCCGAAGCGAAGATAGTCATCCATCCTCGCGCGGATACGCACCTGCCGGTCTTCAGGAGACAGAATCTCGACTATGGCCACGGGCGGACTGGCGAGGATGGGAGTCTTCCGCAGTTTTCCTTCCAGGATCACAACATCCGGCACGCGGAAATGATTTGCCGAAACCTGGGTTCTGAATTCCACTCGGGCCGTGAGGCCCTGTTTGCGGTATTTGGACAAGAACCAGTGGAGTAGTTCGCTTTGAAGATCAGAATGCTCTTTTTCGCCCATGTTCCTCTCTTCCAGGACGCCATCCACGTAATCCACATCGGGATCGTAGCTGGTCCGGAGATACTCTTCCACCGCAACCAGAGCCTGCTTTTCCATGCCTCGATTGTAGCGCCGCGACTCCTCACGCTATAGTCAAACCTTCGCCCCCGTGGTTCTCATTCAGCACGTCTCGAAAATCTACCGCCTCTACCGCCGTCCCCTCGACCGGCTGATCGAAGCGCTTCCCGCCTCCGGCAAGCGCCACACCGATTTCTGGGCGCTCAAGGACATCAGCTTCGGCGTCGAGCGCGGCGAGATCGTCAGCGTCGTCGGGCCGAACGGCTCCGGCAAGAGCACCCTCCTCCAGATCGTCGGCGGTATCCTCCAACCCACCAGCGGCCGCGTCCGCGCCGAAGGCCGCGTGGCCGCCCTGCTCGAACTCGGCGCGGGATTCAACCCTGAATTCTCCGGCCGCGAGAACGTCTTCCTCAGCGGTGAAATCATGGGGCTTTCGCGCAAGGAGGTGGAACGCGCCTTCCCCAAGATCGAAGCCTTCGCCGAAATCGGTGAGTTCATTGACCGCCCCGTGAAAGAATACTCGAGCGGCATGTACGTGCGCCTTGCCTTCTCCACCGCCATCCATGTCGAACCCGATGTCCTCATCGTCGATGAAGCCCTCAGCGTGGGCGACGCCATCTTCTCGAGCCGCTGCATCCAGAAGTTTGAAGAACTCAAGGCGCGCAAGGTCACCACGCTCTTCGTCTCCCACGATCTCGGTCTGGTGAAACGGCTTTCCAACCGCGCCGTCTTCCTGCTCAACGGCCGCATGGAAGCCATCGGATCGCCGCGCGACGTCGTCAATCGCTACGTCGGCCTCGTCCATGAGCGCCAGCGCGCCCAGGCGCCCGCAAACGGCGAGCCGCCCGCGCTCGGCGCGAGTTTCCGCCACGGCGACGGCGCCAGCCGCATCGCCGGCGTCTCCATCCTCAACGCATCCGGCGCTCCCACCACCGCCGTCTTGCGCGGCGAGCGCATCACCATCCGCCTTCAAGCCCGCTTCCTTTCCCCCTCGCGCGAGCCCGTCGTCGGCCTGCTCATCCGCAACCGCCTCGGCATCGACGTCTACGGCACCAACACCCGCGTCGAGCAGGTCTCGCTCGGCGAGTTCGCTCCAGGCGAGTTGTTAGAATTGGACTTCAGCTTCGAGTGCTGGCTGGCAAGGCATGAGTACACGCTCACCGTAGCCACGCAGCATGCCGACGGCCCCAGCCAGGACTGGCTCGATGATGTGGTATCGTTCACGGTCGTGGATCCGAAAGAGATCGCCGGAGTGGTGGACTTGCAGGCAAAGATCGAATGGCGGAAAGAACCCAAATGAGGGCAGGCGTATCGGCGGCATCGCCCAGCGAGGACCGTGGATTCTTCGGCCACCCGCGGGGACTCTCGACGCTCTTCTTCACGGAGTTCTGGGAGCGCTGGGGCTACTACGGCATGCGCTCCCTGCTCATCCTCTTCATGACCGCGGCAACCACCGGCGGCGGCCTCGGCTTCGACGTAGTGAAAGCGAGCGCCATCTACGGCCTCTACACCGCGATGGTCTACATGGTGAGCCTGCCCGGCGGCTGGATTGCGGATCGCATCCTCGGCCAGCGCCGCTCCGTCCTCATGGGCGGCATCATCATCGCCGCCGGATACCTCATGCTGGCCGTACCGGGCGAAACCGTCTTCTACACCGGCCTGGTGACCGTCATTGCCGGCACCGGCCTGCTCAAGCCCAACATCAGCACCATCGTCGGCCAACTGTACCGCCAGGGCGACCCGCGCCGCGATGCCGGCTTCTCCATCTTTTACATGGGCATCAACATGGGCGCTTTCTTCGCGCCCATCTTCTGCGGCCTGGTCGCGCGCAGCTACGGGTGGCGCTCCGGAATGGCCCTCGCCGGAGTCGGCATGGTGGCCGGTGTCGCGCAGTACCTTTACGGCTACCGCTTCCTCGGCGAGGCGGGCCTGCATCCCGTAAAGACTTCCGCCGAAGACTATGCGCGGCAAAAAGGGTTGCTCTGGAAAAGCCTCGGAGCCATCGCCGCATTGTTCATCGCCGCCATCGCCGCCGACACCGCCGGGATCCTCCACATCACCGCCAAAGGCCTCAATGAGGCCGGCGGCACGGGCCTGCTCCTGCTCACCATCGCGTTCTTCGGCTGGCTGTTCACCGCCGGCGACTGGGATTCCACCGAGCGCAAGCGGCTCATCGTCATCGCAGTGCTGTTCGCCGCATCCTGTCTCTTCTGGTCCGTCTTCGAACAAGCCGGTTCCACATTGAACATCTTCGCCGCTAAAAGCACGGACAACCGCATCTTCGGCTGGGAATACCCCGCCGCCTGGATGCAGTCCCTCAACGGCCTGTTCATCTGGACGCTCGCCCCCGTGTTCGCCTGGATCTGGATCAAAATGGGCTCCCGCGAGCCTTCGAGCCCCACCAAGTTCTCCTGGGGCCTGGTCTTCGTCGGCCTCGGCTTCCTGGTCCTCATCGTGCCCGCCGGCCTCGCCGCCACGGGAGCCAAGGTGAGCCCGCTCTGGCTCGCCGCCACCTACCTGCTCCACACCTTCGGCGAACTCTGCCTCAGCCCGGTGGGCCTGAGCGCCATTACGAAACTCGCCCCTATCCGAGTGGCCGGACTCATGATGGGTGTGTGGTTTCTCTCCATTTCCATTGGCAACTACCTCGGCGGGCGCATGGCCGGCCTCTACACCTCGCTCCCGCTTACGTCCTTGTTCGGAGCCGTCGGCGGGTTCGCCATCATCGCCGGACTCTTGCTCGCCGTCTTTGCCAGGCCGATTACGAAACTCATGGGAGGAGTGAAATAGATGGTTCCGGTTGCGGAAATTCAGGACGCCCTTCGCGCGCGGGGCATTCCAGGCTGGCTGTTCTATGACCACCACAAGCGCGACCCGCTCGCCTACCGCATTCTGCGCTTCGAGCCGCATCGCACTCCCACCCGCCGCTGGTATTACTTCATCCCCGCCGTTGGCGAACCGGTTGCCTTGGTGCATCGCGTCGAGCCGAACATGCTCGATGATCTCCCCGGCCGGCGCCAGGTCTATTCGAGCTGGCAGACCATGTGCGACGGCTTGCGCCAGATGCTGGGCGCGGCGCGGGAAGTGGCCATGCAATGGTCCCCCCAATGCGCCATCCCTTATGTCTCGCTCGTCGACGGCGGGATGATCGACCTCGTGCGCGGCTTCGATGTCGAAGTGGTGACTTCCGCCGACCTCGTGCAGTATTTCGAAGCCCGCTGGAGCGAGGCCCAATTCGATATGCACGTCGAAGCCGGCAGGCGCGTCGACGCCGCCCGCCGCGCCGCCTTCCGGAAAATCTCCGAAGCCGTCCGCAACGGCGTCCCCATCGACGAATACCAGGTCGCCTGCTTCCTGCGCGACTTCCTCGCCTCCAACGCATTGTTCACTGACCATGGTCCGATTGTGGCGGTGAACGCCAATGCCTCCAACCCGCACTATGAGCCCGAGCCCACCCGCACCGCCTCCATCCGTCCCGGCGATGTCGTGCTCATTGATCTGTGGGCCAAGCTCACCCAACCGGACGCCGTCTATTACGACATCACCTGGACCGGCTATTGCGGCCGCGACATCCCCGCGCAGGTGCGGAAAGTCTTCGCCGTGGTGAAAGGAGCCCGCGACGCGGCGGTAAGATTCATCAAAGACGGCATCGCCGCGGGCCGGACACTGCGTGGCTTCGAAGTAGACGACACCGCGCACGGCTTCCTCACCAGCCAGGGCTACGGTGATTCCTTCGTCCACCGCACCGGACATTCCATCGGCTGCGACGTCCATGGCGCCGGGGCCAACATGGACAACCTCGAAAGCCACGACACGCGGCAGTTGATTCCCTACACATGCTTCTCCATCGAGCCCGGCGTCTACCTGGAACACTTCGGCATCCGCTCCGAAGTGAACGTCTATGTGGGCGAGAAAGAGGCCATGGTAACGGGCGAGATTCAGGAAGCGATAGTAGAACTGTGATCCCCCCTGTTTGGCTGGCAGTGGCATTGACGTCGTTGAGCCTCCAGGCGCATCAGTCCACCTTCTGGGAACGGAAGCAGAACACATTTCACCTGAAACTGGAGGAAGGCGCAACGATGGAGGTGGAATTCGTCACTCCCTCCACGTTCCGTGTGCGGCGCGGGCTTGCCGGCCCTGCCCGGCAGCCCATGGCCGATAGCATGCTTCGAGTGGACGCATCGGCCACGCCCGCGGGCGTGCAGTTCGAAACCGATGACCTCATTCTCCACGTCACCCGCCGCGACGGCCTCGTGGCGGTGCGGCTTCCCTCGAGCATTGCCCTCTATTCCGAAACAGCGGCCATGGTGCAAGATGGCAAGTCGCTCCTCGAACTGGCGGCTCGGCCCGGCGAAAAGTTCTTCGGCCTGGGAGCGAGGCCGCAGCCCGTTGCCGATGCCCGCGGCCTGGCGCTGAAGCCCGAAACGCCCTTCTTCGCCAGCGACCGTGGCTACGCCCTGTGGATGGGAACTCCCGCGCCATTCGAATTCGATATGGCGAAATCAAAAGCCGGCGACGTGCGGATTACCGGCAGCGGCCTGGAACGGCTGGAATACTACTTTGCTTTTGGACCGTCGCTCAAAGAGATCTGGGAGGAACGGCTCAAAGTGGACGGGCCAATCCCTGCCCCCGCGCCGCGCGGCCTCGAAATGATTCTCGGTCCCCGCCTGCCGCGAGGAGCATCCCCATTGCCCGCTTTCGGCCTTACCGGGCAGGACTTGCTTTGCAGCGACGCAAACGCCCTGGTTCACGCGAGCCTCTCCGGAATTCTGATGCCCGCATTCGACCTCGCGCGCTACAAGGGCGCGGAAATCGATGTCTTCCGCCGTGCCGCCAATCTCGGCGCTCTCGCCCCCATATTCCAGGACTCCCAACCCCTTGCCTTCGAAGGCGAGAAGGCGGCGGTGGTGGCCCAGGCCAAAGCCTTCCGCAAGCGCCTCAATTTCTTTCTGCTCGCCTATGCCGACGAAGCGCGCGTGCGCGGTTATCCCATCATTCATCCCATGTTTCACCAGTACCCGCGGGATCTCGAGGCGCGGGATCACGTCGATTCGTTCCTCCTCGGCGATGAACTGCTGGTTGTCCCCGTCTGTGACGGCGCCCCACGGAAGCGCGTCTACCTGCCGCTCGGCATCTGGACCAACTGGAACACCGGGCAGGAAGAGAAGGGCCGCCGCGTCGTCACCGTGGACACGCCCGCCGGCGGCGTCATCCTCTTCGTCAAGAACGGATCCATTCTTCCTCTCGGCGGCGTATCGGAGAAGGATCCGCTGCAACTGCACTACTATCCGAAAAACGGGGGCGAATTCTTCCTCTACGAACCACAAGCCGGCGATTACTCCCAGGCTCATGCCGGTCCCGCCGCCGGCGTCTACCGCGTCGAGATGGAATCCAAAGTAGACCGCAATTACGAATGGGTCGTCCACAACATGGACAAGCCGAAATCCGTCGAGCAGGTGGAAAGCGGCCCGCTGGCCGGGACACAGGCCGCCGGTCCGGCCCGCCCCGGCATGTGGCGCTATGACGCCGCTGACCGCACCGTGCACATCGGCATCCACTCCCCAGCGCACTCCGACGTCATCGTAAACCTGCGATTTTGAAGCCTTGGCTATGTGCGCGCAATGAGCACAACTCGAACCCTACCGGCCTGCCTGCCCAAGGGAATGCTCTGATATTCTGAAAACATCGGGCTCGAGATGAAACTCACATACGCCGCCGCCGCTGTCCTTCTCTTCAGTGCAGCCCTTCCCGCGGCGGACGACGCCGGTTTCCGCAAGAACGTCCAGCCTTTCCTCAAGCAGCACTGCGCCATGTGCCACAGCGCAAAGGCAAAGGCCGGCGGCCTCAACCTCGAGAAATTCCAGAACGCCGGCCTTGTGCTTGCCGAACAGGAAGTATGGGACAAGGTGGTTGTGAAACTGCGCAACGGCGAGATGCCTCCCAAAGGCATGCCGCGTCCCTCCGCCGCGGAGACCGCCGCCTTGACCGGTTGGCTCAAGGCCGAATACGACCGCTACGACAAAGCCGGCCGCCACGACCCCGGCCGCGTAACGGCGCGCCGCCTGAACCGCGCCGAATACAACAACACCATTCGCGATCTGGTAGGGCTCGACCTTCATCCCGCCGATCGTTTCCCCGTGGACGATTCGGGGTATGGCTTCGACAACATCGGCGACGTGCTCTCGGTCTCTCCCGCCCTCATGGAGCAGTACATGGTAGCCGCGCACCGCATCGCGAAAGCGGCCCTGGCCCTGCCCAGGCAATATCAGTTAACCTCTGACCGCTACCGCTCCGACCGCGTCAAACACGATGGACCCGCCGGCGCCATCGCGCTGTCTCATTCCTTCCCGGTGGAGGGTGACTACGAAATCCGCATTGCGATTGCCGGCCGCCGCTCGAAGGAAGAAGAGGGCCTGCAACTGAAGACGCGGGTGGATGAAGAAGTCCCGCAATTCTCCCTCGTCTTCACGCCGGAAGACAAACCCCGCCTGCGCGATTTCACCATCCGCCCCAAAGCGGGAGCCCATAAACTGAGCGCCGTCATCGTGGACGCCGCGGGTAAACCGTACACCGAAGAAAAAGGACCTCTAGTCGAGTATCTGGAAGTGCGCGGCCCCTACAATCAGGCCCCGTTCACTCCCCCGCCCAGCTACAAGACCATCCTCATCTGCGGAGAGTATCCGGGCAAGTACGACGACGCCTGCATGCGGCGCATCGTCGAAAATTTCGCCCGCCGCGCTTTCCGCCGCCCGGTAACCACGCGGGAAACCGAAAGGTTCCTGAACTACGTTAAACTCGCGCGCGCACAGGGAGAAGTACCCGAAGCGGCGCTGCGCTACTCCCTCGAAGCCATTCTCATATCCCCTCAATTTCTCTTCCGCATCGAGCGCGATCCCAGCCCGAATGACCCCCAGGCGGCCCACCGCCTCAACGACTTCGAACTCGCCACGCGCCTTTCCTATTTCCTCTGGAGCAGCATGCCCGATGAGCAACTGTTTCAGATCGCCTCGAAAGGCGGCCTGCACAAGCCCGCCATCCTCGAGCAGCAGGTTCGCCGCATGCTCGCCGGCGGCGGGTTTTCCGCCTTTGCCGGCAACTTCGTGGGCCAGTGGCTCGAACTGCGCAACCTCGACGAAGTGAAGCCCGCGCCCGAAAAATTCCCCGCCTTCGATAACGAACTGCGGGCTGCCATGAAAAAGGAGACAGAGCTCTTCTTTGAATCCGTCGTGAAGCAGGACCGGAGCATTCTCGACTTCATCGATTCGAACTACACCTTCCTCAATGAGCGGCTGGCGAAGCACTACGGAATTCCCGGCGTCACCGGCAGCGAGTTCCGCCGCGTGGAACTGCACACACCCCAGCGCGGAGGTCTCATCACCATGGCCGGCGTCCTCACCGTATCCAGCTATCCCACGCGCACCTCGCCCGTCATCCGCGGCAAATATCTGCTTGAAAACTTCCTCAACGCGCCCCCGCCGCCTCCGCCTCCGAACGTGCCGAGCCTCGAGGATTCGGGCGTCGGCATCACCGGAACCCTTCGCCGGCAGATGGAAAAGCATCGCGCCAATCCCATGTGCGCCGCCTGCCACCTGAAAATGGACGCCCTCGGCTTTGGCCTGGAAAACTATGACGCCATCGGCGCCTGGCGCGACAAAGACGGCAACTTCCCCATCGACGCGAGCGGAGCCCTCCCGGGCGGCAAGACCTTCTCCACGCCCGCCGCGTTCAAGAAGATTCTGCTCACCGGCAAAGATGATTTCGCCCGCTGCCTTGCCGAAAAGATGCTCACTTATGCGCTCGGCCGCGGGCTCGAAAAGAGTGACCGCACCTTCGTGCGCCAGATCGTCAGCCGTCTGGCTGCGGACAACTACCGCTTCTCACGGCTCGTTCTCGAAATCGTCAAGAGTCCGCCGTTTCAGATGAGGCGCGGCGAAGCGGCGGGAAAATCATGATAAGCTGTGTACGCATTGTAGAGGGTTGACTGTAATGATTACCGGCAAACATCTTGATCGAAGAATGTTCCTGCGTGGTTTCGGCGCGGCCGTCGGGTTGCCTC
>JAIXKK010000043.1:154810-185148 GCA_026954325.1 Bryobacterales bacterium | reverse complement strand
TCACCATCACCACGAATCCCGCCGGCTTGGGCGTGACGGTGGATGGCGCCTCGTACCCCTCTTCGCCGCAGTCCTTCCAATGGACGCCGGGGTCGAGCCACACCATCGGCGCCACGTCGCCGCAAGGCTCCGGCGGCACTCGCTATACGTTCACAAGCTGGAGCGACGCAGGCGCTTTATCACACACCATCACGGCCCCGGCCTCCGCCGCCACTTATACGGCTTCCTTCCAGACCGCCTATCTGTTGACCACCTCTGCGACGAACGGAACCATTCAGGCATCTCCCACGTCACCCGACGGCTATTACAACAGCGGCGCCTCCGTCCAACTCACCGCGGTTCCCAACACCGGCTATCAGTTCTCTTCCTGGAGCGGCAGCGTCACCGGCTCCACCAATCCCACCCCGGTCTCCATGACCGCTCCCCGCAGCGTCACGGCCACGTTCACCTCGGCGCCGCAGACGATCACCATCACCACGAGTCCCGCCGGATTGGGCGTGACGGTGGATGGCGCCGCGTACCCCTCTTCGCCGCAGTCCTTCCAGTGGACGCCGGGGTCGAGCCACACCATCGGCGCCACGTCGCCGCAAGGCTCGGGCGGCACGCGCTACACGTTCACAAGCTGGAGCGACGCCGGCGCTTTATCGCACACCATCACTGCCCCAGCCTCCGCCGCCACCTATACCGCTTCCTTCCAAACCGCGTACCTGCTGACCACCTCTGCGACGAACGGAACCATTCAGGCATCTCCCACGTCACCCGACGGCTATTACAACAGCGGCGCCTCCGTCCAACTCACCGCGGTTCCCAACACCGGCTATCAGTTCTCTTCCTGGAGCGGCAGCGTCACCGGCTCCACCAATCCCACCCCGGTCTCCATGACCGCTCCCCGCAGCGTCACGGCCACGTTCACCTCGGCGCCGCAGACGATCACCATCACCACGAGTCCCGCCGGATTGGGCGTGACGGTGGATGGCGCCGCGTACCCCTCTTCGCCGCAGTCCTTCCAGTGGACGCCGGGGTCGAGCCACACCATCGGCGCCACGTCGCCGCAAGGCTCGGGCGGCACGCGCTACACGTTCACAAGCTGGAGCGACGCCGGCGCTTTATCGCACACCATCACTGCCCCAGCCTCCGCCGCCACCTATACCGCTTCCTTCCAAACCGCGTACCTGCTGACCACCTCTGCGACGAACGGAACCATTCAGGCATCTCCCACGTCACCCGACGGCTATTACAACAGCGGCGCCTCCGTCCAACTCACCGCGGTTCCCAACACCGGCTATCAGTTCTCTTCCTGGAGCGGAGACACAAGCGGCTCCACTAATCCTGCTTCGATCACCATGAGCGCTCCCCGGAGCGTGGTTGCCGCCTTCACCTCGGCGCCGCAGTCCGTCACCATCACCACCAGTCCCGCCGGACTCGGGGTCACCGTCGATGGCACTTCTTACGCCGCTTCGCCACAGACACTCCAGTGGACGCCGGGGTCGAGCCACACCATCAGCACCACCGCTACGCAGGGCTCGAACGGCTCCCGCTACACCTTCACCAGTTGGAGCGATGCCGGAGCACAAACGCACACCATTACTGCTCCCTCATCGGCCATTACTTATACGGCTTTCTTCCAGGCCGCCTATTTGCTGACCACTTCCGCGACAAACGGCATGATCCAGGCATCTCCCTCCTCCCCCGACGGCTACTACAACAGCGGCGTCTCCGTCCAACTTACAGCCACGCCGAACAGCGGCTATCAGTTCTCTTCCTGGAGCGGCGATGCCACGGGCTCCACGAATCCTACCTCCGTGTCCATGATTGCTCCCCGCGGCGTCACCGCTTCCTTCACCGCCTCCGCCCAATCCATCACCGTCACCACCAACCCCGCGGGCCTCGGCATCACCGTCGACGGCGCCTCCTATGCCTCTTCCCCCCAATCCTTCCAGTGGGCCCCGGGCTCCAGCCACTCCGTCAATGTCACCACTCCCCAGGGTTCTAACGGCGCCCGCTACACCTTCGCCTCCTGGAGCGACGGCGGCGCGCAGAATCACACCATCACCGCTCCTGCTTCCGCCGCCACCTACACTGCTTCCTTCCTCACTTCCTATCTCCTCACCACCTCCGCCTCCAATGGCTCCATCCAGGCTTCCCCCTCCTCCCCGGACGGCTACTATTCGAGCGGCGCCTCCGTCCAACTCACCGCCTCTCCCAACTCCGGCTTCCAGTTCGCCGCCTGGGGCGGAGATGCCAGCGGTTCCGCCAACCCCACCTCCGTCTCCATGACCGCTCCCCGCGGCGTCACCGCCAGTTTCACCTCTCCGCAATCCATCACCATCACCACCAACCCCTCCGGCCTCGGCATCACCGTCGACGGCGCCTCCTACGCCTCCTCCCCGCAGTCCTTCCAGTGGACCGCGGGCACTTCCCACACCATCACCGCCGCCACGCCCCAAGGCTCCAATGGAACCCGCTACACCTTCGCCTCCTGGAGCGACGGCGGCGCCCAGACCCACACCATCACCGCTCCCGCTTCCGCCGCCACCTACACCGCTTCCTTCCAGACCTCCTACCTGCTCACCACCACCGCCTCGCCCGCCGGCAACGGCGCCATTCAAGCGTCACCCTCTTCGGCCGATGGCTACTACTCAAGCGGCGCCGCCGTCCTACTCACCGCTACCCCCAACTCCGGCTTCCAGTTCGCCGGATGGGGCGGCAGCGCCAGCGGCTCCGCCAACCCCACTTCCGTCTCCATGACCGCTCCCCGCGGCGTCACCGCTTCGTTCACCTCCACCGCGCAATCAGTCACCGTGAACACCTCGCCAGCCGGATTGGGTGTCATCGTCGACGGCGCTTCCTATGCTTCCTCGCCCCAATCCTTCCAGTGGACGGCCGGCACTTCGCACACTATCAGCGTCCTCACGCCACAGTCTTCCGCCGGTACACGCTACAGCTTTGCCGGCTGGAACGACGGCGGCGCTCAGACCCACGCCATCACCGCTCCCGCTTCCGCCGCCACCTACACCGCTTCCTTCCAGACCTCCTATCTGCTGACCACCGCGGTGACGCCCACCAACACGGGCGCGGTTGTGGTCACTCCCGCCTCCCCCGATGGCTATTACGCCGGCGGGACCGTGGTGCAGTTGACGCCGAGTCCGGCGAGCGGCTATCAGTTCGGCTCCTGGTCGGGAGGGCTCAGCGGGGGGACGAACCCGGCGAGCCTGGTGATGAACGGTCCGCAAGCGGTAAGCGCCGGATTCGTGGCGCTGAGCAGTTGCAGCTACACGCTGTCGCGGACGAGCTTTGCGGGGATGAGTGAAGGGGATATCGGGTTTGTCAACGTGACGGCGGCGGAGGGGTGCGCTTGGACGGCTTCGAGCAATGCGCCGTGGCTGACGGTGAGCGCGGGGGCGTCGGGGATGGGGAACGGGATTGCGCGGTTCCTGCTGGCGGCGAACCCGTCGACGAACCTGCGCAGCGGGGTGCTGACCATTGCCGGGCAATCGGTGGTGGTGGGTCAGGCGGGGACGGGATGTCTGCCGGGGATCGCGTTACCGGCGGCGGGCACGGCGCCGGCGGGGGGCGGCCCGTTGAGCCTGAACGTGAGCGCGCCGCAGGGATGTGAATGGTCGTCGTCGGTGGCGCCGAACTGGCTGAGCCTGAACTCGGCGGCCAGCGGCAACGGCGCGGGCACGGCGCAATTGACGGCGGCTGGCAACGGGGGGGTGAACACGCGGACGGGCACGCTGAGCGTCGGCGGAATCGCGGCCCAACTGGTGCAAAACAGCGGGAACCGCTCACAAATCTTCAGCGATGTTCTGCTGGACAACATTTTCATCGACTACATCGGCCTGATGAAGCTCTACGGCATCACCACGGGGTGCACCACCACGGCATACTGCCCTAATGACTCCACCACGCGCGGGCAGATGGCGGCCTTCATCATCCGTTCCCTGGCGGGAGAGAACTTCACCTACACCCAGACGCCGTACTTCACCGATGTGCCGGCGTCGAACCTGTTCTTCCGCTACATCCAGAAGATGCGCGATCTGGGGATCACCAACGGCTGCTCGGCCACCCTGTACTGTCCGGATGACGCGGTGATGCGCGGGCAGATGGCGGCGTTCATGATCCGCGCGCGCTTCGGCATCACGGCGGGGCAGACGTTCCCCTATCCGGCCGCCATCGCGGCCTTCCAGGATGTGCCGCCGGCGAGCGGATTCTTCCCGTATGTGCAGAAGATGAAGCAGTTAGGAATTACTTCCGGATGCACTGTCAATGAGTACTGTCCCGACGCGCCCACCACGCGCGGGCAGATGGCGGTGTTCCTCATCCGGGCTCTTTTTACCCCGTAAACCGAGGGCAAGCCACAGGTTGGTTGCACACCGATTGGCCACGAACATGCTAAAACAGAACCAACGCGTCTCTGTCACGAGACGCCGCCATGCAACCAAGGTTTTTACAACGATCGCCCCCCTCTGTTCCCAGCGCCGCAAAACACGGCGGCTCAACCGGTAACAGCGGGATCTCTCATCAATTCATCCTCCGTGTTCTCTGGATCTGCGCTTGTCTGATGGTAGTTACCGGTTCTCTGCTGCCCTCATCCTCGTCTCCGATGCGCGCCTGGAGCGCTCTTCACATCGCCGATAAGCTGCAACATTTCACTGCCTACGCTGTACTCGCCTTCTTGCCGACTCTGCATGAAAGGCGGCCGGTATTCGCCGGCATTGCATTGGGAATCATCGCCATGGGGGTGTGCCTCGAGTTTGGCCAACGTCTGTCGGAGGGACGGTTTTTCGAGATGGGGGATATGGTCGCCAACACCGGCGGTGTGCTGACCGGATTGATTCTGGGGTTGCCCTCCCGGAACTGGATATTCGCCCGAGTCCGGAACTCGGACCCGCCCCGAGTTTAGGGAAAGAGTCCAAAAAACAAGGAGGCCATTTACTTTGCCATCTACCGCAACCGCCGCCACACCACAAACCCCGGCCTCCGATACCTATTTGTGGTCCTTCCCCGGCTCGCCGGTGCGCATTCATTTGCACCTGAGCTGCGCCGAGCGTTTGCTGGCGGAGGTTCTGAAAACAACCGGCGGCACGCCAGATCAGAGCACCGAAAGCGGCGGCATCCTGATCGGCCGTGCGGAATCACCGGAAAGAATTGAAATTGTTGATTTTCTACCCATTTCTTGCGATAAATCTCCCCAGCGTTATATCCTGGCGCCGGAAGACTGGCGGCGCGTCGAACAGGCTAAAGCGGCTTTAGGGGCAAAAGAAGGGCTGGTTGCCATCGGATACTACCGCAGCTCATTTCGTGACGGGCTGCGACTGGAGCCGGAGGACATTGCCCTGCTCCAGGAACACTTCCCGAATCCTTCCAACATCGCCCTGCTCATCCAACCCACAAAAGCGGGGCCGAGCACGGCAGGCTTTTTCTTCTGGGATAACGGGATTCTCGAATCCGGCTTCAGTTTCCATGAGTTCCCATTTGGTCCGGCGCAGTTGCGGCAGGAGGCAGAGCAACAGCGTTCCGCCGCTCTCGAGCAAGCCGCGGCCGCGGCCGCCGCGAGGCGCCGCGCCACCGAACGTAAGCCCACACCCGACCCCAAGCGCAAAGGCCGGGTTCTCCCCCTGACATTCGCGTTGTCCGCTCTGATTGCCTGCGCCCTCGGAACGGCTGGATACTTTCTTTGGAGCAGCCGCTCTCGCATCGAACCCGCGATGCGCTCCGGCGAGGAAGCCGCGATATCCACTACCCCGTTAGGGTTGCGCGTACAAACGCAGAGCGAGGACCTGCGGCTGAGTTGGAACCGCGGCGCGCCGGCCCTCCAACAGAACGGCGTATCGGCCGTGTTGACGATCCTCGACGGTGATCTGCCTCCCCGCGAGATCCGGTTGGGGCAGGAGGAGTTGCGCACCACCGGCAACATCGTCTACTCCCCCTTGGGGAGAACCATCCAATTCCGCCTGGAAGTGCTTGCCGCGGGGGAGAAGATCGCCGAATCCGTCCTTGCCATCAAGGGATCTCGCACCGCCTACAGTTCCGTCCTGCGGGACGGTCCTCCTCCTTCGCTGCCGGCTTCCGCCACACCGGCGCCGAATGTCAGGCAAACGGCTTCCGCCGCGCCGGGGCAACCGCCTCCTGCGGTTCCCAGGGTTTTTTCCTTCCCGCAATCATCCCCTAAACAGGAGCCTTCCAACGAAGAATCCTGGCGCCAGATCACTCTGGAATCAGCCCCCGTGATCATCCAGACCAATCGCATGCCGGCCTCTACTCCCCTGGCGCTCTCAGAACCCTTGAAGCTGCCACCCGGGCCGAAGCCGCCAGAACCGGCCCAGACTGACATTCGCCCGCAGTCCCCAGTCCGCACTCCTCAGGAAACCAAGCCTCCACATGTGTATGCCGGTCCCAAATCCATCGAGCAGGTTCAACCGGTCCTCACCCGCCAGGCGTGGGCTTCCATCACCCGCGACACCGCCGTGAAAGTGAAAGTCACCATCGGAGAGGACGGCAAAGTGACGCACGCCCAGGCCGTTTCCAAAGCCTCTCCCTATCTCACCGGCGCCGCCGTCATCGCCGCGCGGCACTGGCGCTTCGAGCCCGCCACCCTGAACGGCCGGCGGGTGGAGAGCGATATGATGCTGACATTTGATTTCCACGTGAACCCCGTCGATTCCGTGGGGCGTTAGATCATCCAAGTTAATTATTCCACCGGACACGACCACTTACGTTCCAGATTTCCAGATTAGGATAATCGAACGAATCATCGGATACATTTCTCATGATATTTCCTCCGTTGGATCGCCGCTCTTTGCGTTGATGATAATGTCCATGAATTCTCGCGCAGTAACGATCTTCGTGTTCTTCCATTCGTCAGGGTAATGCCTCCGGTTGCCGGTAACAAGATAATCAGCGCCGGCTGACTCGGCACATTCCAGAAACATGATGTCATCCTGATCGTGCGGACACGTGTCCTCCGCCACCTGAACAGTGACCGTCACCAGCAAACTTCTCTCCCGAATATGAAGCAGCGCGTTGGCTACCTTCTTGGCTGGAATACCCAGCCGCACCCGGCTTAACTTAAGACTTCTTCGTACTCGGCCAGAATGGGCTCGGAAACGCAAAGCTCGATAACGCCGCCGGCAGCCATATTAAAAACAGCTTCCGGCAAGCTCCCTGCCTTGAGAACTGCTGAAACCACGATGTTGGTATCGAGAACTACTCGAATCATCCGCGGGAATGCCTTTGGCGTTCGTGGCGTTCCCGGCGCGTGGCGGCAATCTCGGCGTCAATGTCTTCCATGGTGAGTTTGTCCAGGCCTTTTCGTCTGGCATGATCCTGGAGATCTTTCAGCCAATCCGGAGCTGGGGCAAGGGTCCTCACAAAATCAGCCACGCTCATAATGACCGCGACGGGTTCCCCGTTGCGCTCCACCAGAAACCTTTCGTTGTGCTCAACAGCGCGGTCAAGGATCTGGCCAAATTGGGTTCGGGCGGTAACGGCGGTAATCTTATGGGTCATTGAGCAAATACTCCAATTGATCAATCAATCAATCAGTTACTAACCTATCATGACATGGCTTGGCCCTGACGTACTGTCAAACATCAGCGGCCGGCAAACCAGGGTAATGGATCGTTAGGTCTACCACCTTAGATCGAACAGGCCATAACCCTGATACCAGCAAAGCGGAAACCCTACTTTTTCAGGCAAAACCCCAAAACAGAGCACTGCCCTCCACCCCGGCGGTACTCCTTATCCAATTGATAAACCGCCACTTACCAAATTGTCCCCATTGGATACCGAAGTGCCTTACAAGGGTGGATGTCCGCAGGGAAAAATCCCTTACACCTTACCTCGACGCTCCGTTGCCTCGTTGTCCTCACCACCTGCGGACTCGCCGCCTCCCTCAACGCGCAATGCCCTGACGTGGCCCGCTTCACTCCCACCGCCATCCTCGACGACGGAATCGAAAGCACGATCCTCGAAGTGGTCACCACCGGCAAACCGGTTTCCGTGACTATGCGGATCGATAGCGGGGTACCGGTGATCATCCAGGGCGCCAGCGCGTGCGGCGCTCCGCTGAACGTCACACTCTACGACGACGGCACACACGGCGACCGCGTCGCGAACGACGGCGTCTATACCCTCGATGGAATCCGCTACCAAGCCAACGCCCCGTCCGCCTGCACCGCCCATACCTTTACCCGCGCGACTCCCTCTCTCCGTGGAGTTTATCTGGGTGACATCACCATCCTCCGCAACGGCGCCTTCACCACCATTCCCTTCAATCAGTACGCGCTCTGGATTCTGCCTGTCTCCGAGTTCGGGATTCCCGAACCGGTCGCCCGCCTCTCCCCGGACGTACAGGTTTCCGCGCATGTAGTCAACATCGTGGACACCCAGGAGAGCGTCAATCGAATTCTCAGCGGCGAACCCGGCGTGTCCATTCAAGCCTTGAGCAGCAAGGTGTATTCCGTGCTGCCGGACGCCTACGACTTCCTCAACTTCACTACCACCAGCCAGCGGCTTTGCCCCGGCGGCAAATCGGTGGGGCTGCACATCATGGTGAAGCAGAACTGGACCGGCGCCGGCTCGCTTCCTTTTGACAACAGCAGTTCTTACGGCAGTTCCGGGAAACTGCTGGGCATCAATTTCATCGAACAACAATCGAGCGACTACTTCCCCACCTTCGCCCATGAAACGCTCCATCAGTGGGCGGCTTACCTCCCTTCCCTGGGTTTGGTCGGTCCAGGCGGCCACTGGTCGGAAAACACCAACATTGCCGGAGCCGTCGGCGGGGGCGCCTGGTCCTACAACGGAGACGGCACGTATTCCGCCACCTCTTCCGGCTTCACCTCCACCTGGCGCCTTCCTCCGGTGGAACTGTACCTGATGGGGCTGGCTTCCGCCTCCGAAGTTCCGCCCATCCTCGTTTCGGAAACGGCCCCCCTCGCTTTCGGCTACGGGTCGCGCTTTCTTGGACCATTCCGCCAGGTGACCGCCGCCCAGATCCAGCAGGTGGCGGGACCGCGGGTTCCCGGGCCGGACCTGGCGCAGAACGATTTCCGCACCGCCTATGTGGTGACCACACCCGGCCGGTTTCTCACCCAAACGGAAATGACCGCCTTTGACCGGATCAGCCGCCTGTTCACGGGCGCTCTCCAGCCGCGCCCCGGCAACAACCGCCCCACGTTTGCGGAAATCACCGGTGGCCGGGCCACGCTCGAGACCTCCATCCTGCCCTGCACGTTCACTTTGAGCCCGGCTGATCTTAACGTGTCTGCCGCCGCGAGTTCCGGGACCGTGTTCGTTTCCACGTCCTCGAGTTCCTGCCGGTGGAGCGCATCCGCCGCGGGAGGCTGGATCCGGATTACAGGCTCAGGGAGCGGCATGGGGAGCGGCGCCTTCAGCTACTCCATTGCCGCTAATTCGGGCGCCGCGGCCCGCTTCGCCTCTCTTGCCGTAAACGGGACGGTCTCCTCGCAGGAGATGCCTGTCAGCCAGTCCGGCGCGCTCGGCCAGAGCGCTCTCGCCTCCGTCACCGGCCTCATGCGCTCCCCGGAACTCATCAATAGCTGCCTGGCTCCCGGATCCTGCCTCGACCAGCCGGTCACGCGCGGCCAGATGGCCGTCTATTTAGTCCGCGCTCTCTACGGCGGGGACAGCTTCTCCTACTCCCGAACCCCCTATTTTCAGGACGCGCCCGCCTCGCGTCCGGACTTTGCCTGGATTCAGAAGCTATACGAGATTGGAATCACCTCGGGGTGCGCCCCGGGTCAGTTTTGCCCCGCTTCCCCGGTCACCCGCGCCGAGATGGCCGCGTTCCTGGTTCGCTCCCGATTCCGGATTTCCGCCGGCCAGGGCTTTCCCTTCCCTTCGACGCCGCACTTCACCGACATTCCCATGACCAATCTGTTTTTTCCTTATATCCAAAAATTGCGGGAACTGGGAATCACTCTCGGTTGCTCGGCTACGGAATACTGCCCTAATTCCTACACCACGGGAGGCCAGATGGCTTTGTTTCTTATGCGCGCTTTCCTGGCGCCCTGACATGGCCCCCGAGTTGCTCTCATCTTCTCAAGTCTCCGTGTCCGCGCGCATTGTTGTCTTCCATTGCTGAAAACTGGAGTTCGTGACATGTTGGTTACCGAATTGAAATGTTCCGCGGCGCTCGAGGAAAAACTTGCCGCGCGCACCGCCAAGGCCGGCATCATCGGACTCGGCTACGTCGGCCTCCCCCTGGCTGTCGAATTTGCCCGCGCCGGCTTCACCGTCACCGGCATTGATGTACAGGAATCGAAAGTCGCCCATCTCATGGCCGGCGATTCCTACATCCAGGACGTGCCTTCCGGGCAGGTGCGCCAACTGGTGGAGAATGGCAAACTGCGCGCCACCACCGATTTCTCCGCGATTGCCGGTCTCGACACCATCAACATCTGCGTGCCCACGCCGCTGCGCAAAACCAAAGACCCCGACATGAGCTACATCGTGTCGGCGTGCAACGAAATTGCCCGCTACGCCCATCCCGGCATGCTGGTCATCCTCGAATCCACCACCTATCCCGGCACCACCTCCGAACTCCTCATGCCCATGCTCCAGCGGCCGGATCTTCGCGTGGGCGAAGAGATCTTCCTGTGCTTCTCGCCGGAGCGCGTCGACCCCGGCAATCCCAAATTCCAGACGGTCAACATCCCGAAAGTGGTCGGCGGAATCACACCGGAATGTACCCGCCTTGGAGCCTTATTCTACAAACAGGCGCTCGAAACCGTGGTCCCCGTCAGCTCGACGGAGGTCGCCGAAACGGTGAAGCTGCTCGAAAACACCTTCCGCATGATCAACATCGGCCTGGTCAACGAAATGGCGCTGATGTGCGACCGCATGGGGATCAACGTCTGGGAAGTCATCGACGCCGCCGCCACCAAGCCGTTCGGCTTCATGCCCTTCTACCCCGGCCCGGGGCTCGGCGGACACTGCATCCCCATCGATCCCTTCTACCTCTCCTGGAAAACCAGGCAGGCCGGCATCGAGGCCCGCTTTATTGAACTGGCCGGCTACATCAACGGCCACATGCCGCACTTCGTACTCGACAAAATCCAGGGCGCGCTCAACGAGCACACCAAGCCGCTCAAGGGCTCTCACGTGCACATCATGGGCGTCGCCTACAAGCGCGACATCGACGATGTCCGCGAATCCCCCGCCCTCGACATCATCCTGCTGCTTCAGAAGCGCGGCGCCAGAGTTACTTTCTCCGATCCCTTCGTGCCCGCCCTGCGCGATCACGGCGTCGAAATGGAGGCAAGCGACCCGGCCCGCGCCGTCTCCGAGGCGGATTGCGTGGTCATTGTGACGGACCACGCGCAGTTCGACTATGGCTCGGTGGTCGAAAGCGCGCGGCTGATCGTCGATACGCGCAATGCGCTGAAGAAGTATCACTCGGATAAGATTGTGCGGCTGTAGAGCGGCTAATCTAATCGTTGGTCTGATGCCGCGCCGCCAGTGAGTAACCGGCGCCGCGGCCGCCTTCAGGGTTCTGAACGAGGATGCCGCTCCTGATCAGCGCCAGAATGTCCCGCAGCGCCGTATCGTGAGAAGACCCGGTGAGCTTCGCATATTTGGATGTCGTCAACTTACCTTCAAATCCATCCGGTAACCGGTTCAGCACAAGCCGCTGGCAGTGGTTCAGCGCAACGTTCCGAATACTCTCCCAAAAGCGCGCCTTGGCGAGAACCGCACCGAGCGCCGTCTGTGCCCCTTCGATCGCCCCGGCGCGTGTCAAGCATTTTGAGACACCCGGCATGGGAATTTACTGACTTCCTTCCTCTGTCTTTTGGCCGGTTGGAACCGGCCTGTTGATCCACACCTCCGAGGGCAATGGCAAGGGTTTCGGTGGACGGCGCACGAAACGGTCGGGGTGCGCCTGGTAAGCAGCGTCGAGCACCGCTTGGCGGCGGGCCAGGACCGTCTGGGTCTCGCCAAAGTGAACCATCGCGGGCGTCAGCAAGCCGATGCCGGAGTGGCGATGCTCGTGGTTGTACCATTGGAAAAACTGCTGACAGTAGGCGCGGCTGTCCTGGATCGAGCCGAAACGATCGGGGAACTCCGGGCGGTACTTCAGGGTGCGGAACTGGCTTTCCGAGTAGGGGTTGTCGTCGGAAACATAAGGCCGGCTGTGGGTCTTGGTGACGCCCAGGTCGGCCATGAGAAAGGCGACCGGCTTGGAGGTCATGACCTTGCCGCGGTCGGCGTGGATGTGGAGTTGGCCGGCGGGGATCTGGTGCTTACCGATCGTTTCCTCGATGAAGCGCTTGGCCAATTCCGCTTTCTCCCTGGGGGCCACCATCCAGCCGGTGACGTAGCGGCTGAAGACGTCCAGGATCACGTAGAGGTAGAAGTAGGTCCACTTGGCCGGGCCCAGCAGCTTGGTGATGTCCCAACTCCATAGTTGGTTGGGCGCGGTGGCGAGCAGTTCGGGCTTCTGGTAAGGCGGATGAACGAGTTGATCACGGCGCTCGCGGGACTCTCCCTCCTGCTCGAGGATGCGGTACATGGTGCGGGTCGAACAGAGGTACTGGCCTTCATCCAGCAAGGTAGCCTGCACGGCCGCCGGGGAGCGGTCCTGAAAGCGCTCCTCATGGAGGATAGCCAGCACGCCGGCGCGTTCCTCCGCACTGAGGGCGCGGGCCGGGGCGAGGCGCCGTGCCGCCACAGCCGGCTCGGGCGGCGGCGCTGCCGGTGGCCCCAAGACCGGACGCTGCCGATAGAAGGAAGCGCGGGCCACTCGCAGGAAATCGCAGGCGGCAACCACACCTACGGTGGGGGCCAGATGGGTGACGGCATCCATCAGGGCTTCTCCTCCGGGTCCGCCTTGGGCAGGGGCCAGCCCAACAGCGCACCCACTTTTTTTTGAACGTCAATCACGATTTCGGCTTTACGCAGTTCCTCGGCCAGCCGTTGGTTCTCCCGGCGGAGGTTCTGGTTCTCCTCCTCCAACGGGCTGCGTTTGGACTTGGGGCCGCGCTTGTGAGGAGTCAAGCCCTTGAGGATTCCAGCTTGGCGTTCGCGGCGCCAGGTGACCAGGTGCGAGGAATAGAGACCCTCGCGACGCAGTAAGGCGCCGATGGCTCCGGGTTCGGCCGCAGCGTCGGCCTCGGTCAAGATCCGCTGCTTGTACTCGGCGGTGAAGGTCCGCCGCTTGGCAGCGGCGACGACCTCCGGGTCGGGGTGCGGCGGGGTGGGCGGCTGGGCCGCGACGATTTTGTCCGCCGCTGCACTCCGGTCGGCCTCGCTCCGCTCGGCCTCCCTACGTTCCGCGGCGGACAAAATCGTGGAGGAAGCCGGGGAAATTCCGTTGTTCTTCACTTTGATTCCTGTTCTCGCCCTGCTCAGTAATTACTACCGGGTGAGCTGTCTCATCAATGTTGGCACGGAGGGCCCGGCCGAGACACCCAAGAAACCACTCCATCCATGGAGTGACGTCCAGCGTTCCACTTTGCGCCTGCTCCAAAATGCCGCAGTAAGCATTGCGCTCCAGCCGGATCTGCGCCGGTTCGCGTTGGTGTTCGACACGCACGGGACGGGCGCAATTCCGTGTATCAGGGTCTGTCACCAGAGGCGCCGAGATCCGGCCTGGCCGAATGTCTTATCCGATCAAGTTTCCCAAGCCGTTCATGGATGCGCTGCTGGTCGCTTTCAGGGCCAGGAAGCGCCGGTTGGGGGCACTTATAGCTACCCTAAATGTACTTGTCAACGCTCTCAAAGAAATGTTTTGACTTGTATTATCGAGGTACACTTTGTTAACGCTGCGAGTGGTGACAACACTGTGCTCTGAATCCGATCGCTGCTACCTTGGGAATAGCCCCGGTACATGAACCGCAAGCGCATCGCCGTCGGCCAACTCGCTCCGGATCTCGACTTCGCGCTCGAACTGCGCGATGCCGTCGAACAATACCTGCGCGCCGTCGATTCCTGGGAAGCCGCCTACCGCCAAGCTGCCCGCGCCCCCTCCGGTCTCCCCGCCGAGCATCACGCCTACACCGAAGCCCACCAGCGCCTGATGCCTCTGCTCCCTCGCGCCCGCGCCCTGAGCATGAAATTCGGCCTCCGCGATCCCTGGTCCGGACTGCTTCACACCACCCTTGGCCTATCCGGCCCGCAACTGCTCGCTCCCTCCGCCATCGGCCTCAACGAACGCGCCGCCATCACCGATTGCCTCTCCCTGCTCGTCGATGCCTGTTGGGAAGAGGAACATGCCGGCGCATCCTCCGAACCGCAAAAGCGCTCCTGGCTGCGTGGAATCCTTGATCGCTTTAGATTTTGATAAGCAGGAAGAAAATCACTCCGTTGCCCCGCTCGCCGCTGTTACTCTCGCGGTGGATTTCCCCATGCTTTCCTCCCGTAAAATTGGGGCTTGACAGACGGCAAGGATAGGAGTGAAATAAGTTTAACACTTCTCGACCATCAAAGATCCGCGGCCTGGCTGGGAAACCAGTCAGGCCGTTTTTATTGCTCCTACCCATTAGTCTATGATTGTTAGCTTGGGTCTCCCCGCATCCGGACCCTGCACTGGACAAGGAGGATCTCTTGCGTCACCGGATAGGAACAAGTCTCGCCGTCATAACAGTTTCCTTGCTCGCATCCCCGCTTCAGGCCCAATCTCACGCATCCGGCGCCACCACCACCGGAGCCCTGTTCGATCCCACCCAGCCCTCCCCCGCGGTCCCCAGCGTATTACCAAGCGCGGTAAGACATACCACTCTTCCGCTCGATGAGTACTACCGCCGCAAGCAGGAACTGCGCCAGCGCGCCCCCGTTTCCATCGGCCCTCCCGGCCTCGAGGTACTCGATCTCCTCAACCTCGGCCGCGCTCCTTCCTCCCTCCCCCTCCAACCTCTAGCTCTCTCCCCCTCCACCAGCTTCGAAGGTATTCAGCAGACCCTTCTCACTCCCCCCGACCCCGACCTCGCCGCCGGCCCTTCCGACATCGTCATGGTGGTCAACTCCAGCGTCGCCCGCTATAGCAAAGACGGCCAGCAGACCAGCCTCATGACCTTGCAGCAGTGGTTCAGCAACATCGTCCCCGCCATTTGCCCTCACGGCATCGGCGCCTGCCGTTTCCTCGACCCCTCCATCCGCTACGATTCGCTCCACGGCCGCTTCCTGCTCTCCGCCTTCTCCGAAGACGCCCTCACCCTGAAGACCTATTTCGTCCTCTCGGTGTCCAACAGCGCCGCCTACGACGAGGGCTGGAAAAACTGGGCTCTCGAGGGCAGCCTCAACGGAACCACGCAGACCGTGTTTGAAGCCGATTTTCCCCGCGCCGGATATGACAATAATGCCGTCTATCTCACGGCGAATATGTTCGATGTCTCTTCCAACGTTCTGCAATATGCCAAAATTCGTATCCTGAAAAAATCCGAATTATATAACCCCGCCACCACTACTCTAACCTTTCAGGACATCTGGAACCTCAAGAACGAGGATAACTCCATCGCCACCTCCATCAGCCCCATCCAACTCCGCGGCCAGCCCGGCGCGGGCGTCCCTTCCGGCATTCTCGTCAACGCCTCCGACGCCGCGGCCGCCACCTACCTCACCCTCTGGCGCATCGACAACCCCACCAGCGCCACCCCCGCCGCTACCCGCGCCACGCTCAAGAACATCTGGAGCTATGACCTGCCCGCCCTTGTCCCCCAGAAAGGCTCGGCGCTCAAAATCGACCCCGGCGACACTCGCATCCTCCGCGCCATCGTCCGCAACGGCATCCTCTACACCGCCCGCAACACCGGCTACACCACCGGCGCCTCCACCGTCACCTACGACCGCATTGATCTGGCTTCCAGCAAGGTGACCCTCCAGGCCCGCCAGGTCAACGGCAACTTCTTCTTCCCCGCTTTCGATATCCCCGCCAGCCAGGGGCCGGGCAACGCCCTGCCCAACAAGCTGATCACCGGAACCAGCACCGATGCCTCCGGAGCCCTCACCTATCTCGGCATCTCCGAAGTAAAGGCCGGCGAGGACGCCTTCGAGGCCGGCTCCCGCTGGGGCGACTATTTCGGCGGAACCATCGACCCCGTCCAGGGCGGCCTCTGGACCTACGGCGAATATGCCAAGCCCCGCAACACCGCCTCCGGCCGTTGGGGCACCTGGGCGGCCTACTTCCCCATGTCCACCAGCCCGCAGTTCACCGACGTCCTCAACTCCAATCCCTTTTACGACTTCATCAACGTCCTGCGCCTGTGGTCCATCACCACCGGTTGCAAGACCGGCCAGTATTGCCCCACCGACAACGTCACTCGCGGCCAGATGGCCGTCTTCGTCATCCGCGCCCTGCTGGGCGACAACTTCACCGCCCCTACCACGCCGGCGTTCACCGACGTCCCCGCCACGCACCCCTTCTTCAACTACATCCAGAAGCTCAAGGACCTCGGCATCACCAGCGGCTGCACCGCCACCACCTTCTGCCCCGATGACCCCGTCACCCGCGGCCAGATGGCGGCCTTCGTCATCCGCGGCAAAATACGCAGCCTCTACGACGGCGACACGTTTCCCTTCCCCTCAACCGCCTTCTTCACCGATGTCCCCACCACCCATCCCTTCTTCGGCTTCATTCAGGAGATGCGCGACCTCGGCGTAACGAACGGCTGCACCGCCACCACCTACTGCCCGGATGCCAACGTCACCCGCGAGCAGATGGCCGCCTTCATCGTCCGGGCGTTTCTCAACTGATGTTTACCGTCATTCTGCTTGCCGGCGGCTTCGGCACGCGCATCCGCGAAATTCATCCGGATGTCCCCAAGCCGATGATCTCCGTCGCGGGCCGCCCCTTTCTTGAATGGGCGCTCCGCTACTGGAAGCGGGAAGGCGCCGCGCGCGTCATCGTCTCCCTCGGCCACCTTGCCCACGTCGCGGAGGCCTACTTGCAAGCCCGCCCGCCGGATGGGCTCGAAATCCTCACCGTCACCGAACCCCATGCCATGGGCACAGGCGGCGCGGTGCGCTTCGCCGCGGCTCGAACGGCGCTGAGCGATCCGTTCGCCGTCGCCAACGCCGATTCTCTCATCGTGGCCGATACCCGTCCCGCGCAGGATTGCCTTCTCGACCCCGCCGTCGACGGCGCCCTCCTCGGCGTCCCCGTCCCCGACGCCTCCCGCTACGGCTCCCTCGCCGTCTCGCCGGACAACCGCCTGCTCGGCTTCCGCGAAAAGCAACCCGGCGCCGGACTCATCAACGCCGGCGTCTACTTCTTCCGCCCTCGCCTCTTACCGGTGTTTGCGGAAAAGACTCCGCTGAGCATGGAGGTGGATGTTTTCCCGGCTCTGCTGGCGGCGGGCGCCCGCCTCCGCGTACTGCCCGCCGATGCCCCTTTCCTCGACATCGGCACCCCGGAAAGCCTGCGCGAGGCCGAGGAGTTCGTGCGGCGGAATCTGGCATGAGAGAGAAGACGCCGATGCTTCTGCTCCTCAGAGTAGTTCGCAAACTCCTCAAGCACCTCGATATCTTCATCGAGCGCAAATGGCACGGCGTTTCCCTGGCGCCCCCTCCCACCAACGGGCGCGAGGCCGAACTCGAGGCGTTTCTGGCCAAAATCCCCGTCGCAGGCCCCCACGCGGCCGGCTACTTCCTCCAACACCACGCACGCCTCGTCCGCACGCTTTCCCTCGTCCCGCCCGGCGGCAAGGACGCCCGCGCCCTCGAACTCGGTTCCTACCTCCAAATGTCCGCCGTCCTCGAGCGCGTCCTCGGCTACGGACATGTCACCGGGGCCTACTACTCGCCCCAGGCAGGCCGCGAGACGAAATCGCTCGACATCCCCGGCCAGCCGCCATTCACTTGCGCAATGGATCTCTTCGACGCCGAGCTACACCCATTCCCGTACCCCGATGCACACTTCGATGCCGTCCTCTGTTGTGAACTGATCGAACATCTGCTTCACGACCCCATGCACCTGCTGTTCGAATGCCACCGCATCCTGCGCGAGGGCGGTATGTTGGTGCTCACCACTCCGAACATCGTCGGCCTCACCAGCGTCGCCGCCGTCCTCCACGGCTGGCTCCATCCCCAGACGTACTCCCTCTACCCGGCCCCCGGCAACCCCGATCTTCCCCATGTCCGCGAGTACACGCCTCGTGAACTTCAGGACGCCGTCCTCGCCGCCGGCTTCACCGTCGAAGCCCTCTTCACGGAGCGAATGCCCCATGTGGATGAAGCCGGTTGGGTCAAGGAATTTCTCGAAACCAACGGCTTCGACGTCTCCCTGCGCGGCGAGCAGATGTACTGCCTCGCCCGGAAACGCTCCGGCGCCGCTCAGGTGCGCTATCCCGGCTTTCTCTACCACCAATAGATTTCCACGAAAGCCGCCCGGAGCAGACTCATCAAATCCGGCATAGAAAATCCATACTGTTCGAAGGCGCCGCATGCTACGCAACGGCAACCTGCCGGTGCATGAAAATATCGTCAGCCTCACCGGTATTGCGGCCGTGCACGAAGGCGAAGCGCCTCGCGAACTACCTCGCTCGCCGTTTGGTAACGGCCGGATTTTACGCGGCTCTGAAGGAAGGCATCAAATTCCGGAGTGAGTGAGATGTTGACGGTAGTTCGATGAGTGGCCATATCCGAGAGGTACACGTTTCGGCACAATAATCCCGCTAATGAGCCGGAACCGGACATCATTGTCTTAACACGCCCCTCATGGGAGTTCCTCAACGCCAATCCCCAACCCTCTGACCTCCACCTGCTTGTGGAAATCTCCGATGCCACCCTGGGCTTTGATCTCACCACCAAAGCCGCTCTCTACGCCCGTGCCCGCATAGCCGAATATTGGGTTCTGGACCTCGCCGCCCGCCGCCTGGCCGTACACCGCGACCCCCGGGCAGACCGTTATGCCGCGATCGCCACATACAGTGAAACGGAAAGCGTGCGCCTCTCGCCGCTCCTCACGGCGCGTTCCGCGTGGCGGACGCATTTCCTTCAAGCACGCGCTGAGTCCCATTCCAAATCCCCAGCGTGTACCGTGAAAATATAATGAAGGCGACGCATTGGATAATTGCCGCTGCTCTCCTTCCGGGATCATCCTTCTGCCAGTACAGCGGCCTGGCGGTCACCCGGGATGGCTCGCGTGTCTACTTCGCTTCTACCCTGCGCCAGCGAGGCACGGACCAATTTCTGCATTCCAAGATCTTTCTGCTCGACGACGCGGGTATCACCCTGGCTGCCCAGAGAGAACGCATCGGCGTCTCTCTTACGAATCCCTATATCCTCACCGCCCCACAAATCAGCGGCGACGGCGCCGTGGTTGCTTATGCAAACACCCTGACCTGCCAGGGCGGCAGTTCGTGCTTCCTGCGGGAGAGAACCGGCGGTACCGTGACCTTTGCCGGCGGCCGGCCGGATTTCTCCTTCGGCGGCGTATTCCGGCTGAGCAGAAACGGCCGTTATCTCGCTCGTTGTTCCTCGAGCGGCGTGATGGCGGCTACCGCCAGTTTAGAGGATCTTGCCGGTGGAACCAGTACAGACCTCCTCGAGGATTTGGGGAGGTTCACTCCCTTGGCCGTTTCCTCCCGCGGCGCGGTTCTGCTGACTGTTCCTTCCACGGGCGTAGTCCTTTTTCAGGACAAGAAGAAACACATTCTAGCCCGTGACGAAACCTACGCGGCGGATATCGATGACGCGGGAACCACCGTGGTGTTCCAGAATACCCGCGCGCAACTCGTGGTGGTTGATGTTGCCGGCGGACGTCAATGGGCTCTCGGCGCGACTGACCGCGCCAACATTCGTCCTTCCCTCAGCGACGATGGACAATATGTCCTCTATCTTTCCCGCATCGGCGCGGCGGACCAGATCCTGTTCAGCCGCATTGATGGTTCTGAGTGGCGGCAACTGACAGCACTCGAGGAAGGCATCAGCGAAGCCAGACTTTCCGGCGATGGCGAAATCGCGTATGCCATTGCGGGCAACGGCGCTATTTTGCGGATCGATACCGGCAGCGGAGTTGTCCGGACCCTCGTTGGCCGCACCCCGCGGATCGATGGGATCATCGGCGGCGCCGCTCCCGGCTCCGCCAATATTCTCTATGGAGCCCATCTCGCGCCGGAAACCGCCACCGCCGCTTCCCCGCTCCCTGAGCAACTGCGCGGCGTCACCGTGCGCATCGGAGAGCAGCCGGCCCTGGTGCAGATGGTGTCTCCGGAAAGAATCCTGTATCAGATTCCCTGGGAGACGCCTGTCCCGGAACCGTTACGATATGTGGACACCGCTGTCGTCCTCTCGGGCGGCGATCCCTATTTCGACGTTGCTTTCCCCGTATCGCTTGGCTCTGTCCATGCCGCCAGCGCCGGCGGCCTCCTTCAAGCCATCCACGCCTCCAACTCCACCCCCATTACTCCCGATAATCCTGCTTATCCGGGAGAAGTGGTCTATCTTTACGCCACCGGACTGGGTCCCGTGGAACCGGCCGTGCCCAGCGGCCAGCCCCCACCCTCCGGTCAACTCTCGAAACTCATCCTTCCCTGGGAATTTCTGCTCGATGTGGCTCGCGAGCCGCAACGCCCCGCCGAAGTCTTATTCGCGGGGCTGGCCCCGGCGCTCATCGGCTTCTATCAGATCAACATCAAGCTCCCGGACACTCTGCCAGGAGAAAGCGTCGGGCTGACAGCCAAGTTCACCAAGGATTACTGGGTTAGCTGGAGACTCGCCTTCATACCGCTGTCCCATTGACTACGGCAGCAGCGCCACAATCCGCACCGGCCCGCCCGACCCGCCGCCGATTTTCATCGGCAGCGCAATCAGCGTAGCTCCCTTCTCCGGCGCCCGCTCGAGGCGCGCAACGTTCTCGAGGCCGTACAGCCCCGCGCCGTACAACACCCGGTGCACGATGAAATCCTTCGACGGCCCGTAATCGATGCTCGCCGTGTCAATGCCCACCCCGTACACCTTGCGCTGCTTCACAATCCACTCCGCCGCCTCTTTCGAGATCCCCGGAAAATGCAAGTTCGCCACATCCCCTGGCTTGTCCGTGCCGAGATACTTCTTCTTATCCGGCCAGAACTGCCCCCACCCCGTGCGTACGAGAAGGATCGAGCCGTCGGGGATTCGCCCGTGCCGCCGCTCCCACGCCGTCAGGTCGCTCACCGCCAGCCGGTAGTCCGCATTCTTCGCGCAAGCCGCGGAAATATCCACCACCTCCGCCGGAGCGATCAGCCGGTCTACCGGGATCCGGTCCGTCGAAGCCCCGCCTTCGTGAAAATGAATGGGGCTGTCGAGGTGCGTCCCCCCGTGCTCGTTCGCCCCGTAGTTCGCCGACGCATACCAGTAACCCCCCGGCGTCTTCGCCCACTGCTGCTTTTCCCAATGAAATCCCGGCGACGCCGGCCAGTAGATCGTGTTCTTGTCGAAGGTGTACGTCAGGTCCACCGCCTTCCGTACATCGATCGTCTGCGCTCCGCACACCAACCAGCCAAACAGCGCGCCGGCAACCAGCGTTCTCCTTTGCGTCACGCCTTCTACATTACTCCCGGCCGGGCGCCCCTGTCCCTTCTGGCTCGCCCTCCTCCAACACCTCCGCCACCTGCTCCGCCCGTTTCGCCCAGCTCTCCTGCCCGGCAACCCGCCGGCGCTTCGCCCGCAACTCGCCATCGGCCTCCGCCAGCGCCCTTCCCACCTGCGCGGCGAACTCCTCCGGCGCCCCCGCCAGGTACACCAATTCCGGAAAGAGCCCCACCTCCGGCAATGGAGTGCTCACCACGGGCAGCCCGCAACTGAAATATTCGTAGAGCTTGATGGGGTTGGTGGCGAGCGTGAGCGGGGTAATGAGGAACGGAATCAACGCCACGTCGAATTCCGCCATATACACCGGGAGACGGTCATAGGGAATCTCTCCGTAAAACCGCACATTCCGCAGCGACTCGAGCGAGAGCACCTTCTTGTCCTCAATGCGCCCCAGAAAGACAAACTCGCATTCCGGATGGGCCTCCGCCGCCGCACGCACCGCTTCCACGTCGAACCACTCATCGAGCGAGCCGGCATAGCCCACCACCTTCCGCCGCCCCCCCTCCACCGGCTGAAAATGCGCCACGTCCACCCCGTTACGCACCAGCCGCGCTTTCTCGCCAAGCCACGGCATCTCGGCCACTTTCTTCTCGAGTAATGACTTCGCCGATACCACTACCGCATCCGCCTGCTCAAAGAGTTCCCGCTCGGCGGCAATAATCTCCGGCGCCATCCGCGAAAACCCGGACAACAGATCGTGGCAATCATAGACCACCGGGCCGCCGAAACGGCGGCGCAATTCGCCAGCCAGCCGGTTCCACAAGGGGAACTGGCACAACACCGCCAGGCGCTCCACCTGAAAGGATTTCGCCATTACTTCGACGTCTCCGAGCGCCTTCCGGGTTTCCCCTTCCGTCAGCATCCGGTGATGAAACACCGGCTCCCGCGCGAGCCCGGTGTGAATCTCCCAGACCCCCTCCTCGAGCCGGCACACCCGCGGTGAAGCGCTCAGCCAGACCGGTTGCGGAAACTCCCGGCCGAGGTTCGGATTCAGATAGAAACAGCGATACCCCAGCCCGGCGAGCGCCCGCGCCAGATGCTGCGCGCGCTGCATCCGGACATGCCAGTCCGTCATCGGCAGGATGAGGATGTCCGGCTGCCGCGCCGCCCTCCCCTGCCCGCGCGCCAGATCGCACCGCGGATACCGCCAGCAATCCACCCACTGCCGCGGCCGCGCTTCCGGCCGCAAAGGGAAGTACACCCACTTCAAATAGCAGGGCCGGACCAGTTCTTTTACGTGTTCAGCGAATATGCTCCAGTTTCGCCCACCCGCCCTCCGGCGCGCCATAAGCGCCCCTGAAGGGAGTGCTAGGCTAGAGAAAAATATCTTCTCTTTCGAATGTCACTCATCCAGTTCGAGCAAGTTTCCAAAGCCTTCCTCCGCAGCAGTTCCCGCATGCTGCTCCGCGGCATACTCGTCGAGCGCTTCCGCAACAACGGCAGGAGCCAGTTTTACGCCCTGAAGAACGTCTCCTTCACCATCCACGAAGGGGAGACCGTCGGCGTTATCGGCCGCAACGGAGCGGGTAAGAGCACGCTGCTGAGCCTGGTCGCCGGCATCTCCTATCCCGACGCCGGCAAGGTCACCGTCCAGGGACGCGTCGCCGCTCTGCTCGAACTCGGCTCCGGCTTCCATCCTGATCTCACGGGAGTGGAAAACGTCTTTCTCAACGCCTCGCTGCTCGGCCTCTCGCGCGCCAAAACCATCGAGAAATTCGAGCAGATCCGGGAATTCGCCGACATCGGAGACTTCATCCACGAGCCGCTTCGCACCTATTCCTCCGGCATGATCATGCGCCTCGCCTTCTCCGTCGCCATCCACGTCGACCCCGCCTTCCTCATCATCGACGAAGTCCTCGCCGTCGGCGATGTCGCCTTCCAGGCCAAGTGCTACGAGAAGATCACGCAGTTCAAGAACTCCGGCAAAGGGCTGCTCATCGTCTCCCATGCCGGCAAGACCGTGCAGCAACTTTGCGACCGCGCCATCTGGCTTGACCACGGCACGCTCATGATGGACGGCCCCACCGAAGAGGTCGTCGCGGCCTATACAGCCTGAAGCGCGCCGCATCCAACAAAGGCCGGGAGAGGAAACGCTTCATTCCGTCAGCGGCCAGACGTACTTGCCTTCTTTGTTGATGTAGCCGGCCTTGTTGCCCACGCGCACAAACGCGATGCCGTCTTCAAACGGCTGCACGTTGTCAAACTGCTCGGAGATCACCAGCGTGCCCTTCTTGTCGATAAAGCCCCACTTCTTGGCGGAAATCGTGTACACGCCCGCCAGCCCTTCGGAAAACTGCTGCACAAACTGGAATTTCGGCGGAATCGCCATCTTCCCCGTCTTGTCGATAAAGCCCCACTTGCTCTTCTCGTCCATCACCCCGGCCAGCCCGTCGGAGAACTGCCCCACCATGAAATACTTCGGCGCCACCACGGCCTTGTCGTTGCGGTCGATGAAGCTCCACATCTGCCCCACGTGGCGCACCCCGGCCACGCCTTCGGAAAACGCCGTGAGGTTCGGATCAAACTGCGGAGCGATGACGAACTTGCCCTTCGTGTCGATGTAGCCTCCGTCGGCCACCTGCAATCCCTGCGACTCCCGCACAACCACCGCCGCCGCCAGTCCGTCATGGAAGCGGCTGATGCGCTCGAACGCCGGATCCACCACAAGGTCGCCCTTCTTGTTGATCACCCCTGTCTTCTTCCCGATCTTGACCGCGGCGAAGCCTTCCGAAAACGGCCCGCACCCGTCAAACCTGGCTTCGATTTCGAGCTTCCCCTCGTGGTTGATGTACCCGCACTTCTTCTTGTCCGGAAGCAGCACCAGCGCCAGGTCCTCGCTGAAGCGCGACGCCATGGTGTATTGCGGCTCAATCACCATCTTGCCCGTGCCGTCGATGTAGCCGTACTTGCCGCCCTTGAGCACCGGGTAGAGTTCCCCTGTCTTGCCGAATCCGCCGGGCACCTGAATGGCGGCGGGGACGGCTTCCCCTTGCGGCGATGTTGCTTCGCTGTTCGCCGCGGTCTGCTTACAGGCGATGGCCGCCGTCAGCGCAATGACACAAACCAGGAACGGACCAATCCGCTTCACTTCTTACCTCACCTTTGTTAAAGACGTTGCAGGCATGCCCGCGCAAGCTCCCGGCCCGGAGCGCCCTTCCGCGAGACTCATGGTGTTAACAGACGTGAAAAAGCGCGGAAGGATAGTGCGGGTTCGCGTCCCCGGAGCAACCTAACAGTGTAACAGGGCGGCGCCGCCGCGGGAAAACAAAGCTGTTACGGAATGTTACGGAATGTTCCAGCCTGCCGGGTGAGAGAAAAATCCGCCGCCGGCCACAACCCTCGCTGGGAGGCCCGATAAGGAGAGCCGTGAGGCAATACCAGACCGCGCAATTCGGCGCCATCGAATACGAAGACGATTCGGTAGTGGAGTTTCCCGAAGGGCTCCCGGCCTTTGAAGGCGAGACCCGCTTTGTGCTCCTCGATCGCGCCGGCACGCGGCCCGTGATTTTTCTCCAGAGCCTGAGCAATCCCGATCTGTGCTTCGTGACCCTCCCCGTGGCGCTGGTCGACCCCGGCTACCGCTTCCATCTGCCGCCGGGCGAACTGAAGGATCTCGGCATTGAAGGCGCGCCCTCTCTCGAGGATCCGGCGCTGTTGTGCGTGGCGATCGTGGCCATGGATGAACGCCATACGCCCGCGGCGAACCTCATGGCCCCGGTGGTCATCCATCTGCCCAGCCGCAGGGCGCGGCAGGTGATCCAGCGGGAAAATGTCTACTCGTTCGAACACCCGCTCGGCCGCAAGGAGGGTTCATGCTGATCATCGGACGCCGCGTGGGCGAATCGATCTTTCTCGGGCCGGATATCGAGCTGCGCGTGATGGACCTCACCCCCTCACGGGTTACGCTGGGCATTGTAGCCCCGCGGCAATTGCCGGTATTACGGGGCGAATTGAAGCAAGCCGCCGAGCGCAACCGCGCCGCCTCGCGGGTGGAAAGCGCCGAAGCGCTCGCCAGATTGATTTCCGGATTTCATTCCTCACACTCCGGAAATTCCCACCGATAAGGGCTCTGAAGAAAGATAACCACGCTCTGCGCCGCACCCCGGCGCCGGGCACGGGAAAGGATTCCCGCAAGGTTGTTTCTAGGAGAGAAACATGGGCTTTCAGATCAACGCCAATATCCCTGCTCAGATTGCACAGGACAACCTGCGCCTGACAAGCGACTTCCAACAAAAAACCATTTCGCGCGTCACCTCCGGACTGCGCATCACCTCGAGCGGGGATGACGCCGCCGGGTTGGCGATCGCCAACACCTTCCGTTCCGACATCGCGGTGCTCGGCCAGGGCATCCGCAACGCCAACGACGGCCTGTCCACCTTGCAGACCATTGACGGCGGCATCAGCAACATCTCGAAACTGCTCGACCGCGCCCGCACCCTGGCGACACAATCGGCTTCGGGAACCTTCAACGGTTCGCGCACCGTGCTGAACAATGAATTCGCCAGCGTGCTGACGGAAATCAACCGCCAGGCGCAGGCCATCGGACTGGACACCGGCGGGCAGTTCGCCAGGTCGCTTTCGGTCTTCATCGGCGGCGGCAAGGCCAACGGGTCCATCTCGGAAATCGCCAACGGCGCGGTGAACGTGGACCTCACCAGTTCCACGGTGGATGCGCGCAGTCTCGGGCTGAGCGGCGTGCAGGCGGCCAGCGCCGCGGGCACGGACCTCTCCACCAGTTCCCCTTCCACCAGCGTGCAGTCCATCGTCAACGACACAACGAACAAGGGCTCGGAAGCAACGGCCGGTTACACCGATTTCTACTTCCGCGGCGCGGGCTTTTCCGACGACAACCGGGTGAAGGTTTCCGTCAACCTGGCCGGCGTCACTAACACCAGCACGCTGGTGTCGGCCATCAACGCGGCCGTCGATTCGGCGGGTAACGGGGCGTCCTCGGCCGCGACGGCTTTCAAGAACGCCAACATCCGCGCCGTGGTGGTGACCGATACGCAGACCGACGGCACCGTGAAGGAGCGTCTGGGCTTCACCTCGGGTACGGGCGCCTTCCAGGTGGAAGCCGGCGATCGCGTCTCGAACGCGCTGCTCGGCAATTTTTCGAGCGCGGCCGTTGGCAAATCGCTCAACACCGCCTTTGTGGGTAACGGTTCGGTCACCGGCGCCTCCACGGGCGCCGGATCGGCAAACGTCATTGTCCGCGTTCAGGGCAGCGGCCTGTCGGGCCCGGTGGATCTCACGCTGGGCATTACACAAGGCACGACAACCGCGGCGCAGCTTGCCGGCGCGCTGAAGACGGCAGTGGACGGCAACTCGACGCTCCAGGCGGCAGGCATCACCCTCGACACGCCCGTCTCCGGTGAATCGCTGGTCTTCCGCAGTTCGCACGGTGAGCGCTTCGAAGTGCTCGCGGCCGGAGACAACGACAACCTGCTCGGCTTGGGAACCTTTCGCCTCGCCTCGGACACGGCGACCGCGTTCGACTACACTTCCGTCACCGGCGGCGCGGTGAGCTTGAGCACCACCTCGGCGCAAACCTTCGAATTTTCCATCGGCGGCGGCGCGGTACAGCAAGTGGTGGTCAACGGCCTCACCGCCGGCACGGCCACCGCGGCGGTGGCGGCTTTGAACGCCGGCTTCGCCGCGAATTCGACTCTGGCCGCGGCAGGCATGCAAGCCACCGTCAGCGGCGGCGGCATCAACATCGCCTCCACCAACGGATCCGCCTTCCGCCTCAACGCTCTTGCTCCCGGACAGGATAATTTCGGCTTCGGAACCAACGCCACCACGGGCACGGGCACGGCCTATTCGGCCAACTATGCCGACGCCATCTACAACACGGTGGATGGCCCCTACAACATCACCGCCAGCACCAATGACACGTTCTCCTTCAGCGTGGATGGAGGAGCGAAAACCGACATCACCCTCACCGCCGGCGCCGGCCGCACAGCCACCCAGATTGCCGCCGACTTGAACGGCAACGCCACGTTCGCCGCCGCCGCCACCGCCTCCGTCGTCAACGGCGGCCTGGTCGTCACCGCCGATAATCCGAACTCGAAGATCAAGCTCGAGAGCTCAAACTCGCTCTCTACGCTCGGCTTTGAATCCGGCCAAAGCAACTACGCCAACAAGGCGACCGTAAATTCCGGCGGCGCCTATGACACGGAACTGGGCGCCGGTAAAGACGTGTTCAGCTTCAGCCAGATCCGCAATGGCGCTTCCGACCAGACCATTACCATCACGGCGCTCGACAGCCAGGGCGCCGCTCATTCCCTCGCCGTGACTCTGCGCAGCGATGACACGGCACGCAACGCCAGAAGCCTCGATGAAGCGCTCAAGACCATCAACGAACAGCTCCAGCAATCGGGAGACTCCACGCTCAAGCAACTGGTCGCCGTCAAGGAACAGAACACCGCCGGAAACGAGGAAGGCGTGCGCTTCCTGAGCACTCTGAAAGACTTCCGTGTTTCCGTCGGCGTCAGTTCCGGATCCACGGCGGCGAGCGAAGTGGGCATCTACGACGGCACCACGGGAACGAGCGTGCTCGGACAGGGCGCCGTCACTTCGGCCACCCAGTCCACCGGCGGCAGCCAGTTGGACATCAGCACCATCGACGGCGCCACCAACGCCGTGACGGCGCTGGCGGCGGCCGTGCGGAAACTCGGCGATGCGCAGGCCGTGGTCGGCAAAGGACAGAACCAGTTCAGTTTCGCCATCAATCTGGCTTCTTCCCAGTTGACCAACCTCTCGGCCGCCGAATCGCGCATCCGCGACGCGGACCTGGCGGCGGAAGCGGCCAACCTGACCAAGGCTTCCATCTCCTTGCAGGCGGGCATTGCCGCTCTGGCGCAGGCCAATTCGGCGCCGCAGGCAGTACTGGCTCTGCTCCGTGGCTAATCGCCTCCGAGCCTGAGCATGGGTTGAGAAACAGCCTGTCGCGTTCCTTACCGGGGCGCGGCAGGCTTCTCTGTAAAACATTTGTTTTCTTCTGTTTGCCTGTTTCCCCTGCCCCTTCCCGCCGATTCCTGAACAGATGCCGCCCCCCGCGCCCCCTCTCCCCTCCCCGCCACCCTGGCTCGCCCGCGCCTTCTCCACCGCCGTCAAACACTACCAGGCCGGCCTTCACGACCAGGCCCGGCAGTTGCTCATCCTCACCCTCGAGCGCCGGCCCGATCATGCCGATTCCATGTATCTGCTCGCCTCCATCGCCGGCCAATCCGGAGATGCGGAACTTGCCGAAGGCCTGCTGCGCCAGGCCATCGCCATCGATTCCCGCAAAACTCCGTACTGGATCCTGCTCGGCAATCTGCTCCAGCGCGGCGACAGACTGGAAGAATCGGCCGCATGCTACAAAATGACGCTGTCGCTCGATCCCAATTGCGTCGACGCCTATTACAACTGGGGCAACACGCTCGAGCGGCAGGGGCGAAATCGCGAGGCGATGGAGTTCTTCGAACAGAGCGTGCGGCTCGAACCACGGCATGTGCAGGCGCGCAATAATCTGGCGAACCAGTATCGCCGCGCCGGCCGGTTCGAGGAAGCCGCCGCGCAACTCGAGATCGCGCGCCGGCTCGATCCTCAATCGATGCCCGTGGTGCTCAACCTCGGCAACATCCATATGGACAACGGCGAGTATACGAAGGCGCTCGCCTGCTTCGATCAGGCCATTGCGATGGCGCCGGCCCTGGCCGTGCTGTACAACAACAGGGGCAACGCGCTGCGCAACCTGAAGAGAATTCCCGAAGCGCTCGAAGCCTACGAAAAGGCAATCGAGTTCGAACCCGGGCGGGCCGAATTCCGGGTCAACCGCGGCTCGGCCTTGCAGACCCAGGGGCGGCTTGGGGAGGCTCTCGAATCCTTCCGGCATGCGCTCGAACTGGCGCCGGAAGTCGCCGCCGCCCACGGATCGGCGCTGTTCACACTGCACTACGACCCGGAGACCTCCGTGGAAGAACTGCACGAGGCGCACAGGGAGTGGGCGCGGCGCCACACGAGCGGCCTTGGCCGCGCCGGCCGCCCCTTCCGCAACCGCCGGAACCCGGATAAGCGCCTGCGCATCGGCTACGTTTCGGCCGATTTCCGCCAGCATCCGGTGGCCTATTTCGTGGCCCCGGTGCTGGCTTCGCATGACCGCCAGCAAGTGGAAGTCTACTGCTACGCGAGCGCGGTGAAGCGCGACGACTGGACCGCGCGGATCCGCAAATCGGCCGCTCAGTGGCGCAATGCCGCCTCGATGAGCGATCTCGAACTGGCGGCTCAGATCGAGCAGGACGGCATTGACATTCTGGTGGATCTGGCCGGGCACACGGCGGGCAACCGTCTCGAGGCATTTGCCCGCAAACCCGCTCCGGTGCAGGTGAGCTGGCTGGGATACTTCAACACCACGGGCCTCGAGGCAATGGATTACCTGGCGGTGGACGAAGTGATTTGCCCGGAAAGCGAACGCGCCCCTTATGTGGAGCAGCCGCTCCGTCCCGGGGGCTGCTATCTCGCCTACAGAGGGCCGGATTACGCGCCGCCGGTAACGCCGCCGCCGGCCGGTGAGAAAGGCTATGTCACCTACGGCTGCTTCAACACGCTGTCCAAGGTGACCGCCGACGTGCTGCGGCTCTGGGCGCGCCTTCTGCGCGCCGACCCGGCGGCGCGTCTGGTGCTCAAGAACGCCGTGCTCGACGATCCGCTGTCTCAACAGATCTGCCGGGAAACGCTCGAGAGCGAGGGTGTCGAGAGCGGACGTGTGACGCTCGCCGGCCAGTCGCCCCATCGCGAACTGCTCGCCGCCTACGCCGGCA
>JAIXKK010000043.1:153183-154800 GCA_026954325.1 Bryobacterales bacterium | reverse complement strand
GTGACGCTCGCCGGCCAGTCGCCCCATCGCGAACTGCTCGCCGCCTACGCCGGCATCGACGTGGCGCTCGATCCGTTTCCCTACAACGGCGGCACCACCACCTGTGAGGCGCTGTGGATGGGCGTGCCGGTGGTGACGCTCGCCGGCGGCCGGTTTGTGAGCCGCGTCGGAGAAACAATTCTGCGCCATGCCGGGTGCGGCGAATGGGTGGCGCATTCACAAGAGGAGTACATCGAAATCGCGCTCGCGCTCGGAAGCAACCTCGAGCGGCTGCGCGCGATTCGCGCCGGTCTGCGCGAGACGGTGCGAAGTTCCGTGTTGGGAGACGTGAAGGGATTTACGAGGAGATGGGAAGATGCTCTCAGAGTGGCTTGGAAGAGATGGTGCGGCGCGCCTGGAGAGTTCTGATATCAGCGTGACCACCTGCCCGGCGTGCGGCTACCACGTATCGGCGCTCTTTTACGATGGCGGCGCGCAGCCGCTGGCGACGCTCGGCTGGCCGCAATCGCAAGCCGAAGCGCGGGCCATGCCGAAGCTGCCGCTGCGTTTTGTGCGCTGTCTCGACTGCGGGCACGTCTTCAACGCGGCCTTCGATTACATGAAGGTGCCTTACGGCGATCAGCCAAACCGCATGTTCAACCGCGGCCTGCGCTGGTCGGCGTTTCTCGAGCGCGTACGCAGCGAGATGCTCGAGCGGCTGCCCTCGCGGCCCGTGGTGGTCGAGATCGGGCACGGGGAGGGCTTGTTTCTCGAGGCGCTGGCCGCGGCGCGGCCCGAAGGCCGCTATATCGGGTTTGACCCGCACGGCGCCACCGAATCGAGCCACCCGGGCGTAAGCTTCCGCCGGGCGTTGTTCCGCCCCGAATCGCACATGGCGGAGTGGAAGCCCGATCTGCTCATCAGCCGCCACGTGCTCGAGCATTTGAGCGATCCGCTCGGTTTCGTGCAAAGCCTCTCCTTTGCCGCTTCGCTCGCCGGATTGCATCCGCTGCTGTATATCGAGGTGCCCTGCATCGACCGCGTGTTCGAGACGGGGCGCACCGAGGATTTTTACTACGAGCACAATTCGCACTTCACCACGGAAAGTTTTTCCCGCATGGTGGCCCGCAGCTTCACGTCCGTTGACGCATTGGACCACGGCTATGACGGGGAAGTGGTCTATGCCTTCCTGCGCCTCAAAGGGCGCCTCGAGCATTTGCAGCACGCCCGGTCCGCCAAGGGGTTCGCGGAAACGGCGCGCGCCTCGCGGCGTGTCCTCATGCTCGAACTTGCCGATCTCCATCTGTCGGGCAAGCGGGTCGCGTTCTGGGGAGGCACGGGCAAGTGCGCGGCGTTCCTTCAGGCGCACGGAGTGGATGCCGCGCGGTTCCCCCTGGTGGTGGATTCCGACCCCGGCAAAGCAGGCAGCCATGTGCCGGGAACGGGGCAGCGCATCGAGTTCCGGGACGTGCTGCGCCAGACCCCGGCGGACGTAATCATTGTTCCTTCGCAGTGGCGCGCGCGCGACATCGCCGAGGAAGCCGCGCACTGCCGCATCCGCTATGAGCAACTGCTCATCCCGCACCGCGGCAGGCTGGTGGATTTCTTCTCCGGAGATCACCCCTACAAGCTCGCACA
>JAIXKK010000043.1:127502-153173 GCA_026954325.1 Bryobacterales bacterium | reverse complement strand
GCCCGCCGGCCCATCAGGACAAGAAGAAACTCGCGCACCCACCGGCCGGCGAGGCTCCGTTGTGCGAGCGAATTCTTTAAAAAAGGGACGGACGGTCAACCGCGGCAGTCTACCCGCGCCGGAGAGTGACTTTGCCCGGCCAGGGAGTCCCACAGGCGCTGTTCCTGCCTGAGCAGGGCCAGTTCGGTGGAAAGCAGATGCTTGGCGAGAATCAACTGCCGCATGGCCTGCGCGCCGGTCTCGCGCGAGCGCACGAGGGCGGCATGATGCTCCGCCGCGGGCTGGCGGAGAGCATCCATGGTTTCCACGGCCTGCTGAATCGCGGCCGTGCGCCTGGCAAGCGCGGCCTCGAGAACGGCGAAATCTCCAAGCCCGGCGGCGAGAAGTTCCCGGTCCGCCTGCTCGAGCTGCTCAAGGGACCGCATCGGGCCCGCCTCAAAAGAAGAATCTGCGTGCGGCATTCGGTTACCTGTTATTGATTCGTCTGTTTTCCGTAAAGAGTGTAGTTGAGACTGTTGATCTGCGCGGTGACGATGCTTTGCTGCGATTGCAGCGCGGCAAGCAGCGCATCGGCGGCCTGAAGCCGGGCGGCAAGGTTCTTTTGCATCTCGCCGGCGCGGTCGGTGAGCGTGGCGATCTGGCCGGAAAGACGCTGGCTGGCGGCGTCGTAATTGTCGAGCTGGATTTTCGCCAGCCCCGTGGCCGAATCGCTGATGTTGGTAAGCCCCGAGACCAGCCCTCCAAAACCGGCGGTGGAAGAGCCCAGGAAGTTGAAGGCGTCATTGACCTGTGAATCGGAGAGGTTATTGAAGGTGGTTTGGCTGAACTTGGCGACGCCGCCCGAGTCGAATTCAATGCCCAAATCGGCGAGGCTCTTGACGCTGCCGCTCGAGCCGCTATACGAGGCCAGCCCGCGCAGCTTATCCTGGGCCTCGCGGACAAGAAAGTCGCCGCTCAGCAGGCCGGCGTTCCTGCCCACCTGCGCGTTCACCTGGTCGGAAACCGCGTTATAGGCATTGACGAAATCCGACAGCGCCGAGGCCATCCGCGAGCGGCTGGAGGCCACGGTGACACTCACGGTCTCCGCCCCCGAAGTAGTATCCAGGATGTTGAACGTCACGCCCGGAACCACGTCGTTGATGAGCGTTGTATTCTTGCGCACATCGACGCCGTTCAGCTTGAATACCGTGTCGGCCCCCTGGTTGTTGGCCGAAAGCAGGTTGGCGGCGGCGCCGCCGGGGTCGTCAATCAGTTGCAGGGTGGTGGCCCCCGCGTTGTTGGCGGTCACCGAAAGGTAATAGGGCGTGGCCCCGGCGCCGGTGGTGAGAACCGTGGCGGTGACGCCGGCGCCGAGATTGTTGATAGCGTCGCGCAGGCCGGTAAGGTTGTTCTTGCCCGTGAGGCCGACGGTGTATTCGTGGGAGCCAACAACCAGCTTGACCGTGCCCGTCGAAGAGACCGCCGAGGTGGTATCGGCAAAGCCCGCCGAGGTTTCCGCGGCCGCCTTGGCCACGGAAGTAATGCCGCTAATGGTGTAAACGGCCGGGCCGGGGGAGTTGACGTTGGTGGCGGTCACCTTGGCGCCGTCGGAACTGGAGGCGACGAGCGCTTTCTGCTGGCCAATGCTCCCAAGGTTGGAAACACTCGAAGCCAGGGCGGCCACCGCGGTGTTGAGGTTGGTGACCAGAAGTTTCTGCTGGACAATGTCCTTCTGCTGGTTCTGAAGAGCCTGGATAGGGAGGCTGGCAATGGAGGTGGCGCGGGAGAGGACGGTCTGGAGATCGTTGGAGAAAGTGCTGACGCCGGTAAAAGTGAGAGGGGTAAGGCTCATTGTTCGTCTCCTGGTGGGCTCATCGGCGCACCCCGCGCTTTCTTGAATCGTTTCTTGAATCGCTTCTCGTGCTCCGCCATTGTTGACCCGCCGCAAGCGAAGCCCGTAGTCTGAAGGTTTGCCCGATGCGTAAGATTCTCTTCATCTTCGGAACACGGCCGGAAGCCATCAAACTCTGCCCCGTAGTCCTTCAGTTCCGCCAATCCTTCGATACCAGGGTTTGCGTCACCGCACAACACCGCTCCTTGCTCGATCAGGTGCTGGCGGCCTTCAACGTAAAACCGGACATCGACCTCGACCTGATGCAGCCCGGACAGACTCTGTTTCAATCGACCAGCCGCATTCTCGGGAGTCTCGAAGGCGTGCTCCGCGCCGAAAAGCCCGGCATGATTTTCGTCCAGGGGGATACCACTACAACCTTCTGTGGCGCGCTGGCTGGTTTCTACGCCAATGTACCCGTGGCTCATGTCGAGGCCGGACTCCGCACCGGAGACATGCGGCAGCCGTTTCCCGAGGAGATGAACCGCGTGCTCGCCACACGGCTGGCGGAGTTGCATTTCCCCCCGACCCAAAGCGCGGCCGAAAACCTGCGGCGCGAGGGTGTGGCGGAAGCCTCCATTCATATCACCGGCAATACAGGCATCGACGCTCTCCTGTACGTCAAGGCGGGCCTCGAATCAGGACGCATGGCCGTGCCCGATGCCTTGCCGCTCGATGAGCGGCGGAAGATGATTCTGGTTACCGGCCATCGCCGCGAGAGCTTCGGGGAAGGTTTTGACCGCATCTGCGAGGCGCTCTCGCGGCTGGCCGCCCGTGACGATGTCGAGATCGTCTACCCGGTCCATCCCAATCCGCAAGTGACAGAGCCGGTGAGGCGCCTGCTCGGCGGAAAACCGCGAGTCCACTTGCTGGCGCCTCAGGAATATGTCCCCTTCGTGGATCTGATGCGCCGCTGCCACTTTCTTCTCACCGATTCGGGAGGAGTGCAGGAAGAGGCGCCCTCGCTCGGCAAACCAGTGTTGGTGATGCGGGAAAAAACGGAACGCCCCGAGGCGGTCGAGGCCGGAACCTCCCGGCTGGTGGGAACGGATCCGGAAAGGATCCTCGCCGAGGCGCGCCTTCTGCTCGAAGACGAGGCCGAGTATGAGCGCCGTTCCCACATCCACAACCCCTATGGGGACGGACGGGCTTCCGGACGCATCGTGGATGCGGTGCGGAGCTACTTCCGCGCAACAGCCGGACAGGAGATGGGCGCCGCGCCTAGATGACACGTCTATTTCGAGTCTTCATCCCGACGAGCATCCTTGGGCTGTTGATCACGGAAATCCTGCTGATCTCCACGTTCTACGTGGCGTCAATCGCCTGGCAGATGGGAGAGCTGCAGTTGTACATGCTCTACGAGAACGGGATGATCCGCGTGAGCATTGTAACAGCCAGCATCCTTCTGGGCCTTTATCTGAATGATTGTTATGTGCGCGTGCGAATGGCATCCCGGCTGGTGTTTCTCCAGCAGATGTGTCTGGTGATCGGCGTCGCCTTTCTCCTCCAGGCGCTTCTCTCTTACGGCAGGCTGGACGTACAGATGCCGCGCCAGAGCATGCTGCTCGGCAGCATCCTGTGCCTCATGCTGCTGCCTTTGTGGCGTATCGCCTACGGCGCCGTGACCCTGCGCATGTTGGGAGCCGAACGGGTGCTCTTCGCCGGAACACACCCACTCCAGATGCTGGTGGCCGGGCACCTGAAGGCCAATCCGGAGTTCGCCATGGCGCCGGTGGGCTTCGTGGTCGAAGACGAAGCGGCGCGGGCCGCGGTAAAGTCCTACAAAGTGTTCGGAACCGTCAATGAACTGATGGACATTCTGCGCCGGCCGGTGTGCGACCGCGTCGTCTTCGGCCTGTCCGCCGATGCGCCGCCGCAGGCGGCCCAGCGGATTATCGAGGTGCGGCAATCCGGCCACCGTACCGAGAATGTGAACCGCGCCTACGAGACTCTCTTCGGCCGCGTGTCCATCTCCTATTTGCACGCCGCCGATGTGTCCTATATCGAGGGAATCTCTCCGCGCCCGTTCACCCTTTGGCTGCAGACGGTCTCTTCCTGGCTGCTTGCGCTCGCGGGCTTGATCCTGTTTTTACCCATTCTGCTGATTACGGCGGCCGCCGTGCGGTTGAGTTCGCCGGGCCCTGTTTTGTTCCGCCAGATGCGCGCCGGCCAGAACAACGTACCCTTTGTACTCTACAAATTCCGCTCGATGTACACCGACGCCGAAGCGCAAACCGGAGCGGTCTGGGCACGGGAAAACGATCCGCGCATCACGCCGGTAGGCCGGTTCCTTCGCAAGTACAGGCTCGATGAGCTTCCACAGTTGTTCAACGTGTTGCGCGGCGAAATGTCGATTGCCGGCCCCCGGCCGGAACGGCCGGAATTCGTCAACGTTCTGGCGGCGGAGGTGCCCTTCTACATGCTGCGGCTCAGTGTGAAGCCCGGAATCACCGGCTGGGCGCAGATCAACTACCGGTACGGAAACACGATTGAAGATGCGGAGGTAAAGCTCGAGTACGACCTCTACTATCTGAAGAACTTCTCCTTCGGACTGGACCTCTACATCATGTTTCACACCGTGAAAACAATCCTGTTGACGCGCGGCGCTTATTGAGAGCCCGGCTCACGCAGGTGTTACGGAACCCTCGTTGTATTTTCCGCGCCAACGCGCCAGTGCGGACCGTACGGCCTGCTCCTCTTTCGGAGAAAGAAAACGCAGCATCCAAAGGAGTATGGGAAAACCGCACAGGATCAGCAAACCCCAGGAAATTTGTCCCGCGAGGCTCGACACGGGAACCAGGTAGTACAGCACCAAAAGCGCGGCGAAAACGGCCTCGATCTTGACGAGGCGGATGGTCTCAACCCAGAAAGGCTGCAAACGGCGGACCCAGACCACTGCGATGACCGCGACAAGGAGGAAGGAGATCAGAGTGGCAAAGGCCGCTCCCCAGATGCCGTAGCGCGGAATGAGCAGTGCGTAAGCGGCGAGGCAAACCGCGGCGCCGGCCCAGTTGCAAAGCGCGTCGAGGGAAGTCCGGTTGGCGACAAGGAAAAGGCAGCGGAAGAAGTCGCTAATCGAGCGAACATAATATGCGGCGACGATAATGGGAACGATCGCGGTCGCGGCGGCATACGCCGGCGTTGTCAGAACGCGGATTCCCGGCCGCGCGGCAACCAGCAGGCCGAGAGCGGCGAAGGATAACACCAGCACCATGTATGTGAAGGTGCGGGCGAAGATCTTGAATCCATCGTCACGCCTCAGAATGGAATACACCTGCGCGCTCCAGTAAGTATGAAACGGAACATAGACCATGAGGATCAGCATGCCGATCTTGTAGGCCAGGCCATAGAGGCCGACATCGGCGGTGGATTGATACTTCTGGATGAAGAACCGGTCGGCAAAGTTGAGGATGAACTGTGCCCCGGTCCCGGCAATGAGAGGAAGGGCGAAGCGCAGCATGCGCATCGAAAGGGGAAAATCAAAACGCAGGGGAATCCGGCGCAGAAAGAATACAGCGAGGGCAACGACAACCACCGCGGCGGCCGTGAAATTGCCGATCATGACACCGGTGACGCGCAATTGCCACAGAATCAACAGGGGAACCACCGTAGCCGCCGTGAGCAGGGTGCGCGTCAATGCGGCGGCCAAAAAAACAGAAGGCCGGTCCTCGACCCGCAGCCAGACCATCAAAGCCTCGAGCAGGAAGCCGAGGCCCATGCCGGTGAGATGAATTTTGAGGTAGAGCACCGCGCTCTCGTCGCCGAAAACCAGGCGGCTGAGTGAGCGCGAAGCAAGGTATCCCAGCGTGCCTACCAGCAAGCCGATAGCGGCGGAACTGAGAACCGCGGTGGCGGTGCACAGGCGCCGGGAATCGGAATCCTCCTTCTGGAAGTAGAAGTAGCCCAAGCTCGAGGAAAAGTTGTATCCGAACAGGATGCCGACAATCGAACCGACCTGGTCGAGAAGTTCCAGGGTTCCGTAATCGGAGGGCGTCAGATAGCGTGTATATATGGGTAGCAGGACGACGCTGAGGAGGCGGGCGACAACGATCGACACGGAATACAACCCGCTCCCTTGCAACATCCGCGTGAATACGGAAGCGGCGGGAGGGATAGGTTTGGACGCTTCGGACGAGTGTGTCGGCGAGTTCAATGTCCAGTGTAGTGGAATGGGGCGGAATGGGCTAGCGGCCCGGACGAAGATTGTTCGACCATGGTAATTCCGCAAGGAGTGGAATGGTAAAGTGGGGTATCTGCACGGCGGCGCAGGACGTTGCCTGGCGCCGCATGTGGCGGCGCGGGTTGGTTTCCTGTAGTTTACTGCGGGCCGGCGACCCGCCGGCAAAAGAAGAAATCGCGCGCTTCGAACGTTTGATGAAGCAGATTCAGTTGTCCAACGGCGTGAGCCGGACGACGTTCCGCGGGCGTTTTTCCCAATGGAACGAGGAAATCCAGCAATGCCTGGAGCAAGTCTTTCCGCCGGGACCGGCGCCGTTGGACGTCGCCGACTGGGCCGTTTCCAACGGAATCACAGCAATCGAATGGTTTGAACGGCTGCGGCGAAGCTATCCGGCCGTGGAGTTTACAGCTTCGGACCGTACCCTCTACCTGATTGAGGCGCACCTGCCGGAAACCGCGGAAACCTACATCCTCGAGCCCGGCGGGACACCGGTGCAGTATGTGCGGGATCCCTTTGTGTTGAGTTTGACGCAGCCGGTGCGGTGGGTCTACTGGGTGAACCGGCGGCTGTGGCGGCGCGCGTGGGGCAATTGGCGGAACCGGTGGTCCAGGGAACTCCGGATCCCCCGCGGCTGGAGCGGGCTCGAAGAAGGCGGAATATCAGTGGAAGCGCCTCCCTTTGTGCTGCGGAAGCTGCCGCTGGTGCATCCGGAAGTGGTTCATCTGATGACTCATTGCCGGCAATTTCATATCCGCCGGCACTCCATCTTCGATGCCTTGCCGGAGCCGGTGAACGTCATCCGCACGATGAACATCTTCAACCGGGCCTATTTCTCCGAGGACACGCTCACGGAGGGCGCGCGCGCGGTTTGGCGCAGCTTGCGGCCCGGTGGAATATGGATTGCCGGCCGGACAGTGAAAGAGAACCCGCCGCGGCACGAGGCGACTATTTACCGCCGCCAGGAACGCGGTTGGGAAATCAGGAAGCGGGTTGAGGGAGGGTCGGAGACGGAAGCAGCGGCCATGCGCGTCACCGGTTAACGCGACAGCAGGAGAGATTCATATAAACGCTCCATGCGGGCGGCGGTGATTTCCATGGAAAACCGCGCTCTCGCCTTGGCCGCTGCCTCGCTCCCCATGCGATGCCGCAACTCCGCATCCGTGACGAGGGTGGATAAGCGGCCGGCAAGCCGGCCGGCATCCCCCGGGGGAAAGAGGAACCCGTCGCGACCATCATCGATGAGTTCCGGAATGCCGCCAACGGCCGATCCGATCACTGCGCAACCACAAGCCATCGCTTCGAGCAGCGCGTTGGGGAACCCCTCGGAACGCGAAGGCAACACAAAGATATCCATCAGGCGCATCCAGCGGGCGGCATCGGCGGTGGCCGGCTCGAAATGGCAGCATTCTTCCAGTTCCAACTCGCGCCGCAAGGCGAGCCACGCCGGGAGCATATCCCCGCCGCCGACAATCAGCAGCTTCATCCGCGGGTCCAGATGACGGATTTGCGCAAAAGCGCGCACCAGCAGATCCAGGCGCTTTTCCTCGCGCAGCACGCACACGGTTCCGGCAATGAGCGAGGCGCCGGCGAGAAACGGGGGACGCGGTTCGGGGCCGGGGTGGAACACGGAGGTTTCCACCCCGTTGTAGGAGACGAAGATGCGCTCTTTCGGAACGTGGTGCTCCTCGATGAGATGGCGCTCCACGGCATGGGCGTTCACCACGATGCGATGGGCGAGACGGTCCACCGCCGCCAGCGCCTGGTACTGCGGCGGCGCAATCAGGTGGCGGAAAAACAGGTGGCTCGCAATCACCACCGGAACGCGAAGCAGCCGTCCCAGCGGCACGGCGAAAATGCTGGTGGGAGCATCAAAAGCCTGGAGAAGAACAATCCCATGCCGGCGGATGTAGCGTCTCAACAGGCGTGCGCCTTCCACCGCCGTCCAGTTATGAAAAGAACGCACCGGCAGGGCCAGAATCGGAATCCCGGCCCCTTTCAGCTCCTCCAGCCGCTCTCCCTGGGCGTAAAAGCAGGCCACGTGGGGCTGAAACCGGGTCCGGTCCAGATAGCGGGCTAATTTGGCCACATCGCGCTCGGCGCCGCCAATGGTCAACTGGCGGACGAGCAGGAGAATGGGCCATGGAGGAGTGGGGAGCATGAGGAAAAAGAAGCGAACAGTATAACAATTTGGCGGACGGCGCTGGCCGGTCACAAGCTATCTCAGACTCGCCGGACTACTCTACCTTATTGAATACAAACAGCTCACAATGACCGTTTGGACGGAGAACCTCATTTTCTGTTGGTACAGTGTGGGCAGCAGTCGGCCGGCAACGGCGCTTGCGAAAACACATCGAAAATGCTGGAGAAGAACATGAGAACGGTCGAAAATTGGTGCTGGATCATCGGAGCCTGCCTCACGCTGACAGGCGTCTCCGGTTCGGCGCAAACCAGGGTGGATTTGCAAAACCAGGGCAAAGGGATCGATTTCACCCAAGCCCCCTCCACCAAACCGGTCAAGACGGGGACCGTGCTGCCGGCTACATGCGCCACGGGAGAGTTGTTTCTCCTGACAGGCCTGAATATCGAGAATTTGTACGCCTGTGCGGCAACAAACACCTGGGTGGCGCAAGGCTATCTCCTCCCGTCACAAACCGGGGCCTCGGGCAAAGTGCTGTCCTCTAATGGCGGCAGCGAGCAGTGGAGCAGCGTGGGAGGCGATGTGACGGGAGCGGTAACCTCGCTGACGGTGGGTGGGTTGCGGAACCGCCCGGTTTCCGCCACGGCGCCCGCCGGCGGCCAGACCTTGATGTGGAACGGCAGCAGTTGGATTCCGCAAACCATTACCGTCGGCCAAGGCTCGCTGACAATCGAGAGCAATGGAACAACCATCGGAACGCGGTCGGCCGAGAATTTCATCAACGGACTGGGATTGATTACGGCCATCTCCGACGATGGAACCAAGCTCAGCCTTCAGCAGAGCGTGGACACGGCGGTGCTCGAAACCAAGGCCGATGCACAGGCCGGAACGGCGCTCTTTTGCGCTTCGGCGGGCGGGTCGGCGAGCGCCTATACCTGTGCGCTCAACCCCACTCTGACGGCGTACACCCCCGGCATGTCGCTCCGCTGGAAGCCGGACATCAATGCCGCGGGCGGGGCGGCCACCCTGGATGTGGACACATTGGGCGCGAAGGCCGTAAAGTTAGCCGACGGGGTGGCCGGCCCGGCGCCGGGCGACATCCTCGCCGGGAACCTGTACGACCTCTGGTTCGACGGCGTGAGTTTCCGCATGAAGAATCCGGCGGGAACGGTAAGTTCGGGAGTGGCGCAACCCCTCTGTGACGCGGGCCTGCGCGGCAGGATCTGGAATCTACAGGGAGACGCGGGGGTCAAAGACGAAGTGGCGGTGTGCGCCAAAGACGCCGCCGGCGGCTACGCCTGGCGGGTGCTCTATTAAAGGACTCGCTGGAAGAAACCGGCAACTGCCGATGGTATTGTAGAAAACAGGCGAGTGATAACCCCTAAACCAAAGGTAAGAACCCCCGGCGCCTTTCCCGCCACGTCTGTCAAACCCACGGGAGCAACGGCAACCGGGGCCGCCATGTACAGCCAGTGGATGGCGCTCCAGCAGAACACGCTGCGGCGCCTGGCCTTGTACGCCGGGTTGGGCTTCCTGTTCCTGCGCGTCAGTTTCGTGCATGAGGTGTTGCAGTATCTGACCGGCATCAACTCCCACCTGATGTACCTCTTCGGGCCGCTGGCGATTTTCGGCGCCTTAGTCACCCAGGCGGTAAGCAGGACCTTCTCCTGGCGGCCGGGTCTGTACTGGCTGGGATTCGCCGTCTGGATGATCGCCGCCATCCCCACCAGCAGTTGGGTAGGAGGGTCGCTGACAGTCGTTCTTTCTTACCTGCGGACGGTGTTCCCGCTCCTGCTGGTTGTCGGCGGCCTGGCCATGACTTGGCGGGAATGCAGGCTGATGATCGCCACCATGGGGGCGGCTGCTCTGATCAACGTGATCTGCGGGCGCATCTTTATGAGCCAGGGAGATGCGCGGCTGGAGTTGGCGTTTGCGGGTAGTATCGGGAACTCCAACGATTTTGCCGCGCACCTTTTGTTTGCCCTGCCGATGTTGCTGATCGTGGTGATGAGACCGAACCGCAGTATGCTTTTGCGGTTTGGCGCTTTGGCCGCGGTAGGGTATGGCGGCTACCTGATCGTGGCGACCGCATCGCGGGGAGCCTTGGTGGGTGTCGCCGCGGCCGTTCTCTGCTGGATGGTGCTGGGCACCAGGAACCAGCGCATCGCCCTGCTCTTCGCCCTGCCTGTCGCGGCAAGCCTCATTGTGTTCGACAGCAAGGGCTTTACTTTGAAACGCATCACGTCGTTCACGATCAACGAGGACTCCAGCGAGGAAGCCATGGCCTCGCGCGTTACGCGGGAATATCTGCTGCGTCAGAGCATTCGTCTGACTTTCCACCATCCCCTGTTTGGAGTAGGGCCGGATCAATTTATCAACGCCGAAGGGAAAACTGGCGGGATGGCGGGAAAGCGGAGTGTCTGGCAGGCCACGCACAATTCTTTCACACAAATTTCGAGTGAATGCGGGCTTCCGGCGCTGCTCTTCTATCTGCTGGCGATTGGATCCACTTTTCGCCTCCTGTACCGGCTTCTGAGAACAGCCCGCCGCAAGAGGCACGACGAAATGGAGACTATCGCATTTTGCTCGCTGATCAGCCTGACCGGCTACTGCGTTGCCAGCGTGTTCCTTTCCCTTGGGTATAGTTTTTATCTGCTAGTGATGAGCGGGCTGGCGATTTCGCTCTCTCGGATTGCTCCCGCGGAGTTGGAGAGAATGAAGAAAGCCGCACTCGAAGCCAAACGGGGCAGCCTCCCTGGGATAAAAAGAGTCGTCCAGGGCCCGCTCTACAATTCCCGGCTCGCGAAGCCACGATTGCCATGAGGCATCTACAAAGGATTATGAAAAGATGCTAACGTTTAGCGCGGCAGTAAATAGCCGCCGGGCATTTCCATGAAAACCCACTCTATCCGCTATCGCGTGCAGCTAGTCAAGGCTAAAAAGCGCGGCTAGCCATTGAACGGGCCGAGCGACATGCGCTGATGGACGACGCAGCCGGATCCTCCGCCGGTGGCGTCCGCTCATTTGTTTCTTGCGTTTACCACTACCCCGATGACCCAACTGTGATCGCAGGCATCCTTCGGAGTCATCAGGATTATCGCATAGTGTTTGATTCGTCGGGGCGCTACATCAACTGCTGGTGAGGGGCGCGATCCTACTGTCCGAAGCACCTATTGATGGAGGAGTCGATCCTCCAGAAACTGCTTTATATCGCAAAAATACCGGGCGGCGGCGAATCGTTCGCGTGCCGCTTGAGCAGCGTTGGCGGCCACACGCTCAACAATTTCTGGATGTTGCAATAAGTCGCAAATCTGCCGCCGCAACTGGGCGGCAGAGGCAGGCTCCACGAGAAATCCGGTCTCTTGATGGTCAATGTAGCTGGAAGCCCCCTCAGGATCATTCACTACTACACACTTCCCCATCCGTAGGGCGCCGACATACGTAATGACGCCCGGGCGGCGGATGACATCGGGACGGAGGGAAAGTACGATGAATCGCGCCCCCGCAAGCGTGCGCCAATACTCGTGCGTGGAAAGGGTTCCAGCAATGTGTACATTGGCGGGAATATTCATTCCGGCGAAGGCGGCCCGCGGCGCAGCCACCCGCAATTCGACCGGCAGATCGCGTACTGCTTCGAACAACGTGACGTAGTCGCGCTGATGAGTGCCACTGGTAAACAGATAATCTGCAGCAGGAACATCTGTCGGTGCGGTCGGCGCATCCGTGCAATAAGGAATCCAGATGAATCGGGATTCCTCCACGCCGAAGTAGCGTGCGTAATTGTGCGCTTCGACGTGGCAAAAGACCTGGGTTTTGGTCGCGCTTTGTATGATTCGGCGATGCAGCCAGCGGTTCAACCGGATTCGCCAAAGCTCGGTGTGCACCGCCAGCCACTCAACATCGAGCAGTAGATGAGGGCGCCGGCCAAACGGCAATACACTCTGAAGTACAGCAAACCATTCGCCATAGCGGCCAGTCACGACCGCATCAAACCGACGCCGGGATTTCCATAGTCGCAATGCTAGCCACAATCCTGCCCAAAGATCCGATCTCCGTCCGAGAAAAGGGAACCGCTTGGCGAACACCATGGACAGATTAGCCTCGTCCTCGATCTGCCGCACGTCAGGGGGCAAACAGGTCCGTTGCGGTGAGGTCAGCGGGCGCGAATAGAGGATTCTCATAGGATCTTCCCATTGTGAGTCTTTCGTGCGCTCCAAGGCAGGTGCCAGACACCGGCCAACTGGATATTCGACGGTTACTGGGAGAAAAGCAGCGCCCGGTGTCGTCTCTAGCACGCGCTCCACCCAGGAAGAGGACTGTGGAATGCTAACCTAGGACTGCATCATGCATAGTATTCTTGCCGTTGGCAGCAAGCGGGCGCCTTTAGTATATCGCGTCGCGAAGAAGCTTGAACGGAAGCGTGTTCGCGGCGCAACGCGGTTGTTGCGGTTTTTGCGCCGATTCGGCTGCCTGAGTGAGCCGGTCGATTTGCGTCTGAATCCATTCATTCACATCCGGGTACCGATCACAAGGAATGAATATGATCAGACCGACGTAAACACATACGAAGCGGATCTGCTCGAAGCCCTCGCTTCGGAGGCTATAAGGCTCCCCGTGCCTGTAACGCTGATTGACGTAGGAGCAGACATCGGACTTTTCAGTCTAAAGATGCTTGCGCGCTTCCCTTCTTTTTCACGCGTCATCTCCTTTGAGCCAAATAGCGAAGGATTTCCCTGGCTGGAGTTTAACTTATCGCAAGTTCCCTTGAGTATTCAGCGCCAAGCCTATCGCGTGGCCATCGCCGACTTCCAGGGACGCGGCCGGCTTGCTATTCCTGATCCGGGTTTCTCACCCGGCATCGTCGCCAATCACACGCAGGGATTTATCGAGCCTTCACCGGAAGGCCCTATCGAAGTAATAACACTTGACTCCCTGGCCCTTCCATCTCATGAAAGCATGGTGATGAAGATTGACGTCGAGGGCGGAGAACTGGCAGTTATTCGCGGAGCGATGCAAACAATATCGCAAGGGAAGACAGTCATCGTGGCACTGGAGGCTCATCCGTCCGTGGTGCGCCGCACAGGCGTAGATCCAGTGGAGTGCTTGCGGCTGCTATCTTCGCTTCGACCCTTCCACTATTACTGCAGTGAAGGCGGAACCACGCTGCACACGGACAATGCAGTGTTTGACCAGATACCTCCGAATCAAGTCTACAATATTATTGCCCGATCTCACTAATCCTGCCCGGAGCCGGAAATCGCCGTGCTAAGAATTAGTGTACAGCTTCTTATTGAATGATGAGCTATACTCATCTGGAAACATGGAATGAAAATGGCTACCCGTGAATGGATCAGGCGAAAGGTCCCCCCGCCGGTATTTCAATTAGCTCAGTCGTGCTGGTGGCACAGCCGCTTCTACATACCGCACCTGATTGCCTCGTGCGTGGTACGGCGGAATCCAAAGGTGCAAGTATTTCCCGCCGGCCGTCATCTTGGAATCACCGAACAGCTATGTAGCGTTAATGTGTTTGCTCCGACGGAAATGTGCCGTACCATGACTAAACACGGCAGCGACAAGGGTCAGGGGTGGCACAATTACACAACTGTGTATTTCGCATTGTTCAACGAACTTCGCAGGCGTCCACTCCAGATCTTCGAACTTGGTCTAGGCACCAATAATCCAAACCATGCTTTCAGCATGGGGTCAAACGGGCGTCCGGGAGCATCCCTCCGAGGATGGCGGGAACTTTTTCCCCAAGCACTCGTCTATGGCGCGGACATCGATCGCGGCGTTCTGTTTGAGGAAGACCGCATCAAAACCTTCTACTGCGACCAACTGGACAAGGGTGCGATCCGGCAACTCTGGGCGCAGCCTGTTTTGCAGGGTGGCATGGACCTGATCATCGATGATGGCCTCCACACCTTTGAGGGCAATATTTCGTTTCTAGACGGATCCCTGGAGCAGCTCCGTCCAGGTGGAATCTATGTCGTGGAAGACATTTTCCGACAAACGATTCAGAGATGGTATCATAGGCTGGAGACAGTGTACGCGAGGCAATTTCCTTATCACGAGTTCGCCTTCGTGGAATTACCCAATTCGGCCAATAAGGACGATAACAACTTGGTGATCATCCGCCGGAGGCAGTGAGTGTGGGTCCTGCCAGGAGGTCTGTAAGCCGAATGCTTCGCATGCCCAGTGGCTCGACACTCTTTCTGACTGAGAATATTGTGCATACGCTGAAAAAGTTCAGACGAGAGACTCAACGTTGACTTCACGTGTTATTGTCATCGGGGAATCCGCTCTCAGCGTACAGTGCGCGCAGTTGCTGCAGCGTCGTAATCATAATGTGGCGGCGACATGTAGCCCGGATGGTGCCCCGTTGAAGAGTTGGGCGGAGGCGGCCAGCATCCCGCATTTTAGCAACATCGGCGAGTTGGCGAACTTTGCTTGTGATCGTAAGCCAGATTACTTATTTTCAATCGTTAACTACCGTGTATTGCCACTCGAGTTGCTACGAATTCCGAGGCTTCCTATCAACTACCACGATGGTCCGCTGCCGCGTTACGCCGGTGTATACGCCACCTCATGGGCGATCATCAACAACGAAGCGCAGCACGGAGTTACCTGGCACGTCATGGTTGACAAAGTGGACGCGGGGGATATCTTGACCCAACGTTCCGTCGTGCTGTCGGAGAATGAAACAGTACACAGCCTGAATATGAAGTGCCACATTGCAGCGTACCGGGCGTTTAGTGTCTTGTTGTCGGAGTTGGAATCAGAAAGCGTATCTCGGACGCCGCAAAATCTCCATGAGCGTACATACTACAGGCGTTCCAAATGGAAGTCGACCCGCATCTCATGGAACTGGACCGCACGGGAGATCGACAGATTCTGCCGAGCGCTAGCATTCCATCCCGGGCACAATCCGATCGGTGAGCCAATCGGGGTTTTGAATGGGGTGCAAGTCTACGTACAGACCGCGATTCCATGCACTGGTTCGGGAGAGCCCGTTGGAACCATTGTGGACGTTGCAAAAGACTATGTTCAGGTAGCAACGGCGGAGGATGACGTAAGGCTTTACAACATACGTCCCTTGAACGGCACGGAACTAAGCCTTGCGGCCCTGAAGGCAGGCGGTCCAAGCACTGCCCAATAGGACATCAGGCGAACTCGGGCGCGGTGCGGATGACGTCGGGCCATGCCGCGGGATCCAAGCCGTGCTGCTGAAGAAAGGCATGCACCCAGCGCTCCAGGCCGAAAGCGACGCAGACGCTGTGCATCGGTCCGGCGCCCTCAACGCTGGTCCCAAAGGCCCGCCCAAAGAAATCGGAGTGGTAGTTGTGGCTGCCTACGGCGGTCCGCTCCCCGTCCGGCAACAGAAGCGACACTTCGAACTTCGATTCCGAACTGAGCTGAAAATATGTCTTCGAGACGGCGTCCGGCGCAATGAAGAAGGGATCACTGGCCGTGCGGATCTCTCCCGCCAGTTGGTGAGACTCGAGAAACTCGGCCATCATTGCGATGGACCGCTCGCGGTGTTGCAGGACGTTTTCACGCGCGCCCACGAAGACCACCTCCCGCATGGTGAAATCCCACAGACGGCGCAGATCGGAGATGTTGCTCGACTCGTAACGGAAACACTTCCCGCAGATGCCGTATACCAATCCCTCGGCGGGCAGTGTCTGCTGCTGAAGCAGATGATAGACGTGGTAGCAGACGGCCGGAGACAGGCACGCTTCCGGACGTTCCATGTCGGCCAGTGCGTCGCCGTCGATATTATCCAGATGCTGGTGGCGGGCGCGGAATTCCTGAATGAGCTTGGCGTCCTCCCGCAAGTGGGCGGCGAAGGTGACGTTCTGGGGGAACGACCGGAAGTAATCGCAGCGGGATAAGACTGCGGTGGGGATGAGCGTGGGGGTGCGGAGAGGTTGGGCTTGCCAGGGCGCTCCGAAGCCTTCAAATACCCGGTCGAAGTATTGAAACAGGCGCAGCGGAAGTCCGGAGAGCGCCACCTGTCCCGTACCCAGGAAATGTACGCCAGGGTAGGAGGCGGAGGGATGGAAACGGGGGGTGTCCGCGACCGGAGAGCGGAACAGCACTTTTCGTTGCAGGTTGCGCAGGGCGCGTTCCATGCGCCTGGCGAGCTCTTTCACCTCGGTACACAGGGCCGGGCCGAGCGCATCTGGCGCGTCGAAAAGAATCGTCTTGCCGTCGTCGGAGAAGCGGACGTTGCGTATCTGATTGGAAAGAAAAGCGGCCTGCTTCCCAATCTCCTCGCGAGCCATGTCGTGGAGACTTGTAGAGAGTTCGACGCTATGAGATGTCATCGTATGAAGATTCAATTCTGAAGTCCCGCAATCACCTCGGACAAGCTGCGGGCAGTGCGGGCGCCGATGAACAGATCGTCGGGAATGGTGACGTTGAACTGGCCTTCCAATTCCATGAGTAGTGGCAGAGCCATGATTGAGGTGAATCCGGCGTCGTAGAAGTCCTGATCGGGGGCAAGTTGCGGCAGTCCGCCGACGGAACAAAGCACCTGCGTCACGATCTCTAGGTGGTCGTTAGGCATCTTTCTAGCCATTTTGCCAGATATGAAGAGGGGAGAGGCAAGCAGTATGGTTATAATTGTCGCGTACGGAAGCGACGAAGCGTGTTGACCAACATTCAGATTCACATTTTGAAAAGTATCTCTCTCGGCCAAGCCACCGGCGGGTGCGTTTCCGAAGACAGGTCGAGGCTTGCGCATCTTCTGGGAGAGGAATTGTTCAGCAAGGTTGCCGGGAAAAGCTGTGATTGATTTTGGATGCGGGGATGGAGCGGATGCGGTCGAAATGGCCAAACGCGGAGCCCGGCGCGTGATTGGCCTGGATATTCGCGAGGACGTTCTACAAGCGGCAAGGCAGAGAGCGCTCAATGCCGGGGTTTCCGATATCTGCTGTTTCGCAGCTTCGACAAAGGAGCGTGCAGATGTCATCGTTTCCGTTGATGCCTTCGAGCACTTTGCCGATCCTGCCGAAATCCTGCGCAACATGAATGCGTTGCTGAAGCCAGCAGGCGAAGTGCTCATCAGTTTTGGGCCAACATGGTTTCACCCATTGGGCGGGCATCTGTTCTCCGTGTTTCCCTGGGCACACCTCATCTTTAGTGAGAAGGCGCTTATTGGCTGGCGGTCTACCTTCAAAACGGATGGCGCCACGCGATTCAGCGAGGTGGCCGGAGGATTGAACCGGATGACGATTGCCAGGTTCGAGGAGTTGATAGCGCATAGCCCACTGAAGTTCGCTGCGCTCGAACTTGTGCCCATTAGGAAACTGCGACGTTTTCACAATCGTGTCACCCGCGAATTCACCACGGCGATTGTACGCTGCCGTCTGTTAAAAATATCTTGACGCGAAAACTCATCTCAAGTTAGCTTTCCAATCTGCCGGGCAGGATTTCCGGCGACAATAACATTCGCCGGAACGTTAGCGACCACGACGGAACCAATAGAAATCACACTGTTATCACCGATGGTGACGCCTGGAAAAATAATGACGCTGCTGCCGATCCAGACGTTGTCGCCGATGGTGATCGGGCGGACGTCCTCGTCACGGGCAGGGAGGCCTTTGCGGCGGTCTTCCGGATCAACTGGATGGCCGGGCGTATCGAACATCTGTACGTTGGAAGCGATGCGACAGTGGCGGCCGATGGTGATCTCCCGCCCCACAACAAATGCGCAATCATGTCCTACGCCGGTGTTGCTGCCGATACGCAATGTGGGGGTATCCGAGTACCGGACAGCGAAAAGGAAGTTGCAAGTGCCATCGATGGTTATGTTGTCGCCGAGGATAATCTTGCCTGGACCCACGATCCAATGCAGGTGAGAACCTGTGTGCACGTTCCGGCCATACTCGGCACAGTGAGCCTTGAAGAACGGCTCACAAATCAGAACGCGCATCAGAAAGAAATACATGCTGCGGAGCGCGACGCAGAGTAAAACGAACGGCTTAACGATCACCCGGGGAGCCGGAATGCTGAACGTATATTGCAGCCGGTAAACAGATTTTGCCAGGCGCGCGAACCAATGATCGGAGAGTGCCAGACGGCGGTACCAGGAAGACATGAATCTTCCATTATCCTGTGGCCCGCCTCACGTCTCATGTCTCACGGCACGGGCAAAGGCGTAGACTCGGTCTTTGACAGCACGTCGCCTTCAGCCGATAAGTACTCAATCGTCATGCGATGCTGGCCTTGGCGCGGGTCGACGGGCACCTGACATGGCGAATTTGAGCACACGGTCACCGTCTCCTCGCCGCTTGGCCGGACGACTCTTATGCGTGCTTGCGTAGCGTTCATCACGGAACTCAAATCGAAGTTCACCTGCACGGACGCTTCGACATAAGGCTGTCCACCGCCAACGCGATAGGCAAGGTAATTAGGCGCGCCACCGGCTCCCGATGCCTGACCGTATCCTTTGCCGTAAATGTTGAAAGCGGAGAGCCCGAAGCCGCCGCAAGGCGGTTTGCTTGTGTTGCAGGGAGGAAGAGCGTTGATGTAATTATGGGCGAATTCGCCATCGGCGCCGAGTCCGGCGGGAGGGGCGAGGGAGCCGGGTCCTCCGCCGGATCCGCCATAAGCCGCGCTGAACAACTCGTCTCCATAGTTTTTATACGTTTCCTCCCCGGTCAAATGATAGAAGTGACCGTAGGCACCGGTCATTGTATTGATCAGGGAGCGGTCTCCCGGCGCGCCTTCGCAATAAGTCGCGGAAGAAGGGGCACAATCGGTGGGCATTGCCGGAGCCCTCTTATACGTGCTGCCGGTTACCGCCGAAGGCAACGCCGCGTCCAGGGTCATCGAGGTTGCGGAGGGACAATCGAGCACCTTGAAGACCTTGCGGATGCTGTCAATGCCGATGTAATCCGTTCCGTTGCAGGCGAAAAAGGTAGCGAACGCGGTTCCGCTCCCGGTAAGCGCCGTCGCTCCAGCCGCTCCCGTAACAGTGCCGGCTCCGGAAGTGGATTGCGGCGGCTGGCCATTGGCATAGAAGTTGACGGAATAGTAGAGACCGCGATTCGCGCCGCGTCCCTGCTGATACACAAAGTCGAGAGCCTTCTTCAGTACGGTCTTCGCCGTGCCGGCCGTAGTGGCGTTGTTGCAGCCATTCGGATCAGCCAATACCTCGTAGGCATAGGCCAGCCCGTTCATCGTAACACCGGCATGAAAGGGAAACATGCCCTCGCCGCCGTAAGGATAGGAAGGGTTCCCGGCATACGGATTGGATGGCCAGGAACCGTCAGCCCGCTGCGTGGGGAAATACACGTTATTGACGGCGTTCGCCACATACGTGCAGAAGGTGGCTCGGGTGGCGGCATTGGGGTGGAGCATCGCCACCAGGGAATCGTATTCCAACTCATAGCCCCTTTCACGAAGATCCAGTTCGGTATCGGCGGGAATGGGTGAGGCCGCGGTCTTGAAGGAAGTCTTGGTGCTCAGGTGAGAAGCGATCCCATCCCACAACTCCGGTCTGCCATCCTCGGCGCGCGCCATCAGACCGGCCATCGATTTGAAGATCCACAACAGCCGGTTTTCATAGCCGTGATCCGTGCCGTACGTCCACCATTTGTCAGCCAGGTTCCGGGCATGGTCGCGATAGGAATCAATTCCCGTCCGGTAATAGAGGCGGTACAACGCCAGCGCCACATCATAGAAGTTCCAGGTGTCGGTCGCCAAACCACCATACGCCCAAGGGGACAGTTCCAGGCCTCTGGGCTTCGAATACTGGATATCGGTGAATGTCCCGCCTGGAAGGTAGTGGTAGTAACTCGAGGTAGTAATGTGGGTGTCATCCGTAATGGTCGATACGGTGAACAGGGCGCGTCCGGTTCCCGGACCTTCCTCCGGTGTGTTCCACCACGCCCAGATCAGATCGCCCGGCGCAAAATCCGTGGTGAAGTGCGTGTCCGTGCCGGTAATAGTGACGTTATGCACTTCACCGGGCTGGCCGCTGCCTGGTGACAGCGTAATCGTGCCGTCCATGGGATTTTGCCCTTGTGCGGGCGCGGTGACCGCGGGGCCGATCAAATCCCCGTTCGCCCGTTCGGCGATATCGTACCAGGGCCACGGCGAGACGCCGGAGCGTGTGACCGGGCCGATGATTTTCTCCAGGCGGGAGTTCGGAAAGATCACGACATCGGTGTCATCGGTAGCCACCACGCCTACTTTCACGGTCGCCGAAGAACTGAGCCCCGTCCCGTCGCTCACTGTCAGACGAAACTCGTAAGTGCCGGCCAGGTCCAGTCTCAGAACGCTCGGAGCCGCCGCGCCGCGTAACGCAAAGGCGCCGATCAATGGTCCGCTGACCTGTTGCCAGAAGTACGTCAGGGGTCCGGCCTCGTTGGCCGAAAAGGAACCTTGTCCATCCAGTTTCAACTCCTGGCCCGCGCGGATGGTCTGTGTGCCGCCAGGGTCGGCATGAGGGGCGTAGAGCGGAGTATTCGCGTAGCCGGCGCCGCCCGAAAAGGTCATATTCAGGTGAGCGGCGCTCTGATCCGTGCCGTCGTTCTCAAACTCCCAATCGCCGAGATCGCCGTCCGGGCTGGTGCTGGGCGCGGTCCCCAGCGGGACCAGGGTCGAATACATCCGCAGGTACGGCACCTGGCAGCTAATGGGTGCGTTGTAGATATCCCCGAAGTGATACTTTTCCCCGCCGATGCTCACGGGTTTCATCACCACGCCGGCGTTCGGATGCCCCACGGCCAACCCGTAGTTGGTCCCGTCGCTGTTCCAAACCTCGGCCGTGAGCGCCCGATCCGCTACATTGCGCTGAAAGCGCACGATGAAATCCGTTCTCCCTTTGATGTTGGCCCAGACCACCGCGGAGTTGTCGGGCCATGAAGTGAAGGAAATATTGTCGCTTCCCGCCACAAACCGCACGGCGAATGCCGATGTCATGAAGATGTGACTGTACTGCGCCGCCTGAGTCCAGCTATGGACCCGCAGTTCCACCCGCCAATCCGTGATGGCCGAATATGGCGGAGCGTTCGGGGACAGGGGAGCGGTACCCACGGTTCCCGTCATCAGCACGAGGGACCGGTGCGGGCCGGCGGCCGGCAGCAGCCCCGCGGTAAAAATCGCGAACAACACCGCACGATGGAGGAATCGAATCAGCGAATACATAAACCTTCTCTAAATCGACTGTAACCCTCCGGTACGGGAGATCGGGCTGCGCGGAAGAAACCAGAAAACATAAGTGCTGTATTTTTAACCCACTAGTTCAAATGCCTATTTTCTATTTTGCTTGTGACCGTATCGCATTGTCTGCTCCGGACTCACCCTTGTACCAGCAGGCAACTTGATCAATCACACGCCGGTACAGTTCCGCCTCCCCTCCCTGTTGTTGCGCATACCGGTATCCAGCCGCGGCGGTGCGCTTCCGCAACTCCTCGTCTTCCCAGGCTCTCCGCATCACCGCCGCCAGTGCCGCGGCGTCCTCCGGCGGCGCCGCCAGCACTTCTCCGTTCTCGAAGACATCCAGCATACCGGGTCCCTCCGATCCAATGACGCATTTTCCCAAACTCATGGCATTCAGGCAGGTGCTGATTCCCGAAGCCACCAGGCTTGTTTTCAGGATGGGCAGGACGACCAGTTTGGCGTTTTTCACCACCCGGATCATCGCCTCGTCGCTGCCGTCATCATCGAGGATGCGCACGTTGGACGGCAACGCGTCCAGGCCGCGGGTGAAACGCGCGCCATGCCGCCGCATCAGATCGGGCGCGGGACGGGTAATCGCCGCCGGATAGGGTAGCTGTTCCATCGCATCGAAAAACGTGTCGAAATCGCGCATCGATCTGCCCAGACAGAGGATGTACTCCCCCTCGGGGCCGGGTTCCACCGCAACCCGGCCGTAAAGATTCACCTTGAAGGGCACGAAAGAACTTCGTCCGGCGGACACGCCGAACTCCCGGGTATAGCCGGTAAGATCACGAAAATAATGAATGAAGTGATCGACGTTCGACAGCAGCAAGCGCCGCAAAGGGTGGACCATTCTGGAGGCCGCCGATCGCGGCGCGCGCAGCACCAGATCGGCGGCAACCAGCCGGGAACCGATCCAGGGCGCCGCGGCTTTCACCGCCGCCAGGCGCAGCGTCAGTCCCGGGTCACAGTTCACCAGCCATACGGTGTCCCGCCCGCCGTGTTGCAAAAACTGCCCCACCGTCGCGGCGGGTATGGTGTTTCCCTCCAGCCCCGACGCGGCTTTCCATCGAGCGGGGAAGCGGGCGAAATTCGTTACGATGCGCATGGCGCGGTGTCTGTTCCATCTTATCCGGTGGCACTCTACGTCACTCACTGCCGTGTAGAGAGAACTTCCGCGTAGAGCGCAGCCAGAGTCCGTGCCCGGTGAAGCGGGGAGTAGCGGCGGGAAAGAAGACCGCCGGCCTTGTCCACGATCGCTGCCGCCAGGGATGGATCATCCAACAGCCGTCCGATCGCCGCCGCAAGCGCGGGCGGATCGGCTGGAGGAGCCAGGAGCGCGCTCACCCCGTCTTCCACCATTTCCGGAATGCCCCCCACCCGCGTGGCCACAACCGGCACTCCCGCGGCCATGGCTTCGAGAAGTACATTGGGGGACCCCTCGGAAAGCGAGGGCAGCGCCATCACGTCGGCGATGGCGAAATAAGGAGCCGGATCCCGCACCTGCCCGGCGAAAAGGACGCCTTCTCCAGCGGCTTGCTCGAGGATCTGCCGCTCCGGTCCATCACCGGCGATTACCAGCCGGAGCGCGCCGGAACCGCGAGCAGTCCGCAAACGCTCGAAGGCGCGAACCAGGTGGATATGAGCCTTCTCGCGGGACAGCCTCCCGATGGCGATGATGACCTTCTCTTCCTCGCCGATCCCCAGTTGCCGCCGCAGGGCGCCCCGGTCCACGGACGCGACACGCGCCCGCCACCAGCCGGCATCGATGGCGTTGTCCACCACGGTAATGCGCGAGGCAGGCACGCCGCGCGCCAGCAGTTGGCGTTCAAAGGCATGGCTAACCGTGCAGATGCGCCGCGGCGCGCGCAGCGACCAGCGGTCCAACTGGTTGTATAAACGCATTTTCAGGTCGGTGGCGGTGTAGCCATGATGAAAGGCGACCCAGGCATGGCGCTTCCAGATCCCCGATAGCCGGGTGAGGAAATGGGACTTCACGGCATGAGTCTGGATGATATCCGGGTTGCTCCGGGCGGCAAGAACCCGCAGTTGGCGGAGGATTCGGCCGTCAAAGGCGCCCTGTTCCACGATCGGATGCACCGGCATGCCGCCTGCGCGGGCGGCTTCCAGAAACTCGCTATCCTTCCCGCGAAGAAATGCGCCGATCTCCACGGACACTGCCGGCTCGATGCCGGGTTGGCGAATGGCGCGGCAGAATTCAAGGAGGTTCTTGGCCGGACCAGTGACGGTGGCCGCCTCGACGATGGCCAGTAAGCGGATCCCCGGCGGACTCATTGTATGGATGCCGCCGGAAGCGTTTGATAGAAGCGGTATAGCTCACCGCCCAGGACTTGCCAGTCATACGCCGCGGCCGCGCGCCGGCCGGCCGCCGTGAGGAGCAAGCGCAGTTCGGCCGAGGAGACCAGCCGCATCACCTGGCGTGCCATCTCCCCGGGAGAATCGGCGGGCAAGAAGTCTGTTTCGGGCTCGAGGTTGAGCCCCTCCGCTCCCAGACTGGTGGAAACCACGGGGACGCCGGCGGCCATGGCCTCGAGGATCTTCAACCGCGTGCCGCCGCCGATGCGCAGTGGCGCCACCATGGCCAAGGCCTTGTGATAATACGGGCGCACATCCTCGACGGTTCCGGTGACTGTAATGCCGGGCAGGTTCGCTAATCGGCGCACCTCGGGGGTGGGCCGTGATCCGGCGATCACAAACCTCAACCCCGCATGGCGGGTGCGCACGAGCGGCCACACTTCGGCGGCGAAATAGAGCACGGCGTCGATGTTGGCATGATAATCCATCGAACCGACATACAGGAGATCGGCGGCATCGGGAGGCGCGGCCGCGCCGCGGTAATACGCATTGTCCACGCCGTTTCCGGTAACGTGAATCCGCGCCCCGTTGCTCCGGGCGGCAAGCAACTCCTTCTCCCTGCCGCTGCATACCACGTGTCCGTCACAGACGCGGAGCAGGCGGTCTTCGAGCCGCCGCAGAAGCGTCTCCGTACGCATTGCGTAGCAGCGCTTGGGAAGGCTGGTCGACGGGCTTTCGCGATAGCGCCGCATGAGTTCCGATTCGATGTTGTGCCAGTCGCAGATGAGCAGGGGGCGTTTGCCGGAATGGGGGCGGGAAGCGAGAATCGCCTCAATATAGGGAAAGAGGTGCACCCCTTCCACCTGCACCAGATCAAACTGCCGCCGGATAAGAAGGCTCGTCAGTTCCTGGCGCATGAGTGGGGAAAGGTAGTTGCGCACTGTCACCGGGAGCGGACCAAGCAAGCCGCGCGCCAGGTCTGCCGCGGAATAGGAAGCGCCGCGCCGCACCAGGACGGTTTCCACTCCGGTGTGACCCAGTGTTTCCCGCCAGACGCTGCCGCCATCCCGCCCCTCGCCGGTGGCAAAGCCGAGGTAGGTAACATCGGCATGCTGCGCCAGGCATCGCACCAGGTGGTAGTCACGCAGGCGGGCTCCGCTGTTGGCGGGCCAGCATTCGCGTGGAGAAAAGTACAGGATTCGCACAAAAACTCCAGCTTAGCGTGGCTGCCCGCATGAGCGGAGGCGAAGGAACAGTGTAGGATGGCGAAGGATACATGGAATTGCTTGCCTCGCTCAGCTTCGCTGTCTCATGCGCCGGAGTGTTCTATACGGTGGCGGGGTATCCCTTACTGCTTGGCTGGCTCGCAAAACGCTTCGGCAAGCCGGTTCACAAAGCCTATGTGCCCAGGTCCGTTTCCGTGATCATTGCCGTGCACAACGGACAGGCGTGGCTCGGAGACAAGCTGCGCTCGGTGCTCGAGTTGGAATATCCTCGGGAGCTCATGGAGATTCTGGTGGTTTCCGATGGATCCACGGATGGAACCGATGCCGTGGCGAGCGGGTTTGCCGGCCAGGGGGTGCGCTTGATACGCGTTCCCAAGGGCGGCAAGCCCGCGGCGTTGAATGCCGGAATTGCTCAGGCGCGGGGAGAGATCCTCCTGCTCACCGATGTAAGGCAAACGCTCGCGCCGGAAAGCCTCCAGCGCCTGGTATCCTGTTTCGCCGATCCCGCCGTGGGCGTCGTCAGTGGCGATCTGCTGATCCGCCAGCGCGGCAACTACGAAGAGGAGAGCGTCGGACTGTACTGGCGCTACGAGCGCTGGATCCGCAAGCAGCTCGGCAGCCTCGACTCCATGTTCGGGGCAAGTGGAGCACTCTATGCCATGCGCCGCGCACTGGCGCGCCCCATCCCTTCCGATACGCTGCTCGATGACATGTACCTTCCGCTGGGAGCGTTTTTCCAAGGCTACCGGTTGATTGTGGAAGAGAACGC
>JAIXKK010000043.1:0-127114 GCA_026954325.1 Bryobacterales bacterium | reverse complement strand
CGGTTCTGGAAGCCGACGCAGGTTCGCCTGGACTCCAAACCCGGAGCGGAGTCTTAGTGGAAGGCTGTCACATGGCCGCCTGCATCCACCTGGAAACATGTGCCGGAGTTGGCGCAATTGGCCGGCATCTGCCCGGAGGGGACCACTTCGCCTTTCACATCCCGATTCCGCGTGGCGAGTTGTAAAGCGGCTTCGAACGCCCGGATTCCCGACTCGAGTGGATCGATTGTACCCAAGCCGCGGTATCCGTACAGCCCGAAGCGGCGCATGGGAGGCGTCCCCGGCGCATCCGTCACCCGTACATCCCAGGCGCCGGAGCGCCAATTCTCGAGCGGTAATTCGCGCATCACCCGCTCCGCCACGGCGGCGCATCCGCGCACCCGCTCCGTACGCATCCACGAACCGGTAGCAGCCAGCAGGATAAAAGCTCCCATGCACACGGCAAACGCACGATTGCCGGCAAGGCCGCGCAGAAACAGGCTCATGGCGATGGCGTAGAATGCAGCCGGCAGATAGAGATAGGTTTCGCTCGGGTGGTCGGTGAAGACCACGAATGGCAGCAGGGAGAGAGGAATCGAGGCGAGGGCAAAGAGGATCACCGCCCACGGGAGTTCCCGCAGGCGCCGCCGGAACCATGCTTTCGGGAACAGCCAGACCATGAGCAAGAGGACCGGCAGAACACCTCCGCCCGCAATCACCGCGAGTGTGCGCTTGCTTTGCAGCAGTTCATTGGGGAGCGGGGCCAGTCCAAAGGAGTTCAGCAGCAGCAGATCCACAGGCAGCGCCAGCGACCCGCCAAAAAGAGCCAGGTTGGCGAGAATCTTACCCGGAGGCGTCATCGGCATGCGTCCATGGACGAACACCATGCGAAGGGCGGCGAACAGCACGAGAACCACGGCGCTGCCCGAAACGAATGGCACAAGAAAGCCGCGCCATCCGGCGGCGGGCGGCTCTCCACGGATTGCCTGTATCAGAAGGTATAGAGCAAAGCAGCCGAAGACGATGATGGTGGATTCATAAGCGAGCAGCGCCGCCCCCAGTAGCGCCAGCGATGCGCCGAGCCGGACCTTTACGTTCCCCGCCAATCGATAGGCATCCAGGAACAGAAACAAGGCGGCGAGCATCAGGGTGTAGGAGAAACCGATGGTGAAAATAGCGGCGGCAATGGTCTGATGGGCCATGGGGTGCACACCGAAGAACGCCGCCGCCGCCGCCGCCACCGGCAAGTCTCCCCCTAGCCGCAAAGTAATTCCGAAAACCAGCGCGACCGCAAACAGGTGGAATGTCAGATTGCGCAGACGATGCAGCAGCGCCGAATTAGGCAGAAGGATTTCGCACAGCAGGGTCACGGCGCGGCTGAGAGGGCGGTACTTGGGGGTCCCGAAATGAGTGGTGGTGAGGATCTGCGCCGGATGAGCGGTATCTTCCACCAAAGCCCGCCGCGCATTGGTGAAATCATCGAAACCGCAGAAATATGATAGTGTCAGCCGGGCGTAAACGGCGGCGGTTAGCAACAATGCGGCCGCAAGCCAGAGGCGAGAAAAAGGCATGCTTAGCCATTGTAAACAGGTCTATCGTTTATGTGACAATAAGGCTTTTGGTTGCAACCAATTGAGGCCACACCACACAGATGGACAAAGCCTACTACCGGGAATACTATGACCTGGAACGAAAACACTGGTGGTTCCGCGCCCGGTCAGAGATTCTGATGAGCCATCTCCGGCGGCTTTCCGGCGGAAGGGCGGACCTCCGGATCCTCAATGTCGGGGCGGCTACCGGACGATCCTCGGAGTTGCTTCGGGAACTGGGAAGGGTGGTTTCAGTGGAGTATGACGCGGATTGCTGTGCATTCACCCGCTCCCGGACAGACCTCGAACTGATGCAGGCTTCGATTCTCGACCTGCCTTTTGCCGGCGGCGCCTTCGATCTGGTCTGCGCTTTCGACGTCATTGAGCATGTGGAAGACGACGCCAGGGGAGTTGCCGAGTTGAGTCGCGTGTGCCGTCCGGGCGGATTCGTGTGCCTAACCGTGCCGGCGTTTTCATTTTTGTGGAGCCGGCATGACGAGGTCAACCATCACTACCGGCGGTATACCCGGGAACAAGTCCAGGTCGTGGCTTCTCCGAGTGGGTTACAGCACGTCTTCCATACCTATTTCAACTTCTGGTTGTTCTTTCCCATTGCCGGGTTCCGCTTGCTGAGCCGGATCTTTCCAGGGAAGCCCCGAGAGGATGCCGGTTCGGACTTCTTTTCGGTTCAGAATTCGCTGCTCGACAGGATGTTCTATGGCATATTCCGTTCTGAGACGGCGATTCTCCGGGCCGGGGTGCGATTCCCGGTAGGAGTGTCGATTCTTTCCACATGGAAGAAGTAGCCGTATTATGATCTCCATCGTCGTACCAGCCTTTAACGAGGAGGATGGCATTGCGGAACTCTACCGGCGTGTCGCCGCCGCGGCAGCGGGGTGGGGCGATGACTTCGAGTTGATCATAGTCGACGACGGCAGTAGGGACAGGACCCTGGCGCTCTGCGAGGAGATGGCGCGCGGCGACCGGAGGTTGAAGGTAGTGAGCCTGTCGCGTAATTTCGGCCATCAGGCTGCGGTTTCCGCCGGCCTTTTTCACGCCACGGGATCGATTGTGGCCGTGCTCGATGCCGATCTACAGGATCCGCCGGAAGAACTGGCGCCCTTCCTTGCGAAAATCCACGAAGGGTTCGATGTCGTATACGCCGTCCGTACCAAGCGCAAGGAAGGTGTCTTCAAACGCTTTGCCTACTATCTCTACTACCGGCTCTTGAACCGGCTGGCGACGCTGGATATCCCGCTCGATTCTGGCGATTTCTGCGTGATGCGGGGGGAAGTGGTGCAGGCGATTAATGCCCTTCCCGAACGGAACCGCTTCGTTCGCGGATTGCGGACCTGGGTGGGATTCCGCCAGACCGGCATGACGTATGAGCGACAGGCGCGGTTTGCCGGAGAACCGAAGTATACGTTTCAGAAGCTGCTCAAACTGGCCGCCGATGGCATTGTCAACTTCAGCTACCGCCCGCTTCAGTGGATTATGCTCATCGGATTAACGGTGGGACTGGTGTCCGTGCTGCTGGCTGTGGTGGTGCTGGTGTTGTACATAACCAACTGGACCATTTACGGCTTCAACCCGCACCAGGCGCGCGGCTGGACATCGCTGATTCTGGTGTTGTTGTTTTCTTCGGCAACGCAATTATTCTGCCTGGGCATTCTGGGTGAGTATATCGGACGGTTGTTTGAGGAGATCAAGCGCCGTCCCGTGTATCTGGTGAAGCAGCGGATTAATGTGGAGGCTCCGGAGGACCGGTAACTCCTTGGGGTTCCCTAATTCCAGCTTCTCCTACCGTATGCCAGCGCCAGGCAGTGGAGACGATGGTTTCGAGAGAGGAATGGCGTGCTGTCCATCCTAAGAGGGTGCGGGCTCTGGAGGGGTCAGCCACCAGAACAGGGGCATCGCCGGAGCGGCGCGGATCGTATTGAACCGGCACGCGGCGGCCGGAAACCGTCTCCACCATCCTCATCACCTCACGAATGGAATGCCCATTGCCGGTCCCAAGATTTACCTGGAAGCTCATGCCGGTTTCCAGGAGATGACGCAGAGCGAGGATGTGCGCTTCGGCCAGATCCGTAACGTGGACGTAGTCGCGGACCGCAGTCCCGTCGGGAGTTGGATAATCCGTTCCGAAAACGTGAAGAGGAGAGCGGCCCATGGCGGCATAAATGGCGAGCGGGATCAGATGTGTTTCGGGATGGTGCGATTCTCCGATCTCACCCTCGGGATCTGCTCCGGCGGCGTTGAAGTAGCGCAGGCAGGCCGACCGCAACCCGTATGCTGAGTCATAGCGGTTGAGAATCTGTTCGAGGAAGAGTTTTGTCTCCGCATAGGGGCTGAGGGGATTTTTCGGAGCATCCTCGGATATGGGAAGAAGCTTCTGCATTCCGTAGATGGAACAACTGGAGGAAAAGACCAGGTTGCGGACACCTGTCTCAAGAAGGGCGTCGAGAAAGCAGAGGGAAGCGGCAACGTTGTTGCGGTAATAAAGACCCGGCTCCTGGACCGATTCCCCAACGTAAGCATGAGCAGCGAAGAGGAGGGCGCCCTGGATATTGTAGTCGCGTACAATGCGGCGAATGAGGGAGACGTCGGCGACGGAGCCTTCCACACAGGGGCCGAATCGCGCGGCAAACCGGTTGCCGGTGACAAAACTGTCCACCACCACGGGGGTCATCCCGGCCCGCCGTAATTGCTTGGCGGTGTGGCTGCCAATATAGCCGGCTCCGCCGGCAACCAGGATATGGGGTGAGTCCGGTCTCACGAACATCTCATTGTATTGGGTGGGGCGACAACGCGGCCACATTCCCACGAAAAACATGCGGCAACTATGCTTGTAGAATCAATCAGTAAGCTCCCAGCCTCTTGTCCTGGCGCCGCTTTCTCCCCACCCTCACCCTCCTCCTTTCGGCCCTCCTATCTCTTTGCCTCCCATCGCTGCATAGCCAACATCTTGCAACCGCTCCCGTACCGATTCACGCTCCGCGCATCGCAAGGAGCCTTGTGCCCAGCCAGGCACTACAGGAAGAGACCGAAATGGCGCTTCGCGAGCGGCGGCGCGGATTACTCCCGGGGTTTAGGGCGGAGCGGGAATTCGAGCTGCTCGCCTTCGATGCCGCCGCGTCCGCGCAGGAGGCTGAAGAGCCAGGGAAGGAAGCGGAAGCGGCCGGACCAGCCCTGACAGGCGAGCAGGGTGTAGGCTTTGCGGATGGCGAGCATGGCGCGCCAGGCGCGCTGGCGGCGGTAGATCTCGAGGCGGCGGTGCATCTCGTCACCGTAGGCTTGCCAGTCGGCGAGGGAGGCGTCCTTTTTTTCGAGCGAAGCCCTGGCCTGGCGCAATTCGGATGCGGAAGTCTCCATTTGCTCGCGCTGGAGGCTGATCTGGTATTCGTAGTTGGTCTTCTGATCGCTGAGCCAGGAGCGGAGTTGCTTCTGGGCAGCGAGCAGGGAGAAGACAGCGTCGCGTACCAGTTCGAGGGGTTCGCCGCGTAAGCCGGGGCCGGCATCGGGGCCGCGGCGGAGGACATCGAGGACGGCGGCGGTGTTCTCGCGGGCAAGGGCGACGAATGGGGCGGGATCAGCGGGCGGGGTGTCGAGCGCCTGCTCCATTTTGGCGGCGAGGAGCGAGGCGCGGAGTTCGGGCATGGCGATGCCGAAGGCGTCGAGGCCGGCGCGGTGGATGAGTTGGCGGACCTTTTCGTCGTAGATGAGGGCTACCGGGGGGACACGCGCGTTGAGGCTGAAGATGAGGGAGTGGAGGCGCATGCCGATAACAAGCCGGCACGCTCCGAGAATGGCGGCCTTTTGCGCGGGCGTGTAGGCGCCGTCAAGGATATGGGCGCGGTCGTTGTGGCGCATCCGGCCGCGGACGCGGACGGCCACGGCAAGGTCGTCTTCCTGCTTGCCGGAGAACTGCTGGAAGGGGAGGAAGAGGACCTGGCCGGGGCGGCGGTCGAGGAAAGCGTCGAGCCCGGCGGCGCATTCGGTTTCCCACTGCTCGGGAGCGACGCCGTGGTCCCAATGGCGGATGGCGACGCCGATGGTGGAATCCGCGGGGATGCCGGCGGGGAGAGGGGCCGGCGGAAGCAGGAAGGCGGGATCGGCGGTGACGCGGATGCTGGCGGGAGGAACTCCGATGTCTTCGAGCAGTTGGCGGGAGGCGTCGTCGCGGACGGTGATAAGAGAAGCGGTTTCGCAGACGGCGCGAGTGTAGCGGCGGGCGGCGCCGGAGAACAGCGGGCCGACGCCGGCGGCGTAGATGACGTGAGGTTTTGAGAAGAGAGCGGCGAGCAATCCGGCGGTGACGTGGAAGCCGATGCCCCAGTTGCCTTCGGTGAGGAGGCCGTCTTCGGAGAGGCCGCCGTAATCGTGGAAGATGCCGCCGCCGCCGGTGATGACGAGACCGGCGTCGCGGACGGCGTGGGCGATGGCGAGGGGGTCGCTCCAGAGGACAGCGTGAACGCCATGGGTTCGCTCCGTTTCGGCGGGGGCTCCGGAGATGACGGAGATGACGGGGTTGGGGAGGTGGGCGCGCAGTTCCGCCAGCAGCACACTCAGGATCGCCTCGTCGCCGGGGTTCGAGTACCCGTAGTAGCCGCTGATGAAGATGCGCGGAGGATCAGGCATGAATGATATGGCTGCCTGGGGAATTGATGTGGACGGGGATCTCTTCGAGATGAGGAAGGCTTTGGCGGACCTGGGCGCGGCGGCCGGGAGGGACGAAGAAGAGCATGCAGCCGCCGCCGCCGGCTCCGAGGAGTTTGGCTCCGATGGCTCCGGCCTGGCGGCCGCGGCAGTAGATAGCCTCGATTTCGGAGTTAGAGATGGAGGGGTCGAGGGAGCGTTTGATCTGCCAGGCTTCGTCGAGGAGTTCGCCGAATTGGGTCAGATCGCGGCCGGAGGTGAGGATGGAGTAGCCTTCGTCGACCATGTGGCGCATACGTTCGAGGGAGCGGCGCTGGGCATCGAGGCTGCTGATGTAGTTGCCGGCGACGTCGGCGGCGCGGCGCTTGATGCCGGTATGGAGCAGGAGGAGATGATCCTCGATGAGGCGGATGCGATCGGGGGAGAGGGGGACGGCGTGGACGACGATGTCCTCGCGGGTGCGGAACTCGATGAGCTTGAAGCCGCCGACGGCGGCGAAGACCTGGTCCTGGCAGCCGACGGCTTCGCCGAGGATATTCTGTTCGAGGTGGATGGCCTCGAGGGCAAGTTCGAGGGAACGGCGGGCGCGGCCCTGGAAGGCATGGAGGGCGTTGAGGAGTCCGACGACGAAGGAGGAGGAGGAGCCGAGTCCGGAGAAGGAGGGGAGTTCGCCGGTGTAGTTGATCTCGACGTCATTGGAGATGCCGCAGTGGCGGAGGCATTCGCGGAAGGGGGCGTGCTCGATCTCCTCGAGGGATTTGACGCATTCCACTTTGCGGTAGGCGATGCGGATGGAGTAATCGAAGAGGCGGGAGTAGAAGCGGGAGACGGAGAGGTAGGCGGAGTGATCGATGGCCGTGCCGAGGACGGCTCCGCCGCCGTTCTTCTCGAAGTAAGCGGGGTAGTCGGTTCCGCCGCCGAAGAAGCTGATGCGGAATGGGGTTTGGGTAATGATCATGCGAAGAGGCCGGACTTCTTTTTATTATGTGCTGAAACGGCGGGGCGCAGAAGGGTCTTCAGCGGACGGGGAGGTCCGGTGTCAGCGCGATGGCCCATGCCGGTTCAAGGATCGCAGCGGGGTGGGAAGCGCCGAGTGGAGTGGGGGTGGGGATGTGGCTTGTTTTGTGTGGGGTAGGGAGATGGAGAGGGCTGTGACCGGCGGGGTTGGGTTTGGATGGGAGGTGGGGTTTGGGGTGTTGAATGTGTCGAATGGGGGAAGCTTTGGCGACGAGACCCGGATGAGGTTGTACCAGGATGTTGTGGCGACGCTACAAGGCTGATGGGCGTTTCCCTTCCGTGCAGGGCCGGCTTTGGAACAGAATGGCCCATAGAGTTCAGACGCGTGGACTTGAGCGAGGGGGTGAAATACGTGACAGGGACTGCCGTTGAACGGATCATTACGTTCAACGTAAGCGACTTCGCCCGCTTTTCCGGCATTGAAGCCATTCACCCGGACACGATCGCCTGAGCAACGCGGTGCAGACGAAGCCAGCCTGCGGCTGGTAAAGGCATTTGAATTGATGCAAAACGCTCTAGACGGAGTGGGGATTCAGGCAAGCGTGTCATTCCCGGTTGGAGACGGCGGGTGGGGCGTTGCGGCCGCAGCAGCGTTTGTACTTGAGGCGGGAGCCGCAGGGGCAGGGGGCGTTGCGGGGGGTGGAGGCACCCGGCGGGGGCTTGGGTTCGGCTCGGGAAGGGGGAGGAGTGTCGAAAGTGTCGATTGGGGCGGGGTTGGTGAGGGCGGCGAGAATAGTGTTGAGATTGGTTTCGCGGGTGAGGCCGCGGAGGCGGGTGAGACGGTCCTGTTGGGCTTGGGCTAGGGCGGCGGCGAAGGCAGGGTTCGTCTTCCGCCAGACGTAGATGGTGGAGCGGTGGAGGCCGGCGGCCTTGGCGGCGGCGATGACGGGGGCTCCGGCGGTGAGAGCGGAGACGACTTCCTGCTGCACGGGCGTGAGCGGAGCCGGTTGTGAATGTGTCGGGTGCATGATGTAGCCTCGGTGCGTTCGCGAGGCCAGGGTAGCATGGAGGGGGTTGAGAGGCCGGCGGGGGGATGAGGGATGTGATTTGTTTTCAGCGGGTAAGGAATTTTGTTCAGGTTGTGACCGGTAAGTTGCGGGTATGGTACAACCGGAGTGGCTGCTATGATTTTTATTCTCGGAGGGCACGGGCTGGTGGGGTCGGCGTTTGCGCGGGTGTGCGAGACGGAGGGGCGGGAGTACGCGATTCTGGACCGGACCACGTATCGGGATTATGTGGGGCAGCGGTGTGATGTGTTCGTCAACGCGAACGGGAATTCGCGGAAACCGCTGGCGAAGCAGTATCCGATGGCGGATTTCGATGCTTCGGTGCGGACGGTGCGGGCGAGCCTGGTGGATTTCCGGTTCGGGCGGTATGTGCATTTGTCGTCGTGCGACGTGTATGCGGATTGTTCGTCGCCCGAGGTGACGCGGGAGGAGCAGACGCCGGATGTGGCGGCGCAGAGTCCGTACGGGTTTCACAAGTATCTGGCCGAGGAGTGTGTGCGGCATGCGGCGGGGGACTGGCTGATCTTCCGGCTGGGGGGATTCGTGGGGCCGGGGCTGAAGAAGAACGCGATTTTCGACATTCTGCACGGGGGGCCGTTGTGGCTCGACGCGGGGAGCGAGCTTCAGTTTCTGCACACGGAAGATGCGGCGCGGATCATGCTGGGGCTGGCGGATGGGGAAGGTTCGCGGGAGGTGTTCAACCTGTGCGGGCGGGGGACGATTGCGCTCTCGGAGGTGCTGGCGCACACGGGGCGGGAGGTGGCGGTGACGCCGGGGAGCCCGCGGGTGCGCTATGAGGTGAGTATCGAGAAGATCCGCCGGCGGGTGGAAGTGCCGGAAACGCGGGCGGCGGTGCTTTCTTTTGTGGATACACTGAAGGGAAGCGTATCCCGAGGGTCATGAACTACCCGCTCCCGGCACATCTGCTCGATTCGGTCCGCATTGCGTGGCATATCACGTCGTGGTGCAACTATAGCTGCGATTACTGCCCGGTGCTGATCTTCCACAAGCGGGGGAAGAACGGGGACAAGCGCGACCATGCGTTCGACCACTACACGGCCGAGCAATGGATGGAGGCCTTCGCGACGAAGTTTCCGCAGAAGGACATTCTGTTGAAGATCACGGGCGGGGAGCCGTTTCTGGACCGGGAGAATTTCCGCAAGATCCTGACGGGTGTGCTCGAGATGCCGCGCTACAGCATTCAGATTGATACGAACGGGAGTTGGGACCCGGCGTATTTCCGCGAGGTGGACAAGACGCGGCTGTCTTTGAACATCGCGTTTCATCCGCGGATGGTTCCCTTCGAGGCGTTTTTCAAGCGCGCGCGGCAGATGCGGGACGAAGGGTTTCATGTGGAGATGCTGAACTTCGTGCTGGCTCCGGAGAACCTGGACGAGTTTGCGCGGCGCCTCGAGGAAGTGGAGAAAGCGGGGTTCTTCATCAATCTTTCACCGATGAATCCGACGGGCACGTATCTATCGCGGACCGAGCGTTCGGAGCAGGAGATGGATTTGATTGAGCGCTACAACGTGCCGGTGGATGTGAAGTACAAGGTGGTGCGGCCGAAGACGAAGGGGCGGATGTGCCGGCACCCGGCGCTGAGCTACTACCTGATGTTTGACGGAAGCATTCAGGTGTACTGCGTGGGGAAGATGCAGAACCTGTTTACGGACGGCGCGCCGCCGCTGCCGCGGGAGGCGGTGGCGTGCGAGTTGGACGAGTGCATTGCGTGCACGGAAATGTACCGGGCGCTGGTGGATGAGCCGCTGGTGACGCGGCCGCTGAGCCTGTACCATCGCGGCGAATATGTGGAAGAAGTGAAGGAGCATCGCAAGCGGCTGTTCTGGCGGAAGGTGGGGGCGCGGATACCGTTTGGGGAGAAGATTTTCGGCAAGCCGGTGAGGATGCGGGAGCAGTTGCCGCCGCAGCCGCGGAAGCCGGAGTTGCTGGCGGTGGATGCGATCAAGCCGGCGCTGCCGGCGGGGCCGGTGTTCGGGTCGCTGGATATGAACGGTTCGATCCGGGCTTATGGGCGCGACCGGGTGTATGTATCGGGATGGGCGGCGAGTTCGCTGTATGGGGCGCCGATCGAGGGGGTGCGGGTGCGGCTGGAGGACCAGGAACTGGGTTTCATTCGGAATTTCCATGCGCGGCCGGATATCGCGGCCACCTATCAACGGGAAGAGTTGGAGCAGTGCGGGTGGAAGACGATGGTCTGGCTGCCGGCGCTGGGGCGGGGTTCTTACCGGATGGTGGTGGAGGGGGTGGCTCCGGATGGGACGATAGGGGAGTTGGGGGAGGTTGCGGTGGAGATTGTGGAGTAGTAGAGGGATGGCGTCAGGAATGCGAAAAAGCCCGGCCTTTCCGGCCGGGCTTTTTTCGCTCTTGGGTTTGTTTCGTGGTTTACGGGAAGAACGCACGCACCAGGAACGTCATCAGTTCCTGCCGCGTCAGCGTCCCGTCCGGTGAGAACGTCCCCAGCGCCGCCGGCGTCGAGTACGTCGTCCCGTTCGAGATCCGCAGTTCCCGCATCTTCTGGATGAACGAGTAGAAGATGTGCGTGTTCGGCACGTCCGAGAAGTACGGCGAGCAGCCCGCGAACAACCCATACTGGTCGCCCACGTTCGTCACCTGCGTCCCCGCCGGCTGGCACGAAGTCGTCGTGAACGCTCCGCTCGTCACCGTCGGAAACACCGCGTTCATCTTCGCACGGATGATGAATACCGCCATCTCTCCGCGCGTCAATGTCCGCGTCGGGCAGAACCGCCGCTGGCCATCGTTCGTCGCTTCGCAGCCCTTCGTGTAGCCACGGCGATACATCGTTTCGATATACCGCCAGTCTCCCGAAATGCCCGTCGAGTTCGTCGCCGCCCCGCTCACGCCCGGGCACGCCACATCCGCAAAGCTGCAGAAGATGCCGCCCGTCGAGTTCAGGTACGCCGTCACGCCGTTCTCGTCCATCTGCGCACGAATCGTCCACCGCGCCATTTCCGCCCGGCTCACCGTACCCGTCGGATTGAACGTCGCATCCGTCCGGCTGCCCGGCTGGATCTCCGTCTGCTTCGCAATCTGGATGTAGGTGAAGAACGGATTGCCCGGTTGCACGTCCGTGTAGGAGGCAATCGAGTTGTTGTAGGGATCACGCAGCGGGAACGTCAGCGGATAGTGCGCCACGTAGGTCCCCCACTGCCCGTAGCCCGGAATCGAGGCCAGCCGGCCCTTGGCATACGAGCCGTACAGCCACAGTCCCATGTTGTTGGGATCCGTCGCCGCGCCGCCGCGAATGCCCATCGGCACGATCTGGTTCGGGAAGCCCGAGGGTTGCGCATCCACCTGGAAGTCGGTGGGCGTGAACGCCCCCGTCACCGGGTGACGATAGGCCTGCGCCGTATCATACGCATCCTCGCCGCAGCGGATGTCGAACAGTCCCGGATAGGCGCTGACCGACGTGCTCACGCTCGGCTCCTGACCCTTGCAGGCCAGCAACGCCTGCCCCGCGATGCCGCCGTAGTTGAACGTACGCGGATCACTCGGCGCCAGCGGCGGGAAGGTGGTCCCGACGAACAACTTCTCGAGGAACGGCTGCACATTGATCGGGGAAACCGATCCGTACTGCACCACGTTCGCCGGGGTGTCGAACATCGGAGCGTAGTAGCGGCCATTGCCCCACGTCGTGTTGTACACTTCCGTCGCCGTCGCCGTCGAGGAAAGCTTCTGCACGATGTCGTAGATGACCGTCGAGTAGTTGTTAGTGCTGTCGAAGCGGAAACCCTGCACGCTGCCCACGCGGGCAATGTAGCGCTCGCCTTCGCGCGCGATCACGCGATGCGGGCGGTCATCTCCCACGTACAGGTACGGCGTCGGCAACTGGTTGTTCGGGGACGGCTGCACCAGCTTGTCCCTCTGCGTCACATCGTCCGGGTTGGTGAACTGCGGCACGGTGTGCGATTGCAGCGTGCCGAGGCGCGGAATGCCGCCCACGATGGCCGGCGTGTTGACAGTCGCCGGCACCGAGCCCACATTGGCTCCGATGGTTCCCGCCACCGTCCGCGTGTAGATGATGGAGCGGTGATAGAGCAGCGTCTGCGGCGGGTTGGCCGCGTTTGTCGCCGTATACCCCTGATCCACCGCGCCCCACAGCGCCGAGTACCCGCCATCGAGGTTCCCGTTGCCGCTGTAGCTTGCCAGCGAACGTCCGCGCACATGCTCCGGCTCGTAGTTCAAGCCCAGCATGCTCTGCGTCACGCCGCCCACATCGCGCGTCACCACCCTGTCAAACGTGTACGGAGAACCCGTGTCGAACAGGTCATAGAAATCGCCCTGGATCTGCGGATTCAACTGCGACGCTCCCGGGCACAGCGGAGCGGCGCAACCCGGCGTGCTGGTCGTGCCGGTGTAGATCGCCGCCTTCTTGTACACACGGGTCCGGGTCCCTTCCCATGCCGGCAGCAGCCCGTTCTGTCCAGACGTGTAGCCACGATTGGCCAGCGGAATGTTGTCGTTGTACACGCTCGAGCTGACGACAATGTTGTCATTGTCCAAGCCCAGGCGGGCGCTCGAGGGGAAGTAGCACACGCGCGTGGTGTCGCCCACGGCGGTGTTGTTGCAATCGATTACCCGCGCGCCCTGGAACGATCCGCCATTGCGCACATCGGAAATCGAGTTGATGTTGCCATACGGGCAGCCCGGTTCGCAGCTGTTGTCCGGGATTCCGTAGTAAGATACCCAGTTCCCGTTGATGCCGCCGCTGTTCGGGTTCGCCTGGCTCGCGCCGGGAGGCTGCGGCGTCGTGAAGAACGTCGTGTTCCCGATCAACCCGTTCACCGCGGGCGTCGTGTTCGGCGTGCAACCCGTGCCGATAAAGCCGCCCGTCGAGGTTACCGCGCCCTGGCAACCGGTCGCCCACTTCGAGGCGATCAGCACCCAACTCGCCTTGCGGCGCAGGGGCGAGGTCGTCTGCGTCGGGACGCCCGAGCATCCGCTGCAGCTCACCAAGCCGGTGTCCACCACCGTGAACAGAACCACGAAGCGGCCCTGCATCTGGTCGTAGCGCACACTGGCGTTGCCGATTTCGCAGCTAGCATTGGAGCGAGGCGTGGTGGGGCAGAGCTCGTTCAGAGCCGCTTCACCCAGCCACACATCCAAAAACTGCCGCGACGAGGGTGAGAACAGATACGCGCCCGCTACGTCATAGTTCACCGAAGCCGTTCCGCCGCCGTTGTTGTAAGCCGGGGCGTTCGGATTCGGGTAGCGCGCGATGGTACGGTTCACCACCGTCAAAATGTCATCAGGTCCCACCGCGACATCGGGGTTCGGGGGCGAATACACAGTCGGCTCGACGGTGAAGTAATCGGTTGAAGCGATTCCTTCCCATTCACGGCCCGACTGCGAATCGCAATCCGAACTGGCAACCGCCGGCCCACCCACTGTTCCGCACAGCGGATTGATGAGGCCAGGACGGCGCGCAGCCGATCGCGGCGAATATTCAAACGGCCCTTCCGGTCCCGTTCCCACTAACTTGGGTCCGGACTGCGCCCTCACTACCGTTGGGGTAGCGAACGTCAGGCACAGCGTGGCCGCCAGGGGCAACACACTTGACCACCAAAGACGTCCTTTCATTTTCCTCCTCCAAAAACTACTGGACTGGACTATACAAAACTACACTGCCATCAGGGCACACAATGGTCCCCGATCGTAACGCCTTGTTATATCCCATTTCAAAATCAAATGTCAATACTTATGTTTTACCAAGCGGATAGGGGGAGTAGCGGATTACCTACACTCCCGCTGGGACCGATTTTTCGCGGTCCTCCAGGAATCACATCGGCTGGAAAAAAGGAACCCGGACAGGAAACAGTGTAACGCAGTTTGTGGTTGTGAGGAAGCTGTTTTCGCGGGGTTAAACCAGACGATTGCCGTGAAGATAAGGAGAAGAGAGAGTGCAAACAGGAGCGGCAGGGGAAATACATGAGCGGATGGGTATCCTGATATGATGAGGGAACGGTCCGCGTCTCGGATTTAGTTCCCTGGAGGAGGCGCCATTGCCTGAAATTTCGAGTATGCGGGGACGGTGTCTTGCCATGCACTGGCTGGTGTGGATTGGCGTGCTACCGGCGCTGCCGGCACAAGGGCCGGGGCTGGTGGTAAGCGCGGGATACTCGGCTCCGCAACCGGTGAGAGTCTCTCCAGGGCAGGTCATTACCCTATTTGTTCATGCGAATGGTACGCAGCCGGCGGAGGCTGAGGCGGCTAAGGATCTTCCCTTGCCCGTGACGCTCAACGGCTATACGGTGACGATGCGGCAGACGTTCCAGACGGGTTCGGCGGCGGTTCCGTTGTTTGCGGTTTACCCTGTGGAAAACTGTTACGGGCTGGCGCCTTCGGCGTGCAGCGAACTGGTGGCGATCACGCTGCAGGTTCCCTGGGAACTGGCTCCGAATGTGGACAGCGCGCGGCGGCCGGAGAATTTCGCGGTGCTCACGGTGGCGTATCAGGGAGTGGATGGGGAGGCGTTTCCGCTGGAGGCGGTGACGGACAGTATCCACATTGTGAATAGCTGCGATGCGACCATGCCGCCGGGGGTGCAGCGGCCGGAGGATTTGACGGGGCCGTGCAAGCCGGTGGTGACGCATGCGGACGGGCGGCTGGTGACGGCGGGGAATCCGGCGAAGTCCGGCGAGGCTTTGACGATGTATGCGGTGGGGCTGGGGCGGCCGGAGGGGAACGTGAAGACGGGGGATGCCGCGGCGGCGGCAGTGGCGCTGCCGGATGTGAAGCTGGGCTTCGAGTATGGAGTGAACCGGCCGGCGAGCGAGCCGGCGGCGGGCGGGGCGGCTCCGATTTTCGCGGGGCTGGTGGCCGGGCAGGTGGGGTTGTACCAGGTGACGTTTACGGCTCCGGCGGCGAGTGGGAGCGTGCGTGGCTGCACGGCATCGACGATCCGGTCGAACCTGACGGTGAGCATCGGGCGGCAGAGTTCGTTCGATGGGGCGGGGATCTGCGTGGATAGCGGGAATTAAAGCCGGAGGCCGCCGCCGCGGGTGGCGTAATTGGCTTCGAACCAGCGGATGGTGCGCTGGAGGCCATCGCGCAGGGAGGTGGGGCAGCTCAGGCCGAGCTGTTTCATGCGCGTGACATCGAAGATTTTTTCCAGTTGGCCGTCGGGCTTGGCGGGGTCCCATGCGATTTCGCCGGGGAAGCCGGTGAGTTCGCGAATGATTTCGGTGAGTTCGCGAATGGAGGTGGAGGCTCCGGAGCTGAGGTTGACGGGCTCGCTCGAGTCGTATTCTTCGAGGAAGAAGGGGAACAGGGCGGCGACGTCGCCGGCATAGACAAAATCGCGGGTGGCGCGGCCGGCGCCCCAGGCGGTGACGGAGGGGGCTCCGGCGAGCTTCGCCTCGTAGTAGCGGCGGACGAGGGCGGGGACGACATGCGATTCCTTTTCGCGGAAGTTGTCGTATTCGCCGTACATGTTGCCGGGGATGAGGACGACGCTCGAGAGGCCGCGCTGCCGGCGGTAGGCTTCCGAGGCGACCAGGCCCATTTTCTTGGCCGTGGAGTAGGCGGCGCTTTCCTTTTGCGGGTAGCCTTCCCACATCTGGGCTTCGCCGATGGGGGAGGCGGCTTTGGCGGGGTAGCTGCAGCCTCCCATGGGGTAGAGGAGCTTGGCGAGGCGGCGCTCGGCGGCGGCTTCAAACATGAGGGCGGTGAGGAGGATGTTGCGGTAGAAGAACGTGGCCGGGTATTCGCGGTTGGCTCCGATGCCGCCGACGTAGGCGGCGAGGTGGATGAGGGCGTCGGGTTTATGGTCGTCGAAGAGGCGGCGGACGTGGGCAGGGTCCATGAGGTCGTAGTCCCGGCTGGTGAGGGGGGTGACACGATCCGGCCCGTAGCGGGATTGAAGGATGGGGACGAGATGGCGGCCGAGGAATCCGCCGGCTCCGGTGACGACGATTTTCTGGAATTGCATTGAGGGCGAAAAGACTATTATCTCGCGTCAGAGGCGGGATACGGATAGAGAGTGGAGAGGGGGGTGAATTGCGGATTACTTGCGGCGGCTTCCGGCGTAGAGGAAGAGGCTGGAGAGAACGATGCCGAGTTCCGGGTAGAAGCTTAAGTGTATGGTATATATACCATACACTCTGTAAGTAGCAACGACAACTTAGTGAAGGGGGCCAATCAGTTAGACATGATCAGCAGAGGATCAGTGGTATATATACCATCTAATTTGGCAATATTGTTCTAGCCATGCCTCCCGGCCGTTCTCCGAAGATTTTCTTAGCCGCACCCGCCGTCATACGTTTTTTCGAACAATCACCCAACAGAGTCTACCTTCGCCAGGACCTTGTGCGTATTCTCTCCGAGCGAAGGAACGGTTGGCAATTAGCAAGCACCACACCAAACCTGTTCATTCATCTGCTCTCCACCAGAGGGAAGTTACGGGCAGTAGAGATCACACCGGATGGCGGGCATCCGCGGGCGCGCAGGTATACTCGCTATCTTTGGGGAAAGGTGTCTCCGTTCCGCGTAGCACTGTCGATGCATAAGGGGTCTTACGTCTCCCATGGAACGGCGGTCTTCCTGCATGGGTTGAACGACCAGATTCCCCGGCTCATCTACGTGAATCAGGAGCAGAGTCCGAAGCCGCGTCCGGATGCGGCGACACTCTCGCAGGAGTCGCTGGACAGGGCCTTCGCTGGGAGACAGCGGCAATCGACGCTTCTTTACCGCTATGAAGACGGAGAGTTCCTGATTCTTAGCGGCAAGCACACCGGGCGTCTCGAAGTCGGCTCCCTGGCGGTGGACGGCGAGGAGATTGCAGTGACGAAGGTGGAGCGCACTTTGATCGACATCGCGGTGCGGCCGGCATACGCAGGTGGGGTGTATCAGGTTCTTGAGGCATACCGGGGGGCTCGCGACCGGGTCTCGGTAGCGACGCTGCTTGCTACTTTGAAGAAGCTCGATTACATCTACCCTTACCATCAGACAATCGGCTTTTACATGCAGCGCGCTGGTTATTCCTCGAAGCAATATGAGCGGTTGAAGTCCAGGTCGTCGAAGTCCGCGCTCATGGAGAAATCGAGATCCAGGGACGTGCGGGTTGTGAGTCCGTATACGAGATTCAGCGCATTACCACCTTTGAGAACGAGGCATTCGAGGAGCATGTCATCAGAGAAGAGAGCGGTAATCGTCACGCGCCGGATCTCTGCTAAATCCATGGGTGTTTACAAGTAAGCTTTGAGTTTGTCGAACTGGGCGTCCCAGGTGAGTTCGGCGTCGACGGCGCGGGCGCAGTTTTCGGCCATTTCGAGCCAGGGTTGGGCGCCGTAGAGGGCGATGGCTTTCTGAAGGGTGGAGAGGAAGGCGTCGAAGCTCCAATCGGGCATGAGGAGGCCGCAGGCGTAGCGCTCGAGGATGAGTTTGCATTGGGGGTGGGGGGCGGCGATGGGGGGAACGCCGGCGGCGATGGATTCGAAGAATTTGTTGGGGGCGGCGTAGAACTGGTTTTCGCTGTTGGGATTCCAGGCGACGATGCTGTAGGCGTAGGCGGGGCGGAGGGCGGCGAGTTCGGAAGCGGTGATGTAGCCGCGGTAGCGAAGGGATCCGGTGATGGCGGAAGCAAAGATCTGTTTATCGGACTGGCTGCCCTTGATGGGGCCGAACAGGTCGATGGGGAGGCTGCGGATTTTTTCCGAGAGGTAATAATCGGCGAAGGTGTGCTCGCGGCTGATGGCGCCGGAGTAGAGGATTCTGCCGTTGCGCCGGGGGAGCGGCAGAGCGGGGCACGTGTCTTTGCGGCGGTTGTTGACGTTGTAGAGGACGATTTTCGGAACGCCGGGAAAGCCGCAGCGGCCGGTTTCGAGGGCGGCGCGGTTTTCCTCGGGGAAGAGGATGACATCGAGGAGGGGCGCGGCGCGGCGGTTCATCTCGACGTCGAATTCGCCATAGAAGGGGATGGATTCGATGGAGTAGTAGATGACTTTGCGCGGACGGCGTTTGAGGCGGTAGAGGATGGGGAGGCAGTAAGTGCAGGAGATGACGAGCACGTCGGGGTTGAGCGAATTGACGAGTTTCGAGGCGCGCCAGACGTATTCGGCGCGGCCGACGGGGGAGTGGGGATGATCGGCGGTGGCGATGCGGTGGAATTCGAAGGGAAACATGCCGTGGCGCGGGGCGAGTTCGGGTTGGACGGGCTCGATGATTTTGCCTTCGGCGGTGTAGAACTGGCCGAGCGAGGAGGCGAGCAGCGGAATTTGGGGGCTGCCGTAGCCGAGGGTGACGTCAGAGAGGGTGACGATACGCATCAGTTCCCTGCCCCGCCGTCGAGTTCGGCGATGAGAGAGGCGGCGTTGTGGTAGGCGTGCCAGGTTTTGGAGAAGGCGCGGGCGGTGCGGGAGTAGTGCTCGTGGTGATCGATGAGTTCGCGGAGCATGGGAGCAATCCCGGCGGGGTTGTGGTAGGCGAGGCCGGCGGCGCTGAGCGGAGTATTCGGGGGCGCGGCGAGGAAGTCGATTTCGATGTTGCGCAGGGCGATGGAGGAAGCCGGAGAGGCGCTGCCGAGGGCGATCCAGAGTTTCGCGGCGCGGGGGTCGAGAGCGAGGATTTCGATAGCCTCGGCTTCCCCGCCCGCTTCGAGGAGGCGGGGGATGGCCGCGGCGAGTGAGTTGCCGTTTGCGTCCAACTGCTCGACGTAAAGCATGGCTTCGGTGGTTGTGGGGTGAAACTGGAGGGCGATGAGGAGGTGGGTCGCTTCGGGGACGGCGCGCAGGCGCGTATAGGCTTTCGCCTCATAGGAGGCGGTGAGTACGCCGGCGCTGACGGCGCTCTCGCGGGGGCTGCCGTGGAGTTGCCAGCGTATCTCCGGGAGGCAGCAGCGCCTCAGGAGTTTCATTTCGCGGCGCAGGTTTTTGCGGTAGTCGAGGACGGCATGGGCGAACTGGCGGGAGAGCCAGGTGGCGGCGGGGACAAGGACGGGGATGCCGGCGGTGAGGGATTCGACGAGGATGCCGCTCGAGCGGGAGTAGTAGTTGGTGGAGTCGTAGAGGAGGAGGTTGATGTCGCCGGAGAGGAGGAGGGCTTTGTACTGCTCGCTGGTCATGGGCTGTTTGAGGAGTTCGATGGAAGAAGGGGCGCGGCGGGCGAGCTGGTCGAGCTGCTCGCGGGCAATGACGGCTTCGGGTTCGCCCTGGGGGATATTGAAGTTGGACTGAAGGCGGAAGGCGGCGCGTCCGGTGGCGATGTAGTCTTTCCAGAGGTCTTCGACGAGGTGAGGGATGAGGTGATAGCCCTTCTCGCGGCGGGCATCGCCGACGTAGATGACGCGCAGAGGGGTGGAGGGGGGCTGTTCGGGGCGGGGTGTGTGGGTGTGAGGGATGGGGACGGTGCGGAAGGAGAAAGCGCCGAGGCGGTTGTACTGGGCCGTGAGTTCGTCCGTATCGGTGTAGAAGCGCACATCGTGGCCTTTGAGTTTGGGGGCGGCGGCGAGCAGGGAGTTGCGCAGGCCCTGGACGCGCCATTCTTCGGCGGGCCAGGCGGCTTCCCTGCCCGGGTAGATATCGCGGCGGAAGAGCAGATGCCAGCTTGGGCCGGGTTTGCGGGAGCGGAGATAGTCAGCGAGCCCCATGAGTTCGATGCTCGAGAGGGTGGGGACGAAAATGATGTCGCCCACGGCGGGCTGGATATCGCGCAGGAGGCGAGCGGTGTCTTTGCGGAAGGCGACCAGGCAGCGGTACTGCTGCCACCAGGAGAGGAAGCCGAGGCGGCGGGCGAAGACCTGGGCGGCGAAGTTCCAGGCATCGGCGGCATCGGCGAGGAGGCTGCGGAGGTAGCTTTGGGGGAAGCCTCCGGCGCGGAGCAGGCGCGTGGCGGAGCGGCCGAGGAAGACGAGGAGCATTACGGGCAGGAGGAGGAGGAGGCAAAGAAACCGGACGAGTTTGAGGAGGATGGCGGCGGGAATGAGGGTGGCCAGGGAGGCGAGGTGAGTGCGGTCGATGGGCTGGTTGAGGAGGAAATCGCTGAAGCGGTCGCGGACGGCCCAGAGGAGTCCGAATAGGGAGTAGTGGTAGAAGAGGCGCCAGCGGAAGCGCATCCAACCGAGTTGGCCGAGGATCCAGTTGAGGAGGCCGAACTGCGCGGTCTCCTGGGCGGCCCAGAAACCGTAGCGGTAGATGGGGAAGGTGCGCCAGGGAGAGTGATGACTCGATTTGGTGAAGCGGACGTGGGTGGCGAGAAAGGGCTCGAAGCCCGCGCGCTGGGCGGCTTCGAGCACATGGACGGCGTATTCGTAATGGTGGCCGGCGATGCTCGCGATGGACTGATCGATGAGGATGAATTTCCTGGCCACGGGAGGCCCCCTAGGCGTTGGCGTACATTTTCTTTTTGAGAATTTTGCAGACCTTGATGAGTTCGCTGATGCCCATTTCGAGGGTGATGCCGGGGAGATAACCGGTGCGCTCGATTTTTTCGTTGGAGACGATGTAGTTGCGTTTGTCGGGATCGTAGCCGATGGGGGCTTCGTGGTAGTAGAAGTCGGGCGCCTGGGCTTTGATGGCCTCGCAGAGTTCAAGTTTCGAGAGGTTGGCGTCGCTGAGTCCCACGTTATAGACGTTGTTCTTCATGGCGTCGAAGTTGCGGATGACGTGGAGGAAGGCTTTGACGACATCGCGGATGTGGATGTAGTTGCGCTTGAAGTGGCCTTCAAAGACAACAATGAAACGGTCAGTGAGGGCGCGATAGACGAAGTCGTTGACGAGGAGATCGAGACGCATGCGGGCGGAGGCTCCGAAGACCGTGGCGAGGCGGAGGGAGACGCTGTTGCCGGAGTCGAGGATAGCCTTTTCGGCTTCCACCTTGGTAGTGCCGTAGAGGGAGATGGGACGGAGGGGGGACTCTTCGGTGCAATAGGCGCCGGTTTCGCCGATGCCGTAGCCGCTGTTGCTGCACGGGGAAATGATGCGCTGGCCGGGGGAGCGGAGGGAGAGCAGGAGGCGGATGGAGTCGAGGTTCAGGCTGCGGGCGGCGATGGGGTCGTTATCGCAGGCGGGGGCTCCGACGATGGCGGCGAGAGGGATGATGTAATCGGCTTGTTCAATTGCCTTGCGGACGGCGGATTCCTGGCGGGCGTCGCCGTTGATGATCTCGAAGTGATCGTTAAGGCAGCAGTTGAGGAGGCTCGACTGGCCGTAGAGGAAATTATCGAGGACGGTGACCGCGAAACCGTTTTCAAGGAGGGTGGGGACAAGTACGGAACCGATATAGCCGGCTCCCCCGATGACAGTGATGTTCTTCACGTTGGTTTGTCGTCTCTTCTTCTAAGAACTCGCTCGCACAACGGAGCCTCGCCGGCCGGACCCTGTGCGAGCTTTGGATGAGGCTGGGTGCTTTGTCGCGAGGCTGCGGCGCGGAGAATTATTCATTATAGCCAAGGTGATGAAGGATGACGGTAACGGCGGCGGCGAGAGTGTCACAAACGTGGATGGAGGTAGGGGAAGAGGCGAGAGCGTGGACTTCGTCTTCCATGGATTTGCCATAGCCGGTGCGGACGAGGATGGCTCCGGCGAGGGAGGCGTTGAGAGCGGCCTCGATATCGATGGTTTTGTCGCCGATGAGCCAGGAGCGGGAGAGGTCGAGGTTGAGTTTGGAGGCGGCGTCGAGGATCATGCCGGGGTTGGGTTTGCGGAAGGGGTGGTGGGAGGCGAGGGGTCCGGCGCCTTGGGGGTGATGGGCACAGGCCCAGATGCCGTCGAAGAGGGCTCCGTGGTTTTGGAATTGGCGTTCGATGTGGGTTTGGACGAGGTGGAAGTCTTGCCAGGTGTAATAGCCTCGGGCGATACCGGCTTGATTGGTGATGATGACGGCGGGGATATGGCGCTGGTTGAGGCGGCGGATGGCATGGGGGGCGTCAGAGATGAGGATGGCGTCCTCGATGGTGTGGAGGTAGCCGGTTTCTTCGACGAGGACGCCATCGCGATCGAGGAAGACGGCGGGGGTGGGAGTGGGGTAGGGTTCGTTGTGGCGATGGAAGATTCCGGAGGGTTGCAAGCATTCATGGTAGCGGTTTTTGGGGAGGAGGGAGCCGTAGGAATCGGCGGGTTGAGTACAGGTCTTATAGCTCTACAGGAAAAAACTACAGGAGGGGTGAGGTAAGCAACTGAGCGGATTGGGGTTAGTGGGGAGAAGCGCACCGAGATATACGAATAGGCGCACTCAGATATACGTGGGGTGATGCGTAAGATGTTGATAAATAAGGAGTTTCAAAGGCACCGAGAATGACGTGGAAAAGTTGGATTTCCACAGGGTTTTGAACAGAGTTTTCCACAAGAAGTGTGGAAAAGTGGGGCGCACCGAGATATACGTTCGGGGCGCCAACCAGCGGATGGGGGCGCACCGAGATATACGATGGCGGTGACGGAGCGCACCGAGATATACGATGGGGCTCGGGAGGCGCACCGGGATATACGATGGTCAGGATTGGGTGGGGTGGATGGCTTTACCGGGTTGGATGATGAGGTATTGGCCGTCGGGGGAGATTTCGGCGGGGCATTCGGGCCAGAAGCGTTTGGTGACGGCGAGCCATTCGCGGATTTTCTGTTTGAAGCGGCGCTCGCGTTTGTAGTCGGTCATGCCCATTTGTTGTTCGAGGCTGCCGGGGCCGCAGAGGTTGATGTATTCGACGCCTGGTGATTTGAAGCAGCGCCAGGAGAGCCACATGTAGAAATCGAGGTTTCCGGGGGCGTCGGAGAGGCCTTTGACGACTTCGGCGTCGACGGGGATGGGGTGGCTCTGGATTTCCTGCCAGAAGGACTCGCTCAGTTCGATGATGTTTTCGAACTCCTCGGAAGGAAGGGGGGGCTGGTCTTCGTGGCGGTTGAACCAGAGTTGCATGCGGTCGAAGTAGTGGAAGCGGGCCCAGTCAAAGACGAGGTCTTTGCGGACGTGGCTTTCGGTTCCGAAGAAGATGGTGGAGGCGAAGATGCGCTGGAAGCCTTCGATGAGGCGGCGGTAGTTGGCTCCGGATTTCTGGAGACCGAAGGTTTCGAGCATTTCACTGGCGGTGCGGAAGCGGACGGTGCGGCTGTTCTGGCGGAGGGCGAGGGTGGCGACCCAGATAGGGATGATGCGGTCCTGGCCGAAGGGGAGGCCGAAGCGGGGGTGGCCGGCGAGGCTCAGGAAGAACTTGCCGTTCTGGCGGGTGTATTCGAGGGTGGTTTTGGGGATGCGGCGGATGGGGAGGCAGCAGAGGACAAAGGGGCGGGAATTGAAGACGAGGTCCTGCTTGCCTTCCTCGCGTTTGGCGTTGACGACTTCGACGGCGGCGAGTTTTCTGGCTTTACGTTTGGAGACGGTGAGTTCGACGGCCTCGGCGGGCGGCGGATGAGGGAGCGTGGCGGCCGGGTGTTTGGGGGTGGGGGAGGGTGGCAAGGGGGAAGCTCACTTTCCTTGGAAACAGGTACAGGTGAAAAGGGTATACCCGTGGAAGGTACGCCCGGATGAGGGAGTGCGGCTCATTCTGGTGCTCCTGATGGGAGTACAGGGGAAACAGGTATACCTGTATCGGCGTGAACGAACTGCACTCCGCGGGTTTTAATAATGTGGGTAAGGCCGGCAGCCTGGCGGCGCTGAAGGGTGGCTTCGGGGCTATGGATGCGGTAGGTGCGGCCCTGGGAGTGGCTATAGGAAGGCGACCTCTTCGACGGCGAGTTTGGCGGTGAGGGCCTGGATGTTGGCTTTACAGTTATTGACGGTGAGGCGGGCGAGTTCGGACATGGTGCGATAGCCGATGGTGATGAGGCGGGTATGGGGGTTCGAGGGTTGGGCGTGATTCCAGAGGGCGTCATAGAGGGCCTGCTCGCCGTAGGAGTGGCCATCGGAGAGGAGGAGAGCGCGGCGGATACGGGGTTTGGGGGAGATTCCGAGGGGAGGGGCGAAGGGGAGCGGGGAAGGTACACCCGAATCGGGTACACCCGTTGAAACGCCACCTGATAAAGGTATAGCTGTTTCGGGTGAAGCTGATTCAGCGGGAGCGGAATCAGGTAGAGCCGTAGAGGGTGTAGCCGCGGCGGTGGGAGGTTCAGTGCTAGGAGAGGAGGCAGGGGCTGGTTCCGGTACAGCCGGATCAGGTATACCTGTTTGCGAGGAAATGGGACGAAAGTCGAGTTGCGGGAGTTTGCCCGGCGCCACCTGGAGGAACGAGACCATTCCCTGAAGGGCGGGCGAATCGACCACCTCGTCGTAGGAGATGGGGGTGGTGTCAAGCTTGCGCCGCGATCGGGACATGGGGGCTGGCCTCGAGCAGGGAGAGGAGGGTTTCAAAGGCGGTGCGGTAATCCTCCATCGCCTTACAGGTGTCGTCGTAATCCTGAAGAAAGATGCGTTGCTTGGTTGCCTTGGTGACGGTGGTGTCGGTGCGGATGGCGGGGAGGAGGGGAATGGAAGCGCGTTCGGCGAAGGATTTGAGGGAGTTGGTGATGACCTCGGTCATCTGGAGGCGGAGATTGACCTGGGTGGGGAGGAGTCCGGCCACGCGGACGTCGGTCCGGAGTAGTTCATTGAGGATGCGGGTGAGTTCGTGGGTGGCGACGGCGCCATGGAGGCTGAGGGGGTCCATGTCGACGGGGACGAGGGCCTTGCCGCAGTAGACCATGGCGCAGGTTTGGAGGAGGGTGACGGAGGGGGCGACATCGAAGAGGATGACATCGTAGCCTGCCTCGACGGGGGTAAAGAGGTGAACGAAGGCCTGTTCGCGGCCGACGGCTCCCATGAGCATGGCTTCGGCCTGGACGGTATCGCGGCTGGAGCAGACGACATCGATGGAGGGGTGGGCGGAGACGATGCAGTCTTTGAGGGCGTAGCGAAGCCCAATAAAATGAGAGAGGTAGCTGGACGGTTTCAGGCCGAGGGTAACGGAGACGGAACCCTGGGGATCGGTATCGACGACGAGGACGCGTTTGCCTTTGCCGGCGAGATGACGGGCGAAGGCGAGGGTGGTGGTGGTTTTGCCGACGCCGCCGCGTTGATTGGAAATGACCAGCTTGATCATCCGAGTTTCTCCTCCGCGACGAACTGGCGGATACGTTCGACATCCTGCGCGGTCCAGAGGCGGTATTTGGTGACGGGGTGGCGCTTAGGTTCAGCGATTTTGCCTTGGCGGAGCCAATTGTAGAGTGTCTGGGTGGAGACGCCGAAGATTTTGGCGACCTGGTGAGAGAGGAGGAAGGATGTTTTGGTTGGCGCCACGAAGGAATAGTTTAGCGGGGTAGGGGGCGCTGGTCAACCAAAAACCCAGTAAACCATATAAACCCTATAAGGGTCCTCTTCGGTTCCTGTGGGGGTATACCCGATATGAGTACACCTGCTAGAGGGGGCGCACCGAGATTTACGTTGGGTACACCCATAACGGGATGCCCCGAATAGGGTATACCTGAAATCGGTGTACTCGCTCGAGGGTCACTCCGGGGTGAGTTCGACGGCATCGGCGAAGCGGTCGAAGTCGTCGGTGATGGCTTGGCCGAGGCTGAGGAGGAGGGTGAGGAGTTCGGCGGCGGTCGTGAACTGGATTTCCAGGCGGCCGGGGGAGAGGTGGATCGCGTGGGGAAGGGAAGCGAGGAGTTCCACGGGTTGGGCGGCTTCGATGCGGATTTGGCGGGCTTTGAGATCGCGGCGGAGGCGGTTGAGCTGGTGGCTGAGGCGGTCGCGGCGGCGGATTTCGAACCGCGAGTCCTCGCCATCGCGAATGGCCCGAAGTTTCGTGATGAGATCGAGGCGGGGGAGGAGGAGGGAGGTGCCGGCGGCGGAGGGGGCGAGGCGGTTGAGGATGCGGAGAGCCTGACGGGGGCTGACATGGAGGAGGGATTGGAGGGTGAGGCGGTCAATAAACGGGGATTCGAGGGCGTGGAGTTCGGAGAGGGCGGAGTCGATGTGGTGAATCCATTCGGGCTTACGGGGCATGGGAGAGTCTTGGGCGTATTGTACAGGTATTGGCGTGATTCCGCCAGTATGAATTTTTATGACGCACGATAATAGAACATTATCGGAAGTTTGACTTATTTATGTACAGCAGAGGATACTTGAGCCATGAAGGCTGACAGCGTGCGGACGAGTATCGATCTACCTCGGGATCTGCACCGGAGGCTGCGGGAAGCGGCGGCGCGGAGGGGATGCTCGGCGCGGCAGTTGATTCTTGCCAGTATCGAGAATGCCCTGGAAGGGGTAGAGGCGGGGCGTCCGCAGCGGAGGCTGAGTCTGGATCCGCCGTTGGTCCCGTCGCGGGGCCGGAAGTTTGATTTAACGAATGAACAGATCTATGAGCTCATTGAGTTTCCCTGATGTGAATGTCTGGCTTGCGCTTATGATGGAGGATCATGTTCACCGGGAGAGGGCGCTTGAGTGGTGGGAGGGGACAGCCACGACAATTGCGTTTACGCGCCTGACGGGGATGGGCGTGTTGCGGTTGCTGACGACGGCTTCCGCGATGAACGGCCAAGCGCTCAGCATGGATGAAGCATGGGGCGCTTACGACCGGTTGTTTGGGGATGACCGCGTGGCGTTTTTTCCGGAGCCTGCCGGGATCGAGGCGCATTTCCGCAGGTATGCATCAGGGAGGTTGGCCTCGCCGAAGTTATGGGCGGATGCCTGGTTACTGGCGTTTGTGCGATCTGCCGGCGGGAGACTGGTGACGTTTGACCGGGCGCTGGCCGGGCGTGCGGTGGAGGCGGTGCTGCTCGAATGAGGGAGGAAGGATCATGAAGTGCCGGAGGAGAAGCGGTGGGTGCACGGGGTGTACGAGGGGCGGCGGGTATTGAGGCGGCCGCAAGTGAAGGCGCGGATCTGTGGCGCGAACTTTGCGGCTGGTGACACGAGTGTTGGGTCTGCTCGACGACCGTGGCGGCTGCATAAGTGTAGACAGACATGATTACATCTGATACAACAAAATTGTCGTAAGGCAAAAACCATGCCGAGCACCAGCATCCGCATCGACGAACAGGCTTTGGCCGTTCTCCGGGAACTCGCCCGCAGACAGGGGCAGCCCGTCCAGAGTGTTCTCAAGCAGGCGATCGACAGTTACCGCCGGGAGAAGTTTCTGGAGGAGGCCAATAGCGCCTTTGCCGCCCTGCGGAGCAATTCGGAGGCGTGGGGCGAAGAGCAGCAGGAGCGGGATCTCTGGGATCAGACCGCCGACGACGGGCTGGAGGAGGCATGAGTGCGCCCCGGCCTTTGCGCGGTGAAGTCTGGTTTCTCAATCTTGATCCGACCGAGGGGCGGGAACAGGCGGGGTGCCGCCCGGCGCTGGTGATCTCGGTGGACGCCTTCAATCAAGGTCCGGCCGATCTCGTGGTTGTGCTGCCGGTGACCTCCGTGGCGAAAGGAATCCCGTTTCACGTGCCCGTGTTGCCGCCCGAAGGGGGCGTGCGGCAACCGAGTTTCATCAAGTGTGAAGACGTGCGGTCGGTTTTGCGGTCCCGCCTCAGGGAACGGTGGGGGATCGCGGGGTCACGAACGATGGCAGCCGTCGAAGACCGGCTGCGGATTCTGATGGGATTATGAACCATTGCCGGTGCGGGCGCACGCGGGATCACTCGCGCGGGGGAGAGGAACGAACATGATTTTGAAAGCGGATGAGAAGGGATAGCTTACGCTGCCCGGCGGAGTTGGCGCAGGTGGTGAATGCCGAGGTGGAGGGGCGGGGTTGAGTTGCCGGAGGAGAAGCGGTGGGTGCACGGGGTGTACCAGGGGCGCGGGTATTGAAGCGGCCGGGGCCGCATGGGGAGCCGCCGTTGTATGAGCCGGCGTGAGTCGAACGGCGGCAGAAATGGGCAAGTTGCTTCTGGAATATCCGGTTCTCGACGAGTATCCGGATTTGTTTGAAAGCTGGAGGAAGTTGGTGGCGGAGCACGGTGTCATTGGCAAACGGGCGCATGATTACCGGCTGTTTGCGATGGCGGAACTGTATGATGTTCCGCGGTTGTTGACGTTTGACGCGGCTGGCGCGCCGGCGGGGTTGGGGGTGCGGGCGGTGAATCCGGCGGAGGTTTCCGGGTGACGGACCTGATTGCGATGGGGCCGGAGGAGTTGGCGCGGCAGGCGCGGGAGTTTGCGGCGGAATCGCATGCGGCCAACACGCGGCGGGCGTATGAGGCGGACTGGCGGGATTTTTGCGGCTGGTGCCGGGAGCGGGGGGTGGCGTCGTGTCCGGCGGGCGAGGAGACGGTGGTCCTTTACTTAACGGATCTGGCTCGGAGCCGCAAGGTGTCGACGCTGACGCGGCGGATGGCGGCGCTGGGGCAGGCGCACCGGGCGGCGGGGCACGAGGCTCCGGGGGAGATGGCGGGGGTGCGGCGGCTGATGCGGGGGATCCGGCGGACCAAAGGGACGGCTCCGGAGGCGAAGCGGCCGGTACTGATTGGGGATCTGAAGGCGATGGTGAAGGACTTGCCGGAGACGGCGGCGGGGTTGCGGGACCGGGCGCTGTTGCTGGTGGGGTTTGCGGGGGCGTTCCGGCGGTCGGAACTGGTGGGCCTGGACGTGGAAGATGTGGAGGAGAACGGCGAGGGTCTGGTGGTGAGGGTGCGGCGCGGCAAGACGGATCAGGAGGGGGAGGGGAGGAAGGTGGGGATCCCGCGGGGCAGGGAAGAGAAGTCGTGTCCGGTGCGGGCGGTGGCGGCGTGGATTCGGGCGGCGGGGATCGAGTCAGGGCCTCTGTTCCGGCCGGTGTCGCGGCACGGGCTGATTGCGAAGACACGGCTTTCCGGCGAGGCGGTGGCATTGATTGTGAAGAGGCATGCGCGGGAGTTGGGGAAAGACGAACGGCTGTTTGCCGGGCACAGTTTGCGGGCGGGGCTGGCGACGTCGGCGGCGATGGCGGGGAAGCCGGAGCGGGCAATCATGAACCAGACGGGGCACCGGTCGGCGGCGACGGTGCGGAGGTATATCCGGGACGGGGAGTTGTTTCGGGAGAATGCGGCGGAGGGATTGGGACTGTGAGGGGAGCGGCGCCAGGCGGAAGAAACGTTCTACTTCTTTGAGGCCTGAGCTGAGAAGTAATCGGAGTCGGGTTTCCCGGCTGTTGTGGGATTGAAGCAGCGGGGGCACTGCGTCTCCGTGATGTTCAGCGCGGCGTAGATACGCCGTTGAGCTTCCGATGGAGGCATCTCCTGAAGTTGGTTATAAAAGCCTTCATCGAACAACTCCGTTTTGGGTTCGCCGCCGGCGAATAGGACTGGAACGGACTCGACATCGACCGTCCACTTGTCATCCCGGAGGCGTTCATGCCGGGTTGCGATGACCGCGCATTCATAGTCGAGCGCCCGCCAATTGGTGTCTCTCCGATCCGGTGATTGGCTATATTCGGAAACAGAGACGCGGATGCCGAGCAATGTGCCTGTTCCCACGGGTGTTTCATAGGGGAACCGGCACTGTTTCGCTGCATCGAGCACCTTTTCGTGCCGCGCTTGTTGTTCCCGGGCGGGAAGCATTTGCGAAATGCGGGCGCTTATTTTCTCGAGCGCGATGGTTGTCCATCCGTTGGAGCGGACTATCTTCCGGATGGGCCCCATGGCCTGGCGGCCGGGGAAAGTGCCCAACCATACCTCCGAGCCGTCGCTTCGGACGGCGATGATGCGTTGTTCGGTGACCTCGAGCGCGCCGGTTTTGGTGCGTGCGACGGTGTGTTGTTCGAGGGTGTAGGGGACGAATGTGCGGGGCGCGGCGGAGGTACTGGCCAATCGGGTAGTCACCTGGGCGGCGACGTAGGCTCCGGCACAGAGAACGGCCAACAAGAGTGGAAACTTGACAGATATGATTATCTTCTTCATCCAGGGTCCCTCCTTCAGCATGAGAAGCAACCATTACAACTGTGTAGCGCCAAGTTGAGGCGTGACGGATTCGGGGAGCAGTAGCTACACAAAGATAACCAGCTCTGAATATATTGTCAACGGCTCCGGCATCCGTGCCGCGGAAGCCGCTGGAGAGGGGCGAGTGTCCCGATGGAAAGCTACAATGAAGCTGCATGAAAATTATCGTTGCCGGGACGGGGTTCGTGGGGATTACGCATGCGGCGGTGTGCTCGGAGTACGGGCACGAAGTGTATGCCTATGACGTGGACGGGGAGAAGCTCGCGGCGTATGAATCGAAGCAGCGGGAGCGGATTCATCATTATGTGAACGAGACGGGTTTGCCGGAGATCATCGCGGAGAATGCGGGACGGTATCTGTTTTTCGTGAATGATCTGGTGCCGGTGATCGAGGGTGTGGAGGCGATCTTTTTGTGTTTGCCCACGCCGCCGAAGACGAACGGGTCATCGGACCTGAGCTATTACTTCAAGGCATTGGGGGATCTGGCTCCGCTGCTGGCGGGGAGGAAGGACCAGCGGCGCGTGTTACTGATCAACAAGAGCACGGTTCCGGTGGGGACGGCGCGGCAGTTGGGGAAGTTTCTCGACGAGCGGGGGGTTCGGAACTTCGGGATCGCCTCGAATCCGGAATTTCTGCCGGAGGGGGATGCGGTGGAGAAATCACGGCGGCCGGACCGGATTGTGGTGGGCGCGGACACGGAGGAGGATTTCTCCATCTGCCGGCGAATCTACTCGCAGTTTGTGAATCACGTGCGGATTCATTACATCGAGACGACGCCGGAGACGGCCGAAACGATCAAATACGTGAGCAACACGCTGCTGCTGACCTACATTTCGTTCTGGAACGGCGTGGGGGCGCGGATTGGAGAGACGTTTCCGAATGTACGCATGGAGGATATGAAGCGGGGGGTGACCTCGGATGGGCGGATCAGCACGTGGGGTTCGTATGTATCGAACGGCGCCGGGGGGTCGTGTTTCGGGAAGGACATCCGCTCGCTGATCTACCAATTGAAGAACCACGGGCAACGGGCGGATCTGCTGGAATCGGTGTACGGGATCAACGAGTATCAGAAGAGCTACCTGGTGGACCGGGCGGTAAGCGAGGCGGGCTTTTCGTTCAATCAGAAGACGGTGGCGCTGTTGGGCCTGGCGTTTAAGAAGAAGACGAACGACATGCGGGACGCCTCGTCGCTGAAGGTGGCGGAGGCGCTGCTGGCGAAGGGAGTGCGGGAGATTCGGGCGTACGATCCGATGGCGATCGCGGAAGCAAAGCGGTACTTTGATCCGGGGCAGAATCACCTTTTTGAGAGGATCAGCTATCACGGGTCGGTGGCGGAGGCTTTACAGGGGTGCGAGTGCGTGTTTATTTCGACGGATTGGGAGGAGTTTCGCGGCCTTTCGCGGGCGGTGGAGCAGCATTTACGGCCGGGGGGGTTGATTTTGGATGGGCGGCGGATGATCCCGGACTACGGGTATCTGGTGAAGGCGGGGTTTCATTATATTGCGGTGGGGTCGCCGCATTTGGGGCCGGCGTGATTTCGGGTTCGATGTGGAAGAAGGCAAGACCAGTGCTCGATGAAGCGGATTCGTGTTTCCGCGTTAGCCGAACGCGATCTTGACAGCATTTGGTACCGCGTAGCCACGGACTCCGGCAGCATCGACATCGGGAACGGCGTTGTCGATTCCATCACGGAAGTTTTCGTACTTCTTGCCCACACACCGGAAGCCGGAACCAAACGCGATGAGATCGAAACAGGTCTGCGTGGCTTTCCGGCCGGAAAGTACATCATCCATATCGGACGAGCGGCCCATTCGTGATTGTCTCGCGCGTGATTCATGGTATGCGGGATCAGAAGACGGCATACCGAGACGAGTAGTCTGATCCAGAGGTTCAAGCTCCCCTCGGATGATGTTCGAGGATGGTGTCTGAGGGGGTGCGTTACGATGGAAGATCACCTGAATCTATGGGCAACATTTTGCAAACCCTGCCGGTGGGCGAGAACGTCGGCATTGCGTTTTCCGGCGGGCTGGATACCAGCGCCGCCATTTACTGGATGAGGCAGAAGGGGGCGATTCCGTATTGCTATACGGCGCACCTGGGGCAGCCGGATGAGACGGACTATGAAGACATTCCGCGGCGGGCGCTGGAGTATGGAGCGGAGAAGGCTCGGCTGATTGATTGCCGGCAGCAACTGGTGAGGGAGGGGCTGGCGGCTCTGCAATGCGGAGCGTTCCACATCACGACGGCGGGGGTTCCCTACTTCAATACGACTCCGATCGGGCGGGCGGTGACCGGGACGATGCTGGTGGGGGCGATGAAGGAAGACGCCGTCCACATTTGGGGCGATGGGAGCACGTACAAGGGCAACGACATCGAGCGGTTTTACCGCTACGGGCTGATGGTGAATCCGAAGCTAAGGATTTACAAGCCGTGGCTGGACCAGACGTTCATTGATGAACTGGGCGGGCGCAAGGAGATGTCGGAGCTGCTCGAGAAGGCCGGGCTGAAGTACAAGATGAGTAAAGAGAAGGCCTACTCGACGGATTCGAACATCTGGGGGGCGACGCATGAGGCGAAGGATCTGGAGTTTCTGAACAAGGGGATCAAGATCGTGGCGCCGATCATGGGGGTGGCGTTCTGGCGCGACGATGTGACGGTGAAGGCGGAGACGGTGACGGTGACGTTCGAGGCCGGGCTGCCGGTGGCGTTGAACGGGCGCGCGTTCGATGATCCGGTGGAGATGGTGATGGAGGCGAACGCGATCGGCGGGCGGCATGGGTTGGGGATGTCGGACCAGATCGAGAACCGCATTATTGAGGCGAAGAGCCGCGGAGTGTATGAGGCTCCGGCGATGGCGCTGTTTTTCATTGCTTATGAGCGGCTGGTGACGGGGATTCACAACGAGGGGACGATCGAGCAGTACCGGGACATGGGGCGGCGGCTGGGGCGGCTGTTGTATGAAGGGCGGTGGTTTGATCCACAGTCGATGATGCTGCGCGAGACGCTGCAACGGTGGGTGGCGAAGGCGGTGACGGGAGAAGTGACGCTGGAACTGCGACGGGGGAACGACTACTCGATTCTGGATACGAAGAGCCCGAACCTGACGTACAAGCCGGAGCGGCTGACGATGGAGAAGCACGAGGGGGCGTTTACGCCGCAGGACCGGATCGGGCAGTTGACGATGCGGAATCTGGATATTACGGACAGCCGGGACAAGCTGTTCGTGTATGCGCATGCGGGGTTGATTGGGCCGCAGGCGTTCGAGGGGATGCGGCTGCTCGATGAGGCGGAAGAGGAAGAGAAGGAGTAGAGCCACCTGTAGCTGGCCTATGCGGTCATTGGCGTGGTGGCTTCCGCGTCACATGGCTGCGCAGCCACGGGACAAGCTGGTCGAAGGTGAACCGGTTCGTTTCGTAGAGGGCGGCGACAAAGATGTATGTCTCCTGGGCGTCAGCCGTGAGACGCGCACCGTTGATGGCCAGAAATGTGTACATGGCGGCAAAAGCCGTTCGCTTGTTGCCGTCGATGAAGGGATGGTTTTGCGAGATGCTCTCCCAAAGCGCGGCAGCTTCCTCGATCAGGCCGGCGTAATAACCAGTCTGCGGCCGGTAGAGAGCGGCTTCCAATAACCCTTGATCCCTGATGCCCGGGAAGCCGCCATAGCATTCGATCTGATCGGCATGGATGGCCAGAACCTCAGCCATGGTGAGGTAGCCGGTCATTCCGCGAGCTTCTTATAAAGAGGGCCATACTTTTCGTGGCTGGCCAGATAAGCGGCCATGACGTGGGGGCGCGGGCGGGCGTTTTTGTGCTTGGCGATGAGATCGGCGAGGGCTTCGTCGACGAGCGCCTGGAGTTGGCGGCCTTCTTCCTGAGCGAGAGCGCGCAGAGCCTTCAGGATCTCTGAATTGACCTGGGTGGCGAATTTCTCGCGGGTTTGAGTCATGTTCAAGCAGTATCATGACGTCTCATGAAGTATCAAGCAAATGCGTCCTGACAATGGCGAAACCTGATGAGAGAGCTACCACAGGAAGAGTTGTCGCGGGATAGCCGGGCGCGAGTGGCGGCGGAACAATTGCTCGCTCTTGCCGATCGTGGTCCATGCTTCACGGACAATCCTGGCGCAATTTCGCGCGAGGAGTTGCATGAGCGGAATCGAAACAGCGCCGAACAAGTAGAATGAAGTGAGGAGACCGGCATGGAGGTCACGCTACCGGCGGATCTGAGTAAGCAAGTGCAGCAAGAACTCGCCAGCGGCCGCTATCGGAACGCCGACGAGTTGGTGGAGCAGGCTGTCCGGAGTTTTCTCGAAGAGCGCGATCGTGGTGAGCGGCGGCTCGCCGCCCTCCGCAGAATCGGTCAGGCAGTTGATCAAGCTGGTTTGTACGAGCGAGTGTTCCTCCCCGGCCAGTAATGACCGGAATACCGCTCGTCGTCCTGGACGCGTGCGTCCTTGCCAACTTCTCTCTTTGCGACACGCTTCTGCGCTTGGCAGAGCCGCCGCGGTTGTTTGAGCCGAAATGGTTCGAAGAGATCATTCGGGAGACAATCCGCACGCTGGAATCGAAGCTGGGATGGCCGGATTCTCTGACAACGTATCTCCAGTCCGAATTGCGCGCGCATTTCAGCGAGGCGTGGATCAGCGGTTATGAACACCTGATCCCGAGGATGACCAATGACGAAAAAGATCGCCATGTATTGGCGGCTGCGGTGCAGGGTAAAGCCCCTATCATCGTGACTTTCAACCTTCGCCACTTCAGGCCAGTGCACCTCGAGGCTTGGGGTGTTCGCGCGTTGCACCCGCAGACGTTACTGATAGAGCTCTTCCGCCAGGAGCAAACGCTGGTCATGGCAAAACTGGAGCAGCAGGCTACGGACCGGGGTCGCAGCTTGCGTCAACTCCTCGATATTCTGAGTGAGACGGTACCAGAATTTGTTGCGCTGGTTTCCGGCACCTCACCAAGAAGATAGAAAACGATCGAGGAGAAACCCACAGTGACCGTAAAGAAAGCGGTAATCACAGCCGCAGGCAAGGACCAGCGCGCGCTGCCGCTGCAAACGCTGATTGACCAGGACGGGGAAGAAAAGCCGGTTTTGCAGATGCTGGTGGAGCAGGCGCTTTCAGCGAAGGTGGAGGAGGTTTGCGTCGTCACCTGGCCCGGGGATGAGGGGCGGTATTTGCAGGCGGCGGGGAAGTGGGCGGGGCGGGTGCGGTTTCTGGCGCAGCCGCGGCCGCTCGGTTACGGGCACGCGGTGTATTGCGCGCGGGAGTTCACGGGCGGGGAAGCCTTTCTGCACATGGTGGGGGATCACCTGTATGTCAGCCAGCAGGGGCAGGGCTGCGCGCGGCAGGTGGCGGAGTTGGCCGTAGCGGAGCAATGCGCGGTGTCGGCGGTGCAGCCGACGCGGGAGACGCTACTCCAGCAGTACGGGGCGGTGGGGGGACGGCTGGCGGGAAGGCGGGATGTGTACCGGGTGGAGACGGTGCTCGAGAAACCGACGCCGACCGAGGCCGAGCAGAAGCTGATTGTTCCGGGGCTGCGCGCGGGGCATTATCTGTGTTTCTTCGGGATGCATGTGCTGACGCCGGCGGTGATGGAGATCCTGGGGCAGCGGCTGGGGGCGGCTCCGGACGGGCCGGTGACGCTATCTTCCGCGCTGGCGGAGTTGGCGCGGCGGGAGCAGTACCTGGCGCTCGAGGCTTCGGGGCGGAGATACGATATCGGGACGCGGTACGGGCTGCTGACGGCGCAGTTGGCGGTGGGGTTAAGCGGGCAGGACCGGGCGGAAGTGCTGGCTCGAGTGGTGGAAGTGCTGGCGGACCGGGAGTTGGGCCGGTGAGGCGGCTGGTGGGGGTGATTACGGCCGTGGGAGAGGAAGAGCGCAACCGGCCGCTGGATGGTTTGTGCGCGGGGATGTCTCTTGGGGAGATGCTCGAGGAGTGCGAGGATCTCGATGGGTTCCGGCGGCGGAGCGAGAACCTGTATGAGCGCGTGCGGGCGCTGTTTTTCCTGTACAGTATTCACCGCTTTCATCTGCCGCGCAAGGCGGGGGCGGATGGGCGGGCGCTGATTCCGTTCGAGGGCTATGAGCACCTGTTGAAGCGGCGCTTTCCGGAGGCGATCGACATTTTTCTGCGGGCACAGGGGGCGGCGGGGCCGAATGCGGCGATTTCGAGCGCGCTGGCGGCGGCGTATTCGGCGCTCGGGTTTCAGACGCTGGCGGACCAGGTGCGGCGGAGCGTGCGGTCGGTGCGGGGGAATCAGTGGATGTTCCGGGTGGGGCATCCGGCGGATTATCCGCTGCGGATCAGGAAGGAATTGCTGCGGCGGGCAGCCGGTGAGCCGCTGTTTCCGATTCTGCACGAGGCGACGCCGGTGCGGATGGACCTGACGCACAGCGGGTGGAGCGACATTTTCTTTCTGGGGATGGATTTTCCGGAAGGCGCGCGGGTGCTGAACATCTCGATCGATTTGAGTGTGCGCGGCACGGGGAGTCCGAAGCCTCCGGTGGAGGCGTTTTTCCGGGTGATCGACCAGCCGGTGCTGCGGCTGGTGAGCGTGGATTTGAACGCCAGCGTGGAGTTGACTACGATTGCCGAGGTTTTCGATTTCGCGCGGGATTACCTGGGGTTGTTGAAGGCGGCGGTGATCGCTTCGGGGCTGATTCCGCCGGGGATCGAAGGGGCGACGCAGCCGTTGGCGGATGTGCTGGCGAACCTGGTGGGCATGCGCGGGCACGGGATCGAGATTGTGAGCAAGGTGAACGATATTCCGAAGGGCTCGCGGCTGGCGGTGTCGACGAACCTGCTGGCGTGCCTGATCGCGGTGTGCATGCGGGCGACGCGGCAGATCGAGGCGCTGACAGGGGGGCTGGAGGAGGGAGACCGGCGGCTGGTGGCGGCGCGGGCGATTTTGGGGGAGTGGCTGGGCGGCTCGGGCGGCGGCTGGCAGGATTCGGGCGGTGTGTGGCCGGGGATGAAGCTGATCCGCGGGGTTCGGGCGGCGGAAGGGGATCCGGAGTATGGCATCAGCAAGGGGTGTCTGCTGCCGCGGCACACGATTCTGGGGATGGAAGACGTTCCGGAGGAGACGCGGGCGAAGCTGCAAGAGAGCCTGGTGCTGGTGCATGGCGGGATGGCGCAGGACGTGGGTCCGATTCTGGAGATGGTGACGGAGAAGTACCTGCTACGCTCGGAGGCGGAGTGGCGGGGGCGGCAGGAAGCGATCCGGATTCTGGACGAGGTGCTGGGGCATTTGAAGAGCGGGGATGTGCGGGGGATCGGGGTGTGCACGCAGCGCAATTTCGAGGGTCCGATCCAGACGATTATTCCGTGGGCGGGGAACCTGTACACGGACACGCTGATCCGGGGGGCGCGGGCGGAGATGGGGGAGGACTTCTGGGGGTTCTGGATGCTCGGCGGGATGTCGGGGGGAGGGATGGGGTTCCTGTTTGACCCGCGGCGGAAGGCGGAGGCGCAGGAGCGGCTGCAAGGGATCATGAGCCGGACCAAGCGGCGGCTGGAGCACGCGGCTCCGTTTGCGATGGAGCCGGTGGTGTACGATTTCGCGATCAACGAGCGGGGGACGCGGGCGGAGTTGCTGGAGGGCGAGGCGAACCTGTTGCCGCCGGGCTACTATACGCTGACGCTGCCGGCTCTGCTGCGGACCGAGCCGAGGCTGCTGCCGGCGGCGCGGCGGGCGGAGTTGGACCGTTTCAGCGCGGCGTGCCGCAAGACGCCGGAGTTTGCAGGGATGGTGCAGCAACTGTTCGATCACATGCTGCCGCGCGGCCGTGAGGAGGAGGGTGCGGCGCGGAGCGTGGAGAGCCTGCTCGAGGAGTATGGCTTTGACCGCGTGCAGCATGAGCAGATCCGGAATGATTTGCGAGGGGGGCGGATCGGGCTGGCGCAGAACCGCCTGCCGGTGAGCGCCACGATCACAGATGTGCGGCCGGGGGATGTGACGGACGCGACGGGTGGCTTGGAGGAGAGATACAGCGAGTTGGGGCGGGAGGCGCTGGCGGCGGGCGCGGCGGCGGTGGTGTCGCTGGCGGGCGGCGTGGGGAGCCGCTGGACGAAGGGAGCAGGAGTGGTGAAGGCGCTGAACCCGTTCTGCAAGCTGGGCGGGCGGCATCGGAGCTTTATTGAAGTACACCTGGCGAAGAGCTTGCGGGTGAGCCGGGAGTGCGGCGTGGCCGTGCCACACGTGATCACGACAAGCTACCTGACGCACGGCGCGATCGAGGCGTATTTGCGGGAGGAGGGGAATTGCGGATATCCGGGTCCGTTGTTTCTGTCGCCGGGGCGGAGCATCGGGCTGCGGCTGGCGCCGATGGAGCGCGACCTGCGGTTTGCGTGGGAGGAGATGCCGCAGCAGATGCTCGATGAGCGGGCGCAGAAGGTGCGGGAAGGGCTGCGCGCGACGCTGATTGCGTGGGCGAAGCAGATGGGGGAGGGGAGCGACTATACGGACAACCTGCCGGTGCAGTGTCTGCATCCGGTGGGGCACTGGTATGAAGTGCCGAACCTGTTGCGCAATGGGGTGCTGCTGCGGTTGTTCGAGGAAAGGCCGGGATTGCGGTATCTGCTGGTGCACAACATCGATACGGCGGGCACGGACCTGGATGCGGCGCTGCTGGGGCTGCATATCGAGAGCGGGGCGGCGATGACGATGGAGGTGATTCCGCGGCACATCGAGGACCGGGGCGGCGGGCTGGCGCGGATGAACGGGCGGGTGCGGCTGATCGAGGGGTTGGCGCTGCCAGGCGAGGAGATGGAATCGCGGCTGTCATACTACAACACGGCGACGGCGTGGATTGATATTGACAAGCTGCTGGCGGCGTTCGGGTTGCGGCGGGATGAGTTGGGCGATGAGCAGAAGGTGACGGAGGCGGTGCGGAAGATGGCGGCGCGGATGCCGGCCTACATCACGCTGAAAGACGTGAAGAAGCGCTGGGGCAAGGGGCAGGAGGATGTGTTCCCGGTGGCGCAGTTCGAGAAGCTGTGGGGGGACATGACGGCGCTGCCGGATCTCGATTGCCGGTTTGTGGCGGCGCCCCGGGTGCGGGGGCAGCAGTTGAAGGAGCCGGCGCAGTTGGATGGGTGGCTGCGGGACGGGTCGGCGGCGTATGTGGAGTCGCTGTGCCGGTGGGGGTGATTGTTTGCCCGAGGATGAGAGGGGAGTTCGATTGCGCCCCGCAGCGCACCGGCTGAACTGTTACTGGAGCTTGATCGTGTGGACTTTCAGTGTATGACCTTCCAACTCTCCGGTGACGGTGGCGCGAAGGTGATCTTTCTTGGTGGACGCCTTCAACTCGCTGAGAGCCTTTTCGCTGCCCGCCTTATCGAACGTTAGGAATGCGCCATCGGGGGTGAGAATTCCGTAACCGCTGGATTCGCACGCCAAGGCGCAGTTCCGTGTGTGCGTGTCCGCGGTGTTTGGCTTAAATTTGGCGGAGCATTTTGTGTCAATTAACGGAGCGTTAGTCCAAGTCTGTGTCGCTGCCGCCAACGGCAACGCAGCGAGGCTTAGCAAAACAAGAGCCAGTGTCTTCATTTCGTATCCTCCTTTGAAAGTTAGTCAGGCGGATGGCCGCTGTAAGCCCTGGTTCCGCGGCCTACGCCGGTTCCATCCGTTCCATCCCGGTAGTGCGCGCTCCGGCACGTAGCCGCTACTGAGGTGACCGGCGATGACTGAATTCCTCGCTGAGCAGAGCCAACGCGACAGCCCCGAGCGAGAGGCCGAAGTCGCGGAGAGCATTATCGTAAAACCCCCTTGCGATCAGCAGGTTGATGATGATCAGCCACAGCCAGACCGCCACAACCCATCCTCCGGCTCGAGGAACGAACGCCACAATCAGTCCGGCAATGATCTCCACCACGCCGGCGAACATCATGAGTGTGCGTGCCTGGAACGGTAGAATGCGCGTGGCCAACGGAGCAAGGTACATATCCCATTCCGCGAGCTTGTTCGTGAATTGATCGATGCCGGCGACGATGGGAACAAGCGTAAAAGCGAACCGTAACACACAATACGCCCGGAAGGCTGCTTTACCGGAGTGGCCGAGATTCGTCGCGGTTGCCATTGCTCGAGTAAACCCGCACCCAGGGGGAAAATAGAAGCGCGATGTCTTTTAAAAGCCCCTACATCCCAGGAGTTCATTATGTTCGAGGTGAGGATGGATGACAATAAGCCGAACATCACTCACGATGGAACCGGAATCACGAAGTCTCTTATGTTGAATTCGGGGTTATGATGTGGTGGTCCCATGGTTGCGCCCGAGGCGCTTTGGGCACTTAGCGCGAAGACAAAGCGTAACCAAGCGTAAGCAGCAGCTTGCGGCTTAATCAATATCTGGTATACACTCACACCAATAGGTAGTCTCTCCTCCCCTAGTTGTAGCAGTTTTAGAAGTCCCATTTCTCCCTTTGTTCTCCCCGCGTGTAGTTGTCGTTGGATGGAACCGGTTTGGGTTCCGCTCGTCCAAGGCCGCTGCAATTTAGCGAAGGTATCTAAGGGTTTTTAGGTTCCTGCCTCGACAGCAATACCCGACTTAAATTTCGCCCCAGCGATAGCCATACTTGTTAGAGAGTACTAGTAGTACTAGTTTCATAGTCATGTGAGGGTCCGTTATGAACGTAAGACGGTTCGATGGGGTTTTTCCGGTTATCGGCCTTTTGTTGATGTTGCCGGGGTTGGTCTTGGGGCAAAATCTCACTTTGGCTTCCGGTTCGGCTCAGCCCGGGGACACGATTCCTTTAAACCTTTCTCTTTCAGGAACTTCCTCCGGGTCCCAGCCTGCCAGCCTGCAATTTACTCTGACGTACAATGCGACGGATTTCAGTGCGGTGACGGTCGCCGCCGGCGCAGTAGCCATGAATGCCGGGAAGAGCATCTCCTGCAATCCATCGAGCGGCCAAGTGATCTGTATGATCTTCGGCATTAATACGACGGTGATGGGCGATGGAGTGGTGGCGGCGGCGAATGTTACCCTATCCACGTCTTCCACCAGCACCAGCCGGGCGATTCAATTGACGGGGGTTGTCGGCGCCGATGCCAATGGGAACCAGGTTGCGATCACTGCAACAGGCGGGGTTGTGCAAGTGGTATCCACAGTGCTGTCCTCGCCCACGATCGCTACGTTTGGGTGCTCGCCGGCAACGGTAAACACCCCGGGGTCCTCGGTGTGTACGGTAGGGCTGACGCAGCAGGCTCCCAGCGGCGGGGTGAGCGTTTCGGTCAACAGTAACACCGGCGACATTTCAGTGCCCGCGAGTGTGACCGTGGCGGGTGGTGCGAGCACGGCGAGTTTCACAGCGAGCGCCGCCTCCGTGGCGGCGGATACTTCCGGCCAGGTTACCGCGGCGTTGAATGGAAGTTCCCAGGCCGTGGTCTTGACGCTGCTCAGTCCCGCGACGCTGACATCGCTGGTCTGTACGCCTACGTCGTTGGGGTCCGGGGCGTCGGCGACGTGTACGGTGAGTTTATCGAAGGCGGTGACGGTGAACACGGCAGTGGCGGTGTCGGACAACAGTGCGAGCCTGACAGTGCCTACGTCGGTGACAGTGGCGGCGGGAGCGTCGAGCGGGAGTTTTACGGCTACGGCGGGAACGGTAACCGCGGACGGCACGGTTACATTGAATGCTTCGTTGAATGGGGTTCTGGTGTCTACGTCGTTGTCGCTGGTGAGCCCGGCGGTGTTGACATCGCTGGTGTGTACGCCTACGTCGTTGGGGTCCGGGGCGTCGGCGACGTGTACGGTGAGTTTATCGAAGGCGGTGACGGTGAACACGGCAGTGGCGGTGTCGGACAACAGTGCGAGCCTGACAGTGCCTACGTCGGTGACAGTGGCGGCGGGAGCGTCGAGCGGGAGTTTTACGGCTACGGCGGGAACGGTAACCGCGGACGGCACGGTTACATTGAATGCTTCGTTGAATGGGGTTCTGGTGTCTACGTCGTTGTCGCTGGTGAGCCCGGCGGTGTTGACATCGCTGGTGTGTACGCCTACGTCGTTGGGGTCCGGGGCGTCGGCGACGTGTACGGTGAGTTTATCGAAGGCGGTGACGGTGAACACGGCAGTGGCGGTGTCGGACAACAGTGCGAGCCTGACAGTGCCTACGTCGGTGACAGTGGCGGCGGGAGCGTCGAGCGGGAGTTTTACGGCTACGGCGGGAACGGTAACCGCGGACGGCACGGTTACATTGAATGCTTCGTTGAATGGGGTTCTGGTGTCTACGTCGTTGTCGCTGGTGAGCCCGGCGGTGTTGACATCGCTGGTGTGTACGCCTACGTCGTTGGGGTCCGGGGCGTCGGCGACGTGTACGGTGAGTTTATCGAAGGCGGTGACGGTGAACACGGCAGTGGCGGTGTCGGACAACAGTGCGAGCCTGACAGTGCCTACGTCGGTGACAGTGGCGGCGGGAGCGTCGAGCGGGAGTTTTACGGCTACGGCGGGAACGGTAACCGCGGACGGCACGGTTACATTGAATGCTTCGTTGAATGGGGTTCTGGTGTCTACGTCGTTGTCGCTGGTGAGCCCGGCGGTGTTGACTTCGTTGGCGTGTACGCCTACGTCATTGGGGTCTGGGGCGTCGGCGACGTGTACGGTGAGTTTATCGAAGGCGGTGACGGTGAATACCGTGGCGGCGGTTTCGGACAACAGTTCGAGCCTGACAGTGCCCACGTCGGTGACAGTGGCGGCGGGAGCGTCGAGCGGGAGTTTTGCGGCGACGGCGGGGACGTTGACGGCGGACAGTACAGCTACGGTGACGGCTTCATTGAATGGGGTGACGCAGTCGGCGGCGGTGTCGCTGGTAAGCCCCGCGGTGTTGACATCGCTGTCGTGTACGCCTACGTCGCTGGGATCCGGGGCGTCGGCGACGTGTGCAGTGGTGTTGTCGAAAGCTGCCACAGCGAACACTTCGATTGCGACCTTCAGCAATAATGCCGCACTCATCGTACCTGCGTCGGTGACGGTGGCGGCGGGAGCGTCGAGCGGGAGTTTTACGGCGACGGCCGGCACCATTACCGCGGACAGTCAGGCATCGGTCACAGCGTCGCTGAATGGCGGATCGAAAACGGCGACGGTGTCTCTGGTGAGTGCGGCGACGCTTACCTCGGTGAGTTGTTCGCCGGCAACGGTCAGTTCGGGTGGAACCACGAGTTGCAGCGTGACGCTGTCGAAGGCGGCCAGCACCAACACAGCGGTGGGAATTTCCGTGAATAACAGCAGTCTGACAGTGCCCAACTCAGTGACGGTGGGCGCGGGGCTGGCGAGCGCCACGTTCACTGGAACGGCGAGTAACGTGACCACTAATCAGGCGGTTACGGTGACGGCGACCTATTCGGGCGGGAGCGTCGCGACGACGGTGACGGTGCAGGCTCCGGCGGTGCAGTTGAGCAGCCTTTCCTGCACACCGACGACAGTGACGACGCCGGGGACGGCAAACTGCACGGTTACGCTGAGCGCGGCGGCAACGGCGGCAACCACGATTGCGCTGGCGAGCAGCAGCGGGAGTGTTTCGGTTCCGGCTTCTGTTTCGGTGGGGAGCGGGGGCACGTCAGCGGCATTTACGGCAAATGCGTCATCGGTGAGCAGCCAAACGACGGTGCAGGTGACGGCCGGCTATAACGGAATTTCAAAAGCAGTGAATCTGACGCTGCAACCGCCGGCCGCGCCGACGGTGTCTTCGCTGCACTGCGCGCCGAATCCGGTGACGGGAGGTTCGGCGGCGCAATGCACGGTGACGCTCTCGGCCCCGGCTCCTTCCGGAGGCCAGTTGTTGCAGGTGAGCGACAACAGCCGTAGGGTCAGTGTGCCCTCGTCCGTTACGGCGCCCGGAGGGAGCGCCTCGGTCAGTTTCCAAGCCAGCACCTCCCAGGTGAGCCAGAACGTGACGGTGACGATTCAGGCGGCGATGAAATCGGGGAAGACGATCACTTCGAGCGCCAGTTATTCGCTCACGATCAGCGCGCCTCCGGCTTTGACTTCGCTGGCGTGTTCGCCATCGACAATCGCCAACAAGCAAAGCACGGCGTGTACGGTGGCCGTGGCTTCTGTCACGCCGGTAGATCTAAATGTGGGCATTACCGCGAACTGGTACCTGAGCGTGCCGGGCAGCGTGCTGATTCGCGCGGGACAATCCGCGGTGGCCTTCACGGGCGTGGCGCAATCGGCCAAGAACACGACGGTAACGGTGACGGCCTCGCTGAACGGGGTTTCGGTGAAGACGCCGGTGACCATTTCGAGCACGGCTCCGGCGGTGAATGCGCCTCACCTGACGACGTCGATGGACCGGGAACCGGTGGAGTTCGAGGTTTCGGCTTCGGATCCGCAGGATCTGCCGGTGACGGTGGTTGCCAGTACGCTTCCGGCCGGCGCCAGCTTCGACACCGCTACGGGCAGGTTCCGGTGGGCGCCGGGGGAAAGCAGACACGGAGATTATCCCGCTGTTTTCACGGCAACCAATTCGATGGGGCAGCAGGCTGAGTCGCGGGTATGGATTCAGGTGCGGCCGGGCCAGCCGGTGATCGAACATTTCGTACATGGGGCGACGGGATCGGTGGAGCAGGTTTGCAGTCCGGGCGCGCTCGCCAAGGTGGTGGGAGAAGGCCTCCTTTCGAGGCGGGATGGGGAAGAGACTCAGGTGTGGGTGAATGGTTCACCCGTACCGGTGATACGGAAGACGGACAAGACGCTGTTGTTCCAATGCCCGGCGGCGCCGGCGGGCACGAAACTGGCGGTGGAGGTACACCGCGGCGCGGCGGTTTCGAACACGGCGGAAACGGTGATGGTGGATGCGGCTCCGGGGATCTTTTCGCTGGACGGAACCGGAAGAGGCCAGGGACTGGTGATGCTCACGGAATTCCGTCGCGTGGCGATGGTGCGCTCCCCGGGCGATGTCAGCCAGCCGGCGACCGCAACGGATCGGATTACTCTCCAGGTGACGGGCCTGGGAGAGGGCGCAAGCTCGGACGGCATGCAGTTGCAGGTGGGCACGAAGAGAGTCCCCGCCGAATCAGTGGCGCCGGTCTCGCCGGGTGTATGGCAGGTGACGGGGCGGCTTCCGGAGGAGGCGGGTGTGTCCGACGCAGTGGCTGTGCAGTTGGTGGTGGAACGGTACGGGCAAGTGTTGAAGAGCAACGTAGTAACGATAGCGATAGAAAGCCGGGACCTGGGGGTTGCGGTGGCGAAGGAATAGGAACTCCACATTCACCAGCACAAACAGACCGTTTTCAAGCGAGGGGTGTAATTGCAGCCTGGCTTCATGGGGATGTACCGGCAGCGTATGCGTCTCGTGAACTACCCTTTCGGCGGAGGCCAGCGCGGTGGACTCTGGAAGGGTGAGAGAAAAACAACGTAACTATTGGAGCAAGGTTATTGCCGAGCAGGAGGCCAGCGGACAAAAGGCCCGGCCGTTCTGTCGCGAGCGCGGCATCGGCGAGTATTCTTTCTACAAATGGCGCAGGCGGCTGCATCGGCCTGACTCCGTCGAGTTCGCACTGCTGGAGCCGAAACCCGCGGTGGCCACCGTAGTAGACTCCGCGCTGGAGTTGGTGCTTGGGAACGGGGAACGGCTGCGCATCGCCAACGGAGTAGATGCGGCCACGCTCCGCCTGGTGCTGGATGTGGTGCGGTCATGATGCACCTGCCAGCCAGTGTACGGGTATATCTCTGCCTGAGCCCATGTGACATGCGGCGGAGCTTCGATGGACTGCATGCGCTGGTGCGCGATCATCTCGCGCTGGACCCCTTCGCCGGGCATCTGTACCTGTTCGCCAACAAACGAAAGGACCGGCTGAAGATTCTGTACTGGGATCGGGATGGATTCGCAATTTGGGCGAAGCGGCTGGAAGCGGGCAGTTACGCCATCCCCTTGGGAGAACCCGGCTCGACCCGCTTGGAGATCACCGTCGAGGAACTGGGAGCGTTGCTGAGCGGCATCGATCTGAGCACCGCCATCCGGCGCAAGCGGTATTGTCGCGCGGCCGCGTAAAAACATTTCGACACCTGTCTGTTTTAACTTGGAATCGGCTCTGTTTCCGCTTATTCTGATAGCACATTGGTGCTGCCCCTCGATCCTGACCATCTGCCGAAAGACATCGATCTGCTGCATAAGATCGTCGTTGAGTTATGCGAGCGCCTGAAGCACGAAACCTCGGAGAAGGACAAATTCCGGAGTTTGTTGCGCGAACTGCTGGATGCGCAGCGCAACCGCAAGAGCGAGCAACTCACCAAAGACCAACTGGCCTTGTTTGAGACCATGTGGGAAGCCGGCCATCCGGAGGCGCCCGAGTCAGAACAGGAAGCAGCACCCGACGCCGAGGGGACGGGCGAGGAAAAACAGGAACCCGAGAAAGCGCAGAACAAGAAGCGTAGTGGACGCCAACCGTTGGCGCGGCATCTGGTCCGGGAGCGGGTGGTGCACGATCTGACGGAGGCGGAAAAGCACTGCCAGTGCTGCGGCAAGGATCTGCACCTGCTGGGCGAAGAAGCCAGCGAACGTTATGAGTTCATCCCCGCCGTGATGAAGGTGATTGAGGACGTGCGGCTGAAGTACGCCTGCGATTGCACGGTGAAGACGGCGGAGAAGCCGGCGCAGCCGATTGAGAAGAGCACGGCGGGAGCGAGCGTGTTGGCGCAGGTGATCGTATCGAAATTCGCTGATCACCTGCCGTTGCACCGGCAGGAAAGAATCTTCGCGCGCCACGGCGTGGAGATCTCGCGCAAGACGATGGGCGGATGGATGCCGCCAGTGGCCGGATTAATGGCGCCCTTGTATGAGGCGGCCAAGAAGGTCCTGTTCGAGTCCAAGGTGATTGGGACCGACGACACCGGGGTGAAGGTGCTGGACCCGAAACTATCGTTTGCGCGAACGGGCCGGATCTGGCCTTATGTGGGGGACGGCCATCATCCGGTTGTGGTCTACGACTACACGGCCACACGAGGGCGCGACGGACCGGCGAAATTTCTGGAAGGATATACCGGGTATTTGCAGGCCGATGCCTACTCGGTCTATGACGCCTTTTTCAAACCCGCGCGCGGGCTGACCGAGGTCGGCTGCATGATGCACATGCGCCGGTACTTCATGAAAGCCTTGGACTCGGATCAGGGGCGCATGGGCCCGGCGCTGCATCTGATTGCCCGGCTATACGCGGTCGAGAATAGGGCCAAAGGAGTTAGTGGCGAGCAGCGGTTCCAACTGCGCCAGCGGTTAGCGGCTCCCGTGATGGAGAAACTGCACGCGTATCTGCTCGAGATTCGCGAGCAGGTGCTGCCGAAGAGTCCAGCTGCGCGGGCCGTGCGCTATGCGCTGAATCAATGGGGAGCGCTGACGCGTTATCTGGAAGACGGCGACCTGGAGATCGACAATGGCGCCACCGAGCGGGCCAACCGGGACATCGCGATTGGCCGCGGCAATTGGACGTTCTTCGGCAGCGACACCGGCGGCCGGACCGCCGCCGTGTTGTTGAGCTTCATCGCCATGTGCAAGCGGAGCGCAGTCGAGCCCTTCGCCTGGTTCCGCGACGTGCTAACTCGCATTGCCACCCACCCCATCCACCGGATCGCGGAACTGCTGCCTCACAACTGGAAGACTCTCGCAACGGATCAGCAATCCTAAATCAAAAGACTCCCCGGGCTCGCCGGGAGCCTTCCATGGTGGTTCACAAGACGCTTACCCGGCAGCCGCTACTCGCGCAGTTGGTGGAATGGTATTGTCCCAATCTGGGAGGATCAAAACCCGCGCCTTACAGGCGAGGGTTTTCCCGCACGTGAAGAAGCAGTTCTGGAGGCGGGTCCAGGGACATGGGGATGTTCGGGGAATTGTGACAGACGAAATTGTTGGCAGAATTGGCAGAATACATCGCTAGCTCACACCGCCTTCGAGACGACGGTTTACATTCGTGCTTTGCGTTTGTGTGCGCTTCTACCCGCATTGTTCTATGGAGAAGGCACAACGGCCGTGGCCATATTGGAATAGGAACTCTCCATGCCGGTGTTGTCGACAGCAGTGGCGACATAATAATAGGTGGTTCCGCCCTGGACAGTGGTATCCGTGTAGCTGGTTGAGGTGGAGGCGATGAGAGATGGATTGATCTTCGTGTATGGCCCTCCGGCAGTGGCGCCCCGGTAGACGTTGTAACCGGTGATATTGGAAGAAGTGCTGGCGGTCCAGTTGAGGGTTACGGAGTGGGGTGTGGTAGTGACCCCGGTGACGCATGGGCCGCCCAAGGCAGCGTTGACCAAGCGTTGCACTACAATGACATTGCAAACCCCGGCGCCGTAGATGTTGGCTGTGCAGGGAGCCAGGCCAAGAGACATATTGACCCCCAACTGCACGTCGGAGACGTTGACCAAGCCATCGGTATTCAAGTCACACGAACTGACAGTAGACCCGGACCCGGCAGCCCGGAAAGCAACGGTGGAACTGGCGTAGGTGCCTGATCCGGTATCCCACTGCGCGGCATAAGTTCCGGCGGAGGAAGTGATGAGGCGCGCCCAGCCGACGCCATAGATGGTGGAATCGTTGGTGAAGGCATTGCCGGCGTGAATGCCCGCGAGCGAAGAAGAAGGCATCAGGAGGGAGAGGATGACTCCCGGCGCAGCCGTTGTCACCGAAGCTCCCGAAGGGGTAGTTGTTGCGGGCTGGCTATTCAGGACGCTGGTTCGGTCCAAGGGGGCCACGGTATCAACATTGGCGAATTCCCAAACGACGGCAGCCCCCTGGTTGCCGCTGGGGTTCGGGGTGATGGTAATTGCGGTCGCCCCGGCATTGCTGTTCTTGGCGTACCAGATGTCGATCATTCCCACGGTGGCCGAGTCAATTGCCCGGGCGTTCCCGGCTTCCGCGTACACATTTCCCGCGTTATCCGTTACGCTGCTGATAACTGGGGTCGTACCGAACACGGAAGACCATGCCACCACAATAAGATGCCCGCTAGCTGTGGAGGGGATGGCGCAGACCGTTGCCGGATAAGGGCCCGAGCCGCAGGAAGTGACGCGAACGAGACTGACCTGCGCCGAGGCGGAAGAGGCGAGGAAAGAGACAGGGGCTAAGACAGCAAGAAGCGTGAGCAGTTTCCGGAATGGCCACGCCTTGTCACTCGAAAAAAAAGAGCTTGTACAGCAGCGAAACACTCTCGCCGGATTCGCCGCGTGGCGGATATGAGAGATGAAACCCACGGAGATGACCTCCTCCTAATTGCCGAACTAATTACCATCCGGAGCGCCACAGGGTCTAATCGGCGGCCCTGGTACTTTCCTTTAGATGGTTCCACACCTAAATCAAAGTTCGGGGAGAGATCAATTCTCTCCAGTATAGTCGTCCATGGCGGCTTCGTGCTGATGCAGGCAGCGCTGGAAGACGTTCTACGGCGTATACTGAAATAGCTTCCGACAGAGCTGAAATCATAGAGGGTCCTGGTATGCATAGGACATTGTGGATTTTGTTGACACTCGGTTCCGCCGTTTCCCAGGCTCAGGTTAATCCCTGTGATCTCAACAGGGACGGAGCCGTCAATGCTGTCGATGTGCAGTTATCCATAAATATGTTCCGTTATGGACTCTCCTGCGCCACAGCCATCTACGCATCCGGGGCGTGCAATGATATCGTTACGAACCGGGTTGTCGACGCCGCTTTCGGCAAATCCTGTATCACGGGGATTCCCGCCAGCGCGCACCGGGTGAGCCTGAACTGGACCGCCAGCACTTCGCCGAACATCATTCGCCACAACGTGTATCGAGGGACCACCGCGGGTGGTCCTTATACGATGGTGGCAACCGTTCACATTACCGGAGGGACCAGTTATATAGATACCACCGTTCAGGGCGGAGGAAGCTACTATTACGTTGTCACGGCTGTTGACAGCAACAACCGGGAGAGCGCCTATTCGAGGGAGGCTGCAGCGAAGATACCGCAATAAGGGGTGGGAATCACCGGGCCGGCCCGGAAACTCCCGCTCCGCCAACGCCGGGTGCAGGCCTGGCTACCTCTCTCTGCGGTTGAGGACTCCACATCAGTGTGACCCGCACGCTGGAACCGTTCAGGTTTTGCTGTGCCAGATCGAAGATATTAGCGGTTTGCCGGTTTACATAGCCATAGGTGCAGTTCATTGACAATTGCGGGGTAAGAGAACGGACGATGCCGCCGTTGGCGTACGCGGTCTGAAAGTCGCCGAGGACACCTCCAATTATTTTCTGAAGGCCGCCGCCGGCGAAGAGGCCCCAGGAGCGGCCGGGACGGTTCCATTGCCATGTACCGGCAATGGTATGGCTTGATTGGGATTGGAACCCATAGTTATCAGAGACCATTCGGTTGTAGGAGATCGTCAGGGAGTGCTCTCCTCGTGTGTAGCTCGTGTTCGCTTGGGCGATGTACCCCAAGCCTGCCGGTTGTCCGGTGGTGTAGCGAGGGTCCACACGCAGCACGGCGGCATACCCTGGGCCGGCGGAAACACCGACGGACCAGGCGGGGCTGAGGTTGTGGTTCAACAAGAGGCTGGTAGTCGAGATGACGTAGCGGCCAAGGGAGGAATCCACGTGGGAGGAGTTGACCTGCGCACCAATCCGGGTCCGCGGGGAAAGAGAATAGTCAACGCTGAAATTAGCCTGCTCGGAGGTGGTGCGGGGGATGAGGAAGTTGAGTTGGCCCTGGACATCCGTATTATTGCGGGTTTGGGCGCGCGTGGCTCCGGCCGAGAAATGGAAGCTGAGTCGTGGGGTATGGCGGTAATCGAGGCCGGTAGTCAGGGTGCTGGTGAAAAAGCGGGTACCGTAAAGAATATTGCGTGATGGTGTGAGAACGTAAGGTGTGCCAGTCAGAATCGACGCCAGTTGATCGTTCGTATACTGGTTGACGCGGAACGATTGTATCAGGTCACCTAGGGTAGTGACCGGGCTTGTGGCAGGGCTAAGGATGGCGGGCGAGAAAAGGAGTTGATCGAGCGTGGAGTCGTTTCCTGAGAGGTTTACGGAGAGATCCCAACGCGGCGCCACATGAATGGAGCCTCGCATATTGAGGGATTGGTTGTAGCTGCTGAGGTTTGAGTAGCGGACTCTGCCTACGACGGATGGTGAATAGAGCAGCGAAAAACTCCCCTTTGAGCCGGTGAAGTTGTAGCCGAACGAGGCGGAGGCGATCCCATCGAAATCGCCTTGTAACTGCTGCAAGCTGTAGGTTGGCATGTAGGAGACGGGCAGGGCAAGAGTGGAATAACCAAAGGAGGCGCTGGCGCTGTAGAGCCGCCAGCCATTCTGGTTCGTGACCTCCTGGGTGGCGGGTTGGATCAACCCGGATTGAGCGGCGCTCCGGCCGGCGGGAATAGCCAGGAGACAGGCGGAAACCAGAAACCTATTGAGAGGGCTGTGAATCCAATGTCCCATTTGCTACCTCCCTCCGATGCATTGTGTTTCCATCTTACACAGGGTGCTTATGCGGGCGGTGGTTCCTTCGCGATGCGCCGCCGTGAACGGCATTCCAGCAGTTTATGGGCCGAAAACCATCAGTCTACTGTAGAATCGCAGTGGCATGCCGGATAATACTCCCCGCCCGCTGACATGGCCCGGCGTTGCCGCCGGCAGCGATCACATTGTACAACTCCCCATGACGCAACAACTTGAACACGGCGGGGTGCATGTCTGGACTGTGCATCTAGGTCCAGGCAACCGCCCTGGGGCCGTGGAGCGGCTTTGGGATGTGCTGGATCAGGAAGAGCGCCGCCGGGCGAGCCGCTTCCGCTTCGAGACACTCCGCGCCAAATATATTCTCGCCCACGGCTTTCTCCGCGAGTTGTTGGGATGTTATCTCCATATGGATGCCAGGAAAATCACCTTTACTTTCAACGCTTATGGGAAACCAGGCGTGGCCTGTGGCGGGCTCCAATTCAACTTGTCCCATTCAGGCTCTCTTGCGGCGGTCGCCATTTCCATGGAGGCTCCGGTCGGCATCGACATTGAGGAGATCCGGCCACTTCCGGACCTTTGCGGCCTTACCCAGCGCTTCTTTGCGGCATCCGAACAGAATGCAGTCCACGCATTTCCCCCCCATCAAAGGGAGACGGCATTTTTCACCTACTGGACACGCAAGGAGGCTTTGGTCAAAGGTCTGGGACAGGGATTCTCAATTTCACTGGAGTCCTTCGATACCTCCCTCGTTCATGGCGGGCAAGGGTTGCTCAGTTGGAACCCGGCGGAGGCATCGGAAGCGATCACGTGGTGGCTTTCCGATTTACCGGCCATGGAGGGGTACGCTGGCGCGATCGCGATAAAAGGATGCACTCCTAAATTATCTTCCTGGTGCTGCGTGCTGGATTAGCTACTTCAACTCGCAAAGTTTGGGAGCAAGTTCTCAAAAGTCGCCTTCGAGCAACGAACCGTGGGAATCGCCGAGGCGATATGGGAGGTGTTTTCATTGCAAGAGAGCAGATTGGTTGACAGGAGAGGATTGGAGGATGAAATGCAGGGAAGGAAAATATCCGTCGTGTAGCGCGTTGCATGCAGTGTGGTGGGGCCTCCCCCCCAGGTGTAATCGATTATGAGTGCTATGGGAACTGTGCTCAACCCTATCTGTGTTCTGATTGCCGGACGGCAAGGCTGCCATGCTTTGCAGCGGTTGATCGAGTCCAACCATGGATTCCGGATTACCGGCAGAGCTGTTGACGGCTCCACCGCGGTAGCCATGACCCGCCGGTTGAGGCCTCGGGTTCTGTTGCTTGATATCACGCTCCCCAAATGGGACGAGCTGACAAGCATACGGCAGATGGAGTCCCCTCCGGGGGTGGTGGCCATGGTGGATTCTCTCGAGCGGAAGCAGATTGTAGAGGCGCTGCGCCTGGGCGCCATAGGGATTGTTTCCAAGCGAGCAGCCCCCCGGGTGCTCCGCAACAGCATTCGCATGGCGAGTGAAGGACGCTACTGGATGGAAGCCGAAACGCTCGGGATTCTGGTAGAGACGTTCCGCGAGTTCCTGCCGCACAGTAACGGAAACGTAAAGCCGCCCGCTGCTTGTGATCTGACGGCACGGGAGTTGGAGATTGTGGCTCGAGTCGCCGCCGGCCTTTCCAATCGGGAGGTGAGCGAGGAGTTTTCCATCAGCGAGCGAACGGTCAAGCATCACCTGACGAATATTTTCAGTAAGGTTGGCGTGTCCAACCGTGTGTCCTTAGCGCTTTTTGCCACCAATCACCACCTTACGAACGGCTATGGCTGTCCGCCGGACCTTCGGCGGCAGGCGAGAAGAGCGGATGTGTCCCTCTAGGCCGGCGACAGAGGAAATCACAGAAGAAATGCAGTTGGGGAAGGAACCGCGGCTCGTGGCGCGGCACGGATGGTTTCTGGCGTATTGGCTTGTGTCGCTTCTTCCCTTCCGGGGTGCGCTGAGAGGCCTGGCGGCGCTGTCGTGGCACGATGAGCGCTACTCGCATCTCATTCTCATCCCGGCGATCAGCCTGTGCCTGGTCTGGTGGGAGAGGAAGCGGATTTTCCGCCAGACCGGATGGAACCCGCGCGCGGGCGCTGCTCTGTTAGTGGTGGGGATGGTGACGTATTCCGGTGCGCGGCTGCTGCCGGTATCGGATGTCCAGTCCGGGGCTACTCCGGGGATTGTTCTGGTCTGGGTCGCGGGGTTTGTGTTTTGTTACGGGATGCAGGCGTTGAAAGCCGCATCGTTCCAGGCCGGTTTTCTCCTTCTGATGACGCCAATCCCGGTCAGCGTGGTGGACAAAATCACGTATGCCCTGCAAAAGGGATCCGCCGATGTGACCTATGTTCTCTTCAAACTGTTGGGCGTGCCGGTGTTCCGCCAGGGGTTCACGTTCACATTGCCCAACGTCGCCATCGAGGTGGCGAAAGAGTGCAGCGGCATACGATCGAGCAACGCGTTGTTCCTCACGAGCGTGCTGGCGGGGTATTTGTTTCTCCGGTCCGGTTGGAGGCGGGCGTGGCTCTGTCTCGCTACCGTGCCCATCGCCATCTTCAAGAACGCCGTGCGGATTGTGACGCTATCGTGGCTGGCCATCTATGTGGACCGGAATTATCTTTACGGCGAACTCCATCATCACTGGGGATCGCTTTTTTCCCTGGTCGCGTTGGCGATCCTTATTCCGCTGCTGTTCCTGCTGCAAAGGCCGGAGAAGCAGGCCGCGCGGCGGGAGCCGGCGGCCGGGAGGGCACGATCATCATTAGAGGCTACGAATTCATGAACATGAAGTTTTCAGGTAAGAAGAAGCTGTGGGGTGTGGCCGTAGGGGTTGTCCTGTTGGCCGCGTGTTCCAGAGATCCGGTCCAGCAGCGGCTGAAGTACTTGAGCAGCGGACAGAAGTATTTTGAAGCGGAGAGATTTCAGGAAGCGTCGATTGAATTCCGGAACGCGGCGCAGGCGGATCCGAAGTCGGCGGAGGCCCACTATCAACTTGCCCGGGCCTATCTGAAACTGAACAATCCGCGGGCGGCATACCAGGAGTTGAAACAGGCTCAGCGTCTGGCGCCGGGGGATACGCGGATCGAACTGGAACTGGCGGGACTGCTCATCGCGGGCCGCCAGTATGACGAAGCGCAGACGATCGCGCAAAAGATTTTGGCCGCGGACCCGAACAACGCGCAGGCTCACTTAGTGCTGGGGCAGAAGTATGCCATGACGCAGGATCTGCCGAACGCCGTTCAGGAGATCCGGAAAGCGATTGACCTGAACCCGGGGAGAGTAGAGAGCTACACGGCTTTGGCGGCGCTGCTGTTGTCCTCGGGAAAGCCGGAAGAAGCGGAGGCCGCGGTGAAGAAAGCGGTGGAGGCCAATCCGAAGTCTTCGCCGGCACGCCTGATGCTGGGACAGTATTACTTTGCGCAGCGCAAGATGGCGGAGGCGGAGGTGGAGATGCGCGCGGCGGCGGACCTGGATGCGCGCGCCGTGATGCCGCGGCTTCTGTCGGCCAGGATCTATTTGGCGACGGGTAGGGCAGCGGAGGCGGAGAAGCTTTACGCGGATTTGAAGACGGCCGTGCCCGAGGATCCGCAGGCATACCAGGCTCTTGGGCTGTACTATGCCTCGACGGGACAGAAAGAGAAGGCGCTCAAGGAATTCCAATCGCTTGCGGCGGCAAAGCCCAAGGACAATCAGGTGAAAGTGCTGCTGATTGGGACGTTGCTTGATCTGAACCGGATGGAGGAGGCAGGCAAACTGGACCAGGAGATGCTCAAGGCGGACCCCACCAATATCCAGGCGCTGGTATTGAATGGACGGATTCTGATTGCGGAGGGAAAATACCAGGACTCGATGGAGGCGCTTCAGAAGGCGATCAAGGCGGAGCCAAATTCTCCGGAAGCGCATTACCTGTTGGGTGTGACGCAGAACTCGCTGGGCAGTTCGGAGGCTGCAAAGACTTCTTTCGCCCGGGCGCTGGAACTGGCGCCGCAGATGAACGATGCGAAGGTGGCGTTGTCGCGGCTGAACATCAAGAGCGGCTACGCGGATGAGGCGTTGCGGCTGTCCACGAGCGCTTTGGCGGCGAATCCGAATTCCGTGAGCGCCTCGCTGGCGAGCGCGCAGGCATTGCTGGCAAAGGGGGATACCCAGCGCGCATCGGCGCAACTCGAGGAAGCGCTGAAGCGGGACCCCGCTTCCCTGGCCGGGTTGGCGACGTTCGTGAATCTCAGCGCGCGGCAGGGAAAGCCGCGGGAAGCGGCAGAGCGGATTTCGGCTCAGGTTCAGAAAGATCCGCGGAATGCGGGCCTCAATATGTTGCTGGGCGTGGCTTACTTCAACCTGGGGGATCCGGCCAAGTCGGAAGCGAGTGTGCAACAGGCGGTCGCGCTCGACCCAAAGACGCCGAACGCCTACACGATGCTTGCCAACATCGCCTCTGTCCGGGGTGACGTGGAAAAGGCGAAGATGTATTTGCGGAAGGCAATTGAGGTGAATCCGCGTTTTGTTCTCAATTACATGGCTCTCGAAAGTTTGTACGAGAAAGAAGGAAACTGGGAAGAGGCAAAGAAGCTGTGCGAGAGGGCGCGCGAGGTGGCTCCGGATGATCCTCTGGTGGCGAATCAACTGGCGTATCTCTATCTGGAGCACGGCGGCGACGCCAACGTGGCGCTTTCGCTCGCGCAGGAGGCCAAGCAACGGCTGCCCGAATCACCCGATGTGGCCGATACGCTGGGCTGGGCTAATTATAAGGTGGGGTCGCCGCAATCGGCGGTGGCGCAGTTGAAGGAGTCGACGCGAAGAACGCCGAAGAATGCGCTGTTTCAATACCACCTGGGGATGGCTTACCTGGCTGCGAAAGAGTACGATTTAGCGGGGCAATCTTTGAGGTTGGCGTTGAATGTGGACCCCAAGTTCGCGCAGGCGGGGGATGCCAGGGCTGCTCTGGAGAAGCTTTCGCGGGCGCGGTAAGGGAACAGGCTACCGGCCCGATAAATAAGTCAATCCCGGAATCTCGAGCGAGCCGAAGAAAGACATTGGGCAGCGCAAGTTCCGGACTGTTCAGCAACCGCCACGGGCCGTGAACGCTGTCCGTCGGCGCGATGAACCGGATGAGGGCGCCCAGTCTCTGCCCACTTGGTGGCTTTCGGGTGATGTGTAATGACTGCCATCAGAGCTATGACTCCACCTCCGGCAGGGGTGTCAAGGGCTACCTGGCTGTCGGCACACGCAAAAAGCCCCTGCATCCGTGCAGGGGCTTTGGGAAGACCGGTTTTTGGCGCGCGTGGATCAGACAGCGCGAATCAGACGCTTGCGGAAGAAGAAGACGAGGGAGAGGACTGCCAGGATGTTGAAGCCGAGCAGGGCGACGGCCTCGGGTTCATCGGTGCGGACAACGATGAACTCCTGAGAGACAGTTTGGTCAGGCGTCGGTGTGTAGATATCCACATTGGCGTATTGGGAAGGGCTCAAAGACAGGGCCAATGCAGCGTTGAGAAAACCCTGCGCTGCTGTTGCGTATGTGGAGTTGGCGGCGTTGAGATCCGTTAGGGCTGAGGGAGTAAAAAGTCCCCAGATGGCGAAACTATATTCGCCCGCCAATATCTTCCCCGCATTGGTGCTTTGATCGATGCCGAGCAACTGTGTGGCAAGATAAGCCGCCGTGGCATAATTTTTCTGCTGATCACTCACACTATTCTTGTTGAACTTCACATCCTGCGAGGCCGTAGCTTCACCTTGAAGTGAAGCGACATTGGTGACAGTGGCCGTAAACGTTTGACCGACAAAGCTATGTGTCGCGTAATCGTCGCAGATGGCGAGCACCGGGACACCGTCGATGGTCGCATTGTAGGGACTGGTGTAGACGCCGCCCATCACGGCATTATTGCCCGTGCCTGTTAGCTTAAACGAGACGGTGCCGGCGAATGCGCCAGAGGCGAGGGACAGCGCCGCGAGTCCCAGCAGCCACGAAGTTCGAACGATGGTTCGCATGAATTGATCTCCGAAATATCACTGGCTTGCCGGAGGGAACACTCCGCTCGCCGTTAGTAGCTCTACTTAGGGAGCCTGAGTCTATCTTCAATCGGTTCGAGGGAAGAATCAATGGGACCATCGGGCAAAAACCCGATAGGAATATCAAGCCGAGTACTAGTACGGCACGATATCAGGGGGACCGACGCGCGAGAGCAGGGGGGCCGCCCTGGCGCTTATGAAGCAGGCAAACTCCTGTCCATGGATAATTGCCCATTGGCCCTTTAGGCTCCGGCAACAGCGCCTGCAATTCGGCTGGGGACCGCTGAAACTGTGCGGCGGTCTTCAGCAGACCCTGGACTTCGGCCGCCTCCCAGCCGTAGGGCATGAAAAACTTCGGTCCCTCGGGCGGTCCGAATCGGAAAGCAGCGCCGGCTTCGCTGAGTTGGTGGCCGGTGGTTCGTTGCATCAGCTTGAGCTGGCCGGGCGAGGCAAGGTCAATAATCCAGCTTTGGAAGTGTTTGCCGCGGGCAAGGCCGCCGGCGAGGGAGGCGACGGCTTCCGTTGTGAAGTAGATTAGAAGTCCTTCGCTTGCAACGACGATCTTCTTAGCGTGATTGTCTAGTCCGGCAAACAACTTGTTGCGCAACGCCACATCCGTCAAGTCCAGGCTGATCCGCTCCAGCCTGCAGTTTGGCTTCTCGCCGGCGAGGATCTCTTCTTTGTAGGCAATAATCTCGGGCAGATCCACCTCCACCCAGCGGAGTGTGACAGGCAATTGCATACGGTAGGGTCTGGCATCGAGTCCAGCGGCAAGGTTAATGACAAGATCCGCGCCTGCCTGGATTTCGCGGGAGAGGAAGCGGTCAAAAAGGTAGGTGCGGGCCGCCCACGCCCAATCATGTTTGTTCCCGTCAACCAGGGTGTCGGCAATGTGGAACCCCAGTTCGCCGGCGAGACGTTCGGCAAACGGGTCATGAAACAAAGCATCGGGCCGCCTGGTTTCGCGTGCTCGAAAACATGCAACCCAGCGGGCGGTATCGGAAATGTTGCGAACCGGCGCATTGAGCTTATTCATGTCCGGCAATAGCTATCCTCCATGTTCTTGCAGCAGCATTACGGCGAGCCATGGTAGCATTGTCAAATCCCTATCGGTTAGTTATGCGGCATCCATGCATCCGGCGTCTGGATGATCCAGCGGAGGCTTGGACACGTTGAAACCTATTCTCCTGGTAGCCACTACCGCGAACTGGTTTCCCACCGCCCGCCTTGCAATGGCCGTGGCTAACGCGGGCTTTCGGGTGGAAGCGGTTTGTCCCTCCGGTCATCCGCTGGATAAGACCGGGGCCGCGCAACGGATTCACAGCTACCAGCACTTGAGGCCCGTGGCTTCATTCGCCCGCGCGATTGGCGCCGCCAGGCCGGATATTGTGATTCCCGGGGATGATCTTGCCTCCCGCCACCTGCACCGGTTGTATCAGAGCGAACAGGGCCGTGGAGGAACGGGAACGGCCGTTTGCAGGCTGATTGAACGCTCTCTCGGCTCCGCGGAAAGTTTTCCCGCGTTGTTTGCCAGGGCCGCTTTCCTACAAATCGCGCGGGAGCAGGGCATTCGGGCCCCGCGGACGGAAGTCATCCATGGTCCTGATGATTTGAGGAAATGGGCAGCCGGGACTGGATTTCCCGTGGTTCTCAAAGCCGACGGCACTTCCGGTGGCGACGGCGTGAAGATTGTCCATAGCCAGGAGGAAGCAGAGCGCGCCTTCCGGACGCTGGCTTCGCCGCCGCTGCTGGCCCGGGCGTTGAAGCGGACTTTGCTGGATGGAGACAGCGCCTTGTTGCGGCCGTCGCTGCTCCGTCTGCGGTCCGTCGTGAACGCCCAGGAGTTCGCGCCAGGAAGCGAGGCGACCAGCGCGATTGCCTGCTGGAACGGGGAACTTCTGGCCAGCCTGCACTTCGAGGTGATTCGCAAAGCGGCATCCACTGGACACGCCACAGTCCTGCGGATCATCGAGAGCGAGGAGATGTCCGTCGCCGCCGAACGGATGGCGCGCCGGCTTCGCCTCTCGGGGCTTCACGGACTGGATTTCATGCGGGAGGCGGAAACCGGGAAGGCGCATCTGATTGAAATCAACCCCCGGTCGACTCAGGTCGGACACCTGACACTAGGGCCGGGGCGCGATTTACCCGCGGCTTTGTATGCCGCTGCTTCCGGAGAGGCGCTCCAAACAGCTCCGAAGATTACCGGGCACGACACAGTTGCGCTGTTTCCGCAGGAATGGATACGGGATGCGGCTAGTCCGTTCTTGCGGTCAGCCTATCACGACGTGCCCTGGGAGGCTCCTGAACTGGTGCGAACCTGTGTGTTGAGCCGGCGCAAGCAGAGCGGTTGGTACTCCAGAAAAACAGTATAAAACTGCCGGGTCAGGAACGCGGAGGGGATGGCGGACCCGGCGCGCGTCGGAGCCATATCTCGCGCCAGTACGTGAATTCGCAGCGTGAACAGCCTCCAAAGGCCACGTGGGCGCATCCGCAACGGGAGCCTTCGAGATACACCGTATTGCGGAGCCGGCGCATCTCTCCTGTCCCGTCGACGATGATGCTTTCGAGCCGCTTTTCCACCTGGTGTTTCTTGCCGCACTCCAGGCGCATGTCAGGCGAGAAGAACAGTCCTCGGTTATGCGCCTTCTCATTCAAGGTCGTAATGATGCTCGCCATGGGCTTGATTTCCACCCATTCGCCGGGCTGCAGGTTGAGGCTTTCCACTGGCGTTGTCCTATTTGTTCCTCGAGCGTACACGCCGAGGAACAGCCGCCGGATTCTCCAGAACAGCCATATCGAAATGCGCCGCGCCATTTGCAGCGGGGTGCAGTTGCCGGCGCGGATTTCGCCGAGGCATTTGCCGAAACGCTGCCGGCGGGTCAAGTCCTCCGTTGCCTTCAATATTTCGCTGGCCTGGCAAAAGTAAGTCTTTGGACCAGTGGAAGTCCTGAGGCGGGTTCGCAGTTCGCCGCTACTGTCCGAATCCACGGGGGAGTGGGGCGAATCCTCGCCGACTTTGCGCAGCCATGCCTCGCGCCAGAACATCATGCACGCCTTCTGGCAGCCATCATGAGCAGCGCCGGAGCAGCGGAGCCCATCGAGGAGGACGACGTCATCGGTCCGGAAGCCGCGCATGGTCGACCTCGATCCCGATGAGCAGACCTTAACGGCGCGCTTCGAAACACGGAACCGCTTTCCGCAGAACTCGATCATTTCCGGCATGAACGGCATATGGCCGAGCGTTCCGCCGGCGTCGAGTGTCCGAAGAATTTCCCGCGGCGTTCTGACTTCCACCAGATCGCCGGGAAAGAGCCTTGTCGCCGGTTTCATTTCATGGAGGAGCTTCGTAGTGGCGGCCCGGAACGTTAGAGAGGGGATTTTCCTTTGAGGCCCACGATCCGGAGGAGCTTATTCCACACTTTCAGGCAGAGCCCGAGCGGACGCCACATGGTTTCCCGGAGCACGGCAATTTTAAGGAAGTGGTCATCAATGCGCCACTTGCAGGTGGTTCCAGCAGGGAAGAATCCCAATTCGCCGGCGCCGAAACGGCGTTCACTCCCGTCGTCATTGAGCAGGAAGGCGGCGCCGGAGATCACGAAAATTACCTCATCCTGGCTGAAATGCCAGCGGAAGCTGCCCGACGTGCAATTCCAAACCACCAGGGTCGAGCTCCAGTCATGACTTCGCACCAGCATCTTGCCGCGCGCTTCAGGGTTGCCGCCGAGGATCCACTCGGGGGGGAGTGGCTCGGGGTCAAGTTCGATGGCGGCCGGAGTGGCCATAACAATCGATTTGGACATGGAGATCTCCGGATGGAATTGTTGAGACCGTCACTCGTTGCCGTACGATCGAGAGATCAAAAGTAGAGCCGGAAGAAGAAACTCGTTCGCCTTCTTCTGCCGCGCTAATCCCGATAGTATCCACAAGGCGAACTCGGCGAAGAAGGGGACGGGGTCCCGGAAATTGAAGGTGGCCAGGGTGACGTTTCTGGTCCGTATCGCCTTCACCAGCCGTTGGATTTCCGCCTTGCGGTCACGTGACTTGGCAATGGCGAGGAAGTCGGTCATCTCCCGGAGCCAGGCGGCTCGATGGCGGCGCTCCGGCGCCGGGTGGGATTGGAGCCCGACCTTTTGCTGCCACAACAGGTATGGAAAATCGATGCCGGCGGCTCTGCCGATCGTATGCCAGCCCCAAGGTCTGGGGTTGACGTCAAGAATCTTGTACTTTCCGTCCCTGGCGTCGAATTTGAATTCAGCTTCCACCATGCCATCAAATCCGATGCTTTCGAGGAATCGCCGGCCGGCTTCTTCCACCTCGGGCTGGTGTGTGGTTTCGACAAAGGAACTGGCATTGCCGAACTCTACCGGATACTGCCGCCTGCGCCGGGCGGCCAGAGAGGCATAAACCTTCCCGTCTTTGCAAAGAGCGCAAAAAGAGAACTGGTTCTCGCCCGCTCCGGGTATACGCTCCTGGATCAGAATTTCCTCGGGCGGGATGTATCTGCTCATTTGGGCGAACCAGTGCTTCAATTCAGCCAGATTTGCGACCGGCAAGGCTTTGACATTAGTGTGCGGAAAGAAATGATGGTTGACGGCCGGCTTCAGGATGAGGGGGAAGGGGAGGTCCTTTCCTTCGAAACCGTCCTCTGTTGCGCTCACCATAGTCCAGGGCGCGTCGACGCCCAATTCTTCCGCCCTGCGGTAAGTGAGCCGCTTGTCCAGGGCAAACTGCGTCACGGCAAGCGGTGGCGTAATCAGGCGGTAGATGGAACTTAACGCTTCATGGTGGGTCGATACACTCTCCACGTACTCGTCGTTGACCGGGAAGACCACCCAGCCATTCAGATTATGTTTACGCCCCTCCGCCAGCAGTACTTCATGGACCGCCTCCCGGGAGGTTATCGAGCGCTTCGTGTAGCGGGAAAAGTGAGTAATGGACCTGGACCGTTGGGTATCAAAGACCCAGACAGGGATGCCGCGGGCCCCGAGGCTCCTTGCAATGCCGAGGCCGACAAAATTTCCTCCGAGAACGATTGCTCCTGGTGGAGCCTTGTGATGTATGTGTTTCGCCGTTGTCACGTGGGTTGTCTCTTCCCTTCACCGCGGAGATCAATGGGTCGAGCGTTTTCCTGTCAGCGCAGCCGCCAGGCAAGGACCGGCATTGGAAGTTCCGGTGACGAACCGCAATGTCGGCCCCAGGATCCTCTCGGCGACTACTCCCGCCATATAGAGCCCCTTTACAGAGGTTTGCAGGTTGGTTGCCAGGACCGGGTATCCATCCGCGGTTTTCTGGATGGCCTGCTTCAGGCAGTCATCCAGGATGTGGTATTTCGAGATATCGATTCTATACCCCGTGGCGAGGACCGCCAGGTGCACCAGGTCCGTGCTGCCATCGCTGAGGGTAAGTTTGAGCGCATCGCCGGCTCTTTCCACACTGGTCACGCTGACTCCGGCCTTTACCGGCACACCTTGCAGACGGGAAGGCAGCCAGTAGGCGCCTCTTGGTGTCGTGACATCTTTCAGGAGCGCCTGCTGGACTTCGGGGGACTGGCGCCTGAATTTGACAGGGTCAGCCATTTTGCGCGCGGTCCGGATGTCTCCTAAGTCGGTGGGAGGAAGGATGCGCCATGATAAGGGCCGCAGCGGGCCTGGCGTGAGTCTTCGGAAAAGGTGCTTACGCCATGCGAAGGGCAGAAAGTTCACGGTTTCGGATCGAGTAAGGATCTGTACCTCGGCGCTGCTTTCGTGCAGGATGGCGGCATACTCCAGAGCGCTTTGGCCTCGGCCTATTACGGCGACACGTTTGCCGCGAAATTGAGTGAGATTGCTGAATTCAGAGGAGTGCGAGGCAAGCACCCGGGGGATGCCGGCGAATTGTTCGGGCCGCTGGGCGAAGAGTCCGATGCCAAGGGCCAGAACCACGGACTCCGCATGGAGCTTTTCCCCGTCCTCGAAGGCGATCTCAAATCCGCCGCCGGTAGGAGCGACGTTGCGGACATTGCGCGTATCGAGGCGCGGGACCACCTGCTTGTGGAACCATTCCCCGTAGGCGATGAAATCCTCGATGGGTAGAGGCTCATTGAGGCGGCGCCGGATTGTTGTCTGGTACGCCTCCAGAGACAGATGCTTCCGCGGCGCGGCAATGTTGGAAGCTTCGTGCCGCGAACGCAGCAGCATCTTGCCGGGCATGTTATGTTTCCAAAATCCCATCGGTTGTCCGATGACATATGGTTCGACTCCCGCATGCCGCAGGTGTGCCGCTGTACTCAGTCCGTAAGGGCCGGCTCCGATAACAACAACCGTTTGTTTTCGCATGGAGTTTTGGGTGTCTACAGCAGGTAAGGGGTTAGGATCCGCGAGGCAGGCAACCGGAAGCCAGGATGACGATCCGTTCCAATGCTTCCCGTGTTACCAGCACAAACCACGCCGGCCGTCCGATGGAACGTTGCCCGGAAGCCCTCCACATGGAAAACAGCATTTGCAGGCGTTCCTTATTGCTTAATTGGATTTTGTCGAGATCTTGGGAGGCAATGGTTTCGAAGGTCTTCCGCTCCTGATAAGCGGACCGGATGTCCTTGCGCAGGCACTGCCCCAGAGTCAAAGAGATGGAATGCCGGACGACGGCATCCGAGGCAAAGAAGGGAAGTTCTCCGTCGTGCATCAAAGTGGTCAGCAAAAGAGTATCTTCCCCTCTGAGGGCGATCGGTTGAAACAACTCTTCCGTGAGATCCGCCCTCGTCCGCCGGATGGCGAAACCGGAGGTGTTCAAGTAACGGATACGCCCATCAGGCTGAAGGAAGTGCTGTTGCAGCGTAATGAGCCGCAACTGCTCCGCTCTTCCAACTAAAGCCGTGCAATCACCGGTTAGCCGTAATTGAAAGCAGTTCTGTTTCGGATTGCCGCTGATCGTGGAGCAAAGGGCCGTTAGGCAGTTGGCTTCCAGCCGGCAGTCGGCATCCACGAAAAGCAGGATGGACCCCTTGGCGGTCTGGATGCCTTTGTTGCGTGCACCAGGAATTCCCGTATGAGACTGTCTGACTATAGTTAGCGGGTAGTGGCTGGTCCACTGAAGAATAGATTCCGGCGCCGGTTCCTGGCTGCCGTCGTCCACGATGATGACCTCGAAATCCGGCCCTGGAATCTGTTCCGACACGGAACGTAAACATTGGTCCAGGGGCGCCCAGTCATTGTAAACGGCGATAATGAGACTAAACACGGAAGTTGCATGCAAGGCCGCCTCCAAACTTATAGAGGTACCTCAATGAGTGTTGGTCCGCCGCTCTCAAATCCGTTGCGCAAAGCGTTGGCGAACTCGTCAAGCGAGGTAACTTTCGTACCGGGGATGCCCAATCCCTGCGCCAACCGTACCCAGTCCAAGTCAGGACGTCCGATGTCGAACAGGCTGGAGGCCAGTTGTCCCGGGCTGCCGATGTTCAGATAGGAGAATTCCCGCTTCAGAACCGCATAGGCCCGGTTGGCAAAGATGACGGTGGTGATCCGGAGTCCCTCCCGGGCCATGGTCCAGAGCGCTTGTAGGGTGTACATGCCGCTGCCGTCGGCGCTGAGGCACACGACGTGACGATCCGGACAGGCCACGGCAGCGCCTACAGCCAGAGGCATGGCGATTCCAATCGAGCCGCCGGTGTTACCCAGCCAATCGTGAGGCGGAGCAGTTTGAGTGGCCGCCATGATGCCGCGGCCGGAGGTCATGGACTCGTCCACGACGATGGCGTTCTCCGGTAACAGCGCGCCGATAGTAGAGGCAAGACCGGAGAGCGTAATCGCGCCTTCCGGCAGTGCCGGGCGGGCAGGCGTCTCTTCCGGCTGTCTCGCACCGGGTAATAGCGCGGCCAATGCTTCCATCGCGCCGGCGCAATCCTGATCCGAAATGGCCAATGTAAAGATTTCGCATTCCGCTGGTGTGAGCGTACTGTCTTTGCCGGGGTAGGCGAAGTAGGCGACGGGCGCCTGCGCACCCACCAGAATCAGTTGGCGGAACTCCTCCAACTGTTGCTTTGCCTGCTCCAGGATGTAATGCACACGTTCCACCGCCGGCAGACCGGCTCCCCGTTGGAGGCGCGAGAGGGGATAGGGAGCAAGGAGTTTTGCGCCGGTAGCCGCCGCCACGCGTCCGGCGTGTTCCAGTCCTTTCCCGTAGAGGGCATTTCCGGCAAGCAGGATGGCGGTTCGGAGGCCGGAGCAGAGCATGGCGGAGGCGCGCTGTACCATCTCCGGGCCGGGCATCTCTGCTTCAGGCGGGGGAGGGAACGGGGGAACCGAACCGCCCTCGCTCCAACTCACATCGGCGGGGACAATCAATGTGGCGATCTGGCCGCTTGCCGAACGGGCGGCGGTGATCGCTTCGGCAGTGTCGCGGCCGGCCATGGAGGCGCCGCGGGAAGTCCGCAGCCAGCGGGAATAAGGACGCGCAATGGACTCGATGCCGCCACTGAGCGGAGTGTCATGGCGCAGGTGATGAGTGGCGTGCTGGCCGATGACATTGACCATAGGCACATGCGCCCGGCGCGCATTGTGCAGATTGGCGATTCCGTTGGCAAAGCCGGGACCCAGATGGAGCAAAGTGCAGGCCGGCTTTTCCGCCATGCGCGCATAACCGTCGGCGGCCGCGGTAACGACACCTTCAAACAGGCCGGGCACGCACCGCATTTCTCCGATGCGGTCGAGGGCGGCGACCATGTGAACCTCGGAAGTGCCGGGGTTCGTGAAGCAGGTATCCACTCCTCCGGCGAGCAGTGTGCGAATCAGGGCTTCGGCGCCGGTCATTTGATACCGTACAAGGCTCCTCTCAGATGGCAGTTCAGGACCGAAGCCAGTTGCTCGTAGTGTACAGTGAGCATGCCGAGATGATCGCCTGGGACCGTCTCGACCTCGAAATCCGCCGCCAGGCGCGCCCAGACAGGAATGGGGTTATCCGGAAAGCTCGTGGGGGACTCCGCTCTGACAAAGGTGATCCGGCCTTCGTAAAATCGCGGCTGGTACCGCTTCAAGGCGGTATATGCATTGTCGCGGGTGCGTTGCATGGAAGGAGCAAAGGCGGCTGCTTGCGGCGGCTTGTAGAGTCCGGTTCCGCGCAGATGCCGGCGGCGCCCAAGGAACGGCAGAAGAATTGCGGCACGGCGGCCGGTCCGGCACAGCAGGAGGCGGACACGCTGTTCCCATGACAGACGGCTTGCGTGCGGATAGGAATCGACCATTGTCAACAGGCCGATCTTCTCTCCGCTGCTCAACAGGCGTTGCGCCATCTCGAGAGTTACCAAGCCTCCAAGAGAGTATCCGATGAAGAAATAGGGGCCCGTTGGCTGCACCCGGCGGATCGCTTCCAGAAAGACCCGGGCCATATCTTCGATGCTCTCGAGCGGACGTCCTGCGTCGTCGATTTCCTGTGCCTGGAGCCCATAGACCGGATGCGGCAGAGAGAGGTGACGGACGAGATCAAAGAACTCCATCACACTGCCGCCGATACCATGAACAAGAAAAGCCGGCGGCTTCTTCGCGCCTGGTTTGAGCAGCACCAGCGGCGAGAGGCGTTGCCCCCGCGGCTGTTCGAGCAAAACAGCGAGTTCCGCAATGGTAGGCGCCTGGTAGATCATCATCGGCGGCAGTTCCCAGCCGCAGGCATGGGTAATTTCATCAAACAGCCGGACGGCGAGCGAAGGGTTGCCGCCGAGTTCGAAGAAATTTTCGTGAATGCCGATGGATGGCTGCTCGAACAGGCGCCGCCAGATCACGGTCAGCGTGTCGATCATGGACGAGACAGGCGTGGAGACGGGCAAAGAAGAAGCCTCAATTGGCTTTGGCCAGCGCGAGCACGGCGTAACCCGTCGCCGCGTCGCTCATAAAACGGCCGGTATCGGAGGCGGGACTTCTCCGGTAGTTGAGCGAATAGGTTAACCACTGGCCTCCGGTCTGATTCTGATTGCGTGTGAGCCAGGCAAGCCCTTGCCGCACGTGCGGATTGTCGCGTGGGAGGTCTGATTGTTGGAGAACGAAGGTCATAAAGGCGGTGGCGAATCCGTCGCTCCGTGCTTTCAGCGGCGTCCCTTCCGATACGAACCACATCCGGACAAGGGCGTTCCAGTTTCGCCACGTCGAGGAGAGGGAAGCGAGATTCCAGCCGCCATCGGCATGCTGCTTGTCTAAGACCTCTTTAATGATGGTGTTTCGTTGCTCCGGGGTAATGAGCCCAGGCCACTTCAGGGAGGCCCATAATACCGTTACCTGGTTGAGGAGCGATTGTTTCGGGTATTCGCGGTTGAGGTATTCACGAAGCAACACGAGGTGAGGCTGAATCTTAGGATTGGAGAGGTACGATTCCGGAGCGCGCCCGGCGGCGAGCGCCGCCATGGCGGCTCCATAATACTGGGAGTCGAAGGCTTCCCATGGTTCGTGATTGAATTGAAGCCACCACCAGGCGCCCTTGAGATCCCCTGTTGTCTGCTGGAGCGCCCACATGTTACCGAAGGCGGTGCGCGTGATGTCGCTGAGCATTCCGTTCGCCGCGTCATGGCTTGCCAGGATGACTGCGTTGATAACGGATTCCGTACCGGCAGATCTGGCGAGGCTGGTTTCGTCACCTCCGTAGTAGGGCGCGGCGTTCTTCCAGCTTTGAACTCGCTTGGTCACGCTGTTCAAAATGGCTTGTTCTTGCGGCGTGGGGGTATCTTCACCGAGCTTGGCGCGAAGGGCTGGGCGTGACAGAGAGTAGGCGAGCGCCGTGTGGCACGAGATACAGAACGTTCCGTCTCCACGGGCCGAGGCGGGCCACTTGCTCCACCAGAGCGCCCGTTGATCGAGGTAATCCGCGGCGGCTTTGGGATTCCAGGAGCCGGGAGAAGAAAGAGAACGGGACGTGGTGGGAAGACTGAGCGCGAAAATGCCCGCCGCCAGACATGCGGCCAGGATGCCGGTCATCAGGATGCGCACTTTCTTCGAAATGGCTCTCATTGCCGAGGCCTGTTAGGAATGCGCGAACGCCCAGTAGAGTTCCCGCGCCTTCGTGTACAAAGGGCCGAACGGAAGCTGCCGGTCATCGATACAGGTTACCGGGACGACCTTCGAATAGTTACCCGTTGCGAAGATCTCGTCCGCGTTCTGGAAATCCTGGTAAGCGAGAGTTGTCTCGACCACGGTTATCCCGCTATCCCGGAGCAGCCCGATCACTCTCTTCCGGGTGATGCCGGCGAGGAAGGTTCCGTTCGGGGCCGGAGTGAACACCACGCCGTCTTTCGCCATGAAGATGTTCGAAGTGGCCAGTTCGGCGACGTTGCCCAGCATGTCCAAGACAATCGCGTTATCGAACTTCCGCGCGTGCGCCTCGAACAGCGAGCGGGCATTGTTGGGGTAAAGGCATCCCGCCTTGGCATCGACAGGCATTGTTTCCAGCGTCGGCCGGCGGAAGGGGGACAGAGTAATGGAGAAGCCGCGTGGCTGCCGCATGGGGGCTTCATAGATGCAAAGGCACCAGCGTGTCGACTCGGGATCGTGAGCCTGGACCCAGGGTCCCTCCTTTTCCGCCCAATACATGGGCCGGATATAAAGAGGAGTGTTCTTGTCGAACCGGGTGATGCCCTCCCGCGCGAGACGAACCCATTCCCCGGTGGAGACAACGGGTTTCAGGTAGAGCTTGGCGGCGGAATCATTGACGCGGGCGCAGTGGAGATCGAGGTCAGGCGTAACGCCCTCAAAAGCGCGCGCGCCGTCGAACACCAGGGAACAAAGCCAGGCGGCGTGAGTCCGGGGACCCATGATCGGCACATTGCCTTCGCGCCAGTCTCCATCAAAGAATGTCCAGGTGTTCGACCAGTTACCGAGCGCCAAGAAAGATCCTTTCGTCAGTGGCTCTACGCCGGCGCTTCCTGCTGTTGACCGGCGCTGATTGCCTCATCCATGCATATTCTGAGCGAGCGAGCCAGTTGCGCAACGAAGGGCTCCACCAGCATGCTGGCGGGATAGACCGGCAGGACAATCACATGTTGTCCCCCCCGCGCCAGTTGATCCCATTTCAAATCCGGCTTGCTGAAGACGCGGTATTGCCTGGCAGGGCGGATGTCCGTCACCGTGCCGGGGTAGGGCCGCGGAATATAGTTCCAACTTGCCTGGTCATTCGTCCGCCAGATTCGCCCCAGAATCACCGATGGCGAGGAAGGCTCGTTGGAACCGGGCTTGGCGAACATCGATGCCAGCATGCCTCGCCACACAGGGATCCGGTTGCGCAGGCTCTCGAGCTTTTCCTTGAAAAATTCGACCTTGTCCGCGAAGTTGAGATCGAGCAGGCTGGCCGCATGGAACAGCACCTGCTGGCTGGCGTGTGAGCTCTTACTCCAGAAGGTAAGAGGGATCTTGTGCCAGTTCATGGTGTCGAGCAGCGCGAGCATGGCGACGGTTTCGCCCGTGGAAGTAAGCTGCTGGGCGGCTTCGTAGGCTACCGTGCCTCCCATGCAGTAGCCGCCGAGGAAATACGGTCCGTAAGGCTGCACGGCTCGGATCTCCTTGATGTAGAGAGCCGCCATCTCCTCGATGGAGGTAAGCGGTTGAGAAGCGCCGTCCAAGCCCGGGGATTGAAGGCCGTAAAACGGCTGGTCCGGCCCCAGGTGCTCGGAGAGCTTTTGGTAGTTCAGAACATTTCCGCCGGCTCCGTGAAAACAGAAGAAGGGTGGCCGCGAACCCTCGGGTTGAATGGGCACCAGCGGTGACCACCCGGAGGAAGCTGTTTCACCGCTGAGAATCCGCGCCAGTCCAGAGATGGTGGGCGCCTCGTAAAGAGTAGCCAGAGGCAATTTAACGCGGAACAGCTTTTCGATCTGGGCGAACATCTGAACGGCCAGCGAGGAATCGCCGCCGAGGTCGAAGTAATCCTGGTCCGGCTGGATGGAGTCAATACCGAGAATGCTTTCCCAAATGCGGGTGAGTTGCTCGACGGCGGCATTTACGGCAGTGATGCGGGCTTCCGATGACAGGCTCATGGGAGTCAGCCTCCGCGTTGACCAATTAGGAGTTCATCTTTCTTGACTTTTCCGGTTGGCGTGAGCGGCATCGAAGAGACGAGCAGAATCTCCGAAGGCCGTTTATAGGGCGCAAGGTGGCGCGCGGCGTGCTCGGCCAGATCGGCGGAATTGAGAGAGGAGCGCGGCGCCGGTTGCACGAAGGCGACAACCTCCTCGCCTCCATTCACTCCGGGAGCTGGCCGGCCAATGACGGCGGACCGCACAACTTCGGGGTGAGTGTTTAAGACCGCTTCGACTTCGGCGGGGTAGACATTGAGGCCGAAGTGGACGATCAGTTCCCTGGTGCGGCCGACGATGAACAGATAGCCGTTCTCGAAACGGGCCAGGTCATGCGTGTTGAACCAGCCTTCGAGGTTGATGGCGGCAGCGGTTTCGCCGGGAGCGCGATAGTAGCCCTTCATGATATTCGGTCCGCGTACCCAAAGTTCGCCTACTTCGCCGCCGGGAACCGGTTTTCCATCCGAACCCACGAGCCGGGCTTCCATGCCGGGAAGGATGCGTCCCACCGAAGTATCGCTTCGCGGCGCTTCGACCGGGATCTGGGCGATGTTGGGCGAGCACTCCGTAACTCCATAGCCGTTGTAGAGTACCAGGCCGAAGACCTTCTCGATCGCTGCTTTGAGCGCGGGCTGCAGGGGGGCCCCGGAAGAGGAGATGATACGCAGGGCGGGGAAGTGGAGCGAGGTAATGCCTTTCATCTCCAGGTACTCGAGCAGCAGGGAGAACATGGAGGGCGAGCCAAGTACGATGCTCAGCCGGTCCTTCTCGAGAGAAGCAAGCACGGCTACGGGATCGAAACGCTTCGCCAGATACAGTGTACTGCCGCTGAAGAGCGCTCCCAGCAAGACCACGGAAAGCCCGACGGCGTGAGACATGGGCAAAACAGCGTAGAGGCGGTCCTGGGGGGTGAGAGAGCGGATTCTCGCGGATACCGCCGCCACATACAGCACGTTGCCGTGGCTTAGCATGACCCCTTTGGGAACGCCAGTGGTGCCGGAAGTATAGATCAAGGCGGCGACGCGGCCGGCGGGGTCCGGATCGAGCGGCTCCGGCGCGGCATCCCGCTTCAGTGGACCAACGGCGATGTGGCCGAGTCCGGGCCTGTTCTCCACTACCGCTCCATGCCTCTTGGCATGTTGTGTCGCCTGAGGCGACACAGCGGTGGTATAGAGAGCAAGCCGTGCGCCGCTATGATCCCGGATCTGGTCGACCTCGCTTGTCGAAAGACGGGCATTCACGAGTACGGGCCATGCATCGAGAGCAGCTACGGCAAGGAGCAGGGCAACAAAAGCGCGGCAGTTTTCACAGACGATCAGAACGCGGTCGCCGGGGCGTACGCCCAATTGGAGAAGCCAGTTCCGGGTTTGCGAGACTTGGTCCGCAAGTTGGCGGTATGTCCATGCACCGCTGGATTCAACCAAAGCGGGATGGTTTGGGGAACGCACAGCCCACGGCGTCACAATATCGCTGATGCGCTGGGGCAGGGCGGCGAGAAGCTCCGGTATTTGATCTTCGAGCATGAGTGCGCGCGGCATGCGGTTAACGGCCGGCGGCGGAGCGCGCACGCGCGGCGAGAGGGACAGCGGCAAAGGCCGGGGATTCGGCTTTTTTCAGGGCAATATACTGCAGCCAGTTGCGGTAAATGACGGAGCCTGACGGTTGCCAGGTGTTCCGCAAGACGCCGGTCTCGAGAGCTTTAGGAAACTGGGACATGAATTCCGGAGAACGGTTCGCCAGAGCCTGTTTTCGGAAGGCGGTGAGAAACTCGGCGGCTCCGGCGTCAAAATAGCTTTGCGGCATGGAGGGATAGGTTTCCCGTTCTCCGTTCAAATACCGCCTGATGTCTCTGCGGTATTCCTTGAGCAGGGTCAGCCTGCCGTATTCCGGGTGACCCTGGAAGTGGACAAAGAGGCTTCTTTTGTTCTTCTTCACGAACAGATCCACGCCGGCTTCGGCGGAATGGGTCAGCACCGTGTAGCCGCGGGAGGCCAGAGCGTTTGCCCGCACCTCGTTCCAGCGGGAATGGGGAAAGCACAGGCGATCCGGGGAACGGTAGGTAAGGGGATGGTCCGCGGTTTTGCGGCAATTGAACACGCCGAACTGCTTGTCGGGCAGCGGATGGCGGCCAACCTCATCGGAGTGGAGGACGCCCGCATGCGCCGCCAGGCAGGACAAGACGGTAGACGCGGTATTCTCCGCGGCCCATTCGAGCACGGCGGTCATGGCAGGCCAGTATGGTTCACATCGCAACTCCCGCTGTCTGGGTTCGGCGCCGGTAATGATGACCGCGTCAAACCGGTTCTGCCAGAGTTCCTCGATGTCGAAGTAGAGCCTGTCCAGGCGCAGCCTGCCTTTGTCAGCGCGGGGAACATTGGGCAGGGAAAACAACCCGAGGCGGACCAGGAAGGTATCGGAAGCGGCGCGCAGCAGTTCGAAGAACTGTTGTTCGGTATCCTCCAGCGCGGCGTCGGGCATGTTGTTGACCAGCGCGATATGGATACACTCGGGCCGTCCGTCCCAGCCGGGAGTGGGTCCCACGGGACCGGGGCCGCTCGAGCGAACCGGGCCTTGGATGCCATCCACCACCACTGGCATGACATACCTCCTGTACCGAAAGCGGCGTCTTTCAAGCCCTTGCGTGTTCCAGCGCCTGGGCGAGATCGGCGAGGATGTCGTCGATATGCTCGATGCCGACGCTGAGTCGAATCATTTCCGGCGTTACGCCGACTCTCCGCTGTTCTTCCGGAGTCAACTGGCGGTGCGTTGTGGATGCGGGGTGGCACGACAGGGATTTGGCGTCGCCCATGTTGACCATGCGCTTGAACAGGCGTAGCGAGTCAAAGCATTTTCTGCCGCCCTCGAAGCCGCCTTTCACTCCAAAAGTCAGCAGCGAACAGCGCAGGTCTCCGAGATACTTTTGCGCCATCGGGTAGAGAGGACTGTCGGGGAAGCCGGCGTAGTTCACCCACTCCACCGCGGGATGGCCGCGCAAAAACTCAGCCACCTTGCGGGCGTTCGCCACATGCCGCTCGACTCGAAGCGAGAGCGTCTCGATTCCCTGCAACAGCAGAAATCCGTTGAAGGGCGATAGCGTGGCTCCGGTGTTCCGCTGGCACACGGTCCGGCAACGCGCCACATAAGCGGCATCGCCGAACTGGTCGACATAGACCACATCGTGATAGGCGGGTTCGGGCCGGTTGAACATGTAAAACTTGTTCGCATACCGGCGCCAGGGGAACTTTCCGCCGTCGACAATCATGCCGCCCAGTGTGGTGCCGTGGCCGCCCATGAACTTGGTCATGGAATGCACCACTACATCAGCGCCATATTCGATCGGCCGCAGCAGGACCGGCGTGGCCACGGTGTTGTCCACCACCAGGGGGACGCCATGCTTGTGAGCGACCCTGGCCAGTTCCTCGATATCGGCGACATTGCCGGCGGGATTGCCGATGCTTTCGCAGAACACTGCCCGGGTGTTTTCGTCGATGAGTGTTTCCACATCCTCGGGACGGTCACTTGCCGCGAAACGGGCATCGACGCCGCGTTTTCGCAGGATGTGCTCGAAGAGGGTGTAGGTGGCTCCGTAGAGTTGGGGGAGCGAAACGATGTTATTGCCTAGCTCGGCGATGTTGATGATGGCGTATTCGATGGCCGCCATTCCGGAACTCACGCTGAGGGCATCCACACCGCCCTCGAGGGCGGCGACCCGCTTCTCGAGCACGGTGTTGGTAGGATTTCCGATGCGCGTGTAGATGTTGCCCGGAACTTCGAGATTGAACAGCGCCGCGCCGTGGTCAGCGCTGTCAAACTCGAATGCGATCGTCTGGTAGATGGGAACGGCCACTGCTTTCGTGGCGGGATCGCCTTCATACCCTACGTGAATCGCCATGGTTTCTCTCTTCATAGCTGGCGGGGAACCGGGTTCAATTCGAATGGGCCACGGGCTGTGTTACCCGGATAGCGGGTTGACGCTCCGCGGACAAGGAATTGGACACGGCCTTGGTGAGAAGCCGGGCGGCAAAACCGGCTCCGAAAGCGAACCGCATCACGGGACCGAAACTGTTCGCCGCCGCCATGCCGGCGAAATAGAGGCCCGGGACGGACGATTCCAGTTTCGAGGAAAGAACCGGCGAGCCGTTGACGGCGGCGAGTTGTGAAAGAATGTTCCCGCCGAGGAACTTCAACCGCTTCACGTCCACCTTGTAGCCTGTTGCGGCGATCACATGATGGGCGCTTGTTTCACGCGCGCCGCCATCGGCGGCGCGCAGATGGAGGCGGACCATGCCGTCCCGGATTTCAGCGCGCTCGAGAGCGCAGCCGAGCAGGAGCGGGACGCGTCCGATTACCATGTCGCGCGAAAACCATCCTCCCGAGGGACCCAGGGCTTTACGGTTGATCTCCAGGCGCAGGCGCTCGGGCAGGCGATGAAATACATGCGGCGCGTTGGAATAGAAGCGCGACCGGAGACCGGGGCCAAGCCCGGATTTCGGATGCCGGATCTGCTGCCACAGGGAGCGTGGTTTACCGGTTGGTTTGCTATGGAAGTTGAGCGCCGCCCTACGGCTGATCAGTTGCACATCGATGCCGGCCTGGTGCAGGAGCCCAGCCAGGTCAAGCGCCGAAGAGCCGCCGCCGATGACGGCAATCTTGCGGCCTCGCAGGGGTTCGAGATCGTGATGCAAGCTGCTGTGGGACAGGAATTCGGAGGGAAGATGAGCCAGCGCGTCGGGGATGTGATCAAAGTGTGAGATGCCGGTGGTCACCACCACCCGCCGGGCTTTCACGGTTTCGCCCGTATCAAGTTGCAAGACGAACCCATCCGGCAAGCGATCAATTCCGGAAACGAGATTATTTTCGAGTTCCGGGACGAATCGCCGCTGAAAGGCGAGCCCGTAGGCGCTGAAGGTTTCGAGGCGTACCGGAATCCCGGTGTCGCCATACTCAATGCCGCGCTCCGCGCAAAAGCGGCTGAGGGTGAATTCGCCTTCCGGGTCGTAAAGATTCGAGGCGAACCCATCTGACTTGAGCAACATGCCTTTCGGCATGTGCGCCAGCCAGAAATCCATCGGCCTGCCGAAAATGCGGAACGAGATGCCTTGACGCCGAAAGTAGGCTGCGATAGAAAGCCCGTATGGACCGGCGCCCACGATTGCAACATCCAGCATGTTCTGAAACATTTGTGAACTCCGTTTAGCGGCGGTTATCGGACGAGAGGGTTTGCGGCAGACAAGCTACCGCCCTTTCAGCCCCATCCTCGGGAGACAATACAAGGCATCCCAGTTTTGAAATCGTGCCTTGAGTGGAGCAATTGGGATACCAGCGCTTCAGGCCAACATAAATAAATGATATGGAATGAGTTAGAAGGCAGCGAGGGGGGCGTGAAGACGAATGCCACGCGGAAAATGCGCCATCCAATGAAGAACATTGGGACTTGCTCCCAATTTATGAGCAGCTACGGCAAAGCCTGCTCGGGCGGGATTCTGACATACTGAACAGCATGCGGTATCTGGAGGACCTCACGGTCGGGGAGCGCATTCTGACACGGCCGGCCGAGGTCACGGAATCCGAAATTCTCGCGTTCGCCAGGGAATTCGATCCGCAGCCGATGCATGTGGACCGGGAAGCGGCTAACGCCGGGCCGCTTGGAGGGTTGAGCGCCAGCGGTTGGCATACAGCCGCCATTGTGATGCGGCTGATTGTCGATGCGAATCCGCTTGACGGGGCGCCGTGGCTCGGCTTGGGTGTAGACGAGTTGCGCTGGCCAAATCCGGTAAGGCCTGGCGATACAATTACCGCGGAGATCGCGGTGTTGGCGATCACCCAATCGCGATCAAAACCGAGCCACGGTATTGTTCGCACCGGCATCACGGTCCGGAACCAGAAAGGCGAGGTGGTGATGACGTTATCTCCGAACCTCTGGGTTGCGCGCCGTCCACTTTAGCCGATGTGTTTGTAGATCCAATGTCCAAAAGAATCGGCTAGATGGTGTTGTACGCGAGAGAGAATACGTGTGGCCAGCCGCCCTTTCCAACCGGTGCCGGTAGGGGCAAACGCTTCATCGGATGCTGGGGGATCCGTAATTCTGAGGTAGTGGAGAGTGGAACAAGCGGCTCCCCAGCGGTTTTTGAACGTGACCAGCCCTTTGTTATCACTGTCTGACCGGCCGAAGTCAAAGACGCGCAAACCTTCCCGCTTGGCCTCCTGGATGGATTTCCATAACAACAGATGTATTCCCCCGAGATTGTGATATTGGGCGTCGGAGCCACCATACTTGTAGGTCAGGGTGTCCTTGAAGCGCAATGTCAATATGGCGGTGACAGGGGTCTGGTTCTTGAATGCAACACGGATTTTCAGTGATTCTCCGAAGGAATCGATCAGATTCCGGAACCACAGTTTGGGTTGTGGAGGGAGTTCGTGGCGTTTTCGCGTGAGAAGAAGCAGATGGTAGAAGGCATCGAGAAGTGGCTCCGTCCGGCCCTCTTCATAATGCAAACCTTCTCTCCAGGCGCGGCGGATTTTTCTTTGCGTCGAGCTTTTGTGGCATTGTTGAAAAAGGATGTCCAGGTCCGGCGTCAAATCAAGCTGATGAAGACAGTACGTATGGGTCGAACGAAAAGGGACTAGGATTCCATCAATGGCCCGCACCGGACGAAGTTCCACATAGCGGAGTTTCTGACGCCGCAACTCCTGCTCCAGAGAGGAAAAGACAGCTTGCCAGTCTGCAACTTCATCGAGCAGCGGCTCGCAATGGTCGGAGAAGGGAAGAGAAACCAGACGGCGTCCGGTTAGCCAGCTATTGACATGACAAAGGACAAGGCCGTTGCGCAAGGCGGCGCCGGGCGGAGTCGTCGTCAGGACGGCTGGTTCGTATCCATAGCTGCGGTGCAGCGTCTCGAGCCAAGAGACACTATGGAAGACAGTGGCCCGGGGGTGTCTCTGGAGGAACTCCTCCCACCGGGCGTCCACGAGGGGGTTAACGCGATAAACCACTGATTGGGCGAGGGTGCCGCTAATCTGCATAGGTTGGGGTGCAGCCGGAGCCGGTAGGCGGGCGGTTCTTCGGGAATTTTCTACGGCGCTTGCTACAGAACACAGACCTTTCTGACTCATCTTAAACCGCCATCCGGGCCGGCATTGGAGGAAATATCATTATTCACTCGCCGGAGCCAGATTTCGCGCCAGAAGTGGAAGCAGGAGCGGTCGCATCCCACGCTGAGTCCGTCACAGATAGAGCCCTCGAGTAACACGGTGTTGCGCATCCGGCGGACCTCTCCCGAATCTTCCATAAGAAGACGGTGGACAGGCTTGTAAACTCTCATCCGGCGGCCGCAATATTGGACCATATCCGCCATGAAGAGAAGGCCGCGATGGCGCCCGTTTGGGTCGAGTGTCTTGACGATTTCCGCATGGGATTTGACCTCAACCAATTCTCCTGGCTGTAGCTGTAGTGCTTCTTCCGCGGGATCAAATGAGGGTTTGCCCGTTTCCGCCGGACGCCGCGATAACGGCATTTTGCCCAGCAGAGAAGAGCAGATTTTGCGGGAAGTCGCCAGGAAACCGTGGCGGCGCAGGTAGCCCCGAACCCGGTATAGGAGGGCCACTACTTTAGGAACCCGGGTAGAAGCATTTGGCAAATGCATGCTTTGGCAAGACAGTTGGGCGCTCTGGTTCTTCATGAGGCTCGGTTTCCTATAAGTAGCTGTAAATCCAGTCTCCCAAACGGGCGGTGGTGCTCAGCGGCAAACGCGACCAGGCGGCGGCCCTGAGCTGCCCGATCCATTGCGATGTGGTCTGACTGCCGAAGGGCAGACGCTGCGGCGCTGGATAGTAGTAACGGTAGAGCGGTACCGGTTCGGCACCCCATTTGCCTTTAAACTGTGCTAGTTGCTGATGTTCCTCAGCCACTTCTCCAAAGTCGTACCACTCGAAGCCCTTCCGGCATGCATCATGAATGGCGTGCCACTGGATGGTGTCATTCGGGTGCAGCGCCAGATCTTCCTTCCGGCATCCTGTGAAGGCATAGCAAGCAGTCCGGCCGTAGGTCAGAATGATCGAGCCTGCCAGCAGCCTTCGTTGGCCAGCTTCTACCCGCTCGGCCAGCAGAAGACGCATTAGACCGGATGGGGCAAGGAGAGCCCAAATAGCTTGAAAGAAACGATAGGGGCGAGCCGGGACGGCGTTGCGCCGCATTGCGTCCAGGTAAAGCTCGTACCAAGCGCGCAGATCCTTTTCGTCGATGGCTTCGCGCACCTGTACGCCGAGCTTGGCGGCCTTGTTCACCGCCCACTTGATGCGGTGCCGCGCGGTGCTGTTGCCGAACTGGAGGCCTTCCGGGCTGGGGGGGAGCTTCAAGACATAGGATGTCCTCCATGGCCGGCAGACAACTCCGTCCACCAGGCCGTCCAGGTCAAGAGATTGCGCTTTGAGTTGGATTTGCAGCCCCGGCTCTTGACGAGCACGGTCCACGGCGGCTTGCAGGAGGGCGGCGGTAGCTTCCCGGCTGACCGAGAGAGGCCCCGCTAGAGGGGTCCGTGGAAGTGAGGATAATCGGCGGCGGGTGGCGTTTCCGCCCAAGTGTAGCGGAAATCCACGGGTGTAGAACATTGGCAGGACGGCCATGAGCCGGCCATCGGCGTCTTCACAGGCGAAATGGACACGCCTTTGTCCGTATTCTTCTTCGAGGGCGCGGATCCATCCCGGATGATGGTAGATGATAGCGTTTGGGTGAGCGCTGACGAAGGGTTCCCAGCGGGGATCGGTTCGGGGGTTAGTCTCCGCGAGGAAAAGACCAGGCGTGGAAGTCCGCCCGACGCGTTTGGTGGAAAATGCGGGGATGCCATCAACAATCGGCCAGTCTTTCCCGCAGGTGCAGCGGATGACTCCCTCCAGAACGATCTGCCCGTAACACTGACGGCAATCGGGAGGACGCGTTTCTCCGGGCAGTACCGGACGTTGCCGCAATCCACAGAATCTCCGGCACCGTACCGCCTCCGCTGGGCCATCGGAAAGAGAGCGCCTGGTTACGGCGCCTTCTAAACGAAATTCCTCGCTTCCGCAGGAGCAGCGGATCTGGTCGAGCAACGCGAATTTCACCGGTCCTCCTCACCCAGAAAATTGAGCAAGTAGTCCCCGGCGGACTTGGACGTCTCCTACACTCCGGCGTCAGACGCGTCAAGCCTTTACAGCCCCAACGGGTCTTGATGGTCTTCAGGTAAGCATTCTGATGGCCATTTCGTCATTTGATTGCAACTGTAGGGGTTCGCTACCAGTGGCTTGACGGGCCATTTCTCTTCTGTGTCCCTTGTTCCAAAAGATCGGAACTACAAAGCCCTCAGTCTCGGCTTCAGGACCTTCCCGGCACTGTTCTTGGGGAGAGACGGCAGCACCACAATTTCCTTGGGAACCAACTGCGGCTGTAGGCGTCCCTTACAGAATCCCGCCAAGCGTTCCGCCAGCCGGTTACCATCGCCCGAGCGGGGAACAACGAAAGCCTTGACCGCTTCCCCCAGCACATCATCGGGAATTCCGATCACAGCCGCCTCCGTCAAGCCCTCAAACGCCAGCAACTGCTCCTCGATCTGCCGGCAACTGACGCGCTTGCCGCCGCATTTCAGGAAATCCTTTGCCCGGTCCACGATATAGAGATAACCGTCTTCATCCACAGTGGCGAGATCTCCGGTGTAGAGCGTCCCATCGCGAAACGACTTCGCCGATTCCTCCGGGGCGCGCCAGTACCCGTGCGCCACATTCTCTCCTTCCGCGACAATTTCGCCCACCTCCCCGCGGCGCGCATCTTCTCCGGACTCGTTCACCACGCGGAGTTTCACGCCCGGCATCCCCTTGCCGATGGACCCAGGCTTTGTATCGAGCAGATCCGGAGGCAGATAGGACAGCCGGGCCGTGGCCTCCGTTTGGCCGTACATGATAAAAATCCGCGTGGCCGGCAAAGCCTCGCGCAGATCACGAACGAACGGCGGCGCCAGATAACCGCCAGCCTGCTGCACATGGCGAAGATGCGGGAACTTCTTTTGCGCCAGGCTGGAGTTGCGCAGCAGCATCTGAAAATGGCTCGGCACCCCGGCGAATCCGGTACATTCGGTCTCAAGCATCCGTTGCAGCACCGTCTCCGGATACAGAAAACGCGAGTCGAGCACCATGCTTGCTCCAGCCCTTAAGTGAGTATGCAGAAGCGAGGTGCCGAAACAATAGTGAAACGGCAGCACGGTCATCATCCGGTCTCTTTCCGTCAGCCCAAGGTACTCAATGATGGATTCGGTATTGGCGATGATGTTCCCGTGGGACACCATGACCCCGCGCGGTTGGCCGGTGGACCCGGAAGTGAACATCAGCGCGGCCAGGCCATCGCGCTCCGTCGCCGGAAGAGAAATGCCGCCGCCGGGCGCGTCACTCCAGGGAGCATCCCTGTCGGTCACCATGTGTAGCTCGCCCCACCTCCCGCTATTCCGCGCCGCGAACGCGCTTTGCGCAAAGACGAAACGCGCCTCGGTGATGGCCAGCACGTGGCCGAGATCCTGCTCCGGCACGCTGCCAGGCAGCGGCACACACACCAAACCGGCCCGCATCACGCCCAGGTAGGCAGCCACCCAAAAAAGCGAGTTTTCGCCGATGAGGATTGCCCGGTCACCCTTCCGCCCTCCCATCCGCGAGATCCAATGGGCAATCTGATCCGAGCGCCGGCGCAGTTCTCCGTAGGTACACTCTTCCCGCGGCAAGAGAAGCGCCCGCCGCTCCGGGTCCTTTCCCGCCAGAAGAAACTCCGTCACATTCACGGATTCGCGGCCCATGGAAGCTAAGGAACCACCAGCAGACACGCATGCAAATAGCGCGCCACCTTGCGTTTCGCTTCGATCATGCCGTACATCCGCTCCACCTGCTCCGCCTCCATCCCGGCAGCGGGCGCCAGGTCCGCCGCTGAGATTCCGTGGTTTTTTCCGTACAGGCAGAGGTCCATCTTCTCGAGCGAAACCGTGAAGTAGAACTCTTCCTGCGATTGCTCGAGCGAATAGGTGTCCGTTGTCGGCGGCCGCCGCCGGATCTCCTCCGGCACCCCCAGGTATTCCGCCAACTGGTACACCTGCGACTTGTACAAGTGAGCGATCGGCTTGAAATCGGCCGCGCCGTCCCCGTTCTTCACAAAAAACCCCTGGTCGTATTCGAGCAGGTTCGGCGTTCCCGCCACCGCGAAGTGCAGCAGGTCCGCATAGTGGTATTCCATCATCTTGCGCGCCCGCTGCTTGAAGTTCGTAGCGGCCACAATGCCAAGATAAGCCGCTGGGGTGAGCCGCACTTTTCTGGTCTCTCCACCCGGCAACTGGACCACCACGGAAAACAGCGAATACTGGCTCGGATCGAGCAGGTTCGGCAGGACAATCTTGAATTTGCACCCCGGGCCATATTCGGGAACAACCAGTCGGACCGCATCATCCCGCCGCTCATAGCACCGCGCCCCCTGGAGAATCGGAGTGATATCCTCCACCGCCGGCCGCATCTTCAGCGACTCGGCCACCAGGCGCCCCAGCCGCAAGCTGTCCGGCGAGGAATCGGCTTCGGGCGTAAACAGGATCTGAACCCGTTCGGGACCCAGCGCCCGCGCGCAAAGAAATGCAACCGTGCTGCTGTCAATCCCGCCTGAAACGCCGATCACCGCGCCCTTGCGGCGCAACTGCTGGAACACCGCATTCCGGATTCCGGTAATGATCCGCTCGGTTTCGAGCGCGGGATCAATGCGCAGCATGTCAGCGGATACAGCGGCTTGGGCGCCCATTAGCGCGATCTCTCCTGCATCACCGGCGCGGCTTCCAGCTTGGACTGGAGGTATGCGGTCACCTTCTGAATCGAGTCCAGGTTGTCCGTGATCAGTTCGTCGTTCGCCACCTTGACCCCGAACCTCTCCTCCAGAAACGCCACCAGTTCGAGGACGCCCGTCGAGTCAATGACCCCGGCCTCGAGGAAGGAATCCTCATCTCCCAATCCCTCATCCCGCCCGAACAGATAATTCTCTACAACGAAAGCCCGCACTTGTTGCGAAATTGGTGTTGTCTGCATGATCCCTCGTTACATCACCGAGCCTGCTCTCATCAGTTAGCGGCGCATTCCGTGCGCCGCAAATTGATCTTCTTCAGAAATCTGCCCGGAAGGCCGGCGATGCACGAACCGGTCCATCAGGATCTCTGTGGATAAAACCCCCACCAGGGCCATATTGTCCTTCGTGCTGGTTTCGCGGCCTGTTCGGAACTTGCGGACCAGCGCGGAGACAGCCTTCGAATCGAAGATTCCATCTCGCCGGATCCGCCCTGGCGACAACATCTCCTCGGCATAGCCCCCCGGGGTTCCCAAAAAGCTCTGCCCGTCCGGCGCCCGGTACGGTTGCTTGTGCCGTCTCCGGATGGATTCCGGAATCAACCCCCTTGCGGCGTGCTTCAGCAGGTGCTTCTGATCAAGAACTTTCATTTTCAATCGGGGCGGCAGCTTGGCGGCGAACTCCACCACCCGGTGATCCAAAAACGGATATCGCCCCTCCACCGAATGCGCCATCGCCACGCGATCCCCTTGCGAAGACAAAATATATCCGGGCAGCAGGTGGGCCGTCTCCAGATACTCGGCCTGATGGAATGGCGCCCACGCGCCGAAAGAATCAGGCAAACTTTCCCGCAGCGCCGCATAGGCTCCTGTTTCCGCCCGCGCCTCATCCGACAACAGCATCTTCAGTTTCGACGTCAATTCCCAGCGCGGCAGGTGGGAAAAGAACGGATTCTCCAGATCCTCCGCGCGCACATGAAAGAACCGCTGCAAATAAGCCGCCGGCTGCCGCTGGATCCCGTTCATATAGGGATACAGCCGCTTGAGCAGTAGCGGCCGCCACGCGGACTCCGGACTCCGTCCCCAAAAGCGGCGGATCTTCGCTTCCTTGAAAATGTCGTACCCCCCGAACATCTCATCCGCGCCCTCCCCGCTCAGGACCACCTTGAACCCACTCTCCCGAACCAGCCGCGAAAGCAGAAACAGCGGAGCCGGAGCCGTTCGCAGAACCGGCTGCTCGGCATGCCACACCACATCGGGAAATACTTCCGCAATCTCCTCATGCGAGCACCGCACATCGCTGTGCTGTGTTCCCAGGAAGGCGCTTGCCTCCCGCTGATAGGCGCTTTCGTCAAACTCCGCTTCATCGAAGCTGACCGAAAACGTCCGCAGCCGGTCCCCCGCCGCCTCCCGCGCCAGCGCCGTCACCACCGTGGAATCGAGACCCCCGCTCAGATACGCGCCCACCGGGACATCGGACCGCAGCCGGATCCGCGTCGCATCCCGCAACAACTCGAGCAGTTCCGCGCCGAGCCTCTCCGCGCTGCCCTCTGCCGGCTCCTCCGGAGTAAAATCCAGCCGCCAATACGCGGACACGCGAATCCGCCCATCCTCCACCACCAGCGAATGGCCCGGCGGCAACTGCTGGATGTTCCGGAACGCCGTGCGGGGCGGCAAGGTCACCCAAAACGTGAAGATCTGGTCGAGCGCCTCCAGATCCAATGCGCAATCCACACCAGGACAGGCCAGAAGCGCCTTAATCTCCGATGCGAACAAGAACCGGTCCGCCGTTCGGGTGTAAAACAGCGGCCTCACCCCCAGCCGGTCGCGCGACAGAAACAGCTTCCGCCGGTTTGCATCCCAGATCGCAAACGCCCACTGCCCGTTGAGGCGCTCCACGCACCGCTCACCCTCTTCCTGATACAGATGCAGGATCACTTCCGTATCCGAGCGCGTGGCGAAGCGGTGCCCCTTCCGGATCAACTCCTCCCGCAGTTCAATGTAGTTGAAGATCTCTCCATTGAACGTGATCCACAGCGGCCCGTCCGCAATCTGCATCGGCTGGCTGCCGCCCGCGACGTCGATAATGCTCAGGCGCGCATGCCCGAGCCCCACCGCGCCGTCCGTATAGACACCGGTAGCATCGGGTCCGCGATGCCGGATAGTCCCGATCATCCGCCGCAACAGACCGGGATCGGCCGCGCCCGCGTCCAGACTCAAACTTCCGCAGATTCCACACATGCCAGCCTCAGGTAAGCCGCCGTCGCAGGCTTGGGGGCAGGCGCCGGATCGTCTCTCGCGCCATGGTCGCCAGCGGTCCGCGCAGCCAGCGCCGCGCCAGCGCATCCACCCGCCTGCGGCGGCGGTAGTGGACCTTGGTATCGAGCAGGGCGAGATGCTCCGCGCTCAAACGCCAGTCCGAAGCGCCGCACATATCAAGTACGTGCTCCTCCGAGTTCCCTTTGGGAATCACCACGACGCCTTCCTTGCACAGGCACCAGTTGAGGAGAATCTGCGCGATCGTCTTACCCGTCTCCCGCGAGATGGCGTCCAGCACGCCCCGCGGATCGGCATCCCGAACGCGGTGCAGGTAACGGGCCAGCGGGCTGTAGGCAATCACGGTGATTCCCTCGGCCTGGCAATACGGCAGCAGGTCCTTTTCGATGGTGCGGTCGATGAGGTTGTAGCGTACCTGGTTGGATACCACCGGGTGCTTACCAAGAGCCTTTCGCGCCTGCTGAAGTTGCGCCACCGAGAAATTACTAACGCCGGCAAAGCGTACCTTGCCGGCGTCAATCACGCTTGCCATGGCGCCCATCGTTTCCTCGATGGGAATTTCGGGGTTTGGTTGGTGGAGTTGCAGCAGGTCGATCGTTTCGATGCCCAGTCTCTGCAGGCTGCCATCGACGGACTTCCGGAAATCAGCGGCACGGAAATTGTGTGGGGATACCTTGGTGGCGACGAACACGCGATCGCGGAGGCCGCGTAGCGCTTCTCCCACGATGTGGTCGGTCCCGTAGGATTCCGCGGTGTCCACGAACCAGGCCCCGGCTTCGAAGCCCTTCCGCAGCAGGTCGGGGCCTGCATGGTAATCCCAGGTGCCGAGCCCGATCTCGGGGAGGAGAACGCCGGTGCGAGCTAATTCTTTGGTGAGCATGGTTGTGCCCGCGCGGCTCGGCGGGGAGGCCGCAACCGCATTCCCCGGGTAAACTCCTCGTAGGAGTGTTCGGCCGTGAGCGGAACCGTCGCTTCGCCCAGCGCTTCTGCCGACGGCGATCCCCAAAACGCGTGCGGCGGCACATTGCGGCTGACCACGGTGCCTGCCCGGATGACCGCCCCTTCTCCAATCCGTACGTTCGGCAGGATCACGCAGTGTGGCCCGACGAAGACATCCTTCTCAATGACGACTTTCCCATTGCTGATTGGCCTCTTGGGACCCCAGTAGAAGTGCGTGAAGATCGAGGTCCGCAGGCCGATGGTGGCGTTGTCACCGATGCTCACGTCTTCGGGGTGCAATTCGTCGATGTAGACCAACTGCGAAATCCAGACCTTCTTGCCGATCTTGGCTCCACGCACCCGGTGCAGCCAGGGCCGTAGCGTGTCGCCTCCGGGGGCGATGAAGGCTAGTTTGTGGAAGAGGCGGTCGAACAGAATTGACCACATCGGATCATCCCTCCATTATGGAGAATACTCCGTAACTTGCCGTGCCCTGTAGCGCAGGCACTCCTGCCTGCCGCATCGACGCTCCTGTCGATGCAAGGCAAGCAACGAAGAAAGCTTCGCAAAGCCCGGCACATGCCCACCCATGTTCATCTCAATCCCTGCCCGCCGCCGGGCCAATCAACACTCCTGCCTGCCCCGTCGAGACGCAAGGCAAGCAACTCCCCAAGCTTCGCAAAGCCAGTAACGCTCCGCAAAAACACAAAAACGGCCCCGGAAAGGCCGTTTCGTAGCCAGCAGATCAGCAATGAGCACCGGGGCGATGTTCAAGCCAGGCACCGAGAACAGAAACCTTTGCCGGAAGACCGGTACGCCGAGCATGCGGAACAGCACGTAGGTCACATCCGCGGGATCCCTTCTGCAGGGCGACTGTGGCCTGCTCCATCACGTGGGCGGGCAGCGGGATCATCAGCAGAAGAAACAACCAGGAGAACCGGGCGGCCTTCCAGGTTTGCGTGCCGTAGCAGAGGATAAACCCGGCTGTCCGAACAACCCGTACGAGAAATGCCGTTTTGCTGCCGCGGATTCCTCCTCCCTCACCCGGCTTCCCCGTTCTGCCTCAATCTCCCGCCTGGACAGTGGCAGTCGTGGCCAATGTGGACTTGCCGAACGTCTCGGTGGAAAGGGAATCCACCAGCTCGAGATAGTCTGCTTTCCTCACATCCCAGCTATGGAGGTTCACGTATTCATGGCCGGCGGCCACCATGGCCTCCCGAACCGCCGTATATTCGATCACATCCAACATCGCATCCGCCATCGCCCGGCTATCACCGGAGGTAAAGAATCGGACTACCGTCTCATCAAAGTAGAAAGTGTCAATCTTGGTGCGGGAGCACACCACCGGGATGCCTTGAGACAGGAATTCCATGATCTTGGTGCTATACGCTTCGTTTCCGAACCCCTCGGCTCGCTTCGGCACCACTCCAAGGTCGGCATTGGCGATCACATCCGCAATTTGCTCCAGCGGCAGCATCGTAAAGAACTTCACGTGTTCCGTCAATCCCAGCCGGGCGACCTGCAGGATGAGATCGGCTTTCGCGCTGCCGCCTCCATAAATATGAAATTCCGCACCCGGCACTTTATCCTTGATCAGCGCAAAGGCGTCGATCGCGATATCCAGGCCCTGGTGCCATTGGCAGCTCCCGGGAAACAGGATAATGAACTTGCCGTCGCGTCTCGTTCGCGGCCGCCGATAGAAGGTGGCCAAATCGACGTGATTCAGAAACACCGAGCACTTCTCTTTGGCAACCGAGCGCGAAGTCAGCTTCTCCTGCCATAGGTGGTTGGAAATAATGACGTGATCCGCGAATGCCGCGGATGCTTTTTCCACCAGCTTCAGCAGCCTCACATAAAGATCGCCCCTCTTGGACCGGAACTTGCTCGCAAAAAATTCAGGGACGATATCGTGAATGTCCAGGATCACTTTCGCACCAGTCCACTTGGGAAACCAGGCAGCGAAGACCAGGAAATCGGGTATGTTATGAACGTGGATGACATCATACCGGATGTCATCATGCCGGCGGGTTAAAAACAGGGAGGATGCCACCACGAAGCGTGTCAGACGCCGCGCAAACATCCACTTGTCGCGTTCATTGCGTTCGCGGTGTTGAATCCGATGGACGGTAACTCCCTGAAGGACCTCCGTGCCCAGCGGAACGTCCCCGTGGCTGATCGCGATGACGTCCACATGGTCGCCGCGCTTCGCCAGAGCCTCGGCATAGCGCCGCACGCGGTTATCCGATTCGTAGGTGCTGTGCGTTACCATGCAGATCTTCTTTCGCGAATTTCGCGAAGAGAGCGGCAGGCTCGCACGGTAGAACTGCGCGGCTTCGCGCGGTGTCCCGGACCAGAACGCGCCCTCATACTTTTCCCGTACGTAGGTTAGTAACTCTTCATAGTGGGAAACAGGGTATTCGTCCCGGGCAGGCTTACCGCCATCGAAGCACATGTAATCCGGGTGGGTATTGAGCAGAGCCATGCCGCCGTGCTCTGCGATCCAGTCCAGCTTGCGCTTCCAGATGGCAATGTTCTGTTCGCGCAGAACCACAAACAACGTGAAATCCTGGACCAGCGTATAGGGAAGTTCAACATAGCCCGAGCCGTGAGGACCTGCTACCCAAAAAGGAAAGATGGTACGAACCCCATCCGGTTCCGGCTCGAATGGATCCGCGTCGAAAGTGGAACCGTCGTACTCCGCGCCTAATTCGTGCAGCCAGGCGAGGTTGTGCTGCATCAGCGGGGAACGAAATCCTGATGCTCCCCAACGCCGGATGTACTCGCGAATCCGTACTGCCCTGGCATGGAAGGTCCTTTTGGACCAGTAGAGCCTTCCGTCATGCTTCAATCCGTGGACACCCACCTCGAATCCGGCCTGTTCCAGGGCTTGCCGCATCGCGTCGGGGACACGGTATTCCCCTTCCGGCACAAAATTGAAAGAGGAGCGGAACCCGTGTTTGCGCTCGAGGTCTTTTAGCCGCTCAACGCGCTGCAATCCCTTTGTACGCTCGACATCGTGGGTGAGAATCAGCGCGAACCGCTTGCCGGCAGGCCAGCCTGGCCAGTTAGGAGGTGCTGCGCCGGTGCTCTCGTCGATAGGCCAGAGATGCGCGTAGGCAGCACGGCGGGAGCTGGCGTGCCAGCGGCGAAAGGCCAGGCGGAATCTCCATGGCAGCAGCGGTTTGATTAAGTAATACGGCTTTTGTGGAAGCATGAATAGGAAGACAATGGGTTCGAGCAGTGCGAACCATGCACAATGCCGTAGCCACTCTAGCCTAACGGGGGAGGCCCCCCGGCTCTGCCGGGGTGGCAGTAGCAGTGTGACGTTTCCGGGAGTCCATCGGGAGCAACGCGTCAGCCGCCAAGCGCACGAATGTGGACAGTCAGATGGAACTCCGAAGGAGCCCAAGTTGCCGATGCTCCATCGACAGTGCGGCAATTTTGCACTGGCAACACCTGGAAATCGCGCGGACGGCGGCTCGCCGAGCGGAGTGCCAGCGGCGCCTCACCGTCAAACCCGGAGCGCGAAGCGCCCGCCAGCCGCTTTGAGCGGCTCACATTAATAAAGCCCCCGGCTTTGCCGGGGGATAAGCGAAGCGTTACCACCTGAATTATGCACGCAGATGGAGCGTGCTGCCGAGGCCGACGTTGGCTTCGAGGTAGTTGAGCGCGAGCCTGTCACGCGGTAGTTTCTGCGCTTTTTGTACCCCCTCCTGTAAGATGCTGATTTCCTTCAGCCACCTGTGCATAGAATCCTATGCGCTTCCTGGTTCAGTTGCGAATTGCGGTGGCCAATACCGGCGACAAAGCAGTGCCAGTGAAGGTGATGGACCGCACGCGATCCATCAGCCGCCGGAAGATGCCCTGCTCGGCATAGTGGTCGCTGTAGCTGACGCCGGCACGACCGGCGTGACGCCAGATCTTGGCGGCCAGGAATAGGAATCGTAGGCGTGTCGTGGCCAGCGTGGTGTGCGGAAGTTCGCTGACGGTGATGTTCTCTTCACGATGGAAGAGCATTAGCCAGCAGTTCAGGTTGTAAGCCAGCATGGCGATCTGAAAGTGGACACAGTTCATCGCCCAGCGCCTCGACGGATGCGCAGCCAGTCCCGCGTCATTGTTCGCTTCTTTGATCAGGTTCTCGGACGTGGCCCGCTGCCGGTAGAAGCCGACCAGCGCATCGATCGGCGCATCCATGTTCGTGACGAATACGCGGTAGCTGTACTCGGGCGTGTCGAACAACTGGTATTGCTCGGGCTGGCCTGGTTCGGCGGCCTTGGGTGTCTTGACGTAGCGCAGGGCGACGAACCGATAGGCTTTCCCCCATCCTTCCGGCTGATAGCGGAACTCGCATTGCCCGTCGGCGTCGGTGCGTGGCGATCCGGTCCAGCGCGCCGCTTTCAGTTCATCGAGCAACCGAGGCGTCTTGCGGACCGATATCACGAAGAGACACCCCTTGCCCTCATAGGCCTGCACCGCCGCCCAGCAATAAAAGCCCGAGTCGGCTCGCGCGTACACCGTCTGGACGCCCGGTGGCAGCCCGGCGAACACACCGCTCAGATGCTGCGCGATCTGCTTGCCCGTCGGCCGGTCGCCCTTGAGCAACTCCCCGCCAATGTATTCTCGTGTTTCGGCCAGGAACGTCAGAATCGGCTGGTAGCTCTTCTTGCCGCGGTTCTTGGGGTTGTAGCCTTTGCGCGCTCCCATCTGGTGGCCGAACACGGTATGCACTGTCGTGTCGGTATCCAGGGTGACTGCGGTTAATTGCACGTGGGCCGCTTCCCACACTCGATTGCGCATCGCCTGCTGCACTTTCAGCAACTGTCCTGCGACCGTCAAATGCAGCGATGCCAGAAAGCGCCAGAAGGTGCATTGCAGCGGCAGCCGCAGCACCTTCAGAATCCCCGTCAGCATCGGCTCGCGCTCCAGGAAGCGCAGATGATTGAGCCGCGAGAAGCCGACGTAGCAAGCCAGGACCATACCCAACACGAACTGGTATGGCTGCATCGACCGTGTCAGACGCTTCACGGTCACTGTCTCTTCCACCAGTTCCTGGAACTTCAGGCGTTCGAGCATGGTGGCAACCGGGAGAAGGCCGCCGTAGGCAGTCAAGTTCTTACTGTCGAAGTCATAAGGCGTGGAAGCCCCGATTTCATTAGGCTCCCGATTACTGGTCTGGACCCCTTGTTTTGCGGGCTTTTTCGCGATATCCTCTGGAACGTGTTTCACCATCTGGGTGACTCCTGGAAAATGGAATTGGCGAAGCACACACTTCGCGGTTCTTCTGTTTTAACGCAGATTTTCCAGGGTCTCCAGGTGGTCGGTCCGCTCAACCGCTCAGCGCAACCTCACATTCTGTGCATAGGTCAGGAACCAGCACGGTGAAAATCATTTACCTACTCATTATCTTTTATCAGAGCACAAATGTACTCATTACCCATGTGGGCATTCCTATTCTGCGTAGCCGAGCCAAACACAGTGCGTGTTAGTTTGAATAGACTCGTCGGGCGTAGAACGTACTGAATGCCAGGAAGAGGCAAGTAGCCGTAACGAAAGACGCTTGCTGGCGTAAGCTTGTTGTGGCGAAACACTGACGCTAGGTTGTCATAAGATAACAGGTTCGTACGGTATCGCGGTGGAGCTATGATCTCCTTACACCAGCGGAGCATACGCGAGATCCGGCCTAACCAATGGTAGGAATCGGTAAAGGCGACTATAAGGCGTCCGCCGGGTTTCAATAGCGCTGTAATCTTGGCCACGAACTGTTCAGGTGAGTCTACATGCGCCAAAACGCCTAAACATATGATCAAATCGAACGTTGATGGAACGAAGTCCGCCGTCATAAAATTCTCAGTACGTATCTCTACATTGGGAGCAAGTGACGGGGGAACGTTGGCCTCCACAAGGCGGGTCATGCCGCTTGAGAGATCCAAAAGGGTTAGCTGGCGCTCGTCGTCAAGCAAGGGGAGGGAAATGGAACCATCTCCGCAGCCGATATCCAAGATGCGACGTAAAGTAATGCCCGCTGTGAACGTCCTCACAGTGTCACTTCGGAACATAATGTCAAGCCGTCTTTTGTTGAGGTAGCGCTCCGAAGCTTCGAAAACGTCTCTAACAAGAGCGCTTTTGTCGACGGGACTTGTGGCTGATGTGCGCGTCATGTGGAGTAATCCTGTAAAGTGACAGTAGCCACCTGTATTCGTAGTATTCGGTAGATCGGGCGTAGCGCGTCGTTGAGCCTGACTCCGCCCTCGAGAGAGCAAGGGCGGGAGAGGAAGACCGCCATCAGTGCCATATAGTCGCTCTCCCGCAGAGGCGATTGAGTTGTTGGCGCCTCACATAGCGAATCAAGTGTGGATCATTCACCCGCGGAAGACGCAGCCCATAACCAGTAACAAAGCCATAAAGCAAAGCGATGGAGCCAAGTATGGGCGGCCTCCTCCGAAGGCGTGCCATGCATTTCGCCAACACGAATAATGGGTGATATCCAGTAATATAATTGGCACGTCCATGTTTGACTAGGTCGCGCCACCATCCGTCGGCCGCTCCTGTCACCCGGTGGTGTATGAGATGTAGCTGATGGAAGGTACGGGTGTTCCAGCCGCACATGTTGGCCTTAAGCTCGTCAATCGAGTCCCAACCCGGTGCCGGCCAGAAGCCGCCAATAGCCTGCCAGCATTCACGACGATAAATCTTCGTTGCTCCGCGGACATGGAACATAGGGCCTTCCTCAAAGCGTTTCACTCCGTTGTCTTCGTAACAGATCGCCCCGCCCCCCACACCGAGGTGGGAATCTCGGGCAAACATCTCGAAGCACCGTTCAAAATAGTCCGGTTGGAAGGCCAAATCGCCATCGAGCTTAACAAGGAACTCCCAGTCAAGAGTGCTGAGCGATTGCAAACCGTCGTTGAAGGCATCGACAACACCACCACCCGACTTGCGAAAGCCCCGGTCGGCGCGGTGAACGGCATGAATCCACGGATGGCGACTGACGTACCGGTCAATGACGGTTGCGGTACCGTCAGTAGATCCATCGTTCACGATAATCCATTCGCACGGCCGGACCGTCTGGCGAAGCATGCTTTCAATGGTGGACTGCAAATGCTTCTCTTCGTCTCTTACCGGGGTGATGACAACGTAGCGTGTTGGAGTGCAGTTCATTTGCATGGCCTTCAAACGGTCCGACGACGCGGGTGCTCGGACAGAGGGAAGAACACTGCCTCAGCAGGCAGTCACCGCATCATCGAATATATCCCTTGCTGAGGACCGCGCTTATGGTCCGTTTAGACGTCCACCTGTGCGAGTTGCGCCCAACTTGCTGGGAGGTTCCTCACGATCTCGATACCATTGAAGACGCTGCTCTCCCTAGCGCCATGACTACGAACCCATTCCGCCATTCTGGCAACACCGTCTTGCAGAGAAACCCTCTCATGTCTGCCAAAGATCGATTCGGCCTTGGAATGGTCGGAAAACGCGATTTTCACCTCGTTCCGCGGTCCCAAATGACGAACGTCGCACCCATAGCCCATGGCGTTCGCCACAATCTGCGCCAAGTCACTGACGGTATAGGGTACATCCGCACCGACATTGAACACCTGGTTCCGCGCAGCTGCGTACTCGACTGATCTGGCAATGATCGGCGCCACATCGTCGATGTGGGTAAATGCGCGCTGCTGGGTCCCATCGCCAAAGATAGTCATCGGCTCGCCGCGGAGCAACTGATTCATGAAGATTCCAACCACATTGCGATAGCGGTCACCGATATTTTGCCGCTCGCCGTATACATTGTGTGGCCGGAAGATAACATAATCTAGGCCGAACATCTCGTGGCTCACCCGCAGGTCCTGTTCGACAGCAAACTTCGCGATACCGTAAGGGTCCTCCGGCACAGGGATCATTTGTTCGGTCATGGGACTCTGTCCCGCACCATATACAGCGATTGATGAAGTGAAAACGAAGCATCGTACGTTGTGATGCACAGACGCGTTGATTAAATTAACAGAGCCAATCAGATTGTTGGTATAGTTGAAGCGCCTGATAAAATGGCTCAAGCCTTCGGCCGCATACGCTGCTAAGTGGTACACATAATCGAAGGCATACTGGTCAAACAGCCGGTTGACCAAAGCATGGTCGGTTACCGATCCGTGGACGAACGTGGCTTGGTTCGGGACGTTCTCGCGAAAACCACCGCTCAGGTCATCCAGCACGACGACCGAGTGGCCATCCGCGATCAAATGATCAGCGAGGTGGGAGCCCATGAAGCCGGCACCACCAGTAACTAACGATACGACGGGCATTGAATACTCCTTTCGGCGAGCGTAATCCCCACAGTCAGATCAAGATTGGGGAGAGGTAGTCAGATCAATAGCTGGTTCCACGCCCTGTTCCACAAAGGCGAGGGGATCAAGCAGGGCGTTCCACTCCAAAGCAACACGGTACACTTCAAGGCGACTCTTCACCGCCTGGGTTGGTCGGCACCAATACCTCAACTGATATCCCATCCGGCGGATGCGAAGGTGTGTAAGTAAGACCCGCCGACAGCGCTTGACGCCTTTGATTCCAAAATGCTTATAGAAATAGCGATACCTGTTGCGGCTCGTCTCGAGTGCAAAGCGAAGGGGAAATCTACCCACCGATTGGCCTCCCAAATGGGTAATGCTCGCGTCAGGCGTGTAGCGGATAGAGTAGCCCGCCTCCCAAACACGGTGGCAGAGATCCACCTCCTCATAGTGATAGAAAAACTGCTCGTCAAAGCCGCCCAATTGCTTCAGTAGCTCACCGCGGAACATCACGCAGCATCCGGATTGCCAGTCGATCTCCCGCTCCGTATTCCCCTTCCATGCATGATACTGATCGGACTGGAATGCCCCGCCAAAATGCCCGAGAGGCCGCAAGTACAGGGCCGCTAGGAGGGAGCGGCGTACGGTTGGAAAGGGGCGTGCTGACTCCTGATAGCTTCCGTCTGGATTCTGCACCCTGCAGCCAAAAGCACCAGCCTCAGGATGCGTATCGGCGAATGTGAGCCACTTGGAAAGTGAGCCCGCATGGACGATTGTGTCCGGATTAAGTATTAGGATGTATTCCCCTCTAGCCTCAAGGATGCCAGCGTTGTTACCCCTGGCAAAACCAAGGTTCGACCCGTTTTCCACAACTCGGACAGTAGGAAAAGCTGCGCGAATACGCTCCACCGAACCGTCACTTGACCCATTGTCGGAGACGATAACCTCATATTCAAAACCTTGTGAGCCAGTAATAATAGACGCCAAGCAATCCTTAAGAAAGTGCCAATCGTTCCAACAAATAATCACAATCGATAATGTCATCGAGACTCTTCCTCCATGCAACAGTAGAACATTAGAACATTATTCTGTGCATCTCTCAGCCCTTCGAGGAGCGGGATACGTGCGGATTCGCATTGTTTGCCAGATGATCTCGCCAAGCCCTTTTAATGCGGGGAAGAATGTTGAATGACGCAAGCACTCTTCTTGCGCATGCATCAAGGATCTTTGTTGTTATCCGCATGCACTTTAGCATGAAGCCATTGCCAGTGCAACTGAAGATACAAACTGAAGATTCGTCCCAGTACTTAGTGCAAAGACACTCTTTGTACTCAGCGTGGCCGAGACCGAAGTCTACCTCAGCCACGATATCACCTTGCGCGCGTGTGCAGAAGCGTTCAAGGACGCGCATAATTAAGACCATTCCTGGGGACGACTGCCGGTATTCCGGATCATAACCCATATACTCACTTACGAAGACAGTGTGATAAAGCATGCCGATCCAGAATGCGCACGGCCTGTCACCGAGATATAGTATATAAGCGCGAAGCCATCCTTGCGCTGCTGCATTCTCTAATCGTGCACGCGTTTGCGGATTATCTGCAAATCCTACGCGAAGACCACGCTGATAAGTCTTCCTAGCGACCTGTTCGCAGTCGTGGAACATGCGAGGAAGATCGGCCAACTCTCGGTAACACAGGATGCTTGCCTCTCCTGCGGGGTGAGATTGAAGCTGTCTTACACTCCTTCGTATGTGCTTTCTCCGGGTGGCCGACATCCGCCGATATACGTCTTCAATACTACCGGGCACATCCATGACATCATGCCGCTGCGGGGCTGACACAGCATCTCGAGCGAATATACTTGGCAAGGTCAGCGCTAAGTGAGATAGAGTCGAATCCATGGGTACGAACTCGATATGTGCCATGTCAGCCTCCCTCTGATTCACATTAGTGAGTACTTCCATAAGCAGAAGTCTTATGTTCTCCGGTGACTCGTTACCACGAAGCGCCCCGTACACAAAGGTGAGGCAGCGGCACCAAGGGCGGAAGACAGAGAGATAGCCAATACTCAGTGCTAATCTCTTGCGTTCTAGGCGACCTATAAGTATTGCATCCGGCTTGCCCTGCCGAGAAAGAACGATCACATGGGGACGCAGAACCTCAGGATACGACCGCAGAACGGCCAGGTAAAAGTCGATGTCAGAGTCGCGGTGACCTTTCCAGGTGCTCCAAGGAACACGTAGTGCTTCAACCTCGGATACAGAGCGAGCGACGCGAAGTTCTGGTTCCCAATTCTTTGCGGAGTTTATTGGCGCGGAGTTTATTGGCGATATGGACGTCTTAGTAGTTTCCATGGAATGCTGTGAGAAGGTTCTTACTCGCGGCCTGTTCTGCGCAACGACGGGTGTTCACGTATCAAAGAGTGCATGGTCACCCGCTCCAGTGCATCCACAGAAACTGAGGGACTGTGAAGGCTGAACAGACTGATCGGCTCCGCCACGTTGGCCGATTGCTAGAGGTACGTTGGAAGGGCACCTCAAGTCGAATACATACAACGCTCCCCGCTTTCTTCAAGTGGGGTGGAGGATTCAATAGCAACATGAAAGGGAAGCCGTGACGGAGTTTGCAGGTCCGAAGTAGCCGAGGCAACGATAATAGCCAGGAGAGCGTACCAATAGATCTGCGACTGGTCAAAATACGAGATGCCAAAAAAGACTACAAGGTTTGAAAACAGAGTTGTCCCGAGGAGCCACAATTTCCATTCGCGCAATTGGTCCGCAGCCGCAAGGTTCCTTGCGGCGCCAAGGTATTTGAAACAAAACACGATGGCCGCGAGAAAAGAAAGGAGAGGAAACAGTCCAGCACTAGCTCCAATTGCCACATATTGATTTGCTAAGTCCCACATGTCGTCGCCGCCATCCCAAGTCCAGTAGTTATTCGAACCTATAAGCCACCAGTCCCAGAAGTAGCGTACAAGGTTATCGACAATTTTGAACCGGTGCCAACCCGTCGAACCGCCGACGATATCCACCCGTGCAAGCAACGCCCAAACCGGCGCTTTCATACATAGGTGTATCGTGACAAGCGCTGTCAGGATAAGCCCACGAACGAGACGCATTCTGCGGCGGCATGGCCACATTAGTATACCGACGATAGCGGCAAGAACTGCCGAAATAGCTGTACTGGTTTTAGATGTGATTGCGATTGTAAGGGCACCAATGAGACCCAGAGCCGAGAATAGTCGAGAAGCGCTCTTGTGCCACATAGATAGGAACAAGGGAAGTAGCGTAGCGCCGAAAGCTCCGGCGGTCAGATACACTTCAAAAGGACCTTGGGAACGCACGTACCCCGCCCTTACGGGTGTGAATTCTGGCACTCCTCCAAGAACCGCGAAAAGATTTCGCCCTGTGACTTGCTCGCAACACATGAAGGCCGCTATTATCGCAGAAACCACCGCTAGCGTCCGAATCATTCGGTCGACATCTACTGGAGTTCGTATGAAAAAGCGAAAGAGAAAATAGCAGCCAAGGACGTTATACACAAGGCCAAGGTCCCCTATGAATGCACCGAGAGATTGCCATAGAAGCACGTAGCACACGAAGTGTGATAACGCGTAGCACACGACTGCTTTGTCCACAGGGTTGACACGCATCATCGACAACGACCCTTCGCGCATGTATCTTTGCCAGACTAGCCGTAGCCACCCGGCGAGTAGTAAGATGCGGAAACAATGCACGTTCAGGGGACCCAGCATCAGCTTTTGGCCTAGGGGCAACAATAGTGCGAGAAACAGGAAGGGAACAACTACATATGTGCGTGGGAGTAACAATATGAGAAGAATCGCCGCTACTAGGGCTGAAGCGACGAGAGGATTTAGATCGGTCTGACCTTCTGCGCCGAAAATGACATGGTGGCCAAGACCAATGGCAGGGCCGGCTAGATTGGAAGTTTCCATGATTCAGTGGGGAGTAGAAAGCGGCCGCAACGTTACCCACCTCATCACACCAGCATGAAGACCGGGCACACTGTCGTTACTCCAACTTCAATGTCAGCGTTGTGAAGGGAGGCACCGTTGCACCTTCCGTTGGTCGGCAATCGGCGTGATGGCCGCCGTGTGAGGTGAATTACGGTAAAGGAGAGAAGAACAAAGGCCCTTTTAGACGGACTTCCCCGGTGTGTCATGGCCGTTCCAGCAGGGCCTGGCCATCGCGGTGTTTCCACGCGCCAACGTCATGGCGGACAGCATATTCATGTGGTCGGTGGATAGTACTCCGGTCACGACCAACGCCGGCCAACTTGTAACTAGGAACACACCTAGGCCTTCGGCAACGTTCAATAGAGCAAGTGTACGCTCACCGACCCCCAATGGAACAGGAAAGAACGCCGTCGCAGCAGCAACTGACACCACAGCAGTCGCAGCAAGCAATAGTTTCAGCGTATCCGGCATCAGCGAGTGAGGACGGAAGAAGACGAACGTCCGCGCCATAGCGAAGAACATATACGCAACCCCAAGTACTTCGGCCGCAGCTAAGAAGGTAAGAACACCGGAAAAGGTGGAGGATCTGCCAAGGATTGTCAAGAGTAGTAAGATGCTTAGCCGAAAGACTTGGCGGATATTGTCGTGAAGCGCCGCCCCCGACGCGCGATAAAAAATAAGCTGCAATCGCGAGATCGCTGAAAAGAATCCTGTGAAGGAAAGAAGATAGATTGTGGTTCCAAACTGGGGATCCGCGCGCCCCGCCCAAAGTTTGATGATCGGGGTTCCAAAAGCGGCAACAAAACCGAGAGGAAACACTGTAATTGCCACATATAGTGTGAAGCACGTCCTGAGAAAAGTGTTTTTCCTCTGAGAAGTGGCAGACGCAAGCATCATGGTGCCACCTGTAAGGAGAGGAAGGATCAAGGCGTCTGCCCCCATCATAGCGACTGTGACGAGTCTCGACGCTACGGCGTAGACTCCCGCAGTGTCGGTGCCGAAATACTTGAGTATAGTAACGGGAAGCAGAACGCCGTAGAGCACTTCTAGAATGTTCACACACTGATACGTAAGGGCATATCTCGCGAGCTCCTTGAGGACGGCAGGTGTCACGTTTACGACACTCACCGATATACGGGGTTCAATACGTCGAGCGGCCAGCGCACAACAAACAACATACGCCACCTCGGATGCTGCCATTGTAATAGCCATGGCAAACAGGCCATAACCTAAATGAAGGAGCAGGATAATTGCGAGTGCCTCACTTATGGTTACTAGGATATGGAATTGTCTTGTGAGGTCGAGTCGGTGGGAACCCATTAGGATTCCCTCGAACACACCTCCGAAGTTCGCAAGAATCATTATCAACGCGAGGAGAGTGATAGCATGTTGTGTGTCCGAGAGAAAGCGAGGCGGCACTCCGCTTAGCTGCGCAAGTGTACGGGAATAGAGCGCCAAGGGGAGTAATGCCAGTAAAGAGATAAGTGACATTGTAAAGGCCCCTGTGCTAAGAAGCTTGCTGGCCGTGTCAATGCCGCCATCTACATGCGCTTGTGCGACATACTTCTGGAAAGCAGATCGGAGACCAGCGCTTCCAAAACGCATGTAACCCACAGTTGCCATTACAATTGACCAGATGCCGTAACCGTCGAGACCGATGTGGTGAATCACAACGGGCAGCATTACCAGGCGTGTCGCAACCTGCACTGCGCTTGCAGCGAAACCGAAGGCTGTGTTCCTGCCGATCGAAGCTGCGAGTTCGAAGCCGGAGGAGGACTTTTCTGGGGCTGGGATCGGAGTCAAGAGTTGTCTTGGCATTCTGAGAATATGTCTACTTGGGAGAGAAAACCCGAAATCACTGGCGGTGGTTTGTCAGAGTTAGTTCCATCTTGGCGGTCTTGAAGCGACCGCCGTTCAGTCGGTCTGTTCCAGCGAAGTGGGGTGCAAAAAGAGCAATCTGGCCGATGGTGTTCGTACGGTTTGGCTCTAAATGTCGCGCAGCAGTGGACTTGGGTTAGTCAGGTGTGCGTGTTTCTTTTCACTGGACAACTGTCACCAGCAATCCCGTTGGTGATGAGGGGAGGGCAGCAAACGTATAGGCACCCGCATCCCAGGATGCACCGATTCCAGGGCGCAATATTCCAGCTTTGTCGGAGTTCAAAGCCGTAATATTGGAAGAGGTGAGATTCATACCCGCGTGAACAGCCACCGAGGTTAAGAGGGGTTTGTAGGTGAAGTCTAAGTCAAGACCGGCTGTAGTTGCAAGGGAATCTGCATCTCCCGTTGACGCAGCACGCCATGCTGTGAGAGTGCTGTAATAGGTATTACCTATACGCCAAACACCTGTCAGGTGGGAGGCTTGGTAAACATTATTATTCAGGGTAGTATAGGTTATGTCGCCAGCAGTAGTCCAAAGAAGATAAGTGCAAGTGGAGGCAATATTGTTGATGAAATCAAACTGAGATTGACTCTTTATATAATAGCAGGCGCCACCACTACCTACCGTGGTTCCTCCTATGACCGTATTGTTAAGGACAGCATCATTGGTGTCTGGATAGCCGGGGGCACCTACCGTTATAAGTCCGTTATTGACGTAGCCGTTACTGGGTGCGACAACAAGATTATTAAAAATTCGCACATGGTTGTGATTATTAGTGTAAATGTAGGCAGTTGTACAGCACTGACTTATGGTTCCATGTAGATAATTGTTGAATATATCTATGTAAGAAACACCCATAGAGGAGAGGTCATTCCCGGAAACAAAAATCCCATCATGGTGATAGGCATCTGCGGTTGTGTCCCAGTTCGTAAAATCATAGACTTCGTTTCCGTAGATCTTATCCCGTGTAACTCCGTCCGTGATGTTTCCACCCGAAAGAAAAATTCCCCAATTGATGTTGTGAATGACATTGTTGTAAATGTGATTGTCAGAATTGGGCTGTTCTCCGCAGATGCCACACATTGTATCTTTAATGATGTTGTGGTGGATCAAGTTATTGGAACCATCAAACCATATCGCCGTATATCTGCCTCCGGACGTGTCCGACACGCCAGTGTGAACATACATGTTATTGATGGTGAGGTTGCGTATTTCTGAATGATTGGTTCCAGAGCGTGCATACACCCCAACAGAATCCGAGTTCCCCAATCCGGTCCCGCTGTTCGTCGCTTCAATTACCCCGTTAGTGCCCCCATCTACGATAATATAGCCTCTGGTTGAGATATTCAGGCAGCCTGTGCTGCCGCAGGACCCAAGGCTGAGTTTGCTGCCAGCTTCAAAGAATATTGTGACGGGACTGCCACTAACACCACTGCCTCTCGCCACGAGGCCGGTGGTAATCGTGCCGCAAAGGTGCACTATAGTGCCGGGTCCGATCTGGCCAGACCCACTACCCCAGTTGCTGGTGGTGTTGAAGAAGCTTACGGCGTAAGCATTGGCGCAACTCGTGCCGGTGTTGGACCCAGCAGCGCTCTGGGCGATATAAATGTCTTTCGCATTGGCGGCACCGCAGCCGCATACCAGTCCTACGAAAGTCACGGTGAAAAGCGAACGTTGCGAAAACAACCGCATTGGACTCCTCTCCAAAAAACCTACGTTCCCGTGTGTCCTCCTAATCGGCGGGCAATTCCCGGGACTTTAGTCGGGTCGGGCTGGGCGGGGAGTCGGGTAGGCCGAGATGCCGTCGCCAGGGTTGTGGACACGGCTAGGGCCTGTATTAATGCAATGCTACATCATACCATTACTGACTATTAACCGTGGTGGCGGCCAGCCATGAACTTGGTGGCGTATTGAAAGGTATGCATCCAATCATAAGCCCCGTCAAGTTTCGCTCGGAGAAATCCGGTGTCGTCATAGGTGTTCATGGGCAGCCGTTCTAAGAAGAAGCGGTCGCTGGTACGGTCCGCTGTTCCGATTATGGTGCACACCCCGTTTTCGTAACCGGTCTGCACCAGAAGGCCGCGCAGCCCCTGCAGAAACAGCCGGTCCGTCTCCGGGAACGCGTAAGGATAGGCGAAGGAAGGTACGGGGTACCCAAGTCGATCTTGGATGGCTTCCTTCGAGCAGCGCACCTCGTATTCCACCGTCTTGGCGTCCATCAGTTTCAGTTGCGGATGGGAAACAGTGTGCGAGCCAAAGTGGATGCCTGCCTTGTGCAGTTCGACCACCTGGCTCCAGGTGAGGCATTGGGTCTGGTGCAAACTCCGGGCCGTGTCGCCGATCGAGGCTGTTGGGAGGAAAACAGTGGCCGTGAATCCCAGTTCCGCCAGCACCGGGAAGGCATGCGTGTAGAAATCCCGATAACCGTCGTCGAAGGTAATGACAACCGGCCGAGCACGTCTTTGCCCCGGATTGTCCATGTATTGTACGGCCTCCGCCAGACCGACCGGCTGGTAGTTGTTCTGGGCAAGGAACTGCATGTGCCGCGCGAACATCTGGGGGCTGGTTGCTGTCTCGTAGTAGGGGTGCCGGGGGCCTTGCACCACGCTGGAGATGCTGTGGTACATCAGGATGGGTACCCGCCCCTTAGGCAGCGGGATCAGCCGGCGCAGGGGATGGAAACAGTACCTCGTTACCAGGGCATCGGCTCTCATATCCTACGCGGGAACGGCCCGCAGCACCCGCGCCGGATTCCCCACAACAATCGCCTCTGCCGGGACATCCTTCGTCACCACGCTCCCGGCACCGACAATCGCCCGCTCCCCGATCGTGACATTTGACAGCACAGTAACCCCTGACCCAATCGAAGCCCCCTGCTTTACCAGCGTAGGCTCCACCCTCCAATCGGCCTCCGTCTGCAATTGCCCGTCCCCTGTAGTCGCCCGCGGGTAAGTGTCGTTGATGAACGTCACCCCATGCCCGATGAAGACATTGTCCTCAATCGTGACCCCTTCGCAGATGAACGTATGGCTCGAGATCTTGCAGTTCTTGCCCACCTTGGCGTTCTTCTGGATCTCGACAAACGCCCCAATCTTGGTCTGGTCGCCGATTTCACAACCGTACAGGTTGATGAACTTCGACAGCTTCACATTTTCCCCCAGCTTCACGTCGGGGGCGATGCATACAAATTCGTTCATATGTGTTCGTTAATAGGCGCCCGACACAACCGCTCGCGGGGTCTTCAGCAGGATCTTGATATCCATCCATACCGACCACGACTTGGCGTACCGCAAATCGAGCCGCACCATGTCGTCGAACTTCACCCGGCTGCGTCCCTCCACCTGCCACAGGCCCGTAATTCCCGGCTTCACCGACAGTAGGCGCCGCTTGTGCCAGGTGCTGTAGCACTCGAATTCATACGGTACGGGCGGCCGCGGGCCCACCAGGGACATCTCCCCTTGGAGCACGTTGAAAAACTGCGGTAATTCGTCCAGGCTCGTCCGGCGAAGAAAGCCGCCAACCCGCGTAATGCGCGGATCTTTCGCCAGCTTGTACACCGCCTTCCCGTCGCCCGTCGCTTCCGCTTGTGCCTTCCCCGCGATCAGGCGCGTCACGTACTCTCTGTGAATCGCCGAGTCATTCCCCGTCTTCATCGAGCGGAACTTCAGAAACGTGAAGGTCTTGCCGTACTGCCCGACGCGCTCCTGGCGGTAGAACACCGGGCCCTTCGACGTCAGCTTCACCGCGGCGGCAATCAGCAGGAAGACCGGAGAGCCGATCGTCAGGGCGCAAAGGCTGCCCGTAATGTCCAACGCCCTCTTCAACACGTGCGAGCCTCTTCTGCGGTCCATCTCCTGGCTCAGGTCCGGGTGCAGCGCCAGATCCGCCGGGCCCTTCGGGCCTCCCTTGAGGGAGTCCTCCGGGAAGACATGGCAGGAGAGGCGGATCTCGCTCGCCTTCTCCACTCCCAGACTCTCCTCCAGCGTCTCGGACACCCGGTTGAGCAGGACCTCGGACACCGCCCGGGCCTCCCCCTCGATCTCGGTGAAGATCACGCTCAGAACGGAACCGTCCTTGTACCAGCCTTTGATGTCCGTCTCTCTGGTGGAATGAGATAAGACGTGCAGGACTTTGTTCAAAGCCTGCTCCTCTCTGCCGGCCCTCAGTAAGGTATCCGATTCCAGCAGCATGAGCACGAAACGCCGCGACGAACGTTCCGTCCGCTTCCGCTCAATGCACAGCATTCTGGTAAACGCCGCTTCACTGAGAATCTCGTGGCTCGAATGGTCATCGGGGGCGATAACGGTCGCGAGAGAAGTCCGGCTGCGTGTGCTTGCGGCGAGAATGTCTGTGAGCGGCTGACTCATTTCTGCTTCTCCACCCCGGCCGGTACGGAGGGCTTCAGGGTAAGCTACCGCCCTTTCGGTCCCAGTCGGTAACGACCCTCTGGGCCAGCGGGGAGATTGGCTTTGCCGGATAGAGTGCAGTTCGAGGTCCAAACCGCAGCCGCTCTGTCAGGTGACATGGAATCAATTACATAGCTGCGTATGCAACTATTTGGGATCGGGATCCGAAGGAAACCGTTTTCAGACTTGCTCCCAATTTGTGAGAACATTTGTGAGACAAAGTTCGAACCCGAGAGCGGGGCCTTATACGCAGACGCTCTGGAAATTGGCCACAGCCTGGCCCACCGCCCGGATCTGCTCCCCGGTCATTTCGGGAAACATCGGCAGCGAAACCTCCTGCGCGGCCACGTGTTCAGAAACGGGGAAGGAACCCGAGCCGTACCCTAAATCGGCATGCGCCGGCATCAAGTGAACCGGAATCGGGTAATGGATTCCCGTCTGCACCCCCTGCGAGTGCAGCGAGTCCATGAACTCCTGCCGCCGCGGGGTGAGCACCGCATATACATGATAAACATGGCGGTTACCGGCGATCTCGGTGGGTAGCGCCAGCCCGCTTTCGGATAGTATGTTACGGTATGCCACGGCATGGGCGCGGCGTGCTTCCGTCCATGCCTCCAGGTACCGCAGCTTCACCCGGAGCACGGCGCCCTGAACGCCCTCCATCCGGTAGTTATACCCCTTGAGCAGATGGTGGTACTTCTTCTCCGCCCCCCAATCCCGCAACATCCGGATCGTCCGGGTGAACTCGGGAGAGTTGGTCGTCACCAGACCGCCTTCGCCATAGGCGCCCAGATTTTTACCCGGGTAAAAACTGAAGCAGCCCAAGTCGCCCATCGAGCCGCAGCGGCGGCCCTTGTACTCCGCCCCATGCGCCTGGGCGGCGTCCTCGATCACCAGCAACCCGCGCCGCCGGGCGATCTCCAGGATCGGGTCCATATCCGCCGGATTGCCATAGAGATGCACCGGCAGGATGGCCTTCGTCTTGGGCGTGATCGCCGCCTCGATCTTCGCCGGATCCATGGTGTAGGTCACCGGGTCCACGTCCACGAACACCGGCTTGGCTCCCGTGTACTCCACGGCTGCCACCGTTGCTACAAAGGTGCAGGGCACGGTGATCACTTCGTCGCCCGGGCCGACGCCCGCGGCGAGCAGCGCCAGGTGCAACGCGCTGGTTCCGCTGTTGACGGCAATCCCGTACTTGGCGCCGCTGAAGGCCGCGAACTCCTCTTCGAAGGCCGTTACCTCCTTGCCGAGAACGAACTGCGTGGACTCGAAGACGTTCGAGACGGCCGCGAGGATCTCGTCTTTGATCCCCAGATACTGTTGTTTCAAATCAAGAAAGGGTACATTCATGTGAGTCCGTCTCCTTAAGCCACCGCCAGGTTCTGGGCCTTCAACTGCACGGCCCGCCCCTGCTGTTTCATGGATTTTGTCGCCGCCTCGAGGACGCTGACTACCCGCAGGCCGGCGTGGCCATCCGTAATCGGGGCCTTGCCGGTCTTGATGCAGTCGGCAAAGTGCTGCGCCTCGATGCGCAGGGCTTCGGTGACGTCGATCTGTGGCGAGTAGATGTCGCCGGAACGGTAGCTGACCAGCAGCTTATAGCGGGATTCATCGCTGCCGTTCTTCACGGTGACGCCCTTGTCATAAACCTTGATCTTCTCGCTGCTCTCGATGTCGTCGTAGACGATCATCTGCTTGCTGCCGCCGATCAGGGTGCGGCGGATTTTCACTGGCGAAAGCCAGTTCACGTTCAGGTGAGCAATCAGCGAATTGTCGTAAAACACCGTCACGTACGCGATATTTTCGGTCGCTCCGGTCACATGGCCGACGCCGGTGGCGGACACAGCTACAGGGGAGGAAGGCAGGATGTAATCCATGATCGACAGATCGTGAACCGCCAGGTCCCAGATGACATCGACGTCAGACTGGAACAGACCGAGGTTCACTCGCGTGGAGTCGTAGTAGTAGATGTCGCCCAGCGAGCCTTTGTCGATCAGCTCGCGGATCTTGCGAACGGCGCCGGTATAGACGAAGGTGTGGTCCACCATGAGGATGAGCTTCCGCCGTTCGGCTTCGTCAATCAGCCGCAGGGCGTCTTCGGAAGTCGTTGTCATCGGCTTCTCGACCAGTACGTGCTTGCCCGATTGCAACGCCTGAAGCGCCAGCGGGAAGTGGGTGGACACGGGCGTGGAGATGGCCACTGCGTCAATGTTCGGGTGGTTGAGGATTTCCTGAAAATCCGTCGTGACCTCCACCCCGGGATACCGGCGCTGGACCAGGTCCAGCCGGTCTTGCTTCAGGTCGGAAACCATCACCACCCGGGTGTCGGGTGATTCCACAAAGTTGCGGACCAGGTTAGGTCCCCAATAGCCGTATCCGATGACTCCAATGCGAATCAAATCGCACCTCCTAATACAACTTGCTTTTAATAATGCGGAAAGTAAACACGCCAGTCATGCAGCAGGCACGTCACAGGCCAAATGACCCGGACAGGCGAAAGCTTACTATGTCCGGCAAAACAAGGAGAAGAAAGGAAAATAATTATGAAAGTTCTATGCGCGGCCGTTCAGATCCGGTTTCGGCCCCGCCAGGGACTCGAACAGCCATTCTTCATCCTGCTGGAGAATGACGGCGATTTTGCCCCTCAGTTCCGGACTGGCCGCACGATAGCCGTTGATCACCTTGCTCAGCATCGTTTCGTCCATTCCCAGCAGTTGGGCCAAGCGGTTCTGCCGGATGCCGGCGCGCCACAGTTGCAGCTTGAGATTGGGATACACGTCTGGACCTCCCGTTGTCAGCCGGCGGCGGGCAACGGCAAAGCCGCCGCGCGGATCACCTGGACATCACAAATGTCGATTTCCGTGGATACGGAACGGGACAGCAGTTCCACGGACAACACCAGGCGAGCCTGGTTCTTGATGCGAACCAGCAGCCCCTCGATATCTTTCAGCGGGCCACGCCGGATGCGCACCCAGGCGCCCTCGCGCAGCAACGGATGAGTCTGCAACGGAGCATTGACTTGCAGCAGTCGCTGGATCGCGGCGATCTCTGCTTCGGGAACGGGTTCGATGGAACCCCCGCATCCGAGGATGCTCACCGTGCCCGTTGTGCGCAGAACCGCTACACGAAGCGCGGGCGTGTCCAACAGGCGGGTGAACACGTAGCCGGGAAAGACCGGCACGTCGATCAGTTTCCTGCGGTCTTTCCAGCGATGCACTTCCGTTACGGCGGGCAGGTAGGTTTCCAGTCCTTTCGATGTGAGTTCCATGGCTACCCGCTTCTCAAAATTGGAACGGACATGTACTGCGTACCAGGAGGAACACTCACCCGGAGGCAGGATCATGTTCACGGGTGCATAACTCAGAAGTTCAGACATAGCTTCGCCCTTTCGCTTACAGCGCCTCGTTCCGAAAATTATGAAACCAAACCATTCAACAAATTTGCGTCCGCTCCCGCGGCCGCCGCCAACCTACTTACTTACTCTCCGGGTAATACCCGTAATAGTCACGCATCTTCCAGAGGAACCAATCCTCGGCGCAATTCAACACAACTCCCAACAGCTTGGTCTTTGCAATTGTTTTCAGCACTTTCGCGCAGGACTGCCGCTCGGTGTGATCCGGCCGCATCACCAGGATCGTGCCGTCGCAAACCGCGTGAATCAAATCGTAATCCGCTACGATGCCCATCGGCGTGGAATCAATAATGGCGAAAGCAAACTGCTCCCGCAAATTTCTGGCCAAGTCGCGCCAGGCAGCGGAATCGAGCAGTTCCGCCGGATTCGCCGACGTGCGCCCCGCAGGGAGGATGTGCAGGTTCGGCAGGTTTTCCGTCTGGACCACCGCATCCTGAAGTGAACACTGCCCGGTCAATACTTCGGCCAGGCCCGGAGCATCCTCGATGCCCAACTTGGGAGCAATCGTACTGCGGCGCAGGTCGCCATCCACCAGCAAGACTCGTACATCCTGTTTCAAGGCCAGCGCGCCGGCGATATTGATCGCGGTGGTTGTCTTACCATCGCCGGCTCCGGGGCTGGACACCGCTATTACTTTTGGCTTCGCCGCATGATGAAGGATGTTTGTCCGCAGAATCCGGTAGCATTCGGCGGTTCGGCGGTCGCTGCCGTCAAACGGCAGGACAGGTTGGGAAGCCCGCGCCCGGATCTTGGCGATGCGATACCCACGGTCATTCAACGGCGGTTCCACGGGCTCCGGTGGGTAGGCCGGCGCCGCCGCGCCATTGGCGCCCGGTTCGTGAACCAGAGCCGGGACCTCAATGACCTGCTGAACGCCGGTGGCTTCCGAATCCACAGCGGCCGGGGCAGGCTGGCCGCGCTGCTCCGTCTCGGACTCAATCATCCGCACCACATCGTTTTCGGTATGCTTCAGCGCGTCGTAGATTCTGCTCATTTGGTCATTTCCGCCTTCCGCATCCGAAATCCGAATTTTTGCGCCCAGCGGCTCAGAAGCGAGATCTCGGGATCCCGTTCTCCGTAGCGCTCCAAGGGAATCTGCTCATGGACATTCGCCGCCGGCGCCGTAGGGACCGATTTTCCGTTCGCGCTGAGAGGAATGGGTTCCGCGGACGCGGCCACCGCCGTGGGCCGGGGCGGCACGGTAACAGTTTTTCGGGGCGGTTGTACGCCGCCGGCCGCGCGAAGGTCCAGGTCGCGGACCACCTCCAGAACATCCTCCGGGGCGACCTCGTTGCGATTGGCTCCATAGGCCGAAACCAGCGCGTTATCGCAAATGCCGTTAATAATTCGCGGGATGCCCCGGCTCCAGGAAGCGATCAGTTCCACGGCTGTTTCCTGGAAGGGCAACGGTTCGGCCCCGCCGGCCTTCATCCAGCGGAAGCGCAGGTACTGATGCACGTCCGGCCTGGAGAGCGGTTGGATCTGTAGACGAACCGCTACCCGCTGCTTCAGTTGCCAGAGATCGTCGCGGTTAAGAATGCCATTCAGTTCCGGCTGGCCGGCAAGGACGATTTGCAACAATTTCTCTTTGGCAGTCTCGAAGTTGGTCAACAGACGGACCTCCTCGAGGAGGTCCGGGCTCAGCTTGTGGGCTTCATCAATGATCAGGACCGCCACTTTACCCTCGCGGCGGGTAGCCAGCAGAAACTGCTCCAGCCGTAGCAATCGCTGCGCTTTATTGATCGAAACCGGTATGTCAAAGTCGGCCAGCGCCAGTTCGAGAAACTCGGATGGGGTGAGCGTCGGATTGTAGACAAAGCTGGTCCGCATCGCCACGGGCGAGGAATCGAGCAGTTTTCGCAGCAGGGTCGTTTTTCCGGTGCCCGCCTCGCCGGTTAGCACCATGAAGCCCTTGCGCCGCATCACGGCGTACGTCAGTCCGGCGAGCGCCTCGCGATGGGCTGCCGTCCAGAACAATACCGAGGGGTCCGGCGTCATGCCGAAAGGGTTAGTCTTCAAGTGAAAATGCGCTTCGTACATCAGGGCTTCACTTGCCGGAACCCGGTTGCGCCGGGACGCCGATCACGATGTTTGGCACCCGCCCTAGAATCTGTACATGGGGCGGCAGTTCCCATTCCCCGAGGAATTGATCTTTTCGCAGTTCGATTCCTAACGCCCAAGCCAGGCTGAGCACGAGGCCCACGACGACTGCTCCGATGTTCAATACCAGCCGTTTCGGCTTGATGGGCGCGCTGGGAATTCGCGCTGGATCCTGTAAGGTAAACTGCTCGGCCTGCTGCCGGCGTTCCATGTCGGTAGCCATTTCCGCGGACATTTTTTTGTCGAGCAGCGACTTATAGTTGGCTTTTGAAATCTCGTAGTCGCGGGTGACGGCGGCCAGTTCCTGTTCCCGCATCGGCAGACGTTCCACTCGCGCCTGATAATCGGCGATGCTTCGCAAAATCCGCTGCCGCTCAGCTACTCGCGATTCGAGTTCCTTCACCGTAAACGCCAACTGGGTACGGGTTGTCGCCACCCGGGCCTTTTCCTTGTTGAGTTCAGTGCTCATTTCGAACGGCACGGCCGGGTTGATGACCATTTCGGTTGCAGGAGTGCTCTTTTTGGCCACGGGGGAGGCGGGCTTTTTAGGCTGCAAGGCCGCTTCCTCCGCCTCCTGCTGCAATGCGGCTTCAAGCTCCGCCTTGGCGCGCTTCACTTCGGGATGGTCCTCCCGGTAGCGAAGACGTAGCGCATCCAATTGCGCCTGAAGCGTCTTGGAGTGCGGCGCCGGGGGTGCAGCCGCCGTCGTTGTCAGCGATACATCCGGCCGCACACCGCTCGACACTGTCCTCGGCGCGGACGCCTGCTCCACCGCGCGCATTACCGCCGCCTCGGCCGTCTCGGCCAGCCGCAGCGTGTTTTCGAGCATCATTTTGTTCTGCTCGGCGCGGTTGATGGCGTCCTGCGTTCCCTCCAACTCGGAATGGAGCCTCCCCAGAGTACCTACCAGAGCCGCTTCCTGCTCGGGCAACTCGCCCATACGCTGCATTTTGAAACGGCTCAGGTTGGCTTCCTGCTGTTCCAGGTTCTTGCGGGCCTCCTTTAGCTGACTTTCGAGGAATTGGGATGTCCCTTCCGCCCGCATCTCGCGCTCTCTCAGGTTTCCGGCAATGAACAGCCCGGAAATCTCGTTGACAACTCCGGCTACGATGGTGGGGTCGGGGCCTTCATAGGCCACGCGAAAGGCGCCGGTGGACTGGTTTCCACCCGGACGGGCGCCGGCCCAACCTTTTTCCGGAATAATCTGAATGTCGCTCCGCATCTGCTCGATGACCTGTTCGGGGGACTTGGTCTTGCGCAGCTTTGGATAGAGGTTGAACTTGTGGATCAGTTTCTCTAACTGTGTGGCGCTGAGGATCTGCTGGCTGATGGTGGCCAGGTGCTCTTCCACGGGCACCTCGACGGTGGAAGCCACAAACCGTTCCGGTATCTTTTGCGAATCGACCAGGATAAGGGATTCGGCGTGATAAACATTGGGCAGCAGACGAACGATGCCAAGACCGGCCAGAGCCAGCACGATCCATACCGCCACGATCGCCGTCTTATGCTTCCAGAGCATGCGCACGACGGAGAGAGGATTGGCGAAAGCGGACATTTCGGGCGCGGGCGCGGGGATGGAGACGGGAATGGGCGCGGGATGAGTCATCGCTATTACTACCAACGCGGACAGCCCCAGCCGGAGCGCCAGGCGCCGTCAACATTTTGTTGCAATATGCCCTGTTTAAGAGCAATCCGCTTGCCACACCACTTACAGGTTGAGAATCTTGCGCTTGTCTCTCTCCGCCTCTATCACGCCGGGGAGCCCATTGGGATTTTGTCCCAAATTTCGGTTGCCCGTTTACTTGATCGCTATCGTCACGATGTTACTCGGCGATCCGTTGATCACCGCGCGCAGCGGCACCGCATCTCCGGTCACCGCGTTGGCGGGGATCTTCACCGTCAACTGCCATACCCCCACCATTTGCGGGGCCAGGCCGGAAAATTGGATTTCTCCAAATGTGCTGCCGATGGCCACACAGACCGAGGGCTGCTTGCTGAGGCAGGTCACCCCATCGGAGGTCGGCACCGCCACGGTGAGTACATCCGAAGGAGCTACCTGTCCATCGGCGACCGGGGGACTGACCGGTCCCTGTCCGGCGCCAAAAATCTTAACCATGGCGCCGCGCGCCGCGGCGTTTTTGGCGCTGTTGGGCGTCCCGTCCTGGTTTAGAATGCGGCCTTGGTTAACAGCAATCGTGCTGTCCGTAAAGATGCCGGGAGAAGTGGCGGCGACCGGAACCGCGGCTCCGGCAATCAGTTCATTCGTCTGGCTGTCGCGCACTGCCACGCGCGCCGTTCCAACCGGAGACGCCGAGGGAACCTGAAAATCAATTTCGCTCTTTGTCACGGAAGCGAGCGGCGCCAGCAGTTGGTCGTTGACCGCCACTTCGCGACCTGCCAAGGACTGCGGCAGGGGCCCCCCGGCGGTTGATTGTTCTTCGTTATCCGCCAGGCCTTCGCCGAGAATTTTGGCCATCCCGCTCAATGCCAGAGGCGCCCCGGATTGGGAGTTGGCGGCATGAAGGACCGACGCCGGCTTCAGGAAATGCACCACGCGGCTGTTGCCCGCATCTCCGACATAGAGGGTATCCTTGCGGTCCACAAAGATTCCGAGAGGCGTGACCAGGCCCTCGGGAGTCGCCTGCCTCGAGGTGGCGTTGAAGTTCGGTCCGGATCCGGACAAATCGCGCTGCCCGACGGCCGCCGAAGCCGCCGCGCCCGACAGCGGCAGAAAGATCAGGGACGGATAGATCAGCACGCGGTTATTGCCGTCATCGGAGACGTAGATGTTGCCGGCGCTGTCTTGCGCCACATCCCACGGCAAGCGTAGCCCGCTTGCTCCGCCGCCGGCGGCGCTCGAATCAAAAGCCGGCTGCCCCATCACGATGGCCGCGGCGCTTCCAGCCTGGGCGGCATCCCGGGTGTTGGGGAAAATCATCACGCGGTTGGCTCCGGTATCGGCCACATACAACGTGGAGGACGCATCGGCAAATACGCCTTGCGGCGTGGTGAGCGTCTGCGCGGAAGAAATGTTTGACGGCGTGCCGGAAGTGAATGCGGGCTGGCCGAACACGCGGATGGCCGCTGTGCCGTTCGGCGGAAATTCGAGAACCCGGTTGTTGCCGCTGTCAGCCACGAACAGGTTGCCGTCGGCGTCGAGAGCAATACCCGCCGGAGTGTTCAGCGAGAACGCGCTCACCGCGGCCGAGATGGAACTGGTAAAGTTGGCCTGTCCGATCACCAGGTCGGGGGTAATCCGGCCGGACTGGTCCACCGGGCGCGGATAGCGTAAGACCCGGTTGTTGCCGCTGTCGGCCACGTACAGATTACCGCCGGCATCCAAGGCGATGCCTCGAGGAGAGGAGAGCGAGGTTCGCGAGGGGTTGGCCGAACCGCGGGTGTCGACGTTTGCCAGCGCCGTGTCGAAATCGGGCTGCCCGATCACGAGATCGGCTAAATCTCCCGTCCGGAAGCGGACTGCGTCGCGCCAGACGAGAATGCGGTGGTTGTTGGTGTCGGAAACATAAAGAGCAAAGGGCGCCTTGCTGTAATCCACCACCATTTTGTAGGGAGAGTTGAGGCTCCCCGGTTTGATGCGATTGGCTCCGTTGGCCTTGAAATCCAACTGGCCCCAGACCTTGGTGGCCGACTTCCCTCCCCTGGGGAACAGCAGCACGCGGTTGTTGCCGCTGTCGGCGGCAATCGGGTTGCCATCGGCGTCCAATTTGATATCGCTTACAGCGGAAAACGTACTGGCCGAGGCGTAGGGGAACGAGGATGGGTTGGCTTGGGTGCTGGTAAAATCCACCTGGCCCAACTGATCACGGGCGGCTGAGCCGGAGACCACGGTGGAGGAAGTGAACACGAGCACGCGGTTATCCCTGGGGACGCTGACGTAGAGGTTGCCGGATGAATCCACACAAAGCCCGGCCGGGCCGCCGAGCGTCGAGGCGGAAGCCTGCGCCGGAACGCCTCGCGTAGTGAAATCCGGCTGCCCGAACACCACGCCGGCGGCGGCTCCCGCGGTCACCGGAGCGGAAAATTTGAGCACGCGCGCGTTGTTGAAATCGGATACGTAGAGGTTATTCCGCGAATCGAACGCTACCCCGGCCGGCGTATCGAATCCGCTCGCATTGACTCCCGCCGCGCTTCCCCGGTTGGCCGCGCTGCTGATGAAATCCAATTGACCCAATACGAGATCCGCTTCCGGATTCAATCCGTCGAGGATCCCGGCGTTGAAGCGCAACACCCGGTTGTTGCCGGTATCCGCCACCCAGAGATTTCCCTGATTATCGAAGGCAACCGCTCGCGGGCGGTTCATCGTGGACCTGCTGGTAGAGGCGGCGTTGTCGTTGAACGTGGGCTGGCCGTACACCATGTCGGGCTCCACGCGCGAGGGATTGGCGAACGGGTCCGGAAAGCGCAGGATGCGGTTGTTCCCCACATCGGCGACATAGAGGTTTCCCGTCGACGGGTCCACCGCCATCCCCAGCGGGCCGTTGAACCCTTTTGCGCCTATTCCGAGCGCTCCTGAATTCTGCGGGCCGGGCTGGCCGAGAATGAGAGCCGGAGCATCCCCAATCTGAAACGCGCGCACATCCGGCCAGGCGAGGATGCGATGATTCTGCGTATCGGATACGTAGAGATGCACAGCCCCACCCCGGTTATCCAAGGCGACACCCGAGGGATTGTACATCTCGAGGCCCTGCACCAGGTTGACGCCGTTCTGGCGCAGATCGGGCTGCCCGAGCGCGCGGTAAGCACTTTTCGAAATTTGAGCCGCGGCGGGATAGGCCGTCAGGAGGCAGACCAATGGAAGAATACGGGCCGCGGGATGCTTATGCACGGGAAAGCGCCTCATCAGGGAACCACGATTGTGTCTTCGGCCCGCACCAGGATGTTCTGTTCCGGATGCTCGCCCTTGATGACCGCTTCGTAATCAAAGGGCAATCGAATCTGCTTTCCGTTTTCATTGCGCAGGATGTAGATCTTTTTGCGCTTGGCATACTCCGTCAATCCTCCCGCGGAATTTAACGCCTGCAAGACCGTCATGGAAGAGAGAAGGATCACCGGACCTTCCCTCCGGACCGCTCCAAGGATATAAACTTTCTGGCTGACGATTTCCCGGGGGATGACCGTCACATCCACTTCCCGAACGAACTTCGCCAGTTTTCCGGCAAGGACTTTCTCGAGTTCCGAGGGCGTCAATCCGGCGGCATCCACTTCCTTGATCAAGGGGACCGAAATTTTGCCGTCGGTTCGCACCATGACGCTCGGCACCGAGGCGTCCGGTTCTTTCCAGACCAGGATCTGCAGGACATCGCCGGCGCCGATCCGATAGCCTGCCGGTTCGACAGTTTTGCGGCCCTGGCTTTCCCCCTTGTTGCGTATAGAGGCGTCTTCGCCCATGTAACGCACAATTGCCAGCGCCTGGCCCACCAGTTCTTTGCTCCAACCGGCGGTAACGGCGTTCTGGCGGATCTCGTTTTCTTTCAACCCAAGGCGTTTGGCATCCTCGATGTACTGGATGAGTTCGCGAGGAGTCTTTTGCCCGTCGGCGGCCCAACCAAGGGAACCCGCCGCGGACAGCCAGAGAAAGACGAAGAGCACGGCGCCTGGACGTAAGCGAGCGATGAAAGTTCTTCCCATGCTGAGATTCCTTCGTTGGACCGGGCTCATCGGGAGCTGGCAACAATTTTTTGCACGTTTCGGTCCAACGATCATTTTCCCATCTCTATCTGCGCTTTAGCTCCCCCTGCCGCCTTCGCCTTACTCAGGATTCGAAGCAAAGGTTTGGGAATGTTTCGGCCCTTCTGGGAAGTTTTTCCGCCGCTGCTTCCCGCGCTATCTCTGAGTAGCTTCAAGTAGAATAGCGGCAGGATGGTTTCGGAAGGTAAACTGCTTTATCCTTTGCCGGCGTAATGTTCCAACGCGAAAAACAATGAACTCTTGCCTCCAACAGATTGTCGCCTGCGCCGCTGTCTGGCTGTGCGGCTTTGTCATGACCCCGCAGGTTGTGGGCCAAAACGCGGCCGGCCGGCCATTGTCCATTGTTGTGGTCGAGGGGCAAGGGGCGATTAATAATATCCGTGACCGTGTGGGCCGGGACCTGGTGGTCCGCGTGGAAACCGCAAGCCAACAGCCCGTCTCCGGAGCATCTGTCGTGTTCACGCTGCCCTCGCAAGGAGCAAGCGGCGCGTTCGTAAACGGCGAAAAGACGCTCATGGCCACTACCGATGCCCAAGGCCAAGCCGCGGCGCGCGCCTGGAAGCCGAACAACATCGCCGGCAGGATGGAGGTGCGCGTCACGGCATCGCACCAAGGCCAGAAAGCCTCCGCCGTCATCACCGTTTTCAACATGGCGGTGCAAAACGCTGCCGCAAAGAGCCGTACGAAATTGGTCCTCATCCTGCTGGCGGCTGGAGGAGCGGGCGCCGCCGGGGCGATCCTCGGCGCCCGTGGATCCTCCTCCAGTCCAACGCCACCGCTGGCGCCCGCCACCATCAGCATCTCGCCCGGGGCGGGGTCGGTAGGGCCCCCGCGGTAAATCCGGAAATGGAACGAATCCGATGAGACCTCAAAAGCCATTCCGCCGCCCGTTTGCCACGATTGCCGCATGTACCGTGATAGTCTCCGGGCTTGCCAGCGCACAGACAGTAACTGCTCCGGTGCTGTCGGGACTCAGCCCCACCAGCGCGGTTTCCGGAAGCGCGGCGCTCAGCATTACACTGACGGGCTCCAACTTCGCTCCCAATGCCTTGGTGTACTGGAATCTATCCATACCCCTCACCACGACATTTTTTTCCGCCACGCAATTGTCGGCCAACGTGCCGGCGAACCTGCTCGCGTCGCCGGGAGTGGCGCTGATTCAGGTGCGAAACGCGGATGGGGGGCAGTCGAATCCGCTGACGTTCACAGTTACGCCGCCCCCCGTGAGCATCCTCACCGACACCCTGACGGCAGCCGTTATCGGCAGAGCCTATACCTTCAGCCTCACTGCTTCGGGTGGATCTCCCGCCTATTTCTGGACGGTTTCGAGTGGCGCGCTGCCCGCCGGCCTCACTCTGAACCCGGCTACCGGAATCATCTCGGGAATCCCCACGGCCACCGGGACCGCCTCTTTTACGGTGCGCGTCACCGACAGTCTGCAAACCACCGCCGAGAAGGCCTTCCAGCTAACGGTTACCCTGCCGCCTTTCTCGATTGCGAACGATTCGACGTTGCCTGTGGGGGTAGTGGGCGCCGCCTACACACTGTTGCTTACCGCCAGTGGAGGTACGCCGCCTTACCGTTGGTCCACCGCGCTCGCTCCCCCTGGACTGGCTCTCGATGCAGGCACGGGCGTTCTGAGCGGAACGCCCACCACGAACGGCGCCTTCACGTTCATCGTACAACTGGCCGACAGCTCGGGACTCAATGCCTCGAAATCGTTCACTCTGACCGTGAATCCCGCGCCGCTCGTGATTGCCACCAGCGCGGTGTTCTCGGGCACGGTAGGGCTTGCCTATTCGCAGACGTTTTCGGCCACGGGAGGAATTCCGCCGTATCAGTGGACGCTGCTGTCCGGATCGCCTGGAGGAGGGCTGACATTCGACCCCACCTCCGCCACCATCAGCGGCGCCCCACAGGCTACCGGAAGCTTCCCCTTTACCATTCAGGTGACCGACAGTCTTGGCGTCAAGACCTCAAAATCGTTCACCCTGGTGGTGGAAAATCCCAAGCTCAATATTCTCACCGCTTCACCGCTGCCGAACGGCACAGCCGGCAGCGCTTACGTGCAGCGCTTTTCCGCGGTTGGAGGAACTTCGCCCTATTCTTGGACGATTTCCGCCGGCTCGGTTCCAGGATTGGCGCTCGACGGGCAGACAGGCAATCTTTCCGGCATTCCAACTGGGGCAGGCACTTTCAATTTCACCGTGACGGTACGTGATGCCGGCGCCCTGACCGCTTCGAAGTCATTTTCGGTTCTCATCAATCCGAGTCTTCTGAGCCTGATCACCGTGCGTGATCTTTCCCCCGGCGTTGTAGGTATACCTTTTTCGCAGAATATCGCCGCATCCGGAGGAATTCCGCCATATGCGTGGTCCGCCAACGGACTGCCTGACGGTCTGGCGATCGACGCGGCAACGGGGGAACTCAGCGGCACGCCGAAGGTTCCGGGCTCTTTCACCTTCACCCTCCGCGTCACGGATTCAACGCGCGCCACCGCCGTGGATCTGTTTCGCATGACGATCGGAGTGAAACTGCCGGACCTCACGCTGAGCGGGCTTCCGGCAACCTCGAATGCGGCCAGCCAGCCGAAAATTCAGCTTGCCCTGGCGGCTCCCTTCCCCGTGGATCTGGCCGGCCAGTTGAATCTGGGCTTCGTGCCCGATTCCGGAGCCGGTGATGCGTCGATCCAGTTCTCCACCGGGGGCCGGAGCGTTGCTTTCACTATTCCCGCAAATACCACCGGGGCCGTTTTCCCCGTGGATCAACTCGGGCTGCAGACCGGGACCGTCGCGGGAACTTTGCGGCTGACGGCGGCGCTACAGGTTTCCGGTGTCGATGTGACGCCGGACCCGGCGCCTGCCTTCACGACCCGTGTCGAACGAGCCGCTCCGGTGATCCAACGCGTGTCGTTCACCCGGTCGGCCTCAAACTTGACCATACAGGTGACAGGCTACGCCACGGCTCGCGAGGTCACTCAGGCGGTATTCCGGTTCTCGGCCTCGGGAGGGGCGACTTTACAGACGCCTGAAGTCACGATTCCCGTGGAAAGCATGTTCAATGCCTGGTTCCAGGATCCGGCATCCGCCTCTCAATACGGCAGTCAATTCACCTTCTCCCAACAGTTCACCGTACAAGGCGACGCCAGTACACTCAGCCTGGAATCGGTCACTCTGACCAATCGTTTGGGAAGCGTTACCACAAAGCCGTAAAGTTTCCAGTTGGCGCGGGTGGGAGGTACTACCGGGCATATATCCGGCAAAACTTCTTTTTTTGATAGAGTTTGGGGAGAGAAGGAGTTCCAGTACCAGGCGCCGAAAGCATTGGAAGTCCTAGTACTTCCGGTCTTTACACAGGCTGGAGATTCAAGTACTCTGGGGGTGATCTCGTAAGAAAGTGCTTAAAATTCACGCACACGGATGCGTGAGTGGGGGAGGTGTGTATGGTATCGGAGGAAATGGTGGAAACCGCGGTGAATCACACCAGGCGGACTTCCACTCGATCACCTCTCGTGATAGCCGCCGGTCTTCCGGCAAGTTTTGTCAAGCAACTGAACGCATCCTCGGAATTTACGATCCTTGAACTGAAGGGGGAGCCTTCCGAAATTCTTGCCGGTTGCCATAAGCTTGGACCCTGCCTGCTGATTGCCTCCGAACAATTCATCCTGTCGCTCGATCCGGGCTTTCTTCTCGAGTTTTCCGGTGAGGGACATCTCAACAAGATACTTGCTTTCTGCAACACCGCGACCAATCGAGTTCCCGAACTGGACTTGCTGCAACTGGGATGTTCGGGGGTCTTATGGACCGACATGTCCACTTCGGACATGCACCGTGCTTTACACGCCGTGGCATCAGGCGAGTTGTGGTTCTCGCGGATCGTGCTTTCCAATGCCATCCGCAAGCTTCTATCCGCCTCTTCGTCCAGGCGCTTGACGCCGCGCGAACGGGAGGTTTTGCAGTTGATCGGCCAGGGCTACAACAACCGGAAGATCGCGGAAAAGCTGTTCATCAGCCGGGAAACCGTGCGCTGGCACGTGCGCAGTCTCTATGCCAAGATCGGAACTCATGACCGGAAACGGGTGACGGCGATCGCCGCGGAAGAACGCTTTGCATCCTGAGAGTTCGCTGGTTCTTCTCCCCTCAATTGTGCTTGACGGCCCCCCCTCAACCCTATGCCGGCTAGACCGTTGTTCCCATTTTAAAGGTTTTAGTACCAAGACTTTGCGGGTTCGGGGGGAGGGGGGAAATTCCCCCCTGTTCAAAATCCGGGATTTCCTGTAAATTTTTCGGTATCGGACAAGTTTGACTACAGGCGCGGCTTCTGGGAAGAACAAGATGTCCTGGGGATGAGGAATAGTGTGCGAATAGCACTGATTACGAAAGACCGGTCACTTTTGCCGCTGTGTCAGGAAGTGGTGGCGAAACTTCCTCTTGACCATTGCGACGTTGTATTAGCCGAAGCTGAACAAGCCGTCGAAGCGGAAATGCATATTTGGGACCTCGACGCCAAGCCGCGGATTCCCGAGAGCCGGTCTCCAGGAGTGGATGTCTTCCTGGTCCGGCGCAACTCTCTCAAAGCGTTTCTCGACCGGTTTCCTCACGCCGGAGCAACCACTTTGTTGAAGCCGGTGAGTCCGGCCGCTCTCGAAGTTTTCCTCGCCCATCTCATCGGCCGCCTCAACAACCAGGGACAGGAGCCCAGCGATCCGATGAAGGCGGACCGCGATGCCCTGCTCGAGTGTCTGCTGCATTCCACGCTCCGGTTGCAGGAGATGGAAGACGACCGAACGAATTTCTGGGCCCGCTCCGCCCATGATCTGCGCGCTCCGCTGACCGCCGCCAGCGGGTACTGCGGTTTGCTGCTCGAAGAACAGTTCGGATCGCTCACCAGCGGCCAGCGTGAATTGTTGCAGCGCATCGAGCACAGCCTCAAGAAATTGAACCGCATGGCTTCGGCCATGTTCCAGTTGACCGCGGGAAAGCAACTGGAGCGAAAGTACGAACTGAAGCGGACCGACATCGAAAGCTGCATCGAGCGCAGCGTGGATGAGGTACGCTTTTTCGCCCTCGAGAAGAATCTGACGCTCGAGGTGGACACAACTCCTCCAAGCCAGCCATTGTATGTGGAACCGAACCAGATTGAGCAGGTGTTGGTCAATCTGCTGGAGAATGCGTGCAAGTTCTCCCCCCGGAACAGCGTCATTGCCGTCCGCGGATACTCGGTTCCAAGTCCGGCCGGGCATGTTTCCACCGCCGGAGACCGGGTAACGGCCGGCTACCGGGTGGATATCAACGATTCGGGGCCGGGAGTGGCGCCCGAACATTTACAGAACATCTTCGAGGAGTACGTCTCCTACGGGAACGCCGGCGACCGGTCGGGTGGAGGCTTGGGGCTGGCCATCTGCAAGATGATCCTCCGTGCGCATCACGGAGAGATCTGGGCCGAAACCAGGGAGAAAGGCACCACGTTCTCCTTTGTGCTCCCTTTCCACCCGCAGGAGGCCGTTCCGCATGATTTGGAGCCCGTGAGCAGTTACGCGGGCGGACAGTAAAAACAAGAGTGAATCGGAGGATGGAGTGCGCGCAAACAGCAAGAATGAAACAATTCTCGTCGTCGAAGACGAACCGGAAGTACGAAGTTACCTCGAGGTGCTGCTCCGCTGCCAGGGCTACAACGTGCAGAACACGGAAAACGGCGAGGAGGCGCTGGAGTATCTGGATAACTTCAGCGGCAACGTTTCCCTGGTCCTGATGGACGTGGTCATGCCACGCAAGAACGGGCTTGTCACGCTGCAACAATTACGCCGCTCTCACAAAGATCTGCCGGTGGTGATGCTTTCCGGCGCCTCGAGCACGCCCACCATCGTCGAGGCCATGAAGGGCGGCGCCAGTGACTTTCTCGCCAAGCCTGTCAGCCACGCCGAACTCGCCGCGGCTATCGAGAAAGCGCTCTCCGCCTCGCCTGTTGGCGCCGCGCCCTACGCGCCGGAAGCCGCGGGCAAGGGATCTTCGCCCAAGAACGGCTCCGCCGGTCAATCTCTCATCAGCGGCGCCTGGATGCGCCGGATGACGCCGTACCTCAAGCAGATCGGCGCATCGGACGCGCCGGTTCTCATTCAAGGGGAGACGGGGGCGGGTAAGGAACTGGTGGCCGGCTTTCTGCATGCCAACTCCTCCCGGGCCAACCGCCCGTTTCTCAAGCTGAATTGTGCCGCGTTGCCCTCCGAACTGGTCGAGAGCGAACTGTTCGGGTTCGAGAAAGGCGCCTTCACCGGAGCTTTCAAGAGCAAGCCGGGCAAGTTTGACCTGGCCGATACGGGCACGCTGCTGCTGGACGAAATCGGCGACATGGATTTCAAACTTCAAGCGAAGCTGTTGCAGGTGCTGCAGGATCAGCAGTTCGAGCGCCTCGGCGGCAGGGAAACGGTGCGCGTCAATGTCCGTGTCCTGGCGGCAACGCACTGTGATCTCGAGCGGGCCATCGCAGCCGGCCGTTTCCGTGAAGATCTCTATCACCGCCTCAACGTGATCAATGTCTGTGTCCCGCCGCTACGCGAGCGGATGGACGAAATTCCCGCCCTTTGCCATCTCTTCCTCGCCAAGCATGCGGTCCCGGGAACCGAACCACCGGAGATGACGCGTTCCCTGCTCGACGCGCTCACGTCCTATCGCTGGCCGGGCAATGTCCGGGAACTCGAAAATTTCATGCGCAAGTTCCTCGTGATCCGTGATGCCGCGATGCTGACCGAAGACCTGCATTCGCGCATACGGTCGCGGGAGAGCGCCGTGGCCATGGCGCCCTCGATCGGTGAACCAGCCGCCCCGGCCGAGGCGCCTAAGCCTTCCATGGAGAAGGTCACCGAAGCGCAACGGAAGATGGAAGCGGAAGTGATTCTCGGCGCACTCAACAAGACACGCTGGAACCGGAAGCAGGCTGCCTCCATGCTTGGCGTGGATTACAAAGCGTTGCTTTATAAGATGAAGAAGCTGGGACTCGAGGATCAGCAAAACGCTGCTGCCCCTTCAGCCCGCGAGCCGGAGGAGTCCAAAGACTGGACGTCTAAAGAATCGATGCGCCCGTGGGCGCAGATCGCCGGATAGCGCTTGTATAAATTCACCCGGGCTCAGATGTAGGCGCGCACCGGCATCTGAGTTTCCTCCTGGAGTTGCCGGTCGAAGAGAAACTCTGGAAACTCCCGCACGCACTGATAGGTTTCCATGGTGACGGCGATCGCGCATTCGAGCTTAATTTCCAGCGAGTCGGAGGGAATGGTGACCCATCTCACCACCTTCCCCTTACACCGCACTTGCAGGTGGCGGTCAGGATAGAGGTCGATCAGATAATCAATTTTTTGCCCGACTACAAGGTCAGCGGAACAGTGAAGAAGGACACCGTTACGGCTGATGTTGCAGGTTCTGGCCGGGATATTGACAGGATCATTGTCCACCGCCACGATGCGTACACCGAGCTGGAGATGATATCGTGGCGACAAACGCCGCTCCATCAGGAAAAGCCCTCCCCCAACGCTTTATTCTTGAAACCACTCGCCAACGAGTCCGGCATGCGCCCAGTGGAAGCTCACACTTTCGTCATCCGTCGGTTTCCGGCGGCCAAGTTTAGTGCAATTGAACCACCAAAATGAATTCTCAGGCTTTACCGGCGCCGGCAGGATGGCTCTTCCAGGCGCAGAATCCTGAAATCAGAGATTGTTTCCAAATCGATTTCTTCGGGCCGCAACTTTGCGCCGGCCGGTTCGGATCTGCGCTTTTTTTCCGATGGCCCTGGTAAAAACTACCAGTGGGGGCACACAGTAACCGAATTGTAATATACAACATGTTGACAACTCATGCGTTATTACTCTGGTCCTTCAATTGCTCCGCCCAACCCTCAATCCTCTCCGTAAGACAAGTAAAGAGAAAGAGATAAACACTGATTGCGACAACTGGTAGGCCCCGGCGGAATGGCCAGCTTAAAACATTTTCTAGTACTATTGTTTCAGCATGCAGTCCCCATCCCGCCGTCAAGCGGGGTCTCCATCTTTCCGGCGAAGTTCCCATGGAGAAACGTATGCCCAGCCTCCCGCTCTTTAGGTGCGCTCGCCGAGACCCTAGGGAACCTTCCCGCCCGCCCTCAGCTCTTTTTGCCGCGGACTACCCCCATCGCTACAACAGAGACAACCGCTGGTACTGCCGATGATCTCTCTTAGAACTACTCCCCTATGCACGACCAGCTAATATCCGCCCGGCGGTCTCCACGGCGCATCTTTTCGTCTCCTGCCCTGATACTGTTATCCCTCGCTGTTTTCATTCTTTGCGCCAACCCCCTCTTTGCCCAAGGAGTCACCCTCGCCCTCTCCTCCGGCAGCGGAACACCCGGATCCACCGTCAATCTCAACATCGTACTCGCCAGCAGTTCGACTCTACCTGCCTCCCTGCAGTGGAGCATGGGATATTCCGCCGCAGACGTGTCTTCTATTACGGTGAACACGGGAACCGTGGCTACCGCCGCCGGCAAGACCGTCACCTGCAACCCTGCGCCGGGATCGTTGAATTGCCTGGTGTTCGGTTTCAATACCACAACCATGTCGAACGGCGTGGTGGCTACGGTGGCGGTGACTCTTTCCGCTTCCACTGTTAAGACTTCGACGGCGATTACTATGTCCTCCGGGGTCGCCTCGGATCCAAACGGACAGGGAATTACTCCCGTAACAACCACGGGGAACACGATTTCCATCACCCAGGTGCAGCAGCAGGTCCCCATCACCGTCACCACCAACCCCGCGGGTCTCGGCATCACCGTCGACGGCGCCTCCTACGCCTCTTCCCCCCAATCCTTCCAGTGGGCCCCGGGCTCCAGCCACTCCGTCAATGTCACCACTCCCCAGGGTTCTAACGGCGCCCGCTACACCTTCGCCTCCTGGAGCGACGGCGGCGCGCAGAACCACACCATCACCGCTCCTGCTTCCGCCGCCACCTACACCGCTTCCTTCCAGACCTCCTACCTGCTCACCACCACCGCCTCGCCCGCCGGCAACGGCGCCATTCAAGCGTCACCCTCTTCGGCCGATGGCTACTACTCAAGCGGCGCCGCCGTCCTACTCACCGCTACCCCCAACTCCGGCTTCCAGTTCGCCGGATGGGGCGGCAGCGCCAGCGGCTCCGCCAACCCCACTTCCGTCTCCATGACCGCTCCCCGCGGCGTCACCGCTTCGTTCACCTCCACCGCGCAATCAGTCACCGTGAACACCTCGCCAGCCGGATTGGGTGTCATCGTCGACGGCGCTTCCTATGCTTCCTCGCCCCAATCCTTCCAGTGGACGGCCGGCACTTCGCACACTATCAGCGTCCTCACGCCACAGTCTTCCGCCGGTACACGCTACAGCTTTGCCGGCTGGAACGACGGCGGCGCTCAGACCCACGCCATCACCGCTCCCGCTTCCGCCGCCACCTACACCGCTTCCTTCCAGACCTCCTATCTGCTGACCACCGCGGTGACGCCCACCAACACGGGCGCGGTTGTGGTCACTCCCGCCTCCCCCGATGGCTATTACGCCGGCGGGACCGTGGTGCAGTTGACGCCGAGTCCGGCGAGCGGCTATCAGTTCGGCTCCTGGTCGGGAGGGCTCAGCGGGGGGACGAACCCGGCGAGCCTGGTGATGAACGGTCCGCAAGCGGTAAGCGCCGGATTCGTGGCGCTGAGCAGTTGCAGCTACACGCTGTCGCGGACGAGCTTTGCGGGGATGAGTGAAGGGGATATCGGGTTTGTCAACGTGACGGCGGCGGAGGGGTGCGCTTGGACGGCTTCGAGCAATGCGCCGTGGCTGACGGTGAGCGCGGGGGCGTCGGGGATGGGGAACGGGATTGCGCGGTTCCTGCTGGCGGCGAACCCGTCGACGAACCTGCGCAGCGGGGTGCTGACCATTGCCGGGCAATCGGTGGTGGTGGGTCAGGCGGGGACGGGATGTCTGCCGGGGATCGCGTTACCGGCGGCGGGCACGGCGCCGGCGGGGGGCGGCCCGTTGAGCCTGAACGTGAGCGCGCCGCAGGGATGTGAATGGTCGTCGTCGGTGGCGCCGAACTGGCTGAGCCTGAACTCGGCGGCCAGCGGCAACGGCGCGGGCACGGCGCAATTGACGGCGGCTGGCAACGGGGGGGTGAACACGCGGACGGGCACGCTGAGCGTCGGCGGAATCGCGGCCCAACTGGTGCAAAACAGCGGGAACCGCTCACAAATCTTCAGCGATGTTCTGCTGGACAACATTTTCATCGACTACATCGGCCTGATGAAGCTCTACGGCATCACCACGGGGTGCACCACCACGGCATACTGCCCTAATGACTCCACCACGCGCGGGCAGATGGCGGCCTTCATCATCCGTTCCCTGGCGGGAGAGAACTTCACCTACACCCAGACGCCGTACTTCACCGATGTGCCGGCGTCGAACCTGTTCTTCCGCTACATCCAGAAGATGCGCGATCTGGGGATCACCAACGGCTGCTCGGCCACCCTGTACTGTCCGGATGACGCGGTGATGCGCGGGCAGATGGCGGCGTTCATGATCCGCGCGCGCTTCGGCATCACGGCGGGGCAGACGTTCCCCTATCCGGCCGCCATCGCGGCCTTCCAGGATGTGCCGCCGGCGAGCGGATTCTTCCCGTATGTGCAGAAGATGAAGCAGTTAGGAATTACTTCCGGATGCACTGTCAATGAGTACTGTCCCGACGCGCCCACCACGCGCGGGCAGATGGCGGTGTTCCTCATCCGGGCATTATTGACGCCTTAGCGTGATTTTTGTCCTAGTCTACGAGTGTTTTTCCCCGGGCGCTACGCAGGCTGAAATACGAATGTAAGAAGCTTCACACTTCTGAGGTTGCAGTGTGCGAACCCCCACCCCTGGAGGGGATACAAAGTTTAGCCGATAGTCTTTCCGTACTAGCACCACTTTCCTATATGTGAGATGCAATTTCTCCCCAAAGCTATGTGCACCTTTTTACGTCGCGTTCTTATCCCGGCAATCGCATCACTTCTGTTCGTTCCCCTGGGCAACTCCGCCTTCGCGCAAGGCGTGACCCTAGCTCTTTCCTCCGGTAGCGGAACCCCGGGATCCACGGTCAATCTCAACGTCACCCTCGCCAGCAGTTCGACTCAACCCGCGTCCCTGCAGTGGACCATGGGCTATTCCGCGGCCGATGTCTCTTCCATCACCGTAAGCGCGGGCGCAGTGGCGACGGCCGCCGGTAAATCCGTCACCTGCAACCCTGTGTCGGGGTCGCTGAATTGCCTGGTGTTCGGATTCAATACAACCACCATGGCCAATGGAGTGGTGGCTACGGTTGCGGTGACTCTTTCCCCTTCCACTGCCAGCACTTCGACAGCGATTACCATGTCCTCCGGAGTTGCCTCGGATGCGAACGGACAGGGAATTACGCCAGTAACAGCCACGGGAAACACGATTTTGATCACCCAGCCCCTCCAGCCCATCACCATCACAACCAGCCCGGCGGGGCTCGGCATCACCGTGGACGGGACTTCCTATGCCAGTTCGCCGCAGTCCTTCCAATGGACGCCAGGATCGAGCCATACCATCGGCGCCACGTCGCCGCAAGGCTCGGGCGGCACGCGCTACACCTTTACCGGCTGGAGCGACGCAGGCGCTTTATCACACACCATCACGGTGCCGGCCTCCGCCGCCACCTATACGGCTTCTTTCCAAACCGCCTATCTGTTGACCACCTCTGCGACGAACGGAACCATTCAGGCATCTCCCA